>NZ_CP108370.1:6224758-6884516 GCF_035953295.1 Streptomyces sp. NBC_01335
GTCACGCGCTCGCCGCCTCCGCCACCGTCGCCGCACTCACGCTCGCCCTGGGCGCCTGCTCGTCCGACGGCGACGACAAGGAGCCGGCGAAGTCCGCGGCGAAGAGCGGCGCGGCGTTCCCCGTCTCGATCAAGAGCTCGCTCGGCACCGCGACCATCGACGAGAAGCCCCGACGCGTCGTCACCCTCGGCCAGGGCTCGGCCGAGACCGCCATCGCGCTCGGCACCACTCCGGTGGGCATCGAGAGTTACGCATGGGGCAGCGACTCCTCCGGCTACCTGCCGTGGATCGACGAAGCGGTGAAGAAGAACGGCGACAAGCTCCCCACCCAGTTCACCGGTGGTGAGGAGATCGACTTCGAGGCCATCACCGAACTGGAGCCGGACGTCATCCTCGCCCCCTGGTCGGGCATCACGCAGAAGCAGTACGACGTCCTCAAGGACATCGCCCCCACCGTCGCCTACCCGGACCAGGCCTGGAGCACGGACTGGGACCAGCAGATCGACATCATCGGCGAGGCGCTCGGGCAGACCGAGGACGCCGACGGCCTCAAGGCGACCATCGAGAAGGAACTCGCGGACGCCGCCGCGAGCCGCCCCCAGTACAAGGACGTGACGTTCTCGTACATCTACACCTCGGGCCCCGGCACCCTCGGCATCTTCAAGCCCACCGAGCAGCGCGTGACCATGGTCTCCAAGCTCGGCCTGACCGTCGACCCGGTCGTCGACACCTTCAAGGAGACCGAGGGCACCGACTCCGCCCTCATCGGCCTGGAGAACGCCGGGAAGCTGAAGGACAGCGACCTGCTCTTCACCTTCTACACCGACGACAAGACCCGCAAGGAGATCGAGGCGCAGAAGCTGTACGCCGCGATGCCCGCCGTCGCGAAGGGCGCGGTCGTCGCCTCGAACGACAACTCCTTCGTCACGGCCTCCTCGATCATCAACCCGCTGACCGTGCCGTGGGTGATCGACCGCTACCTGCCGCTCATCGACAAGGCCGTCGCCGCCGCCGGCAAGTAACCGCGCGGGAGCGTCCACCCTTCCATGGCAACCACCACGGTCGCGCCGCCGAGCGGTGCCGGTACCTCGCGTACCGGCACCGCCCGTTCGGCGTTCCTCCTGCTCCTGGCGCTCGTCGCCCTCGGCATCGCGCTCTCGGCGAGCGTCATGTTCGGCAGCCGGGCCACCTCCCCCGGGGAGGTCGTCGACGTGCTCACCGGCGGCGCCGCCCCCGACGTCGCCGCCGTCGTCGAGAGCCGCTACCCCCGCACGCTCCTCGGCGTGCTGGCCGGAGCCGGTCTCGCCGTCGCGGGCACCCTCATGCAGGGCGTCTCCCGCAACCCCCTGGCCGAACCCGGCCTGCTCGGCATCAACGCGGGCGCCTCCGCCGGAATCGTCACCGCCACCGCCTGGTTCGGTGCCTCCGGCACCACCGCCACCATGTGGTGGGCGCTGCCCGGAGCCCTGCTCGCCGGAGTGCTCGTCCACGTCATCGGTACGGCGGGCGCCGGTCCGGGCGTGGTACGCCTGGTCCTGGCAGGCGCGGTCCTCTCGGCCGTCCTGATGGCGTACATCCAGGCCGTGACCCTCAGCAAACCGAAGGTCTTCGACAGCTACCGGTACTGGGTGGTCGGAGCGCTGGGCGGCCGGGACCTCGACGTCCTGTGGTCCGTGCTGCCGTTCGCCGCGGTGGGCCTGGTGATCGCGCTCCTGCTCGGCCCCGGCCTCAACGCCCTCGCGCTCGGCGACGCCACCGCGATCTCGCTCGGCTCGCGCCCCGCGCGCACCCGCGCCGCCGGACTCGTCGCCGCCACCCTGCTGAGCGCGGCGGCCACCGCGGCGGTCGGCCCGATCGCCTTCGTCGGTCTCGCGGTGCCCCACGTGGTCCGTGCGCTCGTCGGCGTCGACTTCCGGGCGCAGATCGTGTTCTCCGCCCTTCTCGGCCCCACGCTGCTGCTCCTGGCGGACGTGGTGGGACGGGTCGTCATGCGGCCCACCGAGCTGATGGTCGGCGTGGTGACCGCCTTCATCGGCGCACCCGCGCTGCTCGTCGCCGTACGCAGGATGAAGGGGACGGCATGACCACCACCACGCGGCCCGCGCGGCCGGCCCCCGGGCGTGCGCGGGGATACCTGCGCATCGGCACGACGGTGGCGATACCCGTCCGCAGGGCGTCCGTCCTGGTGGCCCTCGCGCTGCTGGTCCTGCTGCTCGCCGCCGCCGTCGCGACCCTCACCCTCGGGCGGCTCGGCGTCGACCCGGCCGACCTGCCGACCGCGCTCACCGGCGGAGCGCGGGGCAAGGACCGCTTCGTGCTGGAACGCCTGCGCGGCCCCCGTCTGGTCACCGCCCTCGGTACCGGCGCCGCGCTGGGCCTTTCCGGCGCCCTCTTCCAGTCCGTCACCCGCAACCCGCTCGGCAGCCCCGACGTCATCGGGCTCTCCTCCGGGGCGGGTGCGGGCGCGGCCGTCGTCGCCCTGTTCTTCCCCGGCCAGGTCCCCGTGCCGGTCGGTGCCCTCGTCGGAGCCGTCGTCGCCATGGGGATCGTGTACGTCTCCACCGGCACCGGCTTCCGCAACCCGGCCCGGCTGGTGGTCGCGGGCATCGGAGTCGCGGCGATCGGCGGCGCGATCACCCAGTACGTCGTCTACGCCGTCGAGCGGGACAAGGCCTCCGCGCTCACGTCCTACGTCAATGGCAGCCTGACGGCCCGGTCCTGGACGGACGCGGCCACCATCGGGGTGGTGCTCGCACTGGTCGTCCCGGTCACCGCGCTGCTCGCCCGACGGCTGGTCGTCGGCGAGATGGGCGACGACATCGCCGAAGGGCTCGGCTCCGGACCGAAGAAGACCAAGAGCGTCGCGATCGTCCTCGCCATCGTCCTCTCGGCGGGCGCGGTCGCGGTGGCCGGTCCCATCGCCTTCGTCGCACTGACCGCGCCGCAGATCGCCAGACGCCTCACCCGCCTCTCCGGCCCGCACCTGCTGCTCTCGTCGCTGACGGGCGCCCTGCTGCTGGTGGTGGCCGACCTCTGCACCCAGCAGGTGCCGCTCCTCGACGACCTGCCGGTGGGCATCTGCACCATGGCGATCGGGGGCCTCTACCTCGGCTGGCTGCTGGTGCGGGAGTGGCGCAAGGGGGTGCTCTGAGCAGAGCGGGAGGGGTGCGACTGGTTCTCGTACAGGTTCGTGGACCATACTGCCCGCCGTGGAGCAGAGCATAGATGCGAAGACGAAGTCCGAGTTCGCCGCGGGAACCGACCCGGCGTACATTCCCGGCCTGACGGCCCCCGTTCCGGTACGGACCGGGGACGAGGAGGAGGCCGGCACGTCGGCGGAGGCGGCAGCCGACGACGCCGGGATCCAGGACGCCGTTCCGGCCGAGCCTTCCGCGACCACCGCCGAGGGGGTGGACGAGGAACCGGAGGACGCCACCGGCGAGTCCGCCGCGTCCGGCGACGGTGACGCGCCCGCCGGTGCGTCGGCCGACGCCGACGCCGACGCGTCCGGTGCCGACGCCGACGAGTCCGGTGCGCCGGTCTTCGAGATCAGCGACCGGCGCGGGTCCATCCGTGTGGGCAAGGAGGGAATCCGGTTCACGCTCGACGACCAGCAGGCCGACTTCGACTGGTCCGAGGTCTCCGCGGTCGAGGTGAAGACGGCCGGCATGGCCCGCCGGTTCACCCTCACCGTCCACGTCTCCTCGCGCCGCTGGTTCAACGCCGAGGTGGTCGCGGAGAGCCGGAAGCGGCTCAAGGAGTGGCCGGAGGAGCTCGACGTGGTCCTGGACGCCTACTTCGAGGAGTCGGAGGAGTCCTGACACGGAACGGCGACCGGGAACGCCTGATTCCACCACCAGGAGGGCCGGGAGGGCGCGAAGGCCACCCGGCCCTCCGTCATGCGAAGGTGCTGTTCTCCCCGGTGGGGCGGACGGCACGCCCCGGGGCGCGCGGCATAATCGCGACCATGCCGAACATAGCTGGGGACATCGTCGATCTGGGCCGGGGACTCCATGTCTGGCAGCCGCCGGAAAGGGGCTGGGGGCTGGCCAACTGCGGTCTGCTCGCCTCGCCCACGGGGGCGTTGTGGATCGACACCCCCTACGACCGGGCGCTGGCCGGGCAGTTCCTCGCGGCGAGCGAGGAACGGCTGCCGGAGGGCGTGTCGATCGACCGGGTGATCGTCACCCACGCCAACGGCGACCACTTCTGGGGCGCCGGGGTCGTACCGGACGCCGAGATCATCGTCACGCGCGGGGCCCGCGAGCACATGCACTTCGAGCCCACCCCCCAGCAGCAGCACTCCCTGATCGCCTCCGGCGACCCGGAGACACCTCTCGGGGCCTATCTGGCCCGGCACTTCGGGCCCTTCGACTGGTCCGGGACCGAACCCGTCGTGCCCACCACGTACTTCACCGGCGAGCTCGAACTGACCCTGGACGGCCACCCGGTACGGATCACGGCGCTGCCGCCCGCCCACACCACGGGCGACCTGATCGTCCATCTGCCGGACCACGACACGGTGTTCACCGGAGACGTGATCTTCGGCTCCACGCCCGAGCGGCCGGGCGACCACCCCTGCCACTGGGCCGGTCCGCTCGCCCACGTGATCGAGGCGTGCGAACGCGTCCTGGCCACCGGCGCCAAGACGATCGTGCCGGGCCACGGACCACTCCTCGGCCCGGCCGGAGTCCGTGACCACATCGACTACCTCGCCCACGTACGGACGCGCGCCCACACCTGCCACGCGGCCGGAATCCCCGCGCCGGAGGCGGCCCGCCGGATCGTCGCCGAGGGACGCCACCCCGACCTGGGCCTGCCCGAGCGGCTGGCCGTGACGGTCGGCACCGAGTACCGGCATCTGAACGGCTCCGAGCAGACGGGCGTGTTCGAGGTGATGTCCGAAGTCGCCTCGCTGGCGCAGGATATCGAGCAGGGGCTGGTCGGCCCGGTCCGCACCTGATCCGTGACCCGCGCACGCTGTCGACCGGCCGCCCCGGTCAGGGGCGGGAACATCCGTCCCGGCCCCGGCCGGTCCGCCCCGCCGTACGCCCGCCCGGCCCGTCCGTCCGCCCGCGCGCAGGGCGACTGGATCGGCCCCGGCCTCTCCGGCTACGTTGATGCCGCGGCCAGCACCGACCCGGTACGCGGCGGGGCCGATCCGGTACACGGCGGGGCCGATCCGGTACACGGCGGGGCCGGTCCGGAGGATCGGATTCCCGGCCGTGTCGCTGGTGGGCCGAACGGGTGAGGAACGAGAGGATTGGCCGATGAACAGCGAGCGCAGCCGGCGCACCGGCGACCGGCACACGGACGAGGTGACCCTGTGAGCAGGTACGACAGGTACGACGCCACTGACGCACAGTGGGAGGGCCTGGCGCAGGTGGTACCGCTGCGGGGCCGCAACGAGTGGCCCTCCCGGGTCGACCACGACGCGATGGGGCAGCACAGGGCCGAGGAGCAGCGCCGGCTGGTGGTGCTGCGGGTCCAGGTCTTCTCCGACGCCCGCGAGGTGGCCGAGTACCTCGTCGCCCAGGTCCCGGTCCTGCTGGACCTGACGGCGGCCGAGACGGACGTGGCGAAGCGCATCCTCGACTTCAGCAGCGGGGTCGTCTTCGGACTCGGCAGCGGCATGCACCGGGTGGACCGGAACGTCTTCCTCCTCGCGCCGATCGGCATGGAGGTGGAGGGGGTGACCCCGGCGGGCATCCCTCAATCGTAGGAAGCTCGTCCGGGTAAAACGGTTCGCCCGCCGGAGCCGTGCGTACGGTCCGGGCATGACCACCACAGCCCCTCCTCCGAGCACCACCCGCGTCTGCCCGCCCCGCGCCGCTCCCGACACCCGGGCCCGGCCCGTCCGCCCCGTCGTCACCGAGCTGCGGCTGGCCGCCTTCGCGTCGCACTGGCGCCGAACCCTGCCGCTGGGGCCGCTGACCCTGCTCACCGGCCCCAGCGGCAGCGGTGCCTCGTCCGCGCTGCGGGCCTACGAGGCGCTGGCCCGGCTCGGCGCGGGCGACGCGCTGGAGGACGTGTTCCCCGATCCCGTCTCCTGCGTGCCCGAGCGCGCGGCGGCCGACACCGAGGGCCGGCGCGGGTTCCGCATCGGCTGCACCGTGGACGGTCCGGCGGGGCCGGTCAGGCTCGACGTGGCGGTCCAGGCCGAACCCTCGCTGCGCATCGTGGGCGAGCGGCTCACGGCGGACGGGCAGACCCTGCTCAGCACCGCGCTGCGCGACCCGCGCCGCCCGACCGTGCAGGCCGCCTGGCACACGGCGGGCCAGGTGCCGGTGACCCGGGCCCCCCTCCCGGACGGCCGTCTCGCCACGGCGCTGCTGCCGCTGCGGGTGGCCGGCATCACCGAGGGCCAGTTACGCGTCCTCGCCGCCGCCGAGCAGGTGGTGGTGGGCCTGCACTCCGCCTTCCCCTGCGATCCGCTGCCCCGGGGAATGCGCGCGCCGGCCCGCGCCGGGGAGGGGCGGCTCCGCCCCGGCTGCGACAACCTCGCCGCGGTGCTCGCCCGGACGCGTACGCAGTGCGCGCAGCGGCACGCCCGGCTGGTGGCCACGGCGGCGGCGGGGTGCGCGGGGCCGGTGACCGGGCTGACCACCCGGGACCTGGCGGACGGCACGGTGGAGGCCCTGGTGGGGCGCGGCGCCGGGCGCACCACCCCGGTCGGGCGCCTCGGCGACGGCGAGCTGCGCTATCTCGCCCTCGCACTGGTGCTGCTGACGGGCCCTCATGTGCTGGAGGTGAACACCCCGGACGAGATCCCCTGGGCCATGCGCGCCCTCACCGTGCTGACGGACGGGTTCGACCGGGGGCTCGACGGGCGCCAGTCGGGGGAGCTGATCCGGCTCGCCGCCGGGATCTGCGCCGACGGGCACCTGCGGATGATCGGCACGGTGGGGGAGTCGGGTGCGGCACTGGCCGGCCGGACCGAGGGCGCGACAGTGGTAGACCTGTCCGGGTGAACGAACTCGATGTGGCCCAGCTCCAGCGGCGGCTCGCCGCCTTCGCCGAGTCCAGGCAGTGGGGCCAGTACCACACCCCCAAGAACCTGGCATCGGCCCTCAGCGTCGAAGCCTCCGAACTGCTGGAGATCTTCCAGTGGCTGACCCCGGAGCAGGCCGCGGCCGTGATGAGCGACCCGGGGACGGCGCACCGGGTGGAGGACGAGGTGGCCGACGTCCTCGCCTATCTGCTCCAGTTCTGCGAGGTGCTCGGAGTGGATGCGCTGGCGGCGCTGTCGGCGAAGATCGACCGGAACGAGACCCGTTTTCCGGTGCCCGGGGGGTCCGAAGCCCCTGAGCATCACTCTTCGGAGTGATCGACTTATCCACAATCGCCTTCGTATCCACAGATTTCCGAATTCCTCTGTCCTTTCGGTACCGCCTCACTCACTGTGGGTAATGGACTGAGTGACCGGGTTTTCACAGTGACGGGGGATCGGATGGAAGCGGAACGACTGGTCGAGATCGGACGGCGCGCGCTGGCGGAGAGCCGGGGCGCGGCGGACATCATGACCGAGGCATGGCAGGCCCAGGCGCTGGCGCGGGCCATCGGCGACCGGCTGGCCGTCGCCGGGCCGGCCGAGTTACGCGGTGACGCGCGTGGGCTCGGTGAGATCGGTGGGAGGGAGTGGTCCGCGCCGGACGCGCCGGTGTATCTGACCGGGCAGGCGCGCGCGGCCCGCCTCACGGAGGTGACCGACGTGTCGCGCACCCTCGACGGGCTGGCGCTGCTGCTCGGTGAGGCGGGCATGGCGCTCGTCGGGGTCGCCTGCGACACCGGCGAGGACACCCTCTACTGGCAGTGCATCGAGGCGATAGACGCTGCCGACGAGTCGATGGACCGGGTGCGGGGCATGCTCGGCCGCCTCGCCGAACAGGCACGGGAGCGGGCGAGGGAGCGGGACGGTCCGTACGGCGCGATCCGGGGGTAGCGCTTCCGGAGGGCTCGGGTCGCGTCCGGTTCCGCGTCGTGACGGTGACCGGTCCGGACAGGCCTGTGCGACGGAGGTGGACGGGAGCCGCGCGAGGGGAGCCCGGCGGGAAGAGGCAGGATGGAACCATGGATCTGCGCATTTTCACCGAGCCCCAGCAAGGGGCGAGCTACGACACCCTGCTGACCGTCGCCAAGGCCACCGAGGACCTCGGGTTCGATGCCTTCTACCGCTCCGACCACTACCTCCGCATGGGGGGCGGTGACGGTCTGCCGGGCCCGACCGACGCCTGGATCACGCTGGCCGGCCTGGCCCGCGAGACCAAGCGCATCCGCCTCGGCACGCTCATGACGGCGGGCACCTTCCGCCTTCCCGGGGTGCTCGCCATCCAGGTCGCCCAGGTCGACCAGATGTCCGGCGGCCGGGTCGAGCTGGGGCTGGGCGCGGGCTGGTTCGAGGAGGAGCACAAGGCGTACGGCATCCCCTTCCCGAAGGAGAAGTTCGGGCGCCTGGAAGAGCAGCTCGCCATCGTCACCGGCCTCTGGGCCACCGAGATCGGCAAGACCTTCAGCTACGACGGCACCTACTACCAGCTCACCGACTCGCCCGCGCTGCCCAAGCCGGCCCAGCCCAAGGTGCCGGTGCTGATCGGCGGGCACGGCGCGGTCCGTACCCCGCGGCTGGCCGCACGGTACGCGGACGAGTTCAACATCCCGTTCGCCTCGCTGGAGGACACGGAGAAGCAGTTCGGCCGGGTGCGGGAGGCCGCGAAGGCGGCCGGGCGCGGACCCGACGACCTGGTGTACTCCAACGCACTCGTGGTCTGCGTCGGCAAGGACGACGCGGAGGTGGCCCGCCGGGCCGCCGCCATCGGCCGGGACGTGGAGGAGCTGAAGGCCAACGGCCTCGCCGGTTCGCCGGCCGAGGTGGTCGACAGGATCGGGCAGTTCGCGGCGGTCGGGTCCTCGCGGATCTACCTCCAGATCCTCGACCTCGACGACCTGGACCACCTGGAGCTGATCTCCTCGCAGGTCCAGTCGCAGCTGAGCCGATGAGCCGGTAGGTAGAGCGGAGAAGGAGTACCTGTGCGTCCCGCCCGCAGATCTCTCGCCGAAGCCCTCGCCGAGGGCCCGGTGGTGCTCGACGGAGGACTCTCCAACCAGTTGGAGGCCCAGGGGTGCGAGCTGTCGGACGCGCTGTGGTCGGCGAGACTGCTGGCGGACGCGCCCGAGCAGATCGAAGCCGCGCACACCGCGTACGCACGGGCGGGCGCACAGGTACTCACCACCGCCAGCTACCAGGCGACGTTCGAGGGGTTCGCCCGCCGGGGGATCGGACACCGCCGGACGCAGGAGCTCCTCGAACGGAGCGTGGAGCTGGCCCGCCGCGCGGGCGACCGCGCCGACCGCTCCGGAGTCTCGGGGCGCGAGACCTGGGTCGCCGCCTCGGTCGGGCCGTACGGGGCGATGCTCGCGGACGGCAGCGAGTACCGGGGCGGTTACGGCCTCTCCGTCGCTGAGCTGGAGCGGTTCCACCGGCCCCGGGTGGAGGCGCTGGCCGCGGCCGGGCCCGACGTGCTGGCGCTGGAGACCGTGCCGGACACGGACGAGGCACGGGCCCTGCTCCGGGCCGTCGGCGGCACGGGCGTCCCGGTCTGGCTCTCGTTTACCGTCGCGGGCGGGCTGACCCGGGCCGGGCAGCCGCTGCGGGCGGCCTTCGCGGAGGCCGCGGGGAACGACCAGGTGATCGCGGTCGGGGTCAACTGCTGCGACCCGGCGGACGCGGAGGCCGCCGTCCGGTGCGCGGCGGAGGCGACCGGCAAGCCGGTGGTCGTCTACCCCAACAGCGGGGAACGGTGGGACGCGCGGGGGCGCCGGTGGACGGGGGCGAGCACCTACGGCGGCCCGGAGCGGGTGCGCGCCTGGAGGCGGGACGGCGCACGGCTGATCGGAGGATGCTGCCGGGTCGGCCCGTCACGGATCGCGGAGATCGGCCGCGCGCTGTCCGCGGATTCCGGCTCAGGCGGATGACACAGGTCGCGCTGCGGCGAGGAGCGCACGGCACGGCAGTGCCTGTTCCCTCGATCCGCCGTCTCCGTCCGGTTCCACCCGGTGGAGGAGGGCCCCGGGGGTGCGAGTCACCGCATCGGTCAGTCGGCCCTCGGTGAAGAGCGCCCCGACGCCGTCTTCGACCGCCCAGCCGGCGGGAAGCGCGCCGGTGGCCACGGCCGCCCGGTACGACGGTCGCCGACCTGGCTCGTTGCCGTAGTGGGGGCAGACCGAGCCCGGTAGCAGGCCCAACCCGTCGGAAAGGTGGGTCAGTTGCCCGAAGGAGTCGGTGTGGGAACCCTCGGCCCAGCAGTTGGCGCCGGCGCTGATGCCGCACAACAGGGTCCCGCGGTCGAAGGCTTCGCGCAGCAATCGGTCCACACCGTGCGCGCGCCACACGGCCAGAAGGTTGGCGGTGTTGCCGCCGCCGACGTAGATGACGTCCTGGGAGAGCAGGAACGTGCGCAGCGCGTCGTCGTCGAGTTCCCGCTGGAACAGCTTCAGGACCGCCGGCTCGCACGGACGGGACCGGTACGCGGTGAGGAACTGCTCCGCGTAGGCGGGGGCGTCACCGCTGGCTGTGGGCACGAAGCAGACTTTCGGGCGAGGCGCGGGCACGTGGCCGAGCATCCACTCGTCGAGCAGACCGTCGTCGTCGGTGGAGAAGCCGCCACCGAGGAGGGCCAGACGATGTTTCGGAACGATGGCCACGGGAGTCTCCTCAGTGCGTGGTCGAACGGGGTGGTGGTCCGGACGCCGCCGAGCCGTCGGCCGTGTCCGTGATCGAGTACCAGCGATGTCGGCCACCGTTCGCCCGGGGTGCCCGGGGCGCGTCCGCAGCGGCGCCCGAGCACCGCCGACGAGGGTGGCGAGGGTCAACTGGAGGCGAGCCAGCCCCGTTGCACGGCCCGCACACCGGCGGCGAAGCGACTGGGCGCGCCGAGGCGTTCCATGAGGTCGGCCGTGATGCGCCGGGCGGTGCGGGCCGATACGCCCAGCCGCTTGGCCACTGCCTCGTCGGTGAACCCGCGCGCCAGGAGCCTCATGACCTCTGCCTCCTGCGGCGCGAGTCCGCTCGCGCTGGGCTCCGGCGAGGAGCCCAGCGGCGCTGCCCCGGCCCACACCGCCTCGAAGAGGGCCGTGCCCGTGGCGACGACACCCTCGCCGTGGGTCACGATCGCCCCCTCCAGGGCGTCCGACATCCGTGTCGGGAGGACCACACGGTTCTGGTCGATCACGATCATCCGAAGGGGGAGGCTGGCCACCGTGCGCACTTCGGCGCCGCGGGCGTGCAGCCACCCCACGTGCTCGAGAGTGGGCGCGTGTCTGCGGACGCTGTCCACGTACACGGTACGTATACGCACACCCCGGGCGAGCAGATCCGCATTGGGCTCCCTGCTGGCGGCCAAATCCGCCTCGGAATGGGCGCCGCCCGGTGCGAAGGTCATGATCTCGTGCGTGGCCTCCGCCGCCAGTTCCGCGAGTCGTTCACGTATGGCGTCCGCGCCGGTCAGCCGCTCGAAATTTGGGTCGTCGGCGGTGGGGAGAAGTCCTGAGTACTCAGCGATCAACTGAGTGGCCGCGACACGGGACTCTTCCAGACTCTTTTGTGCCGTGGCGAGTTCGGACTGCCGCCGCGCGATAACGAGATCCATGGCGGCCTTGGGGCTGAGGGCGCGGACGGTCCCGTCGCCGCCCTGAGTGAGAGCCATCGCGCTCAGGCGGGTCAGCGCCTGTCTGACCTCGTCTTCGTCGAGACCGAGGAGCGCGGCCAAGCCTGAAATCGACTCGCCGGGGTGGGCCAGCATCGCTCGATAAACGCTTTCGGAGAGGGCGTCGATACCCAGGGTATTCAGCACGTCAGCCTTTCGTTTCTTCAGGGTGGGTGTCCCGCGTGATGGGACACCCACCCGTCCCCGGTGTTCGATCTTGGGGGGACGGAAACAAGTACGGTCGAAGCCTTGCCGCATGTCAATGGAGTATGAACTCACTTTACGTTCTGTTCATAAAGGCTCTCGCGACCAGGGCTTTCTCCACGTCCTATGCCGGAACAAGCAACGTCAGATGGTCACGAAACTGACGGAGGGTAGGATTCTCCGTGAGTGCGGTGAGAGGGATGCGCTGCCCGAAGTCGCGGCTCAACTGGAGTATGAGCTGGCTGGCCGCGATGGACGTACCGCCGAGTTCGAAGAAGGTGTAGTCCTCCAGTTCTTCGTCCTGCTGCAGGACCGACAGCCAGCGGTCCGTGACGGTCTTTCGGACATCGGTGCCGGCGCGGGAGGGGGAGTGGTCACTCATGATTCGTCCACAGGTGAGGAGGGGTGTGAGGCGGGGAGCCGACCGCCCTGGAAGCAGCGGGACGGAAGATCGCCCCGTTGTGGTGTCAGCCGAAGGCGAGGTCTTCCGAGATTTTCCGAGCCGCGTTGAGGCCGCTGGATGCCGCACCGGTCCAGGCGAAGTACGGCGAGGACGGGTTGGTCTTGCCCGTGTTGTACACACGGGGGTGCGAGGTTTGCCCGGAGAGTGTGG
Source organism: Streptomyces sp. NBC_01335 (assembly GCF_035953295.1). Classification (GTDB taxonomy): domain Bacteria; phylum Actinomycetota; class Actinomycetes; order Streptomycetales; family Streptomycetaceae; genus Streptomyces. The sequence continues at coordinate 6,237,278 of NZ_CP108370.1, forward strand.
TGCGCGGAAAGCCGTGCGGGTTGAGCTCCAGCCCGAGTGCCTCGGGGAGAGCCTGGTTGGGGCGCTGGACGGCGGTGTCGAGCACCACCGCACCCGCGGTGATCTCCGTACCCTTGTCGGTCTGGAGCAGCAGTTCGCCGGAGGGGAGGGTGGATGCCGTACGGACGGTGCCGACGACCAGGGTGCCGCCCTTCTCACGCAGTCGCCCCGCCAGCGCCGATCCGGCCGCCGCCGGGTCGGACACCACGGCGGTGAGGCCGTCGGCGTACTGACGGCAGAGCAGCGCGTGCTGAAGAGTTTCCTCGCCGGTGCCGACGGCGACGAAGGAAGCGCCGTCGTGCTCGAGCGTGTGGCAGTAGGGGCAGTCGAAGACGGTCCTGCCCCACTGACCTTCGGGTATCCAGCCGGGCAGGTCGTCGATGGGTCCGGTGGCCAGCAGCAGGCGCCCCGCGCTGAAGGAACCCGAGCTCCGGGTGTCGACGACGACGCTCTCCGTCCCCGCGCGGGCGGTGAGTACCTCGTCCCAGACGAACCCGACCCCGTAAGCGGCCGCGTCCGACTCCATCTTGCGGTAGACCTCGGCGGGCGCCGTGCCGTGCGCGTACGGCACGTTGTTGACCCGGTCCGCCGGCGAGTTCCTGCGGCCCCTGAGGGACACCACGAGAACCCGGCGCTTGGAGCGGCCGAGCAGGACCGCTGCGGAGAGCCCGGCGGCTCCGGCTCCCACGACGATCACGTCGTACTGCTTGTTCCGGTCGGTCATGTGGCGTTCTCCAGGTCGGTCGTGTGAGGCGATCGGTCGGTGTCCGGGTGCCCGGGTGCGCGAGGCCCCGGGCGGGCTCCGCCCCGTTCCGGCACACCGCGGGTGTCGAAGAAACGGCTGAGCGCTCTGCGGTCGACCTTGCCGGTCGGGCCGATGGGCAGGTAGCCCGCGGTGTGGATCTTGCTCGGCAGCATGTAGTCGGGCAGTTCGTCCGCGAGGAGGCGCGCGATCGTCCGCCCGTCCACCGGCGCGGCCATGCGCAGCGCGAGCGCGAGAACCGGGTCGCGCGGATCGCCGCAGGTGACCGCCGCGGCCTCGTCGACGCCCGGAAGACGGCGGGCGGCTTGCTCCACCTCGCCCAGCTCCACCCGGAAACCACGCACCTTCACCTGTGAGTCGATCCGCCCCAGGAACTCGACCCAGCCGGAGGTGGTCCATCGCGCGCGGTCTCCGGTGCGGTACATCCGGTCCCCTGGGGCGTCCGACCAAGGGTCTGCCAGGAATCGGGACTCCGTCAGGCCGGCGTCGTTGGCGTAGCCGTCGGCGAGGCAGTCACCCGCGATGAAGAGTTCGCCCGCCTCGCCGACGTCGCACGGGGACAGATCCGGTCGAAGCACGTAGTACCGGGAGTTCTGCATCGGATGCCCGTACGGGACGCTGGTCCAGGCGGGGTCGACGTGGTCCACCACGAAGTCGTTCGACCACACGGTCGCCTCCGTCGCGCCCCCCAGGGCGACCAGCTCGGCGCCCGGGAACTCGCGCCGCAAGGCCCCCAGTGTGTCCAGCGGCACCCAGTCGCCGCTGAGGAAGACGCGGCGCAGCCGGCCGCGGTCGCCTCCACGGGCCTCCGAGGCGAACAGGAGGACGAGCGTGAAGGCAGCCGGAGCGGAGTTCCACAGCGTCACTCCGTGCTCCAGCAGAGCGTCGCAGACCGCGTAGGGGTCGGCCAGTTCGCCCGCGGGAAGCAGCAGGAGACCGGCCCCCGCCGACGGCACCCCGAAGACGTCGTAGACGGAGAGGTCGAAGCTGAACGCGGCCATCTGCAGGAGCACGTCGTCCGGGCCGACGCCGTTGCGGCGATTGAACCAGTCGATCAGGTTCACCAGGCTGCGATGCCGCACGGCGACGCCCTTGGGTTCCCCGGTGGACCCTGAGGTGAAGATGACGTAGGCACGGCTGTCCGCCGTGGGCGGCTCCGGGAGAGCGACTGCCTGCGGCAGGTCGGAGGGGCTCCAGGTGTTCCGGCGCGGGCCGTCCGCGGCGCTCCGGGTCAGCCACTCGCCGACGACTGAGGGCGTTCCGCTCCGTCCGGTGAGCACGAGGACGGACTCCAGGCCCGGCACACGGCTGCCGATTCCGTCAGCCAGGTGCCGCAGGCCCTCCGAGACCACCAGGAGCCGGACGTCCAGCGAGAGCAGGATCTTCGCGATGCGTGCCGCCGGCCATCGCGGGTCCAGAGGGACGTAGTGGGCGCCCGCGCGCAGGATGGCGTGGAGGGCGACGACCGTTTCCGGAAGATGGTCCATGAGGACGGCCACCGGAGCGTCGCGCCGCAGACCGGCACCGACCAGCGGTCCGACCAGTCGTTCGCTCTCCTCGGCCAGTTGACCGTGGGTCAATGAGATTCCGCGCGTGGTCCGGATGGCCGGCAGGTCCCGGTGGGCGGCGGCAGCCCGGTCCAGAAGGTCCACCGCGGTTTCGTCGCGCGGACCTGGGCGCGCGGTGCGGTTCCGGTCAGCGACAGCGGCCGGGTGCGGGTGCGGCCGGTCAGCCATGCGTTTCTCCTTCGATCGGCTGCCCAACCGGTCAGTTGCCGGGGCGCGAGGCGAGGACGAACAGGTTGTTGCCGCGTCCCACGGTGTCGGTTCGGCCCAGCAGGCTCCGCTCCATGGCGAGGACGCGGTCGAAGGTGGACCGGTCGCCCAGCAGATCGGCCAGCGCGTGTGTCGAGCCGTGCAGCTGTGTCTCCTGATAGCCCGGGTAGAGCAGCACGGGGAAGCCCGAGACGAGTTCCACGTCGAGCCCGGCGGCCTCGTGCATCTCCCGCAACTGGTCCGGGGTGAACAGGTGCATGTCGGGCATGGTGTCGGTGAAGCGGCCCCGGCCCTCCAGGCTGCGCTCCGCCTCGCCCGTCTGCGCGAGGGTGAGGTTGAACCACGCGGCGTGCCAGCGACTCGGGACGAACGAGACCAGCAGGCCTCCGGGCTTCAGGAGACCGGCGAGCGCCTCGATCGTCCGGGGAGGGGAGTCCACGAAGCCGAGCACGTTGTGGAAGTTGAAGACGAGGTCGAAGCGTTCGTCCGCCAGGGCCTCGCCGACTTCCGCCAGGTCGCCCTCCCGGCAGACGAGCCGGTCGGCGTACCCGTGCGACTCGGCCTTCTTCTTCGCGTGGCCGAACATGGCGGGGGTCAGGTCGTACAGCACCCCGGAGCTGTCCGGACGTGCCGTGGCGAAGCGGTGGGTCCAGCGCCCGGTGCCGCCGCCCGCGTCGAGAAACCTGAAGCCCTCGGGAAGCCGGTTCAGCACGAACTCCGAGAGGGCGGTCCACAGAAGTTCGTCGGAGAGTACCCAGTACGGCTGGGCGTCCACGTCGTCGTAGGCGTCCGCCTTCCCGTCGAAGTACGAGCGGATCTCGTCCAGTGCCGCCGAAGAGGCGGTCGTCTCAGTCATCGGTGCGCAGCTCTTTCGGTAGAGGGGTGAGGGCGGGGTGCCGTGGGGTCCGGGCGCCGGGGAGCAGCGTCAGTTCCGCGTCCGACAGGACGCATCCGGCACCCAGGGGAAGGGTTGCCATCGGGTCGGTGTGCCCGCATTCGAGGTTGCCGAGAACCGGGAAGCCCCGATGGGCCACGGCTCGCATCACGACCTCGTGCATCGCCGCGTCCTGCTCGTCGGAGGACAGGCGCAGCCGGCCCACCGCCAGTCCGGCGAGACCGTCCAGGAGCCCCGCGTGACGCAGATGGGTCAGGTCCCTGTCCGCGTCGGCCGGACCGTACCCGCCGTCGGGTATGTCCAGGACGAGAACATGGCCACGGTATTCGGGCTGCCAGGGGGTACCGACGAGCTGGACGGCACTCGGCAGGCATCCGGCCAGCAGTGGACCGGTACCCGCTCCGGGGCGCAGGACGAGGCGCGCCGGAGCCTCTCTCCTCCGGCGCGGGCGCGCCTCGTCGGCCTGCCAGTCGAGGTACTCCTCGACGAGATGGTCCGCTCGCGGGACCGGTCCGGCAGGGCCTTGACGGTCCGCCATGACAGCGCGGCGGAAGTGGTCCACGGTGTACGGATCGGGGACGGGGAACTCGCCGAACTGGGGGAGCAGAGCCGGTCCGTAGAAACTGGAGAGCCCGGCCGCGTACCACGCGTGGTTGAGGACGGTGATGTCGGAGTAGCCGATCAGGGGCTTGGGACAGGACCGGATCACGTCGAAGTCCAGGAGCGGGAGCACTTGGGCGGCGTGGTCCCCGCCGATCACGCAGATGACGCCCCTGATCGTGGGGTCGGTGAACGCGTCCATCAGATCGGACGCGCGGTCTTCCGCCGTGGCGGAGCGCCAGTCCAGGGTGTCCTTGGCATGCGGCATGACGACGGGCTGGAGTCCGGTGGTGTCTCCCAGGGCCGACACGGCCCGGCCGAAGCGGCCGGGAAACAGGCCGGCGCCGCCCCACGAAGGGCTGACCACGGCAATACGGTCGCCGGGACGGAGTGCGGGCGGCAGCGGGACGGAGACTGTCACGGGTTCCTCTCGCGAGACGGTGGACTGCGACGCGGCGCGGCCGGGACCGGACCGGCGCGCGGGTCCGTCGGGGATCAGGGGGCGATCGCCACGCCGTTGAGGCGCGGCGCGAGCTGCATCTCGCGGATGTCGAACCGGTTGAGCACCCAGAGCAGCCATCGCTCCACGCCGAGGCCGAAGCCGGACGTGCGCATCGGCCGGACGTCCTTCATGTCCACGTACCACTGGTAAGCCGGCTCGGGCACGTTGTGGTGGGAGAGCGCGGCGCGGACCTCGGCGCCGGTGGCGTGGCGCTCACCGGCTCCCACCACCTCACCGATCCCGAAGAGCAGGTCGGCGCTGAGCGACGACCGCCGTCCGGCATCTCCGTACGCCTGGTAGAAGGGCACCGAGAGGTGGTCGAAGTGTGTGACCCAGAGCACCGGGCTCACCTCGGTCATCAGCCGCCGCTCGCCGTGCCGTGTCAGGGTGCGCCATCCGCCGGACTCCTCGACGGCCAGCGGGTCCGGGCCGAGGTGGCGGACCGCCTCGTCGAAGGTCATCCGGGGAAACGCGGACAGACCCGCCATGTGGGCTATGTGGTCGGTGCCGCCGGCGTGGGAACCGACATCGCTCGCACACCGGTCCAGTACGGCTCGGGCAAGGGTCCGTAGGTAGTCGTCCACGACCTCGATGACGTCGTCCAGACCACCCGTGATCTCGGCCTCACTGTGGAAGAACTGGTTGAGATGCGTCTCGTCGGCGTCCTCGCCCCGGAAGCTCGGCATGAGGTACCACGCCCCGCTCGGGTTGAACCGGCATCCGTACTCGAGCATGAACTGCATCGAGTCAGCGAGGTACGTGTGCTGGCCGAAGAGATCGACCTCCACCGGCACGGAATCGCTTCCCAGCCCCATGGGGCTCGACACGCTGCCCGTGGTGATCGGCAGGTGGAGCGCCTTCACCGTGCGGCGGTGCCAGAACTCCGTGGTACACACGGTCAGAAGATCCTGCAGATCGATGAGGGTCCGGTAGAACGGATCGTCCATTATCTTGATGAACCTGTCCGCTGCCGGACGCCATCCGCCGTGCGCGAACTTCTCCGTTACGGGCATGAGGAATCCCTCCCCTTCTGTGCTCGAATTCCTGCGGCGGCCGGGGATTCAGCTGCCCCATGTCACATCGTCGGTGGAGGTCACGAAGTCATCGCCCGCTTCCGCGAGTACACTCCGGACTCTCCCCGTGCTCGCGTCGGGTGTTCCGGAAATCGGTGTCCCCAGGAGTAGGGCGCTGATGCCGGAGAGGGCGAGTGCTGCGACGAAAACGTTGATTCTCTTTACGATCGACATGTTTCAATCCCGTTCGTTTCGAATCCGTCCCGGATGCGGGATGGATTCGTTCTGCCTTCCGGTGTGCCGTGTTCAGGGGCAACTGTGCTCCGTGCCGGCCGTGAAGAACAGATTTATCGCAAGGACTGATCAGGCCTTGACCTAATGCGTCCACCATTCCGGTTCGGTTGTGGACCGGAGCCGGGCCGGAGGAGCGAGGGCGCTGCTCAGTCCGGCTCGTCGAGGAGCCGTTCGTAATAGGCCGCAGGCATGACGGTGCCGCATGAAAGCATCCCGAATCCCCGAAAAGCTTCGTACATGGACAAAGCGCGGCGGCAGACCTTCGAGGCGGCCGTCTCCGCCTCGGCCAGAGAGGACGCCAGGACGAAGAACCCGAGTACGGAGGTGCCGGGAGCGACGGTGTGGGCCACGACGAACTCCACACCGTCCCCGGCCCGGGAGGCTCGCTGTACGAGTGCGGCCGCGTCGGTCGGCAGCGGCTTGTGCGGGTGAGGCAGCAGCCGGGCATGGACGAGGTACATGGATACGAATCCCCGTTTCACGGAGCCGTGCGCGGCTGCGGGAACATCCCTGGAGAACGATCGCGAGGCGCCGATCCCGGCGGGAGAGCGCTTCGCGTGGCCCGGTGAAATCCCGGCCGACCGGCCGTGACGTCCTGTTCGACGTGTCGGGGGATTTCCACGGAGGGATCCGTTCCGGCGGCGAGGCTGCCATGTTCTGGGAGATCGTCACAAATTCTGGACGAATGGATGCCGATCCCTTCGGCGTGTGGGCGCGAAGGGGCTTTGTGGTGCCACTGGAACTTGGCGCGAACCGGATGATGTCCGGCCCTCGGAAGCTCCGCGGGGGCCTGCCGGGGAGGTGCGGGATTGTTCGCCTTTTCTCCCGAACCCGGGAGCTCCCTCGAAGTCTGAAAGTGAGTCCGCCTTCGCCGTCGCCGGCGGAGATCCTTGTTCACTGTTGTCCGGCAACCGCTTGTCTCCGTCTGCGGGTTGCGCTCACTTTACACACGCCCCAGATGGATATCAATTTCCCTTTCAGGGTGCGGAGTTCGTCGCGACAGTCCCGTCGACTTCCTTTCCCGACGTTTCGCCGGGAACGCGGCCCGGTGCCTCCGGGTTTCCTCGCGGCCAGTATCCGGACGACAGATACGCGAGTGCCGTCGCCGCGCAGATCACCCCCAGCACGGTGAGGTAGAGCGTCCCACGGCCTCCGCCGACGAAGGCGCCCGCCGTGAGCGGGCCGGCCATGAATCCGGCGGACTTGGCCACGCTCCAGGCCGCGTTGTAGCGACCGCGAGCCTCCGGCGGCGCCATCCTGTTGACGAGGGTCGGCATCCCGGCCACGAAGCAGGTCGAGGCGGCACCGAAGACGGCGGCTGCGGTGAGGACGAGCGGGAGTCGGGCGCCCCCGGCCCCGGATGAAAGGATCACCAGCCCCCAGGAACCTGTCCACAGGCCGCCGGCCGAGGCCACGAGCAACGAGGGGCGAGCACGTTTGATCAGGTCGTGGAGGAAGATTTGGGAGGCGACGACGGCGGCGGTGTCGACGGCGAAGACCAGGCCCAGCTGACCCGGTCCGACGCCCGACTCTCCGGTGAGATAGGCCGGCAGCCCCGACTCCAGTTGCGCGAAACTCGACGCCAGCAGAACGCCGCCCAGGACGAGTACGCACAGGAAGCGCGCATTGCGGTAGACCACGGCGTAGGAGCTCGCTCCCACCCCGGTGCGCCCGGCCCGGCCGGCTCCGTCGCTCCTCGCCGTGTCACCCCTCGGCACCCGCACACCGAGCAGCAGCAGGGCGACCAGTACACAGCTCGCGGCGTCCGCCAGGTAGAGGATCTGGAAGGTCACCGGACGGGCCACCGACACCACGGCCGCGGCTGCGACCCCTCCGAGCCCCATGGCCACGTTGCCGCTGCTGTAGCTGAGACCGAAGACGGTGGAGGCCATTCCCTCGGGCGCGGACTGGGCCAGCAGGGTGTACCAGGCGGCCAGGCCGCCCACACCCAGACCAGCCACGGCGGCAGTGGTGGCGAAGGTGGCCGCGCTGTCGGCGAAGGCGTATCCGGCGTAGCCCACCCCCTGCACGAGCATGGATAGCACTGCCACCGGCCGTGCGCCCTTGCGGTCCACGAGCCATCCCGCGAGAGGGGCTCCGACCACCGCTCCGCCGGAGAAGACCGCGAGCGCGGTGGTCGCGACGGTGACGTCGAGCCCTCGCACCTCGTGCACGAAGACCACCAGGAACGGCATGATCAGGCCGGTCCCGAGGTTGTTGACGAGGCTGAGGAGGAGCAGTCTCCTGCTTGATCGCGGCAGTTCCCGCACATCTTTGACGAGCGGCATGTTCCTTGGTCTCCCAGTGGTTTCGGACGATGCGGTCTGCGTTCAGGCGCGTAGCCAGAGGCCCCTGGTCCAGCAGCGGACACCACCGTCGGCGGCGACGACGACCTTGAGCGGATGCTGATCGGGCCGGGTCCGCCCGGCGTCGCTACTGCCCGTGAACTCGACGACGCGCTCCTCTCCCGCCGCGAGTTCGACTTCCTCGGTGGAGGCGAGAGTGCACTGCACCAGCGGCTCGTTCGAGATCGCGGCCCCGATCGAGACCGTCGAGGGGCGGTCGGCGGGCGCGGCGACAAGGACGCTCAGGACGAATTTCTCACCGAGCCGTACCTCGGACGGCAGTCGCAGGCGGACATCCACGGGGAAGTCCTCGCCTCCCGCGGCGACTTCGCCGCAGCGGGCGCAGATGAGATACATCTGCTCCGTCCCCGTCCCGGCCGACGGCCGAACGCGGTGATGGATCGCGGTCACGCTGCCGCACTGGGGACAGGGAAGCGCTTCGCCCTCCGTGCGGACGGACCATGGGCGGCGCCAACTGTCGGCGTAGGAACTGAAGTTCTGTCGTATCCAGTCCGTCTCGCCGGCGACGATCCGAGACTGGAAGACGGAGAGCTCCCGCATCACGGCCTCGGACTCGGCCGCCGCCGCCCGAGCCTCTTTCACGACGGTGGCGGTGGCCCGGGCGTGGAGAGCCCGTGCCCCTCTGTCGCGGAGGGAATCGAGGTGGGAGAAGTCGGCCTGGACACCGACGTTTCCCAGACCGTCGAGCCGGGCGAACCACGGTTCTGTCCGCTCGGCCCACTGCCCGTCGGCCCTGCCGGGGACCCGGGTGACAGGACCCGGTCGTCGTCCGGCCGACGCGGTCAGGGCCCAGCTCGAATCCCCGCCGGGGCGCGGCAGGATCAGAGGGCCGTCGGGCTCCTCCGCCATGACCGGACCTCCCTCGACCCGTACCGCCGCGGAGGATTCGGCGAGGTGCACCTTGTCCGGGACGGACCGAAGGGTCACCGAGGAAGGAGTGGCCTCCACCGGGGCCAGACCCGCGTCCCCGAACAGCACCAGCCGGCCCATCCCGTCCGGATCGGCCTCGATGACACCGTTCACCTCGGCCAGTGCCCGGCCCAGGGGAAGGCCGGCGCGCATCAGCGCCTGGAACAACTGGCCCGCGTGCGGGGCTCCCTTGCGAATGCCGGTCCCGACCGCCGTGGCGACCGTACGCCCCTCGAGCATGGTCAGAGGCAGGGAGACACTCGGAGTCACGGCGCCCGCGCCGGCCACCGTCAGACGGCAGCCGTCGAGAACCACGAACGCGGCACGCAACTCCGAGGCGCGCAGATGCGCTTCGACCGGTACGTCAGCGCGCCAGCATCCCTTGCCCTGCTGACAGGCGGTGGGATGTTCCCGGAAGTCGCCGGCGGGCGGAGAGTCGCGCAGAAGCGGATCCTCGGAGTCGCGACCGCAGATGCCCCCACCGTTGAGGTGCATCACGCAGTCGCGCGCGTGGCTCCTGCCCGCGAGCATCGCCACACCGGAGCCGATCGCGCCGCGGAGCTTCGTGGGGGTGACTCCCAGACCGACGAGCCTGCGTTCGGCGGGAGCCTCGACGGTGACCGTGTCGAAGGAGAGGTCCTGCCAGCTTTCCGCGGCCGCGGGCCCATGCAGGATCGTGCGCACGGCGAGAGCACTCGCCGAGGCGAGACTCCGGGTCACGAAGAGACCCAACTGCGCGTCGTGGGGCAGTGCGGCGAACAGCTCCGGCGTGATGGCACCGACCGGGGCGACGACCGTCACCGGCTCGCGCCGGCTGTGCTCGACCGCCGCGGCGAACGGTGCGCCCACGCACGGGCGCCCGGTGGCGCCGGCCAGTACCTCACCCACCCCCGTGTAACGGTCGTCGCACACGTACACCTGACCGTGCCACTGTCGCGGCGCGGTCTCCGACACGGTCGGCAGGCCGTCGATGGTCGTGCGGAAGGTGTCCCAGTACGGGGCGAGGACGGGGAGTGGGGCGTCCGGCCGCCCCACTCCCCGCGCGTGGCGGAGATAGGCCGATTCCGTGTCGACCGCCACGACGGTACGTCCGGCGACGCGAAGGACCTCGGGGGACTGGCCCTGCATGAGTCTTCCTCCTGATACGGGATGGTTGTGGGTCACATGGGTGCGCTTCTCGGCGTTCGAGACCGGCGCTCGCGGGATGCGGTCCCGGGGTCCGCTCAGGGCTCGAGGTGATCGACGAACCGGGGGAACGGCACCAGCTGCCTGGTATTGCCCAGCCCCATGCACTTCGCCATGAGCCGGTCGATGCCGAGACCGAAGCCGGTGAGCGGTGGCAGGCCGCTCTCGAGGACGCTCAGGTAGTAGCCGAAATGCTCCGCGTCGAGCTGTTGCTCGGCCATCCGCTGTCTCAGGCGCTCGGGAGAGGTGACGCGTTCGCCACCGTCGATGATGTCGACCTCGTCCCAGTACAGCCTGAAGTCGTTCGCCACCTCCACCTCGTTTCCGCCGAGCCGCTCGTGACGGGTGGACGAGAAGAAGGCCTTGTGCGCGGCGGGCATGTCGATGACCCAGAAGAGAGTTCTGCCCAGATGCCGCGCCACCGACCGTGCGTGGTAGCGCTTGATCCGGTTCCCCCGGGTGAGCGGGGCGCACTCCTCGTCCTTCGCCGTGATGGCGAGCACCTCTTCGTAGGTGACGACGGGTACGTCCTCGAGATGGCGGTCCGCGACGGGCGCGCCCGTGTGCGCGCAGACCGTGCGGACGATCCGGTCCGACAGGGCGATCATGTCGTCCCGGTTCCGGTAGGCGGCTGTCGCCTCCAGGATGAGGAACTCGCTGAGGTGCTGCGAACTGTGGTTGATGTCCGCGCGGAAGAGCGGTGAGATCTCGAACACCGAGGAGAAGTCACCAGCGGCGAAGGCCGTGTGGAAAAGCAGGTTGCTGAGCGTCAGATAGGCCTCCTGACCGAAGAAGTCGACCTTGAACTTCATGGTGGGGCCGTCCGCCATGTGCCCCACGATCCGTGGGGACTGGACCTCGACGTACTTCTCGTTCTCCATCAGGTCCCGGACGGCCTTGATGGCCGTCCACTTCGTCAGGAGCCGCCGGTGGACCTCGGGCAGCCTCATGTGGACGTGCTGTTCGGTGAGGATCTCCCTGCTGTACGGCAGTTGCCGCATCCGTGCCGTGGTGGTGGACGTGTTCTCGCCGGTCACCTCGTAGTCGTCGACCACGATCTCCTCGGAGAACTTCCTGGACTTCGTGGTCGCTCGCAGGGTTCCGGTGAGGCGGACGACGGACTCCTCCGCGATCCTGGGCCTGCCGGGAAACACGCACAGGTACTCACGGTCCGGGCAGCGCAGCACGGCGAACGCGAGCCGCTTGCCCATGGGCCTGATTTCGTAGAGGCGGCCCGAGAGTGTGGTCCGGGACATTTCAGACTCCTCAGACGAGCGGAAGCATGGCCTTGTTGGCACGGTTGACGCGGTGTTCCTTGGCGGCTTCGGTGAGCATCTGGCCGCAGCCTCCGTCGATGTCGCGTGCCTTGCTCGGCATGATGTAGGTCGGCAGCCCTCCGGCCACGAGGCGGTCGCGGAAACGCTCTACGACGTCTTCCTCCACCCGGCTGAACGGCAGGCCGGGAACGTCGTTCCACAGCAGGAGCTGGACGCGGAAGTACCGCGGGTCAAGCAGCCCGATGAGCCGGTCGGCGTCCGCGTCGTCGTCGTTGACGCCGTTGAACAGCAGGTAGCTGACGTCGATGACCCGTCCGTGGGCGCGGGCGAACCGTTCGGCCGCACGCAGGAGTTCGGCGATGGGGTTCGCCCTGTTGAGCGGGATCAGGCGGGTGCGCACCTCGTCGGTCGTGGCGTGCAGGGAGAGGAACAGATCGACCGAAGGGGCCTGTTCCGTCAGGGTGTCCAGGGCCGGGAGCACACCCATGGTGGATACCGATATGTGGGCGACGCCCGGGTCGGACTCCAGCAGGGACACCGCGCGCAGGACCTCCTCCAGGTTGAGCAGAGGTTCGCCCATGCCGGCGAAGATCACCCGGGTGGGCGTGGTCCGCTCCTCCAGCACGCGGGTCCGCCGTACCTGGGCGACCATCTCCTCCGCCGTCAGGTCTCGCCTCATCGGCTGGAGACCCGTCGCGCAGAAGCGGCATGCGACATTGCACCCGGCTTGACTGGACACACACACGACGTGGCCCCGCGAGTCCCGCACCGGCGTGGCGATGCGCTCGTCCGGCACGGCGGTGGATCCGTCTCCGCCCAGGGTGAACGAGAGGCTCTCCACCTGGTTTCCGTCGTGGAGCCGCCAGAGTGTCTTGGTGCTGCCGTCGCTGCTCGTGGCCTGCTCGACGGGGACGACGAGCAACGCCTCGTCGATGGGGCCGGAGTGCCGCGGAGAGCTGGGGTTCATGGATCTGCTTCCTTCCGTCCGTGTACGCGTCGCGGTGCCGCCGACGGCGGGTTTCCGTGCGGGGGAGCCCTGGCGCCGCGGGGCCCGTGGGGTTCTGGGAGCGGGCGGGGCGGCCCGGAGGAGCCCTCGGGAGAGCGGTCCCTCGCACTGGCTCTCCGCCCACTCTGCCGTGGCCACGGGGGCCGCAGAAGGCCTGGCACGTGGACTGAACCGGCCTTGGCACGTTGTGTCCGGCTTCGCGGGACCGGGTCTGCGGGCAGGGCGTCTTCCGGGCCCGGGAGGCGTGCTCTCAGGTGGCGCCGGAGGATTTCGCGTCGCGTATCCGGTCCGCGAGCGCCCGGCGGTCGACCTTTCCGTTGCCGTTCAACGGAAGCTCGCCGAGGACGGTGCACGAGGGCGGCACCTTGACCGCCTCGATCTGTTCGCGCATCCGGAGAAGGACCTCCGCGGGTTCGAGCTCCGCGACCACGACGAGTTCGGCGGGACGCCCGGCGTCCGGCGGCAGGACCACCGCCCTCGCGACACCCGGCACCCGTCGGGCCGCCGCCTCGACTTCCGTGGTGCTGACACGGAAACCTTGCTGCTTGTAGAGGTCGTCGCGGCGTCCGTCGAAGTAGACGTACCCGTCCGCGTCGACCCAGCCGTAGTCTCCGGTCCGCAGTTCCGGGAACAGGCCGTGGCGGCGGGGGAAGCGCCGCTCGGTCAGCTCGGGGCGTTCCCAGTAACCGGCCATCACGTTCGGTCCGCTCACCGTCAGTTCACCGGTCTCGCCGGCGGGCAGTCGCTCACCGTTCGCGTCGCAGGCGAATACCTCGGTGCCCGGCAGCGCGAGTCCGCACGAACCCGGGCGGTCCAGGTCGCCGTCGGGGGGCATGATGGCGGCGCGTTTGCACTCGGTCAGGCCGAACATCAGATGGATACGTGCCCCGGGCAGTGCCTCCCGCAGTTCCGCGAGCGTCGAGGCGGAGACCGCGGCCCCCGTGTTGGTCATCAGCCGCAGCGCGGGACGCGGGCCCGACGACCGGCGGAGCAGCCAGGCGAGGCTGTCGCCCAGGGAGGGGACCATCGGCAGCACCGTGGCCCGGCACTCCAGCAGCCGGCTCAGCAGCAGCGGTCCCGAGTCCCTCGCGTCCCCGAGACGCACGTGGGCTCCCGAGAGAGCCCCCAGGAAGACCTGGTAGAGGCCGTAGTCGAAGGAGAGCGGAAGCGGGCAGAACACCGTGTCGTCCGGCCGGTAGTCCAGGACGGACTGGATGGCGGAGAGCGCGAAGACGGCTTGCCCGTGGGTGCTGACGACTGCCTTGGGCGCGGACGTGGTGCCGGACGTGTAGATGAGGCACACGGCGTCGCCGGACAGCGGCGCGGGCCACGACGCGATTTCAGGTCCGTCGTCGTCGGCGTCGAGCGCCTGCGGCGGGACGGCGGCCAGCCCTCGCGCCTCGGCGGCTCGCAGCGCGCTCTCGTCGTCGGAGACCACGAGAGCCGGGCGGCAGTCGTCCAGTACGTGGTCCAGCGGAACGCCGCGTACTTGTTCGTGCACGATGCAGAACGCCACTCCGAGCCGTGACGCGGCCAGGGCCAGCGCCGGCACGAGAACACCGGTGGGCAGGGCGATGACCAGCCGGTCGTGGCGTCGCAGCCCCATGGCGTACAGCGAACGGGCCAGGGCGACCGTCCTGGAGCGCAGTTGGCCATGGGTCAGCACGGTGCGGGCGTCGGAGACCGCGGGGCTGTCCGGCCACGTGCGGGCCGCTTCGTCGACGAGGTCGTGCAGCAGCGGCGCGACGGCGTTCACCGTCCGGCTCCGGCCCGGCCGGTACGTGCCGACGACTCGGAGACGGCGGCCCAGGGCAGGACCAGGGTGCCCTGGCCCTCGCAGACGAGAACCTTCTGGTCCAGGACCTCGGCGCGGGAGGGACCGAGGTCGTAGCGGGCGGAGATCACCTTGTGGGCGGTGAACCCCACGAGGCATCTGAGGCGCGACCGGAGTTTCAGCTCGGCGGTCGCCTCGATGAAGTCGCCGGGCCTGAGCGGCGCCGTGAAGCGCAGCCCGGTGTACTCGGACAGCAGCCCCTCGTCACCGCAGGAGCGGACGCCGATTTCGGTGGCCAGGTCGCCGAAGACGCGCAGGACGAACGCGGCGTCGATCAGTTCGCCGCCGTAGTGGGCGTCCGCCTGGCCGAGCCGCAGCCGTATGCGGGAGGTGATGGCCGGGGTCGTGTGCATCGACATGTCACTCCAGGAGAGGATGGGCGATGGCGACCGCGATCGCCACACCCTTCTTGTGGGCGATCGAGACCGCGACCGAACCGATGCCGGTCGTGGCGGCGTGATCGGCGGCCCGTCCCAGGAGCCGCACGACGGGGCTCCCGTCCGCGCGGCGGCCGATCTCTATGTGGCGCGGAGCGATGGCACGGCCGGCTCCCCGGCCGATCGCCTTGACGACCGCCTCCTTCGCCGCGAAGCGGGCCGCGAGGAACTCCTGCCTCCGGGCAGGACCCAGCGAGTCGGCGTACCCGCGCTCCCAGGGGCTGTAGGCGAACTCGAGGAACCAGGAGCGCGTGATGAGCCGATCGAGTTCGTCGACGCCCAGGATGTCGACACCGGGGCGGGCGGCGGGGTGAGGGGGCACCGGTTCCACGGCTACAGCTCGACCAGGGTCTGCGGGTCCAGGAGGTCGTCGAGCGTGTCCCTCCTGCGGACCAGGTGGGCCTTTCCGTCGTGGACCAGGACCTCGGCGGGATAGCCGTGGCTGAGGAAGCGGCCCGGCGAGGCGCTCGGACCGTACGCGCCGGAGCGTCCGACCCCCAAGAGGTCTCCGGGGCGGACGGCGGCGAGGGTGACATTCTTGGCCAGCACGTCGGCCGGGGTGCAGAGGGGACCCGTGACCGTGCACCTCATCGTCGACGGTTCGCCGCGGTGGTCCAGTACCCCCAGAGGAAAGTTGCGCCGGACGAAACTGCCGACACCGACGGCCGCCATGTGGTGGTTGGTCCCGCCGTCGGCCACCACGAACGTCTCGCCCATGGACTCCTTGACGTCCAGGACCCGGACGACGTACGTGCCGGACGCGGCGGTGAGATGGCGTCCTGCCTCCAGGATGAAGCGGCAGCCGGGGTGCGTGCGGGCGAAGTCGTCCACGGCGTCGTTGATCCCGTCGACCAGGGCACCGAGGTCGGGGTCCTTCTCGTGTTCGAAGTACGCCACGCCGATGCCTCCTCCGAAGTCGACGGTACCGAGCGGGATACCGAGGTCCTCGGAGAGCCGTCCCGCCACGGCGAGGACCGCGCGTGTGTTGTGGACGACGTCCTCGTGCCGGAGGAACCGGGTCCCCAGATAGGCGTGGATCCCCGTGACGCGAAGGTGGCGCAAGGAGGCCAGTTCCGCGCGCGACCCGCGCAGCAGGTCGGCGTCCATGCCGAACTGGCGGGGCTTGCCGCCCATGGCCAGACCCGAACCCGATGTCGGGACAGGGGGGTTGACGCGCAGCATCACGGGGACGCGGGCGGCCCTGTCGGAGAGTGCCGCCACCCGGTCGAGCCGGCGCAGCTCACCGAAGGACTCGCAGACCACCGCGCGGATGCCGGCCCGCACGCAGGCGGCGAGCTCCCGGGCGGTCTTGCCCGGCCCGAGGAAGATGATGTCCTCGGGCGCGAACCCCGCGCGCAGTGCGGTGAACAGCTCTGCCTCGGAGGACACTTCCGCTCCGGCTCCGAGCGATCTGAGGCAGGCGCTGACGCTGATGTTGGGGTTCGCCTTCAGCGAGTAGAAGATGTCCACCGAAGGGCGCAGCCCGTCCCGCAGCCTGCGGTAGTCGTCGCCGATGGACTGTGCGTCGTAGACGAACAGGGGGGTCCCGAACTCCTCGGCGATGCCGGAGACCGGCAGGCCCTGGATGCGGGTTTGGTGATGGGGCATGCGCAAACCTCGTTCTCTCGGGAGCGGAAGGCCGGGGTGAGGGGGGAATGCCGCCGCGGACCGCGTCCGCCTCCGCACTCGGGTCGGTACGTTCCTCACCGGGCGCGGGCGTCCGCGGCCGGAGTACGGGAGCCGGTGCGCAATGCCAGTAGATGGCTGTTCCCGGGGGCGCGCGCATCGGTCTCACACAGCACGACCAGGTCGTAGGCCGCGCTCCATGCCGAGTGGTTCCGGGCGAGTTCGAGCCAGACACCGGTGCTGTACACCGCTCTGTCCACCCGGTGCACGGCTGCCCCCGGTGGGACGGGCAAGGCCGGATCGACATGGGGCCCCAAGACGATCAGCACCCTTCGAGGGCCGTTCTCCTCGGCGTACCGGGCCAGGCTTTCGCCGAGGGGGGCGGTGGAGTCGGGGCCGCGCATCTCGGACACCTCCTCGACGCGCGCGCCGTCACCCGCGTCCAGCACCAGGAGCACCGCCGAGTCGGACGGCCGGGCCTTTCCGAGGCCCGCGCCGGGCACCGCGTGGGTGCTCTGCTCGGCGATCAGGACCGCCGTTTTCCGGGCCCGGCCGGACCGGTGCTGGGCCGACGCGATCCGCAGCGCGGTGAACGCCGCGGCGCTGCCCTGTTCCGAGACGGTGAAACGGCGCCGCGCTCCGCCCAGGCGGCCGTACAGGTACGGAGCGACCGGGGCGTACGGATGGAGGTCGGGCAGCGCGCTCGCCACCACGATCAGATCGGGGCTGCCCGCCTCGGCGGCGACCACGTCGTCGGCCAGCAGCGCCTGCGCCAGGTCGAGGTGACTGACGCGTGGACCGGAGCGGAGCAGTTCATGGTCCACGAGTGCGTCGAACGGGCGGTGGAGGTCGTCGGTGTACATGAGTTCCAGCGGCCCGGGGACCCAGCCCGACCCGGTCGGGGAGACCACGGACGCCGCCGCGCGCAGAGCTGGACGGGAGGTCAAGGACGCACCTCCTCGCCCTGCTGTGCGGTCAGTTCCCGGAGGACGAACGCGGCGAAGGTGCCCACGGTCCTGAAGTCGTCCATGTCCAGCGACTCGGGGTCGACGAGCAGGCCGAAGGCGTCCTCCATGGCCATCAGAAGTTCGAGGCTGGTCGTCGAGTCGAGGTGCAGGTCCTCGAACAGGCGGGTTTCGTCGCTGAGACCCGACACCGGGCGGTGGAGCGTCTCGGAGAGCCCGGCTTCGACGGCTGCGACAACGGTGCGGTGGTTCACGGTCGGTTTCCTCCTGTGGGAAGAGGACAGGGCGGCCGGGTGAGAACGGTGGCTGCGTAGCTGCCTCCCACACCGACCGCCGCCATCAGGTAGTTCCCTCCGGCACGGATCCGGCCCTCGGCCCGGAGCGTCGCGTAGTTGATGAGGGGGTCGGCGGAGAAGCAGTGGCTGTAACGGGGGATGTTTTCCAGGAAGACCGTGCTCAGGGGGATGCCCAACGACTTCGCGGCCTGGCGCCAGAAGGTCTTGTTCACGTTGTGCGGGACCACCAGGTCGAGGTCGTCGAGGGTCAGGCCCGCCTCGGCCACGGCCTGAAGCATCGTCTCGACGAGGAATCGCACGCCGGTCTCGCCGGTCTGCCTCGCGTCGTCCGGCGGCCGGACATCGTCGCGGACCGCGTGGGAGCGGATCACGTCACCGTCCCCGCCCAGGGTCAGCAGACACGCCGCTGCCCCATCCGCGAGCAACTGACCCAAGGAGTAATCCAGTTGTGCCAGTGGAGAGAAGACGCGCTCCCCGGAGACGATCAACGCGCAGTCACCCTCCGCTCCTTCGGCGCGCAGGAGGTCCGCGGCGAGGTCCAGGGCGACGAGGCTCTGTGCGCAGTTGTGCTGGGTGACGGCGAACGCGTCGGCGTGTTCCAGACCCAGCGACGAGGCGAGGATCCGCGCGGGGTCGACGTCGGCCGGTGCCACCTGCTGGACCGCGTGCGCGTAGATGACGTAGCGGACCCGGTCGGGGCGGTCGAGGGCCGCCACGACCTCGACCGCGGCCGGCAGAAGCAGGTCGAAGAGGCCCGAGTCCGGGTCGAGCCGCAGGTTCTCCAGGCCGTGGACGCGCCGGAAGACGCGACGCTGCGCCGTGGACAGCCCGTGGTCGTCGAGTACTTCCTCGACGGACATCTCCCTGTCGGGGAAGTGCGAGGCGACCACGCCCAGCGTCACCGGCAGCGGCCGCGCGCGCGTGGTGACGCTCATCCTCGCACCGCCGGACACCGGGGCCGTCGGCCCGGCTTCGGAAGGGCGGGGGTCGCGCGTGGGGTGGTGGAGTTTCCGGTGCCGGAGCTCCGGCGCACTCGATCTCTCACGGTGTCTCTCCTGCTCGTACGGACCGGCTTGGAGCACGACGGGGCCCGGCTGCGTATCGCCGTGCCGTGTTCACTGTGCCCCGCGCGCGACGGTCGGAGAAGATTTACCGGATGGACAGAACCGGCCCTGGCCTGTTGCGGCCTTTCGGCCGGGCGGGACAGGCCGGCGCCCGCTCGGCAGGAAGAAATTCCTCTCATGCGTTCCGCCCGCCCGCCCTGTCGATATCCTCGGCGACAATGCGGACCAGTTCCCGCTCCGACTGGCCGAGATAGAAATGGTCGCCCGGAAACATCCGTACGCCCGACCAGTTCTCGGCGCAGTGGCGCCATTCGCGCAGATCGCCGGGAGAGCACACGGGGTCGCGGTCTCCGCCGCAGGCGGTCACCGGAGTCCGCATCAGGGCGGGCCCCGCCACGTGGTGGCGGTTGAGCAGGCGGTAGTCCGCGAGCAGGGGCGGCAGCAGCAGTGGCCGCAGCTCGGGGTCGTCGTACGCCGCGAATCCTGGCCCGGACAACTCCCCGACGGAGCGGAGGATCTCCGCCTCGCTCAGATGGGGGACGTTGTCGCGCTGGGCTTCGTGCTGCGGGCCCCGGCCGGACACGTACAGGTGCAGAGGCGTGGCCGGCCCGTCCCGTTCGAGCAGCCGCGTCACCTCATGGGCGACGGCCGCTCCCATGCTGTGTCCGAACAGGACGAAGGGCAGGTCCAGATGGGGCGTCAGCGCCTCCAGGACGCGCTCGGTCATCTCCTCCATCGTCCCGACGCAGGGTTCACCGAGGCGTTCCTGGCGTCCGGGGTACTGCACGGCGAGCAGCTCGACGTGGTCCGGGAGGTGTGCCCGCCACCCGTGGTAGAGGCTCGCGGTACCGCCCGCGTGCGGGAAGCAGACGAGCCGGACCGTCGGGGCGTGCCCCGCGTACCGCCTGAACCATCTCTCCCTCGGAGGGGGCGACGGCCGGCTCCCCGCTGAGGGCCGGGGTTCGGGCGTCATGAGGAGGCCACCCGTCCGCTGTGCCGGTGGAAGAAGAAGGCCTGCCCGGCCAGCAGTGCCAGATTGGCGCAGGCCAGGGCGGTCCACAGAGAGGTGAGGCCACCTCCGGACGCGGTGATGGCGACCGTGAGGGCTGCCAGGGCCCCGTAGGCGGCGGCGAAGACGGCGAGGCTGGGTACGGTGCGCTTCAGCCCGATCAGGCCGAACCCGAATACCGCCTGCAGCGCGTCCGTGGCGACTACCAGCAGGACGAGCGGCAGGAGGTCGGTCACCCGTTCTCGGAGCACCGGATCGTCGGTGTACACGGACACCACGTCGCGGCGCAGGACCAGCAGCACCGTCCCCAGCACGACCACCGCGCCGAGGGCGACGGACGCCCCGGCGAACAGAACGCGCCGGATCCGGCCGGCTTCCCCGGCCCGCACGTGACCGGCCATGAGAGGGACCGTCGCCTGGCCGACCGCGACCGCCGCGGTGAACATCAGATTGACCAGGGAGAGGGAAATGCTGTGAGCGGCGGCGCTCCGGGTGCCCGTACGGGCGGCGGAGAACCCGATGACGCCCAGCACGGCGAACTTGATCAGCACGGTGGCGGCCAGCGGGATGCCGACGCGGGCGATCCTGAGCACCTCGCGCGGGCGCAGAGGTCCAAACACGAGGGGCCGGCCGCCGAGCGCGGGGGAGCGCCGCAGCGCGCGGTGGGCCCAGGACGCGCCGATGGAGCTGGACGCCAGCATGGCCAGGCCCGCACCGGGCAGCCCGAGGCCGGAGAACGAGCCCACGCCGCCCACCAGGAGCAGGGACAGGACCACCGCGGTGCCGGTGCCGGCGAGTCCTGCCCGCATGACGGACTTTCCCTGCCCGAGGCCCACGAGCGTCGAGGTCGAGGCCGAGCCGAGCGAGGTGACGACCAGACTCGCGGCGAGCAGCCACGGGAAGATTCCGAGCTGCTCCAAGGTGCTCGCCGGGACACCGCCGAGGCGGCCGATCAGCGGGACCGCCGCCACCGCGACCGCCCCCGTCAGGCCGACCCCCAGGCCGAGCCACTTCGCGTCGCGGACCATCGGGAGCAGCTCGTCGGGGTCTTCCCTGTGCGCCGCCACGAAGGGCATGACGCCCCGCATGGCGCCGGCGACCGCCGCCGCGGAGGGGCTGTAGACCGCGATGGTGACGGCGAAGGCGGCGAGGGAGACCGTCCCGTGGCGACCCAGCACGGCGGTGTCCACCAGAGCCCCCGCCGAAGCGGCGACCATCGTCACGTAGAGCGGCAGTGCGACCGAGGCTATCTTCCAGGCACTGCTTCCGGAGACCCGGGAGAAAACAGACGAATTACTACCGCTCAGAGTCTTCGTTTCGGTCATGAACCCTACCGTTTCCATTCTTGGACATGATGATCAAGCGTGCCGGAGCAATTGATGTCGCCCAGTCGAAAGGTATTTACAAAACAATCCCTGCGGGTACTCTGGCGGCTTGACAGTGAATTGACTTCGTCGTGGGGAAAGTAAATGAGTAGGCATGCTTTTGTGTTTCCGGGACAAGGATCCCAGGCAGAGGGAATGGGAAGCGACCTGGCCCGGGAGAGCGACGGTGCCGCGCGCTCGTATTTCGGAGCGGCGGACGACATCCTGGGGTTCGGGCTGAGCCGGCTGTGCTTCGAAGGGACGGCGGACGAATTGCTGGACACGTCGGTCACACAGCCCTGCGTCTTCGTCACCGGCCTCGCCTTCGCCACCGCCCTGCGGGAGCGGGGCGTGACGCCCGAGGTGGTCGCCGGGCACAGCCTGGGTGAGTACACCGCGCTGGTGTCGGCCGGTGTGCTGGACTGGGAGGACGCACTGCGACTGGTGCGCCTGCGAGGGCAGCTGATGGCGCGGGTCAACCTCCGCACCCCGGGCGGCATGGCCGCCGTACTGGGTCTGCCCTCCACGACGGTCGAAGACCTGTGCGCGCGGACGGCGACGAGCGGGCGGGTCGAGGTCGCCAACTACAACTCCGCCCTTCAGACGGTCGTTTCCGGCACCGCCCCCGGCCTGGAGGAGTTCGCGCGCGCCGCGATGGAGGCTGGTGCGGAGCGAGTGGAGCCGCTGCGCACCGGCGCTCCTTTCCACTCCAGCGCGATGAAGGACATCGAGCAGGAGTTCGGTGATCGTCTGGACACCGTGGAGTTCGCCGATCCTTCGGTCCCGGTGATCGCCAACGTCCACGCGGGATACGTCGGATCGGGCACCGAGGCGCGCGACCTGCTGCGCCGTCAGCTCTCCTCGCCCGTGCAGTGGCACCGGACCGTCGAACTCCTGCGGGCCGAAGAGGTCGACGCACTCGTGGAGGTCGGCCCCGGAAGGGTGCTGACCAATCTCAACCGCGTCACGGCCCCCGCGATCCCCGCGATGGCCGTCGGCACGGTGAAGCAGCTGGACACGGCCGTGCAACGGCTCGCTCCGGCGCGGGTCTGACCGGGCGGGGCGGACGTTCACAGGTCCGCGCACCGCTCGGCGAGGCGCGTCAAGTGCTCCAGAGCGGCCAGGACCTCGTCCGCCCCGGCACCGAAGTCGATCAGGCAGGCGATCTCGTCGACGCCGAGCTCGGCGAGCGAAGTGACCAGCGGTACACAGCTCTCGACCGAACCGATGAGGCACCGGGTCCGCGCGTACTCGGTGTAGCGGTGTTCCAGCAGTTCCTCGACGGCCTGTTCGGACACCTCACCGTCCGCGCCGGTCCCGTCCATTCCGAACAGCGTCATCGACGACCGCATGTAGGCGGTCATCGGAGCGCGCGCCGCGTTCAGCGCCGCCTCCGGGTCGGCGTCGACGAACGTGTGAAGCATCACCGCCACCCGTTCGTCGTGCGGGCCGTGTCCTGCCCCGACCAGCGCGTCCCCGTACCGCACCAGATTGTCCTCCAGGGTCTCCCAGGACTGCCCGAGCAGATGCGTCAGGATTCCGTACCCCTGCTCGCCCGCCCAGGAGAAGGTGTCGGGAGAGCCTGCCGCGGTGATCCACATCGGGATACCGCCGCGCACCGGACTCGGCCGGCTGCGGATCTCCTGCTCGGTCCCGTCCGGTGCTCTGCGCGAAACCGGCTGTCCCGCCCAGAGCCGGCGCAGCTCGTCCACGCCGTCCCGCAGCGCGGTCCTGCGGTCCGCGAAGTTCCCCGGTGCCAGGACGAAGTCGCGGGGATTCCAGCCCGACGCGACGGCGAGGCCCGCACGCCCGCCGGAGAGCTGGTCGACGACCGCCCAGTCCTCGGCCACGCGGAGCGGATCGTGCAACGGCAGCACGACGCTTCCCGCGCGCACGTCGATCCGTCGTGTCACCGCGGCGACGGCCGCCCCCGTGACGGCCGGGCTGGGAAACGGGGAGCCGAAGTCGTGGAAGTGCCGCTCCGGCGTCCACACCGCGGAGAATTCTCCCCGGTCGGCGAAGCGCGCGGCTTCGAGGAGCAACCGGTACTGCTCGGCCGAGTCGGCTCCGTTGGCGAAGAAGAACAGACTGAATTTCATATGCGCTCCATGACTGAGCCGTCCCGCTCTTCCGCCCCGGCCGCACCCGCTCCGGGGCCGGCGGAGAAGGCGAGGGTGTAGAGGGCTTGTCGGTAGTGGTCCAGCAGCTGCGCGTCCTGGACCTCGGACGCCCCCCGCGCGTACTTGAGCGAGACCCGGAACGACTTCCCCGCGTCCACGACCGTGAAGTGGACACGCAGGCGGGGTGCGAGGGGGTCGGGACCGACACCACGCAGACCATCCGGCCGGTTGCCGTCGTCCCGGGCGTAGTTGAACACCACGGGCAGGTCGCCGAACGCCCGGAGTGCCGGGTCGTCCGCGGCGAGGTCCGCGAAGGGCACGGTCCGCAGTTCCCGGATCCGGTCGAAAGCGTCGCGCACGGTGGTGAGCACCGAAGCCGGAAACCCGTCGACGGGTATCGACAGGGGCACCGGGACCGTGTTGGCGAAGCCGCCGACCGAACGGTCGAGATCGGAGTGGCACCGTCCGTCGAGCGGAACCGCGGGGCAGACGTCCTCACGGCCGTCGGCTTTCGCCAGGGCCATCGCGAAGGCCGTCAGATGGACGACGAAGGGGGTGACGCGCAGGTCCGAGCAGAGGGAGCGCAGCGCGTCGTGCAACCTGCCGGTCGGAGCCCAGCTCAGGCGGTCCGCGAGCGGGCCGACGTGCGGCCGGTCACCGGCTTCGGCCGGCAGGATTTCGTGCCAGACGCGGGCGGCTTCCCGCGCGCGGGGGCCGTCGCCCAGCGCGTGACGCCACGACAGGTACCGCAGAAAGCCGTCGTCGACCTCGGCCGGACGTGGGTCCTCGGACACCGGTGGGGAGTCCGCTCGGCACGCCTCGGCGATCTCGTGGCACAGCGTCAGCATCCCGCGCCCGTCGAGCACCAGCAGATGGACGGTGACGGCCAGGAGGTTCCCGCTCACCGTCAGACGGACGAGCGGTTCGCGCGCGGGGTCGATGGGGGTGCCCTGCGCTTCGTCGTGGAGGCTGTTCGCGGCGGCCGTTCCCGTCCCGCGGGACGCGCCTACGCGAACAGGCACGGCACCGGGCTCGGCGAGGACGGGCCTTTCCCCGTAGGCGCCGCCCTTGCGGCGCATGTCCGGGAAGAACAGCCGCAGAGCGGGGTGGCGTGCGAGCACCGCGGCGGCCGCGGCACGCACCCGGGCGGGATCGAGCGGACGGGAGGCGGCGAACACGAATGTCTTCTGGAACTCCGAGGACGCCCGTACGAGAGGCCGGAGACCGGGCGGCAGCGCGACCGGCGGTCCGGACGGGGGGAGCTCCTCCTCGGCCGCGTCCGCCGACGGACCCCGCTCAGCAACGAGCCGGGCCAGCTCCGCCGCGGTTCCCCACCGGTACAGCTCCGGTATCCCGAGCCGCACTCCGGTCCGCTCACGCAGGACGTGCATCAGCCGGGTCGCCAGCAGCGAGTGGCCGCCGGCGTCGAAGAAGTCCTCGTCGGCATCCAGCTCCGGCCGTCCGAGTACCTGCCGGAACACGGCGAGGACGTCGGTGGTCGCCCGGTCCTCCGGCGCGGCGTGACCGCTCCGGGACGCGGGGCCGGCGCCGGGCGCGGGCAGCCGGGTCGGATCCACCTTCCCGTTGCCGTTGACCGGCAGGGCGTCGACGACGGTGAACGAGGACGGGACCATGGCAGCGGGCAGATCCTCGCGCAGCCTGCGGCGCAGTCGCCCGGCCAAGTCCTGTGCGGCGGGCGCCGCCACCAGATAGGCGTCGAGCCTCCGGTCGCCGTCCGGCCCGCTCGCCACGAGCGCCACGTCCCGAACGTCGGGGTCGCGCCGGACAGCGACCTCGACCTCTCCGGGCTCCACGCGGTAGCCGCGGATCTTGATCTGCTGGTCCGCGCGGCCGACGAAATCGATGTGTCCGAGGCTCGAAAGCCGCGCCCGGTCACCACTGCGGTAGCTGCGCGCACCGCCGTCGGTGCGGAAGCGTTCCGCGGTCAGGTCCGGGCGGCCCAGATAACCGGTGGCCACGCAGTCGCCGCCGATCGCCAGTTCGCCCACGGCGCCACGCGGTACGGCGCGGCCCCGGTCGTCCTGGATCTCCAGGACGACGTTCTGGACGGGCGAGCCGATGGGGGCGTGCCGGGGCCATGCGCGCGGCGGACCGGTGAAGCGGTAGGAGGTCACCACATGGGTCTCCGCGGGCCCGTAGTTGTTGATCAGCGCGCAGCCGTCCAGGCGCTCGAAGAAGTCGATCAGCGACTCGCTGACGCGGAGCTGCTCGCCGGTGGAGGCCACTTCCCGAAGGGAGGCGAACGGGCCGACGTCCCGGGCGAAGCGAGCGGCCAGGGCGTGCAGGAGCGACACCGGGACGATGGCCTTCTCGACACCGTGCTCGCGCACGAAACCCGCGAACAGGTCGTGGTCGTGCTTGGTCGCCTCGTCCGCGACGAACAGCGAGCCCCCCGAACACAGCGCGGCGAACGTCTCGTGGAACGCGGCGTCGAAACCGAAGGACGCCAGTTGCATCCACCGCAGCGCCGAAGTGTGACCCGAAGTCTCCCAGTGGATGAGGTTGGCGAGGGCCCGGTGCGGGAAGTGGATGCCCTTCGGCCGCCCCGTCGTGCCGCTCGTGTACGTCAGATAGGCGCCGGCACCGAGGTCCACGGAGTCTCCGGGAACAGGACCGGTGGGTCCGTCCGCGGCCGCTCCATCGACGGCGGGGAGCGATACGGCCCGTGCGAAGGGCGCGAACTCCGCGTCCTTCGCGTCGGCGCACAGTACGAAACGCGGACGGCAGTCCTCCGCGATCGTGGCGAGCCGTTTCCGCGGCAGGGTCAGGTCGAACGGAACGGCCGTCGCCCCCGCCCGCAATGCCCCCAGGAGCCCCGCGATCAACGGAACTCCGCGTTCCATGGCGATGCCGACGCTCTCCCCGTGGGTCACACCGAGTTCGGTCAGCCGGGCGGCGACGGCTGCCGACAGCGCGCTCAGCCGACCGTAGGTGAGGGAGGAACGGCCGTCGTGCACCGCGAGCCGGTCGGGCGTCCGGGCGGCCTGCCGGGCGAATACGGCGTGGACGGGCATCGCGGGGACGGGCACGACGGGACCGGACAGCAGGGCGGAGACCTCGGCCGCGGCCTCCGGCGGCTCGACCGAGGCGCACGCGATCGTCCCGTTCGGCGCCCGGGTCAGGGTGTCGAGCGCGTGGACGAACGACTCCTGCCAAGCGACGACCGTCGCACGGTCGAACCGCTGGGTGTCGAACACGAACCGGCCGGCCAGGGTCCCGTCGCGGCCGAACCACCAGTCGAGCGAGAGCTCGTACGGGCTGGTGCCGCGCTCGAACGGTACGGGGAGCGCGCGGAGCCCGTCCGGTGGGTCAGGAACGCTGGCGTCCGGGCTCAGCATGTTGAACAGGACGTCGAGCAGGGGAGGCTGCTCCGGCCCGCCCTCCTCCCGCAGCTTCCGGGAGAGGACCTCGAACGGCAGGTCCTGGTGGTCCAGCGCGGCGACGACCCGGCGGGCCAGTGCCCCGTGCAGGTCGGCGAAGGGCCGCGTCCGGTCGACGGAGATCCTCAGCGGCAGGGTGTTGACGAAATTGCCCACGAGATCGCGGGCGTGCGGCCGGTGACGTCCGGACACCGGGACGCCCACCAGGAACTCGTCGCGTCCGCCGACCCGGGAGAGCAGGACGGCGAACACCGCGAGGACGACGGAGAACGGGGTCGACCGTGTGCGACTGGCGAGGTCGGTGACCCGCCGGGAGACCTCGGCGGACGCCGTGAACGCGACGGTGTCACCACGATGGCGGCCTGCCTGCCGAGGCCGGTCGCCCGGGAGCTCGAGAGGTTCCGGACGGTCATTCAACTCGGCCAGCCAGAAACCGAGTTGTCGATCAGCCTCCGAGGAGGCGAGCCACTCCTCCTCCGCTCGCACGTGCGCCGCCAAAAGTCCTTCGACCGGTGGAAGGACCGGGCACGCGGATCCCGTGCGTCCCGCGTAGCAGGCGTAGAGGTCCCGGAGCAGCAGGCCGGTGGAGAAGGCGTCCGCGACGATGTGGTGGACGACGAGGACGAGCACGTGACGGTCGGGCGCCGTCCGCAGCAGCGCGCTCCGCAGCAGCGGGGGCACGTCGAGCGAGATGGTGCGATCGCTCATGCGGGTGATCTCGCGGCGCAGTTCCGCCTCGTCCGCGACGTCCACGACCGGTAGATCGACGGCCACGTCGGCCAGGATCTCCTGCGTCGTTCCCCGGGCCGACGTGTGGAAGACCGCGCGCAGACTTTCGTGCCTCCGCAGGACGTCCCGCAGGGCCTCACGCAGCGCATCGGCGTCGAGGGAGCCGCGCAGATCGGCGAGCACGGGCACGTTGTACGCCTCGGCGGCGCCCTCGACCTCGCTCAGGAAGAGGAACCGCTCCTGGAGGCTGGTGACCGGAAGGCGGATTCCCCCCTGGTGCCGGACGGCCGGTGCGTCGTTCACCCGCTCGTGGTCTCCTGCGAGCCGCGCCAGCGAGGCCGGTGACGGATCGCTCAGGAACGAGCCGACGGGTATGGGCCGACGCCAGCGGGACCGCGCCTCCGCGACGACGCGGGTGGCGAGCAGAGAGTCGCCGCCCAGGTCGAAGAGACTGTCCCGCGCCGACACTTCGGTGACTCCGAGAGCGGCACGGAAGATCTCGCGGGCCGATTCCTCCAGATCTTCGGGGTCCTCTTCGGGCCGGACCGAGCCGGATCCGGAGTACGGGACGGACACCGGCGAGACAGGGTCCAGCCAGTGGCGCCGCCGCTCGAACGGGTAGCCGGGCAACTCGGCGCAGCCGCCGGCGCTCGTGGCGGCGAAGGCCGCCGCCTCCCCTCCCAGACCCAGCGCCCACGCGTGGCCCAACCCGGCCGCCAGGGCCTCATGGGGCGGCAGCCCGGGAAACACGACGGCGACCGCGTCGCCGAAGACCGCAGGGAGGACGGCGCCGGACCCGGGACCGGTCGGCAAGCACACGACGGCGGAAATCTTCGGCGGGAGCCTGCGGCGGCCGGGGGTGGCGGGAGAGCCCGCCGAAACAGCTGCCAGGTCCGGGCGGACGCCGGGCGAGCACCACTCGGACCCGTCGGGGTCGTACCACGCGACAGCCGCCGGGCGGGCCGCGTTCCGCAGCATGTCGCCGAGCGGCCGGGTGGTGGCCCGGCCGGCCAGCACACCGGAGGCGTCCTCCTCGGAGAACACCCCGGTGAGCACGGCTGCGGCGAGCCAGGACCGGTGGTCCGCCAGGACGGCGCCGGGCGTGACGCCGTGCTCGGCCCAGACGGCCGCGCAACCGAGAGCCACGACGGAGTCCGTGAGGAGCGCCGGGGCGTCCTCCACCAGCGACTCCAGCGCACGGTCGGCCGTCGTGCCCCGTCCGGCGGCCCACGGGCCGACGAGCCGTCGCGCGGTTTCGCGGAAGGCCGGCCGGCCGGCGACGAGGGCGTCGAGGTACTTCTGCCCGAAGGGCTGTTCCGAGGTGTTCCGGAGCAGGAACGCGGGCGGTCGTGGCGTGGTGTCCCGGTCGGTGCCGGGCAGTGTCACGCACGTGCCGGAGGAACGCCACAGCAGCGCGCGGCGCAGCGGGTGTCCGGACCGGGACCGCACCAGCGCCGACCCGACGTCCGCCACCGCGTGCGCGGACAGCCCGGCGAGTCGGCCGCGCAGGAGGACCTCCAGCCTGTCGAGCGCTTCGGGCGACCGGGCGGAGAACGGCAGTACCAGCGTGTCCGGAACGGCGGGCCGCGGGGCCTCGGGGGTTTCGGGAGGCTCTTCGACGAGGAGGTGCACGTTTGTGCCGCCCACCCCGAAGGCGCTGACTCCGGCGATCAGTGGGCCGGGCGCGGACCATGTGCGCAGGGCGTGGTTGACCCGGAACGGCGAGGAGACGAAGTCGATGTGCGGATTCGTCTCCTCGGCACCGGGCGACGCGGGCAGCGTCCGGTGCCGGAGCGAGAGCACGACCTTGATCAATCCGGCGATCCCCGCAGCGGAGTCGAGATGGCCGATGTTGGACTTCGTCGAGCCGATGGCGCAGAACCCGATCCTGTCGGTGCTCTGCCGGAACGCGCGTGTCAGCGCCTCGACCTCGATGGGGTCACCCAGCGGCGTACCCGTGCCGTGAGCCTCCACGTAGGAGACCTCGTCCGCCGTGATGCCCGCCAGGCGGTGCGTCGAGGCGATCACCGCCTCCTGCCCGCGGAGGCTCGGCGCGGTGTAACCGCTCTTGGCCGCGCCGTCGTTGTTCATGTCGCTGGCGCGGATGACGGCGAGGACCCGGTCGCCGTCGGCCAGCGCGTCTTCCAGACGCCGGAGCACCACGAGACCCGCCCCGCTCGCGAAGACGGTGCCCGCGGCCTGCGCCGAGAAGGGGCGGCAGAGGCCGTCCGGGGAAGCGATGCCCCCTTCCGTGTACATGTACCCCACGTCGTGCGGCCGGATGGCCGAGCCACCGGCCAGCGCCACGTCGGTGTCGTAGTTCAGCAGGGCACGGCACGCCTGATGCACCGCGGCCAGGCTGGAGGAGCAGGCGCAGTCCACGGCGATGCTCGGTCCGGTCAGCCCGAGCCGGTAGGACAGGGACGTCGCGGTGAAGCCCCGGTCGTTGCCCATCAGGACGCGGTGCCAGCCGAGCCCGCGGATCACCTCCGGGTGGCCGAGCACGTTGCTCAGCAGGTAGTCCGAGTGATTCATGCCGAGGTACACACCGACACCGGCGGGCGGAGCGGCGGGGTCCAGGCCGGCGTCCTCCAGGGCGTGCACGGCGGTCTGCAGCAGGATGCGCTGCTGGGGATCGGTGGCCGCCGCCTCGGCCGGAGTGAGGCCGAAGAACTCGGCGTCGAACAGGCTGGGATCGGAGAACGGCTTGCGCCACGGTACGTACGACGGCGCGTCGACGATCTCGCGCGGGCGCCCGGAACCGAGCAGTTCCTCCCGGGGGACCTCTTCCAGGGGCGCGGCGCCCTCGCGCAGCAGATTCCAGTACTCCGCCGGTGAGTCCGCCCCGGGGAAGCGGCAGGCCATTCCGGTGACGGCGATCAGAGGCTGTACGTCGTCCGGGTCGGTGGTGCCGGTGGTGTCGGTGGTCATGGGCGCTTGTGCTCCGATCGCTCACGTCGTTTGCGGGCCACTTGCTGTCGTCGCCGTGCCTGGGCCACGCGGCGGGCGTCGGTCGCCCCGTCCGGGACGGGGCGGGTCCGGTCCGTCTCCGGCGCGCCTTCGAGGCAGGCCGCGTATCCCCGGACGGTCGGGTGGCGGAACAGATCGACGATCCGGGCCGAGGGCGTGATCCGGCCGCGCACTTCCTGAAGGAGCCGGGCCATCAGGATGGATGTTCCGCCCGAGCGGAAGAAGTCGTCGCCGGGGCCCACGGTGTCGTCGCGCAGTACCTCCCGCCACACGCCCAGGAGCCGCTCCTCCAGTTCGGTGGTGACAGCGGCCGCCGGCGGTGGGTCCACCTCGAACACCACCGGTCGTAGGGCACGGCGGTCGGTCTTCCCGCCGGCCGTGGTGGGCAATGAGGAGAGGGGGACGAAGGCCGCAGGCAGCATCTGGTCCGGCAGCAGGGCGGCGAGCGCGCCGCGCAGCTTCGCCGGTTCCAGGGGCACGGGCCTCGCCTCCGGTACGTAGTGGGCGACGAGCACGTCCCGGTCTCCCCGTCGCTGCACCGTCACCGCCGACGCGGTGACGCCGTCCAGTGAATTGAGGGCGTGTTCCACCTCCTCCAGTTCGATCCGGTACCCGTTGATCTTCACCTGGTGGTCGACCCGGCCGGCGAGTTGGAGGGAACCGTCCGCGAGCAGGCGCGCGACGTCTCCGGTGCGGTAGAGGCGTCCGGCGCCAGGGAGGCCGGGCAGCTCCACGAAGGCTTCCCGGGTGAGGCCCGGGAGTCCCGCGTAGCCCCGGGTCACTCCCGCGCCGCCGAGGAGGAGTTCGCCGTACATGCCCACCGGGACCGGGCGCAGCGCGGAATCGACCACGTGGGCGGTGGTGTTGGCCAGCGGTCGGCCGACGAGCACGCGGTCCGGTGCGGGCGGTACTTCCCAGGAAGTGGACCAGACCGTTGTCTCCGTGGGCCCGTACATGTTGAGGACCCGGGGGATCCCCGCGTTCTTGAGCCGGGCGGCGAGCACCGTGTCCAGGGCCTCACCGCCGACCATGAGGAGGTCCAGGCGGCCGAGCGCCGCTTCCGCGCCCGGCAGCCGCAGGACCTCGCGCACGAGTGTGGGCGTGGCCTGCATCGCGGTGACCCCCTCGCGGGAGATCAGCTCCGGAATACCCTCCGGTTCCCGCATGTCCCCGGTGACGGGAACGTTGAGCAGGGTTTCTGTGGTCTCGGCCAGTACCACCGGCAGCCCCCGGGAGAGGGTCCACAGCAGTTCGACCACGGCGATGTCGAAGGTGACGTCGGTGACGGACAGCCATACCGCGGCATCGTCGACCCCGAGCACGGCGTCCAGTGCCGTGACCAGGTTGCTCAGATTGCGGTGGGTGACCTCGACGCCCTTCGGACGGCCGGTCGATCCCGACGTGAAGATCACGTACGCGGACCCGCCGGCGGCCGCCCGGGCGACGGGGGCCTGCGGGGGCGCCGCCGCGGACACCAGGTCCCCGACGAGCAGGCGCAGGCCGGTGAAGCCGGAGACCCTGTCCTCGTAAGGCGCACCGAGCACGACCGCCGCGCACCCGGCGGACTCCAGAATCCCGTCGGTCCGGTCGGCCGGGTGGGTACCGCTGAGCGGTACGTACACCAGGCCGGCCTCCATCAGCCCCAGCAGCACCGCGACCAAGTCCGGCGTACGGGGCAGGAGCAGTCCCACACGCTGTCCGGGGAGCAGACCCGAGGCACGCAGGGCGGCGGCGACGCGGGCGGCACGCGCGGCGAGTTCCCCACGCGGGACGGTCGTTCCCCGGAAGGTCAGCGCCGCGGCACCGGGGGCCTCGGCGAGGCGTCGGCGGATCAGCGTGTCCAGGGTGGTCTCCGGAACAGGGCACTTCTGGGCGGCGTTCCACTCCTCGGTGGCCCGTACGCTCGCCGGTTCGAGGAGGGCGAGTTCACCGAGCGGGGTGTCCGGCGACTCGGCGAAGAGCCGGACGACGTCCTCGAACCAGCCGGCGAAGCGGCGCGCGTCGGTCTCGTCGAGGAGCGTTCTGTTGTAGATCATGATGCCCGCGAGGCCGTCGTCCACGGCCCGCAGCTTGAACATGACGTCGTACTGGGCCGAGTAGATGGGCGGCACGACGGTCCTGGTCTCGACGCCCGCCAGGTCCAGTTCGACCGCCGGGTAGCTCTGCAGGATGAAGATGGTCTGGAAGATCGGCGAGTGGGAACTGCTGCGCTCCGGCGACACCGCCCGCACCACCTGGTCGAACGGGAGGTCCTGGTGGGCGAAGGCCTCGAACGCCGTCTGCCGGGTACGGGCGAGATACTCGCGGACGGTGAGCGATTCGTCGACGCGACTGCGGATGGTGATCGAGTTGAAGAAGAGCCCGAAGGTGTTTTCCAGCACGGGATAGGGACGGTTGGCCAGCGGGCTCCCCACCGCGAGGTCGTTCTGCCGGGTCATGCGGGAGAGCAGGAACGCGTACGCGGCCATGAGGGCGCTGTAGAGGGTGGAGCCGGTGTCCTCGCAGAGGACCCGCACCCTGTCGAGCGTCTCGGCGCCGTAGTGGAAGTCGAATCCCTCGCCCTGGTAGCTCTGCACGGCCTCGCGGGAGCGGGCCGGCGCGAGATCCAGTGCCGGGGGCAGACCGGCGAGCGCGGCACGCCAGTACTCCGTCTGGTTCCGTGCCAGCTCGCCGCCCAGCCAGCTCCGCTCCCAGACCGCGTAGTCGGCGTACTGGACAGGGAGTTCGGGCAGATCTGCCGCCCGCCCCTCCGTACGCGCGGCGTACAGCTCGGAGATCTCCCGCTTGAGCAGGTTGGCGGACCAGCCATCGGATATGACGTGGTGCTGCGTCACCACGAAGGTCCACCGCCGGGGCCCGGTACGGATCAGATCGAAGCGGATCAGAGGTGCGGCGGAGAGGTCGAAGCGCGTGGTCACGAGCGAGCGGACCAACGCCTGCGCCGCCTCGGGGCCGGACACCTCGTGGGTGGTGAACGCGGCGGGACAGCGCGCGTCGATCCTCTGCTCCAGGCCCGTGTCCGTCTCGACGAGAGAGGTCCGCAGCGCCTCGTGGCGCCGGACCACGTCGTCGACCGCTCCCCGCAGCGCCTCGACGTCGAGCTCACCGCGCAGTTCGTTGACGAAGTACATGTTGTAGACGGGAAGATCGGTGGCCGTCTGTTCCACCAGCCAGAGCCGGTGCTGGGCGTACGAGGCGGGAATCGGAGCCGAGCGGTCGACCCGCTCCATGCGGACGTCGCGGCGGGCCTCGTCCTGCTGGTGCTCGCGCAGGAAGCGCAGGATCTCCGTGCGATGGTGCCGGATGGTGTCGGTCGTCTCCGGGGTCAGCTCGCCGTCCGCCGCGGAGACGGTCAGCTTGTCGCCCCGCAGACCGATCCGGACACCCCGGGCCGACAGGTCTTCGAGCAGGCGGGTGACCTTCACAGTTCGATCGCTCCGTTTCCGTCGTCGGTGACCGTGAGCGAGGCGAAGAGCCGTGCCGACGAGAGCTTCTCCTCGACGAGGTCCGCCATCGCGCGCAGCGTCTCCGCTTCGAGCAGGTCGCCCAGGGAGACCCTGACCCCCAGGCCGTCCCAGATCCTGGCCATGACCTGGGAGGCCAGCAGCGAGTGGCCGCCCAGATGGAAGAAGCTGTCGTCGGGCCGGACCTGCGGGACGCCGAGGACGTCGCGCCAGATGGCGGCGACCTCCGTTTCGGGGTCCGCCCCTGCGGGCGGGAGGGCCGGAGCCCGTGTGCCGGGCTTCTCCGCGCCGGCGGTGGGCGGGACCGGCCAGTGGCGTACTTCGTCGAAGGGATACGGCACGAGAGTGGTGATCCGGCCGGTGGCGGGACCGCACACCACGTCCCAGTCCACCTCGACGCCGCGCTCCCAGCTGTGGGCGATCAGCGCGAGCCATCGGTCCCAGGAGCCGAGCGCGGCGAAGAGGTCCGGGTGCTCGCCGGACGGTTGGGGAGAGGCCGTGCCCATCACCTCGCCACGTGTCATCTCCAGCAGGGACTCGCCGGACGGCGTGTGGCCGGCGGCCGTCACGTGGCCGGAGAAACCCGAACGGACCTCGCGCACCAGGGGGCTCAACGCGGTCTCCCACAGCTCTTTCGCGAGTGAGTCGAGCAGACGCTCGCACGCGCTCAGGTCCGAGCCGGGGCGGCCCGCCTCCACGGCCCGCACGTGGAGGAGCGCGCAACGCAGTGCCGTGTCCGCGGGCATCCCCCCGGCGGCTGCCACCGCGAGGTACTCCCCCGCGCCGTGGCCCAGCAGCACGGGTACCCCGGCCAGTGCGTCGAGCGCCCACAGCGCCGAGCGGAAGAAGTCAGCGTACGGGGCACGGATGCCGGGGGTGAGCAGCGCCCGGAGCGTGGGAAGCCCCTCGGTGAATTCGGTTCCGAGCGGGGTGGACGGGAGCGAACGGGCGTCGACGGCGAGGACGAAGGGCTGCGGGGCGACCGGTCGGACCGGCTCGCGCAGCGCGGCTCCGAGGTCCGCGGCGGGTGCCAAGACCCAGGCCCGGCGCAGCGGCTTGGCGATCCGGTGGCTCTGCAGAGTCCGCGCGACGTCCGCCCGCGGCAGTTCGGCGACCCGGTCCGCCAGCCGGGTGCGCAGCCGTTCGAACGCCTCGGTGCTGTGGGCCGACACGGGGAAGATCCGCGCCCGGTCCGGCGCACGACGGGCCGGGCGTGCGGCGGGAGGCTGTTCCAGGACCACGTGCGCGTTCGTCCCACCGATGCCCAGCGCCGTGACGGCCGCGCGCCTCGGCAGCGAGGGCTGGGGCCAGGGTTGCGCACGCCGCCCGACGCGGAGTCCGGTGCCCTCCAGCCGGATCTCGGGGTTGAGTTCCTCGTGACCGTGGGTCGGAGGGACGGTGCCCTCCCGGACGGCGAGGACGGCCTTGACGAGTCCGGCCATGCCGGCCGCGCTGTCCAGATGACCGACCGACGACTTCACGGCTCCGACCACGCAGGGCGTGCGCACGTCGAGGAATTCCCTGGCCTCCCGGAGCGCCGCCATCTCCACGGGGTCGCCCAGGGGGGTACCCGTGCCGTGGGCTTCGACGTACCCGATGCTGCCGGGGTCCACGCCGGAGTCGGCGAGGGCCGCGATGATGACGTCGCGCTGTCCCCGGACGCTGGGCGCGGCGAAGCTCTGACGGTCGGCGCCGTCGTTGTTCAGCGCCGATCCCCGGAGGACGGCGTGGACGGTGTCGCCGTCCCGCAGCGCGTGCGCGAGCCGTTTCAGCACGACGACACCCACACCGCTGCCCGGTACCGTCCCCGAGGCGCGCCGGTCGAAGGGGCGCAGTTCGCCGTCGGGCGAGGCGACGCCGCCTGCCGTGGCGTGGTAACCGTGGTGCAGCGGCAGACGCAGGGAGACGGCTCCGGCGAGCGCGACGTCGCAGTCGCCCGCCAGCAGGCTCCCGCGGGCCAGGTGGACGGCGGCCAGCGAGGTCGAGCAGAGGCTGCTGACGAAGACGCTCGGTCCGTGCAGGTCGAGGTGGTAGGAGACGCGCAACGGCAGAGTGGACGGACTGTCCGGGACGGCCGCACGGCCCTGGTGGTCCGGCAGCCCGGCGTACCGGTTCTCCCCGCTGCCGCAGAAGACACCGACGTTCCGGCTCCCCGCCCCCGTCCAGCCGGCGTGCTCCAGGGCGCGCACGGCCTCCTGGAGGAAGAGCCGCTGCTGGGGGTCCATCGAGGTGGCTTCGGCGGGTGAGACGCCGAAGAAGCCCGCGTCGAAGAGGTCGAAGTCGTCGAGCGTGCCGGAGACCGGAACGTAATCGGGGTGCTGGTCCGCGGGTGCGGACCCACGTTCGGACACCCCGTCCCATCCCGCCCCCACCGACGGACCGAGCGCGGAACGCCCGCTCACGAGGTTGGACCAGTACTGGTCGACGTCGCGTGCTCCAGGAAAGCGGCACGCCATTCCGATCACCGCGACGGCGCGTTCGTCCTGCTCAGCGGTCATGGTCATCCTTTGCCTCCGGTCGGGGCGGGAACGAGGCCGGAAGTGCGGCCGGAGTCGTCGAGCGCGTCGGCCAGGGCCGCTACGGTCGGGTATTTGAACAAGTCGGTGACGGTGGCGCCGGGAGAGATGTCGGCCCGTATCCGCTGATGGAGCCTGAGGAGAGTCAGCGAACTGCCGCCCAGCGCGAACAGGCTGACGTCCCGGGGCACACGCTCCGGTGCGACGCCCAGCACCTCGGCCCACAGCGACCGCAGACGGCCCTCGAACGCCGAGCGCGGCTCGGTCCCCGCGCCCGGTGCCCGTCCCGTCGGAGGAACCGGCAGGGCGCGGACGTCGGTCTTGCCGGTCGCGGTGACGGGAATCCGGTCGAGACGTACGAGGGTGCTGGGCAGCAGTTCGCGGGGGAGTCTCTCGGCGCAGTGCGCGAGGACGGCGTCGTCGGTGACCGCCGGATCCGCCACCAGATAGGCGACCAGAGCGTCGTCCCGGCCGGGAGGGACGGTGACGACCGCGTCGCGCACTCCGGGCAGTGCGCCGATCAGCGCTCCGAGTCCGGCGAGGTCGACGCGAATCCCGCGCACCTTGGTTTCGGTGTCCTCCCGGCCGAGGAACTCGATCGCTCCGTCAGGGCGGAAGCGAGCGAGGTCTCCCGTGCGGTACAGCAGTGTGTCCAGACCGGTGCCCGCCGGAGCGGGCACGAAGCGTTCCCGGGTCAGCTGCTCCCGGTGGGCGTAGCCGGTGGCCAACGGCAGCCCACCGAGGTGGAGTTCTCCAGTGAATCCGGGTGGAAGCAGCTGGCCGCCCCTGCCCAGCACGTACGCCTGGCCACCGCCGATCGGGCGGCCGATGGGCACCGGACGGTCCTCGTCACGCCCGTCCGGGGCGACTTCGTGGTACGTGGCGTCTATGGTCGCCTCGGTCGGCCCGTACAGGTTGACCACCCGGGCACCGGTCCTGCGGCGGGTCTCCTCGGCGACCCGGCTGCCCAGCGGCTCACCACCGACGAAGACCCATTTCAGCGCCGCGTGGTCGCCGGCGTCCGGCTCGGCCAGCACGGCCTTGAGGACGGTCGGCACGAACTGGACGACACCGACCGCGTACCGGCTCATCTCGGACAGCAACAG
Organism: Streptomyces sp. NBC_01335; assembly: GCF_035953295.1. Taxonomy (GTDB): domain Bacteria; phylum Actinomycetota; class Actinomycetes; order Streptomycetales; family Streptomycetaceae; genus Streptomyces. Next base: position 6,274,803 of record NZ_CP108370.1, read on the forward strand.
GGCGGGGTCGCGGTGGGCCGAAGAAGGCGCGACGACGACCCGGGCCCCGACGGTCAGCGGAAGAAGGTACTCCCACACCGACGCGTCGAAGATCTGTGGTGTCTTGAAGTAGAAGCAGTCCTCCGGGCCGAAGCCGAAGGCGGCGGCCTTCCAGCGCAGATGGTTGGCGATCGCCCGGTGCGGGATCACCACGGTCTTGGGCAGACCGGAACTTCCCGACGTGGTGATCAGATAGGCGGGGTCCTCGCCGTGGGGTTCGGCGTCCCGGAACGGAGCGTCCGCGACGGCCTCGCACATGTCGACGACGGGGAGCCCCGTGAGCAGGGCCTCGTCGCCGGGTCCGGCGACCACGACGGCCGCCGCTCCCGCGTCCGCGAGCAGGAAAGCCCTTCGCCGCTCCGGCTGTTCGACGTCCACGGGCAAGAAGGCCAGACCACTGCGGAGTACGGCCAGCACCGCCGTGACGAATCGCGCCGATCGCGGCAGGCAGATCGCCACGACGCTTCCGGCCGGCAGCCCGAGCGCCGTCAGAGCGGCGCCCAGGGCGCGACTGTCGGCCTCGAGTTCCCGGTACGTCGTCTCCCGGCCGTCCGCCACCAGTGCCACCGCGCCGGGCGCCGCGGCCGCGCGCGCCGCGAAGGCGGCCGCGACATTCCACGCGGGTGCTTCGGGTACGGGAGGGTTCCACGCGCCGAGCAGCAGCGAGCGGTCGTCCTCACCGGTCAGTTCCACCGCCGTGGCCGGTCCGTCCCAGCCACTGACGATCTGGCCGACCACCTCCTGGAACGCGGCCCCGAACCGCCGCGCGGTCTCGGGGCCGTACGCCTCGGTGTCGTAGTCCAGCCGCGCGGTCGTGCCGGAGTTCCGCACGTAGACGCTCAGGACCAGGTCGGCCTTGTTGTGCGCCGGGCGCAGCGGGAACCACTCCACCGCGAGACCGCGCAGCCGGAGTTCCCCGGTGCCGGGCACGTTGTTGACGGAGAGCATCACCGGCGGTGAGCCGATGCCCGCCGGATGCGCCGCACGGAGGCGGGAACGGAATTTCGTCAGTGGGGCACCGTGCCGTCCCAGGCACTCCAGCATCGCTCCGTGCACCGCGCGGACGTACTCCTGGAGGCTCCGGCTCTCCTCGGGCGGACATCGGAAGGCGAGCATGTCGGTGAAGAGTCCGACGACCGGCTCGTACTCCATGCGCCGCCAGTCCACGGCCGGATAGGAGATCACCGTGTCGGTCGAGCGCAGGAAATGCCGGGTGGTGAGCGAGAGCGCGGCCATCAGCAGGGCGGTGGGGGTGGTGCCGAGCCGCTCGGCCGAGGCGGCGAGCCCCGCGGGTATCAGGACCGGCAGGGAGGAGGCGAGGGGCGGACGGGTGTCGGCCCGGGACCCCGCGGCGGCGGTGAGTCCGGACAGGCCGTCCAGGTAGGTGTGCCAGAAGTCGCCGAGCGCCTCGGCCTCCTGGGTCGCGAAGAACGCGCGCTGGTCCCGGGCGTATGCGAAGTACCGCGCTTCGACGGTGGCGGGGCCGGATGCACCGCCGTCCAGAGCCGCCGCGTACCCCGTGGCGAGATCATCGGTGATCCGTGCGACGGAGGGCGCGTCCACCACGATGTGGTCGAAGACCATCACCAGGACGTACCGCTCGGGGGCGAGGCGCAGGAGATGGGCGCGCAGGCGGCAGGCCGCGTCGGGCCCGAACGGGAGGGACACCACCCGCGCGAGCTCCTCCTCCAACGCGTTCCCGGTCACGTCGTGGACGGTGAGCACGCGGTCCGGGACCTCGCGCACCTCCTGCAGGACGCTCCCGTCGGGCCGGGCGCGCACGGTCACACGCAGGACCGGGTGGCGTTCCACCACGGAGCGGAAAGCCGCCTCCAGGGCTGTCGGGTCGACGGAGCCGGACAACCGGTAGCCCACCGGGACGTTGTAGGCGTCGCTGTCGGGGCGCAGTTGCTGTGAGGCCCAGACCGCCCATTGCTGCTGGGTGAGCGGAATCCCCTCCGACGTCACAGAGCGACCTGGAGGGGGGAGTGGTCGCGCGCGGCCAGGAACTCCGGCCGAGGCAGGGCGCCGCCGCTCGGAGCGTTGTCCACGCTGTTGTACGTGAAGATGGCCATCCGGCGGTCGTGCGGCGACATGTTGCTGCTCGAACCGTGCACGATCCGCGAGTCGAAGAAGAGCAGGGAACCGGGGCCGCCCGTGGCGGAGACGATGCCGCCGGCGGCGGTGAGCCGGGTGACGGTTTCCCGGTCGACCGTGTACTCCAGCTTCGCCGCCAGATGGCTCCGCCAGGACTTGTCCGCCGTGTCCTCGGCCCCCTCCACCGCGTGCAGGGTGTCGCCGTCGGCGGTGCGGTGGGATCCGGGGATGAAGAGGAGCGGGCCGTTGTGTTCGGTGGCCCCGTCCAGGAGCACTGCCACGTTGACGACCCGGGGTTCGGCCATGCCGTCCTCCCGGTTCCAGAAGGTGAAGTCCTGGTGCCATGGCCATACGTCCCCGGAGATGGCCCGCTTCGCGTTGATCTTCGACTGGTGGACGTACACGTCTCCGCCCACGATCTGGCGTGCGGGAACCAGCAGCCGCCGGTCCCTGACGAGGTCCGCGTACGGACCGGGAGCCTGGTGGCAGCCGTGCACCGCGCGGACCGTGCTGCCGTCGGCCTCGAACACCCGGCCCGGCGCTTCGGTGCCGTAGAGCGCCTCGGCCTCCTCCGCGAGCGCCTCGACGTCCGCCGGGCCCAGAACATCGGGAAGCACGAGGAAGCCGTTGTCGGCGAAGTCGAGCAGCTGGTCTTCGCTCAGGCGATGATCCATCGCATGCACCTTTCATGATCGAGGTTCGCCGGCGGCAGTCGTACCGTCGGAGCGAGCGGGCCCGCGGCCCCACCGGGGCCTGAGTCCCGCACGGCCCCTGGCCGCGGGCCTCCTGGCGGAGCGCTGACGTCATCCTTGGTGACCGGTACGGGGCCGACAAGCTTCGACGCCTGGACACAACAGTCCCTGGCACGTATCGGCCACGGCGCACACCGGCCGCGCGCACGGAGGGAGCGAGGAGGGAGGGGGAGCGGGCCGCGCGGCGGAGAAAATCCCTGGTGAGGAGGGCATCCGCCGCCCATACTCGGACGGGTGTTCATGACGATCAGTACGACCGGAACCCCGGAACGCCCCGCGACCGACCTCGGCTTCCTGCTGCACAAGCATCCCGACAAGGCGCAGACGTTCTCCACCTCGCACGGCACGGCGCACGTCTTCTACCCCGAGGCGTCCCCCGAGCGGTGCACGGCCGCGCTGCTGCTGGAGGTCGATCCGGTGGCACTGGTCCGGCGCGGCAAGGGCAAGGGACGGGGCGGAGCTCCCGACGCGGCGCTCGCGAGTTACGTCAACGACCGTCCGTACGCGGCCTCCTCGCTCATGTCCGTGGCCATGACGACCGTCTTCAAGTCGGCGCTGCGGGGTGACTGCCGGGCCATGCCCGACCGGGCCGACGCACCGCTGCCGCTGCGCATCGAGGTGCCCGCCCTGCCCGCGCGGGGCGGCGCCGAGCTGGTGGCGAAGCTGTTCGGACCGCTCGGCTGGACACGGGTGGACGCGGAGCCGGTACCGCTGGACGAGCGGTTCCCCGAGTGGGGGGACTCCCGTTACGTACGGCTGGTCCTGGAAGGGGAGCTGAGGCTCTCCGACGCGCTGCGCCAGCTCTACGTCCTGCTGCCGGTGCTCGACGACGCCAAGCACTACTGGGTGGCGCCGGACGAGGTGGACAAGCTGCTGCGGGCCGGGGAGGGGTGGCTCGCCGTGCACCCGGAGCACCGGCTCATCACCAGCCGTTACCTCTCGCGTCGTTGGGGGCTGACCCGCCAGGCCGAGCAGGCGCTGGAACTCGTACGCCTCGCCGAGTCCGACGACCTCGACGTGGAGAGCGTGGACAACGCGGTGGACGAGGCCACGGACACCCCGGAGCGTCCGGTTCCGCTCGCGCAGCAGCGGCGCGAGGCGATCCTGGCAGCCCTGCACGGCGCCGGTGCGGCACGGGTGCTCGACCTCGGCTGCGGACAGGGGCAGTTGGTCCAGGCACTGCTCAAGGACGTGCGGTTCACCGAGATCCTCGGGGTCGACGTGTCGATGCGCGCGCTCACGATCGCCGCGCGCCGGCTCAGGCTGGAGCGGATGGGCGAACGGCAGTCCCGCCGGGTCGCGTTGCTGCAGGGCTCGCTCACCTACACGGACAAGCGGCTGCGGGGGTACGACGCGGCGGTGCTCAGCGAGGTCGTGGAGCACCTGGACCTGCCGAGGCTGCCCGCGCTGGAGTACGCGGTGTTCGGCTCGGCGCGCCCCCGGACGGTGCTCGTCACCACGCCGAACGTCGAGTACAACGTGCGCTTTGAGACCCTTCCGGCCGGGCACGTCCGCCACGGCGACCACCGGTTCGAGTGGACCCGGGCCGAGTTCGGCGACTGGGCCGACGGCGTGGCGGACCGCTACGGCTACACGGTCGCGTTCACCCCCGTCGGGCCGGACGACCCCGAGGTGGGACCGCCCACCCAGATGGCGGTGTTCACGCTGGCCGAGAGCGACGACGCGAGCCGCACCGGGACCGGGAGCAAGAAGAACCAGAGCATGAACCAGAGCGAGAACCAGAGAGCGAAGGAGGCGAAGGCGGCATGAACGGCACCAGCGACAGCAACAGCGACAAGCACCTCGACACCACCGACACCACCAGCACCACCGACATCACCACCAGCACTACCGACACCACCAGCACCACCACCGGCCGCGCGCCCGTCGGGCCCCGGACGCTGCCTGTCCCCGACCTCTCCCTCGTCGTGCTGATCGGGGCCACCGGCTCCGGCAAGTCGACCTTCGCGCACCGCCACTTCAAGCCCACCGAGGTCGTCTCCTCGGACTTCTGCCGCGGCCTGGTCGCCGACGACGAGAACGACCAGAGCGCGAGCCGCGACGCCTTCGACGTGCTCCACTACATCGTCGGCAAGCGCCTCGAAGCGGGCCGGCTGACCGTCGTGGACGCCACCAACGTGCAGTCCGAGGCCCGCCGCAAGCTCGTCCAGCTGGCCAGGGAGTACGACGTGCTGCCGGTGGCCGTGGTGCTCGACCTGCCCGAGGAGGTCTGCCAGGCGCGCAACGCGGAGCGGCCCGACCGGGCGGACATGCCGCGCCACGTCGTCCAGCGCCACCGGCGCGAGCTGCGCCGTTCGCTGCGCGGTCTGGAACGCGAGGGCTTCCGCAAGGTGCACCTGCTGCACAGCGAGGAGGAGACCGACCGGGCGGCCGTCGTGCGCGAGCGCCGGTACAACGACCTGCGCCACCTCACCGGTCCCTTCGACATCATCGGTGACATCCACGGGTGCAGCAGCGAACTGGAGTCCCTGCTCGCCAAGCTCGGTTACACGGACGGCAGCCACCCCGAGGGGCGCACGGCGGTCTTCGTCGGCGACCTCGTCGACCGGGGCCCGGACAGCCCCGGGGTGCTGCGCCGGGTGATGTCCATGGTCGCCTCGGGCGACGCCCTCTGCGTGCCCGGCAACCACGAGAACAAGCTCGGCCGCTACCTCAAGGGCCGCAAGGTCCAGCACACCCACGGACTGGCCGAGACCATCGAGCAGCTGGAGCGCGAGGACGAGACCGCCCCGGAGTTCCGCGAGCAGGTCGAGGAGTTCGTCGCGGGGCTCGTCAGCCACTACGTGCTGGACGGCGGCGACCTCGTGGTGTGCCACGCCGGGCTGCCGGAGAAGTACCACGGCCGCACCTCCGGCCGGGTCCGCTCGCACGCCCTGTACGGCGACACCACCGGCGAGACCGACGAGTTCGGCCTGCCCGTGCGCTACCCGTGGGCCGAGGAGTACCGGGGCCGCGCGGCCGTCGTCTACGGCCACACCCCGGTGCCCACCGCCTCCTGGGTCAACAACACCCTCTGCCTGGACACCGGGGCGGTCTTCGGCGGCAAGCTGACCGCGCTGCGCTGGCCGGAGCGCGAGATCGTCGACGTACCCGCCGAGAAGGTCTGGTACGAGCCGGTCAAGCCGCTGGCGACCGAGGCGCCGGGCGGCAGGGAGGGCCGTCCGCTCGACCTCGGGGACGTCCACGGCCGCCGGATCGTGGAGACCCGCCACATGGGCCGGCTCTCGGTGCGCGAGGAGAACGCGGCCGCCGCGCTCGAAGTGATGAGCCGGTTCGCCGTCGACCCCAGGCTGCTGCCGTACCTCCCGCCGACCATGGCGCCGACCGCCACCTCCCACGAGGACGGCTACCTGGAGCACCCGGCCGAGGCGTTCGCGCAGTACCGGGCGGACGGGGTCAGCACGGTCGTGTGCGAGGAGAAGCACATGGGTTCGCGCGCGGTCGCCCTGGTCTGCCGGGACGCCGCCGCCGCCCGTGAGCGGTTCGGTACGGACGGGCCGGCCGGCGCGCTCTACACCCGCACCGGGCGGCCGTTCCTGGACGACGCGGAGCTCGCCGGAACGCTCCTCGGCCGGATCGGGGCCGCGGTCACCGCCGCGGGGCTCTGGGAGGAGTGGGACACCGACTGGGTCCTGCTCGACGCGGAGTTGCTGCCCTGGTCGCTGAAGGCGGCCGGACTGCTGCGCTCGCAGTACGCCGCCGTGGGCGCCGCCGCCGGTGCCGCCCTCCCGCCGGCCCTCGCCGCGCTGGAGGCCGCCGCGGCCCGGGGCGTCGACGTGGCCCCTCTCGCCGGTCGCCAGCGCGAACGGGCCGGGGACGCCGCCGCGTTCACCGAGGCGTACCGGCGCTACTGCTGGAACACCGAGGGGCTCGACGGGGTGCGGCTCGCACCGTTCCAGGTCCTCGCGGTGCGGGGGCGTTCGCTCGCCGCCGAACCGCACGACGCGCAGCTCGGGTGGCTGGACCGGCTGGTCGAGCACGATCCGACCGGCCTGCTCCAGGTCACCCGCCGGCTCGTCGTCGACACCGGCGACGAGGCGTCCGTCCGCGCGGGCGTCGACTGGTGGCTGGAGATGACCGGCAGCGGCGGCGAGGGCATGGTCGTCAAGCCGCTCGGCGCTCTCGTACGGGACGCCAAGGGGCGGCTCGTGCAGCCGGGCGTCAAGGTGCGCGGCCGGGAGTACCTCCGGATCATCTACGGCCCCGAGTACACCCGCCCCGACAACCTGGCGCGGCTGCGCTCCCGGTTCCTCGGCCACAAGCGGTCGCTGGCGCTGCGGGAGTACGCACTCGGCCTGGAGGCGCTCGACCGGCTGGCCGAGGGCGAGCCGCTCTGGCGGGTCCACGAGGCGGTCTTCGCCGTCCTCGCCCTGGAGTCGGAGCCGGTCGACCCCCGGCTGTGACGTACCGCTGTGACGTACCGCTGTGACGCACGTCCCGCGATCGGCAGGCGGTTCGCGGGGTGAAGCGGGTGCCGCCCGGTGAGGATGGGGACATGGGATTCCACGTCGACTCCGAGGCCGGGCGGCTGCGCCGCGTCATCCTGCACCGCCCCGATCTGGAACTGAAGCGGCTCACCCCGAGCAACAAGGACGCGCTCCTCTTCGACGACGTGCTCTGGGTGCGCCGCGCCCGGCAGGAGCACGACGGCTTCGCGGACCTGCTGCGCGACCGGGGCGTCGAGGTCCACCTCTTCGGCGACCTGCTCCGGGAAGCGCTGGGCGTCCCGGTGGCCCGGCGGCTGGTGCTGGACCGGGTCTTCGACGAGAAGGAGTACGGCCCGCTGGCCACCGAGCACCTGCGGGCGGCCTTCGAGGAACTGACCCCGGCGGAGCTGGCCGAGGCGCTGGTCGGCGGGATGACCAAGCGGGAGTTCCTGGACCGGCACGCCGAGCCGGTCTCGGTCCGCTTCCACGTCATGGAGCCGGACGACTTCCTGCTCGGCCCGCTGCCCAACCACCTCTTCACCCGGGACACCTCCGCCTGGATCTACGACGGGGTTTCCATCAACGCGATGCGCTGGCCCGCCCGGCAGCGCGAGACCGTCCACTTCGAGGCGATCTACCGCCACCACCCGCTCTTCACCGGCCCCGAGGCAGGGGTCTTCCACCACTGGTCGCAGGGCCAGCACGACTACCCGTCGACCATCGAGGGCGGTGACGTGCTGGTGATCGGCCGGGGCGCGGTGCTCGTCGGGATGAGTGAGCGCACCACCCCGCAGGCGGTCGAGATGCTGGCGCGCGGGCTCTTCGACGCCGGTTCCGCGCACACGATCGTGGCGCTGGACATGCCGAAGCGGCGGGCGTTCATGCACCTGGACACCGTGATGACGATGGTCGACGGCGACACCTTCACCCAGTACGCCGGACTCGGCATGCTCCGCTCGTACACCATCGAGCCGGGCGACGGGCCCCGCGAACTCAAGGTCACCGACCATCCGCCCGAGCACATGCACCGGGCCATCGCCGCCGCCCTCGGCCTGGACGCGATCCGTGTCCTCACCGCCACCCAGGACGTCCACGCCGCCGAGCGCGAACAGTGGGACGACGGCTGCAACGTCCTGGCCATCGAGCCCGGGGTGGTCGTCGCCTACGAGCGCAACGCCACCACCAACACCCATCTGCGCAAGCAGGGCATCGAGGTCCTGGAGATCCCGGGCAGCGAGCTGGGGCGGGGCCGGGGCGGCCCCCGGTGCATGAGCTGCCCCGTCGTACGCGATCCGGTGTGAGAGCTGTCCCGTAGGCCGCGTCCGGCCACTCCCGCCGGGTGGGCGGGCTCCGCACGACTCTGTATAGCGATGCATTGCCTCGTATACACTTCCAGGGTTACGGTACGCCGAAGATCCCCGTCCGACCCAGGAGCAAGAACCATGGCCATAGACCTCGCAGGCCGTCACTTCCTCAAGGAGCTCGACTTCACCGCCGAGGAGTTCCTCGGGCTGGTCGAGCTGGCCGCGGAGCTGAAGGCGGCCAAGAAGTCGGGGAGCGAGGTCCAGCGGCTGCGCGGCAAGAACATCGCGCTGATCTTCGAGAAGACGTCGACCCGCACCCGCTGCGCCTTCGAGGTCGCCGCCGCGGACCAGGGCGCCTCCACCACGTACCTGGACCCCTCCGGTTCGCAGATGGGGCACAAGGAGTCCGTACGGGACACGGCGCGGGTGCTCGGCCGGATGTTCGACGGGATCGAGTTCCGGGGCGACAGCCAGCAGGCGGTCGAGGAGCTCGCCGCCTACGCGGGCGTCCCGGTCTTCAACGGCCTCACCGACGAGTGGCACCCCACCCAGATGCTCGCCGACGTCCTCACCATGGTCGAGCACACCGCCAAGGACATCCGCGACGGCGGCTTCGCGTTCGCCTACCTCGGCGACGCCCGCTTCAACATGGGCAACTCCTACCTGATCACCGGCGCGCTGCTCGGCCTGGACGTGCGGATCGTGGCACCCGAGGCGTACTGGCCGCACCAGGACATAGTGGCGCGGGCCCGGGAGCTGGCCGCCGGCAGCGGCGCGAAGATCACCCTCACCGAGGACATCGCCGAGGGCGTGGCCGGGAGCGACTTCATCGCCACCGACGTCTGGGTCTCCATGGGCGAGCCCAAGGAGGTCTGGGCCGAGCGCATCGCCGCGCTCGCCCCGTACACCGTGACCATGGACGTGCTGCGCGCCACGGGGAACCCCGGCGTGAAGTTCCTGCACTGCCTGCCCGCGTTCCACGACCTCGGCACCGCGGTCGGCCGGGAGATCCACGCCGTGCACGGGATGACCGAGCTGGAGGTCACCGACGAGGTCTTCGAGTCCGCCCACTCGGTGGTCTTCGACGAGGCGGAGAACCGGATGCACACCATCAAGGCGATCCTCGTCGCCACGCTCGCGGGCGCCTGAGCGGGACCGCCCACGGGCACGTGAGGGGAACGCCCGCGGGCGCCCGAAGCGCACGAGGAGACAGCTTTTTGTCCCGAGTGCATGGTGATGCATCCAATTGGGTGAACATGCGCGTCGGCGGCTACCATGATTCGTCTCGTTGGGGTCCGAGCTTGCAGGCTCGGGCCCCATTGCCATGTGCGGCACCGCCCCCCACGGCGTGCCGGGCGTGGTCCCCCCACCGCACCACCAGAGAAGAGAAACGCCGCATGAGCGCGCAGCGCACGATCCGGCCGGGCCCACCCAGCTCCGGCCCGCGCCGCAAGAGCCCCGAACAGCTGGTCGCCGAGTCCGGCGCGGACCTGGAGGGGCACGGCCTCAAGCGCACCATGGGCCTGTTCCAGCTGGTCTGCTTCGGTGTCGGCGCGGTCGTCGGCACCGGCATCTTCGTCGGGCTCTCGGACAGCGTCTCGGAGGCCGGCCCGGCGGTCGTGATCTCGTTCGTGCTGGCGGCGATCACCTGCATCTTCACGGCGTTCTCCTTCGCCGAACTGGGCGGCGCGATCCCCGTCTCCGGCAGCTCCTACTCCTTCGCCTACGCCACCTTCGGCGAGCGCACCGCGTTCCTCGTCGGCGGCTGCCTGCTGCTGGAGTACGGCGTCTCGGTCTCCGCGGTCGCGGTGGGCTGGAGCCAGTACGTCAACGAACTGCTGCACAGCCTCTTCGGGGTGCAGCTGCCCGAAGCGCTCTCCGGCGGCCCCTCCGACGGCGGTGTCGTCAACCTGCCGGCCGTCCTGGTGATCGCCATGGCCGCCGCGCTCCTCGTGCGCGGAGTCCGGGAGAGCGCGAGCGCGACCGCCGCGATGGTGGTCCTCAAGATCTCCATCCTGATCGCGTTCTGCGCCATCGCCTTCACCGCGTACCGGCACGACAACCTGTCGCCGTTCGCGGGCAGCGGCATCTCCGGGATCACGTCCGGGGCCTCGCTGGCCTTCTTCTCGTACATCGGCTTCGACGCGATCACCACCGCCGGCGAAGAGGTCAAGAACCCCCGGCGGAACATCCCCGTCGCGATCATGATCTGCCTCGGTCTGGTCACGCTGCTGTACTGCGCGGTCGCCGTCGCCGCCATCGGGGCGCTCGGCCCGGAGAAGGTCGCGGACACGCCCGCCGCACTCTCGGCCGTGGTCAACCAGGTCACCGACTCCACGGTGGGCGGCGGCATCGTCGCGTTCGGCGCGGTCGTCGCCATCGCCTCCGTGGTGCTGGCCGTGATGTACGGCCAGACCCGCATCCTCATGTCGATGGCCCGGGACGGACTCGTGCCGAGGATCTTCGAACGGGTCTCGCCCAAGACCCACACCCCGGTCGCCAACACCTGGATCGTCGCCGCCGTCTTCGCGGTCCCGGCCGCCTTCTCCTCGCTCGACGCGGTGGTGAACCTGACCACCATCGGCACCCTGGGGGCGATGGCCGTCGTCAACCTCGCCGTCATCCAGCTGCGCCGCCGCAACCCCGGGCTGAAGCGCTCCTTCCGGGTGCCGCTCTACCCCGTCAGCCCGGTCCTGGGCGTCGCGTTCTGCCTGTACCTGATGTACGGGACCGGCTGGGAGGCCTGGGCCGAGTTCGCGGCCTTCCTGGTCGCGGGCTCCCTGCTGTACACCTTCTACAGCCGGAGCCGCTCGCGCCTGGTCAGCTCTGTGGAGCAGGACCCGGCTGGGCAGGCACCACCGGCAGCGTGAACCAGACCGCCTTGCCGTGCTCCGTGGTGCGGTGACCGCAGGCGGAGCTGAGGGTACGGATCAGCAGCAGGCCGCGCCCGTGCTCCTGCCACGGGTCCGGCATGGTGTCCGGGCCCGCGGCGGCCAGTCCGCCCGGCGGCTCGGGGTCGCGGTCGTGGACCTCCACCTGGCAGCCGGTCGGCAGCAGCTCCACCACCAGCTCGATGGGCTCCTGGCCGTCGGTGTGCTCGACGGCGTTGGTGACCAGCTCGGCGGTGAGCAGCTCGGCGGTGTCACTGTCCGGGGGTGCTTCGATGTCGTTGAGCGCGCTGCGGACGAGGGCGCGGGCGATCGGCACGGCCGCGGTCGTGTGCGGCAGCTCGATGCGCCAGGAGGCGGGTGCGGGATCGACGGGCGGCAAGACGGCTTCCGTTTCGGGTCGCGGGGTTCCTTGCGCGGAAGCCGTCCAGTGACGGAGGGGCCGTCGTGAGGTGCGCGGCCGTCCACATCGGGATGGCTTCCGTGTTCCAACCTACGGATCGGGACGTCCAGGCACAGGGGCCACCCGACCGGTATGAAAAGGACTTTCGGGCCACACTCTCACGAACCGCCCGATCCGTGGCTGTGAGGACAGTCACTCTACGCGGCGCCGGGTGATGCCCGTACCACCCTGTGCGGCCGCACGTGCGCGCTTCCCGCGCCCCGGACGCGGGACGGGGCCCGGTCGTCCGTGCGGACGGCCGGGCCCCGTCGGGGTACCGGGTGGAGCGGGGCGGATCAGTACGGCTTGACCAGCACGTGGGCGGCGCCGGGGATGCCGATCTTCAGGAGCTCGTCCTCCTCGGGCGTCGTCGGGTTGCCGGTCTCCTGCTTGAGGACCGCCCGCGACAGGCTCTGCACGAACATCGCGCGGGGCCGGCGCCGGGCCTCCCACGCGGCGAGGGCCGCCGGGACGTCGGCCTCGGCGTCCAGCGACCGGGCCAGCACCAGGGCGTCCTCCACGGCCATCGCCGCGCCCTGCGCCAGCTGCGGCGCGCTGGCGTGCGCGGCGTCGCCGGCGAGCACGATCCGGCCGACGTGCCAGGGCTCCTCGACGGTCACCTGGGAGATCCGGGAGTACACCACGGCGGCCGGGTCGGTGACGTGCTTCACCGCCTCGGCCACCGGCCCGCCGAACGCGGCGAGGCGCTCCACGAGCTCCTCGTGCGCCCGCTCCGGGTCCGGCCGGAAGTCCGGCTCCTCGCCGAAGACCGCGCCCAGGTACATCAGCTCGTCGGTGATCGGAGTGAGCAGCGCCTTGGCGTCCTCGTTGCCCGCGCTCATCACGACACCCTGGACCTCCGGCAGCCGCGGCACGGTGACGCGCCAGTTCGCGAAGCCCGTGTACTCGGGGGTGTACGTGTCGCCGTACAGCCGCTTGCGCAGCGGCGAGCCGATGCCGTCGAAGCCGACGACCAGGTCCCAGCGGGCGGACGAACCGTCCGACAGGGTCACGTCGACCCCGGCACCGTCGTCGGACAGCTCGGTGATCGTCGTGCGGTAGGAGACGGACGCGCCGGCGGCCGACGCGGCCTCGGCGAGGATCCGGGCCAGCTCGGGCCGGGGTATGCCGTTGTTCGAGGGGGCGTCGTCCATGCGCGGCTGCGGGATCTTGGCCAGCGGGGTGCCGGTCGGGTCGCAGATGGTGAGGATCTCCCACTCGAAGCCCGCTTCGAGGCAGGCGTCCAGGGCCCCGATCTCCCGCATGACGTGCAGGGCGTTGGACGGCTGGATGATGCCGACGCCGAGAGCCTCGACGCCGTCGCGCACTTCGGCGACCTGGACGGTGTGACCGCTCCGGGCGAGCGCGGTGGCCAGGGTGAGGCCGCCGATCCCGCCGCCGTGGATCAGTACGCGCAGGGGTGTTGCCATGTGTGTTCTCTTTCCGAGGAGGTCGAGGGGGTGAGGAACGGGGGGAAGGCGCGTGCGGCGGGCGTTCAGCCGACCGCCGCCGGCAGGGCCATCAGATGGTCGACCAGGGCCAGCAGCACGTCACGGCCGAAGGACCGCTCACGCACGTCGCCGACGAGGAGGGGGACGTGCGGGTCCAGGTCGAGCGCCGCGCGGATCTCCCCGGGGCTGCGGGTGTTGTGCCCGTGGAAGCAGTTGATCGCCACCACGAACGGGATGTCCCGGCTCTCGAAGAAGTCGATCGAGGCGAAACTGGTGTCCAGCCGGCGGGTGTCGGCGATGACGACACCGCCCAGGGCCCCGTTGACCAGGTCGTTCCACATGAACCAGAAGCGTTCCTGCCCGGGCGTGCCGAACAGGTAGACGACCAGCTCCGGGCTGACCGTGATGCGGCCGAAGTCCAGCGCGACCGTCGTGGTGCTCTTCTGGCCGACACCGGCCAGGTCGTCCACACCGATGCTGGCCTTGGTCAGGAACTCCTCGGTGCGCAGCGGGGCGACCTCGCTGACCGCGCCCACCAGGGTGGTCTTTCCGACGCCGAAGCCACCGGCGATGAGTATCTTGACGGCGCTGGGCGCCGCTTGAGGCGTTGTCATCTTGCTCAGAGTCTCCGGAGTCCGTCACGTACGGCGGCCAGCAGGCCCATGTCGGCCCCGCCGGAGGCCCGTGCCACCGAGAGCGGGGCACGGGCCAGCAGCAGGCCCTGGGAGACCAGATCCGCCAGCAGGATCTTGGTCACCGAGATCGGCAGGTCGAGATCGGCGGACACCTCGGCGACCGCGGCGGGGTGCATGCAGCGGTCGAGGATCATGCGGTGTTCCGGCTGGAGCCGGACCGGCCGCAACGGCGCACCGTGCTCGTCCCGCAGCTCGCGCGCGGTCGTCAGCACGGTGATGAGGGTGAAGTCGTCCCGCTCGGGAGCGGTCCGGCCCCGGGTGATCGTGTACGGGCGCACCATGGTGCCCGCACCGTCGTCCTCATAGGCGTCGATCTCGTCGTCGTCCCAGTAGGGCGTCACACCCGCTGCCCGTCCCCGGTGCCGAAGGCGTCGAACTCGCCGCGCACCGGCGCGGTGAGCTTCTGGCCGACCTGCTGGACCAGGTTGTGCATGGCGAGCGACATCACCTCGGCGTCCACCTCCTGGGAGGCGACGACGGCGAGGTGGGTGCCCTGGCCGGCGGTGATGATGAAGAGCCACAGGTCGGCCAGCTCCACGATGACCTGGTGCACCGTGCCGCCCCGGAACAGCTGGCCCACGCCCCGGGCGAGGCTCTGCTGCCCGGTGCAGATCGCGGCGAGCCGCTCGGCGTCGGACCGGTCGATGGTCCGGGAGTGGCTCACGACCAGTCCGTCGTCGGACAGCAGCACGGCGTTGACGGTCTCAGCCACCGAGTCCACCAAGCCGTCGAGCAACCAGTCGAGATCCTGGAGCGTGGCCGTTGTGCGTGTCATGACCGTTCTTCTCTCGGGTTGAGGGGCGAAGGGGGAGGGGGAGTCTGCGCGGACGTCCCGTCGGCCGAACGCGCCTCGCGCGACCGCCGCTGGAACGCCCCGATCGCCGCACCGGCACGCCGGGGAGCGGGCCTGAGCAGGGGGTTCTCGTCCCAGCTCGGGGTCCTGGGCGCGGCGGCCGGACGGCCGGCCGCGGGGTCGACCCGCAACTCGTCTACCAGGCTGGCCTGACGGACCCGGCGGGGGAGCGGGGGCTCCGAACCGGGTGCCGGGGCGTCCCCGCCGGGCGGGAGCGCCGGATGGCCCAGGACCTCGGGCTGCCGGTCGCCGCCGTGCGCGTGGTTCCCGTAGGGCGAGGTGTCCGTGTCCGGGTAACCGCCCGGGTACGACGGCTGCTCCTGGTACGGCTCCTGGTACGACTCCGGGTAGGCGGGCCCGGGGTCGGGGAACTGCCCGGCCCGCGCGTCCTCGTCCCCGAAACCGTGCCCCGGCACCGGGTACTGCCCGGCCGCCGTCATGTACGGCTGCTCCTGGGCGGCGTACCCCTGGTCGCCGGACGCGTAGGGGGCCGAGGGCCCGTACGCCTGGTCGCCCGGACCGTAGGGAGGCTGGTCGCCGGAACCGTAGGAGCCCTCGGGGGTGCCGTACGACTCCTGCGCGGGGGCGTAGGAGGTCTCGGCGTACGACTCCTGGCCGTACGGCTCCTCGGGGGCGGAGTACGGGGGTTCCGGGACGCTGTACGTACCCGACTGGACCGGCCGGTCCGTGTCCGTGGCGGCGGCGGGGGGCCGGGCCTCGGACGCGACGGGGGGCGCGGACCGCTGGGAGCGGGCGGCGGCGTGGTCGACCAGGGCGGTGACTCCGGCCATCGCCCGGCCCTGGACGCGGGACGGCAGCGCACCGGTGGAGGCGGGGGCCTCCTCGCGTACGGGCTCCGGCGCGGGGGCCGGGGCCGCGGACACGGCGGCGACCGGGCGCCCGGTCGGATGGGCGACCGTGAGCTCGTCGGGGACGAGGACGACGACCCGGGTGCCGCCGAACGCCGACGAACGGAACTCCACCCGCAGGTCGTGCTGGTGGGCGAGGCGGGAGATCACGTGGAGGCCGAGCCGGATGTCCTCGGAGTGGGCGAGCACGTCCATCCGGGGCGGCCGGCTCATCAGCTCGTTGGCTTCCGCCAGTTGGTGCTCCTCCATGCCGAGTCCGCGGTCCTCGACCTCGATGGCCAGACCGCGGCTCACCTTGGCGGCGCGCACCTCCACCGGACTCGGCGGACGGGAGAACGTCAGCGCGTTCTCGATCAGTTCGGCCAGCACGTGCGAGACCGGGCCGACGGCCCGCTCGGAGAGCCAGGGCGTTCCGTCGAGGTCGAGCACCACCCGCTGGTAGTCCTGCACTTCGCCCTGGGCGGAGCGCATGACGTCCAGCAGCGGAACGGGCTTGCGCCAGCGCCGGTGCGGGGCGCCGCCGGCCAGGATGACCAGGTTCTCCTCGTACCGGCGCAGACGCGCGGTGAGGTGGTCCAGGTCGAAGAGGCCGTCGAGCACCTCGGGGTCCTCGTGCTTGCGCTCCAGCTCGTCCAGCTTCTTCAGCTGCTGGCCGATGAGCTGCTGGGTGCGGCGGGCGATGCGCTGGAGGAGGCGTTCGAACCCGCGGTGCTGGTCCGCCTGTTTGACGGCGGCGGCGAGCGCGCTGGTGCGGGCCAGGTTGAGCGCGTCGCCGAGCTGGGTGATCTCGTCGCCGGCCTTGCCCTTGCGGTCCGACTCGATGGCGCGGGCCTCGGCCTCGACATCGATCTTCTCGCCCTGGCCGAGCCGTTCGACGACGTCCGGCAGGGTGCGTTCCAGCTCCTCCGCGCGGTCCTGGAGACCCTTGATGCGGCGGCGCAGGTTACGCGTGAGGCGCCAGGTGGTCAGGACGACCGCGATCACGGCCAGCAGGCCGACCACCGTGGTGACGATCATCTTGACCAGCAGCGACACGATGGTGTTCTTGCCGATCGAGACCACCAGCGAGGTGCGGTGTTCGAGCAGACTCACCAGTTGGGGGGTGACCTCGTCCATCGTCGAACGCCAGGTCTTCTCCGAGGCAGTGATCCGGACGAACCCCTTGGAGTCGGCGTCGCGGGGCGCGAGGATCTGCGACTCCAGCTTCGTCTTCGTCTTCCACGCCTCGCCGTCGGCGATCTTGTTCCACATCGCCCGCTCGTCGGCGGGGAGGTTGGGGAGCACCTTGGTGGAGTACTGGAAGGACTGGCCGGTGATCTCCTCGCGCAGCTGCGCGAGGTCGGCGGTGCTGAGCTTGCCGTCGGGCCAGCCGCGGGCCAGCAGCGCGTCCGAGCGGGAGACCATCTCCTTGACCCAGAAGAGGTCGACCAGCGGCGCGGACGCCGTGGTCACCTCGCCGTTGTCCACCTGGCTGAGGGCGGCGAAGAGCTGGAGGTCGACCGCGATGAGGTCGGTGTAGTAGCCGTAGACGACCGCCTGCTGCTCGTCGTCGCCCTGGTCCACCAACGTCCGTTGCGCGGGAAGCTGGTTGATGGACTCACGGGCCTTGCCGACGGCCTCGCGCACCTTGGCGGGGGCGCTGTCGGCGGAGATGTCCGAGACGGACTGGAAGGTCTCGATCGCCTTGTCGGTGAGCTTGCGCTGCCGCTGGAGCGCCTCCTTCGAAGCATCGGGATCGGCCAGCGCCTCTGCGCTGAGCCGCCGTTCCTCCTGCAGGTTGTAGTACACGATGTTGGACGGCTGGCCGGCCTTCTGGGCCAACTGCCCCTGGGCTGCCTGCCGCTGGAAGTCGAGCAGGATCTGACCACTGGTGACCGCCCAGAGGGCCGCGAGGGCGATGCCGGGGACGATGGCCAGGATGAGCAGGGCTGTCCGCAGCGACATGGGGGTCGAGTCGGTGCGCCGAGACGCGCGCGTGCGCAGGGCATTCTCCTTGACGTGGTGACGGTCTCACGACCAGTCAATTCCGTTGAGAACTTCGACACATAGATACTAGGCACAGTGAAAAAATGAAGAGAAAGTGGGCTCACATGAACAACACCGGTCCCACGCATCCCTCACACGCGTAGGCGCCGCGCAGAGGCCGCCTGCGGGGACCGCCCGGGTGGACATGGGGCGCCGCCGCACCTCGTGCGGCGTGCCGGACGGGTGAACGCCTTCGGGGGATATATCCATACTCAGTGCCTCATTCTCCGGACACCCCGCTGTGATCGCGCTCGTCCTCTGCCACTTCGCCCTGGCGGCCTGCGCCGGTCCCCTGGTGCACCGGCTGGGCAGCCGTGCGTTCGCCGTGCTCGCGCTCCCCCCGGCCGCCACCACGGTCTGGGCCTTCACGATGTGGACGAACGCCGCAGACGGGCGGGCCGGCACCTGGTCCTGGGAGTGGATCCCCGCGTACGACGTCTCCGTCGACCTGCGCCTGGACGCCCTTGCCGAGCTGATGGTGCTGCTCGCCGCCGGGGTCGGCACCCTCGTGCTCCTCTACTGCGCCTCGTACTTCGCCGACGACACCCCCCAACTGGCCCGGTTCGGCGGGAACCTGCTGGCCTTCGCCGGCGCGATGCTCGCGCTCGTCCTCGCCGACGACCTGATCACGCTCTACGTGTTCTGGGAGCTGACCACCGTCTTCTCCTACCTGCTGATCGGGCACACCAGCGAGAAGAAGCAGAACCGCAGATCGGCGCTCCAGGCCCTCACCGTCACCACCCTCGGCGGACTCGCCATGCTGGTCGGGTTCCTGATCATCGGCCGGGCGGCGGGCACTTACCGGATCTCCGGGATCGTCGCCGACCCGCCCACCGCCTCCGTCGCCGTCCAGGTCGCCGTCGCGCTGGTCCTGGCGGGCGCGCTGTCCAAGTCCGCCATCTGGCCGTTCTCCCTCTGGCTGCCCAACGCCATGGCCGCCCCGTCCCCGGTCAGCGCCTACCTGCACGCCGCCGCGATGGTGAAGGCCGGCGTCTACCTGGTGGCCCGGCTCGCCCCCGCCTTCGCCGACGTACCGCTGTGGCGCCCGGTCGTCCTCGTGCTCGGCGCCGCCACCATGCTGCTCGGCGGCTGGCGCGCGCTGCGCCTGCACGACCTCAAACTCGTCCTCGCCTACGGCACGGTGAGCCAACTCGGCTTCCTCACCCTGCTGGCCGGGGACGGCAGCCGGGACGCCGCACTCGCCGCCGCCGCGATGATCCTGGCGCACGCCGTGTTCAAGGCCCCGCTCTTCCTCGTCATCGGGATCGTCGACCACGCGACCGGCACCCGCGACCTGCGCCGGCTCTCCGGCGTCGGCCGCTCCCTGCCGCTCGTCTGCGCCGTCGGCGTGCTCTCCGCCGCGTCCATGGCCGCGCTGCCCCCGATGCTCGGATTCGCCGCCAAGGAAGCCGCGTTCGAGGCACTCCTGCACGGGGACACCGCCGACCTCTGGACGCTCGCCGCCACCGTGGCGGGCTCCGCGCTCACCACCGCGTACGCCCTCCGGTTCGTCTGGGGCGCCTTCCTCCGCAAGCCGGGCACCGCCGACACCCCCGTCCACCGGGTCTCCGCCGCCTTCCTCGCCCCGCCCGCCGTGCTCGCCGTCGCCGGGCTGGTGCTCGGGCCCGGGGTCGGCTGGACGGACCACCTGTTCGCCGCGTACGCCGACGCGTTCCCGGCCACCGCGTACCCCTACCACCTCGCGCTCTGGCACGGCTTCACCACCGCGCTGCTGCTCTCCGCCGTCGCCTGGGTGGGCGGCGCCCTGCTCTTCGCCGCCCGCGCCCCCGTCCGTACGTTCTCCCGGCGCATCGCCTGGCCCACCGCCGACAGCGTCTTCGGCCACCTGCTGCTCGGCCTGGAACGCCTCGCCCTCCAGATCACCGGCCTGGTGCAACGAGGTTCGCTCTCCGTCTACCTCGCCACCACCCTGCTCGTCCTGATCGCCGGACAGCTCGCGGTCCTCGTCACCGACCGCCCCTGGGACGACGCGGCCGCCCCCCGGCTCTGGGACTCCCCGCTCCAGGGCGCCCTGGCGGTCCTCACCAGCGCCGCGGCCCTGCTCTGCCTCACCGTGAGCCGCCGCATGAAGGCCGTGGTGCTGGCCGGTCTCACCGGCTACGGCACCGCGCTGCTCTTCGTCGTCCAGGGCGCCCCGGACCTGGCGCTGACCCAGTTCTGCGTGGAGACCGTCTCGATGATCGTGTTCGTGCTGGTGCTGCGCCGGATGCCGGTGCACTTCCAGGAGACCGTCAGCTCCTGGCGGCGGGCCGTACGCATCCCCGTCGCCCTCGCGGCGGCCGCCACGTTCGGGGTCGCCGTCTGGGTCTCCGCCGCCGCGCGCACCGCCGAACCGGCCGGCGCGGCGATGGTGGCGGAGGCCGCGAGCCACGGCCTCAAAGACGTCGTCGCCACCATCCTGGTCGACCTGCGGGCCTGGGACACCATGGGCGAGTCGGCGGTGCTCGCCGCCGCCGCGGTGGGCGTCACCAGCCTGATCTACCTGCACCGCAGGAGCGAGCAGCCACCACCCGCCTCCGGCGAGGAGCCCTCCGGCCGCTCCCCGTCCGCCGCCCCCGCACCGGCCGGCCTCCCCTCGCTCACCGCCACCCCGGCACCCGGCACCGCCTGGTCGCTCTCCCGCGGCCGCGAGGCACTCACCGGACTCCCGCAGGGCGACGAGGGCGCCCCCGAACGCGACTGGCTCGCCGCGACCTCCACCCTCGCCCCCGAACACCGCTCACTCGTCTTCGAGGTGGTGGCCCGGCTGCTCTTCCACCCCGTCCTGGTGCTCTCCGTCTACCTCCTCTTCTGCGCGGAGAACATGCCGGGCGGCGGGTTCGTCGCCGGACTGGTCGGCTCCGTCGCCCTCATCACCCGCTACCTCGCGGGCGGCCGGTTCGAGCTCGCGGAGGCGGCACCGCTGCCCCCCGGACTCGTCACGGGCATGGGCCTGTTCCTCTCCACCGGCGTCGCCCTGCTCGGACTCTTCGACGGCACCGTGCTGCACGCCTGGACCTACCACGGCCACCTCCCGGTCCTCGGCGACTACCACCTCGGCACCTCGGTGCTCTTCGACTGCGGGGTCTACCTGCTGGTCCTCGGCGTCGTCCTCGACATCGTCCGCGCCCTCGGTGCGAAGATCGACCGGCAGATCGAACGAGCCGCCGCCCTGCGGCACCAGGGCCCCGCCGAGGCGGGGGGCGGCGCCCGGTGACCGTCAGCGCCTCCCTGCTCGCCACCGCCGTCGTGCTCTGCGCGGTCGGCGGCATCCTCATGCTCACCAGGCCGCTGACCCGCATCCTGCTGGGCGCGGTGATCATCGGCAACGGCATCAACCTCCTCGTGCTCTCCGGCACCGGCTCGGCCGGCGCGGCGCCCCTGCTCTACGGCGTACCGCTGCGCGAGGTCACCGACCCGCTGCCGCAGGCCATCGCGCTCACCGCGATCGTCATCACCCTCGCCACCACCGCGTTCCTGCTCGCCATGGCCTACCGCAGCCACCAGCTGACCGGCACCGACGAGGTCCACGACGACCTGGAGGACCGGCGCATCGCGCTCCGCGCCGAGGTACGCGGCGAACGCGCCCAGCTCATCGAGGAGTACCGGACCGGGGACGCCCCCACCAGCGAGGAACGCGCCCGCTACCTGGAGGAACGCCGCCGCCTGCGCCACCGGCTGCGCGCCGACCGCGCCCTCCAGGCCCGGGGGAGGGACGCGACCGGAGACCTCTGGCACGACGTGCTCGGCGCCGACCCGGAGGACTACGCGGAAGCCGCCGGTGCGGAAGCCGCCGGTAGGGAAGCCGCCGGCACGGAAGAACCCCCCTCGGGCGACCCCTCGCGCGGCCCCCGCCCGGGAGACGACCCGCACCGCCCCCGCCCGGGAGACGACCACCGAGGAGACGCCGGATGAACGCCCTCGTCCCGCTGCCGGTGCTGCTGCCGCTCTGCGCCACCGGACTCAGCCTCGCCTTCGGCACCCGCCTCAAGCGCTTCCAGCGCTTCATCAGCGTCGCCGTGCTCACGCTCGTCCTCGGGCTCTCCGCGGGACTCATGGCCGCCACCCAGTCCGAAGGGCCGCTCTCCGTCCACCTCGGGGACTTCGCCCCGCCGCTCGGCATCACCCTGGTCGCCGACCGGCTCTCCGCCCTGATGCTGACCGTCTCCTCGGCCGTCACCCTCTGCGTGCTCGTCTACTCCCTCGGGCAGGGCATGGCCGACCGGGACGAGGAGACACCCGTCGCCGTCTTCCACCCCGCCTACCTCATCCTGGTCGCCGGGGTCTCCTGCACCTTCCTCGCCGGAGACCTCGTCAACCTCTACGTCGGCTTCGAGATCATGCTCGTCGCGAGCTTCGTGCTGCTCACCCTCGGCGGCACCGGGCCGCGCGTGCGCGCCGGATCCACCTACGTGATCATCTCGCTCTTCTCCTCGATGCTCTTCCTCACCGCCATCGCCATGACCTACGCGGCGACCGGCACCGCCAACTTCGCCCAGCTCGCCCAACGGCTGCCCGAACTCCCGCTCGGCGTGCAGACGTTGATCCAGGCGATGCTGCTGACGGTCTTCGCCGTCAAGGCCGCCGTCTTCCCGCTCGGCGCCTGGCTCCCCGACTCGTACCCCACGGCGCCCGCGCCCGTCACCGCCGTCTTCGCCGGGCTGCTCACCAAGGTCGGCGTCTACAGCATGCTGCGCACCGAGACGCTGCTCTTCCCCGGCAACCGGGTCGGCGACCTGCTGATGGCCCTCGCCCTCGCCTCGATGATCGTCGGCATCCTGGGCGCCGTCGCCCAGACCGACCTCAAGCGGCTGTTCTCCTTCACCCTGATCAGCCACATCGGCTACATGATCTTCGGTATCGGCCTCGCCACCCGCCAGTCCTACGGCGGCGCGATCGTCTACGTCACCCACCACATCACCGTGCAGACCACGCTCTTCCTCGTCGCCGGGCTGATGGAACGCCGGGGCGGCACCACCGAACTCACCCGGACCGGCGGCCTCGCCCGGGCCGCCCCGCTGCTCGCCGTGCTCTACCTCGTCCCCGCCCTCAACATGGCGGGCATCCCGCCCTTCTCCGGATTCATCGGCAAGCTCGGCCTGATGCGCGCCGGTGTGGCCGACGGCAGCGTCTGGGCCTGGCTCCTGGTGGCCGGCTCCACGGCGACCAGCCTGCTCACGCTGTACGTGATGGCCAAGGTCTGGAACCTGGCGTTCTGGCGCGACGCCCCGCCCGGACAGGCCCTCGACGGCACCGTCCTGGAGGCCGACTCCGACGAGGACGACGACGACACGGACATGGGACCGGACCGCATGCCCGGCACGGGCGACGAGCCGGTGAGCCGGCTGCCCGGACCGGCCGGACGCGCGTTCGCCGCCACCCTGCACGGGCGCGCCATCACCACCACGACCCGGCTGCCCCGCACCATGGTCGCGGCCACCGCCGCCGGAGTCGCGATCAGCCTCTCCTTCACCGTCTTCGCCGGACCGCTGACCACCTACACCGACCGGGCCGCCGCCGAACTCCTGCGGCGCACCCCCTACATCGAGGAGGTGCTCGGCCGGTGAGCCGCCGATTCCCGCACGGGCCCGGGATGCCACCGCTCAGCCTCACCCTGGGCAGGAGCGGGCGCCGCGTGCTCGACCTGCCGCTCATCGGCTGGCTCACCCTGATCTGGGTGATGCTCTGGTCCACCCTGACCTGGGCCAACGTCCTCATCGGGGTGATCGTCGCGGTGGCCGTCTGCCTGGCCTTCCCGCTGCCCCGGGTCGACCTCGGGCTGCGGCTGCACCCCTGGGGCATCCTGGTGCTCGCCGGCTACCTGCTCTACGACATGGTCACCTCCGGGGTGAGGGTGGCCGGGCAGATCCTCGCCGGCAGGCCGCACCGGGCCGCCGTCATCGCGGTGCCGCTGCGCTGCCGGAGCGACCTGATGCTCGCCGCCACCGCCGTCGCCGTCTCCAACGTGCCCGGCGGCGCCATCGTCGAGGTGCGCCGCTCCACCGCCACCGTCTTCCTGCACGTGCTCGACGCCGACCGGCCCGCCGAACTCGACGCCGCCCGGCGCTCGGTGTGGCGGATGGAAGCCCTGGCCGTACGGGCCTTCGGGACCCGGGACGAGATCGCCCGGGTCGCGGAGCCGCCGCCGTCCCACCCGCAGACCGGGAGCACCCCCGCATGACCACGACCGAGAGCACCGACCGCTGGCTGCTGTACGTGGCGGTGGCGATGATCGTCGTCGCCGGCCTGCTGCTGCTCGCCCGCATCTGGCGCGGCCCCTCGATGCTCGACCGCGCGCTCTCGCTCGACGTGTGCGCGGCCCTGATCATCGCCGGGCTCGGGGCCCGCGCGGCGCTGGTCCGCGACACCTTCTACTTCCCGATCATGCTCGTGCTGGCGTTCCTCGGCTTCACCGGGTCCGTCGGCATCGCCCGCTTCATCGCGGTACGCGACCGGCCGCGCCCGCGCCGCCGGCCGGACCGTCCCACCGGCACGAAGGAGATGGGACCGTGACCATCTGGCTCACCGTCGTCGACACCGCCGGCGCCGTCGCCATCCTGCTCGGCGCGGCGACCTGCCTGCTCGGTACCTTCGGCATGCTCCGGCTGCCCGACGTGCTCTCCCGCAGCCACGCGGCGACCAAGCCGCAGACCCTCGGCATCCTGCTGGTGCTCGTCGGGGTGGCGATGCGGCTGCGCGGTGGGATGGACCTCGCGACCCTCGCCCTGATCCTCTTCTTCCAGATGATGACCGGTCCGGTGGCCGCGCATCTGGTCGCCCGGTCCGCGTACCGGACCGGCCAGATCGACCACGACGACCTGCTCTTCGACGACCTGGACACCCAACTCACCGAGGAACGCTGACCCTTGAGTCGTCCGCACCTCTTCGGCGCGGTATGCCCGGAAACAGAAGCGTGTCATGATGCGGGTCAACTGCCGGACGCTGGGGGGCGTATGGGAAGCACGGGTACGGTGCTGCGCGAGTTGCGCGGGGCACAGAAGACCGCCAAGGGTGTCTCGCTCTACTCGCGGTATGTGAACAGGCCCGCCGGACGGGTGCTCGCGGCGGCGGCCTTCCGGGTGGGGCTCACACCCAACCAGGTCACCCTGGTGAGCGCCGTGTTCACCTTCGCCTCCCTCGCGGCCCTCGCGCTGGCGGCGCCCTCCTGGGCGCTCGGGGGGCTCGTCTGGGCCGGGCTGGTGGTGGGCTTCGCCTTCGACTCCGCCGACGGCCAGCTCGCCCGGCTCACCGGGCGCGGCGGCCCGGACGGGGAGTGGCTCGACCACGTGGTGGACTGCGCCAAGATGATCCTGGTCCACACGGCCGTACTGATCTCCCTCTACCGCTCCGACGTCTACAGCGTCGGTGAACGGCGCAGTGATACATGGCTGTTGCTGCCGTTGGGCTTCCTCTTCGTCGCCGTCCTCACCTTCTGCGCCGGACTCCTGCGCGAGCAGCTGGGCAAGGCCGCGCAGCGCGGGGGCGCCGGGGCCGCCGCCCCCGCCGGGCCGGTCTCCCCGGTCCGCGCCGTCGCACTGCTCCCCGCCGACTACGGGGTCTTCTGCCTGGTCTTCCTGCTGCTCGGCGAGCCCGCGGCCTTCCTGGCGGGGTACGCGGTGCTCGCCGTCGTGCACGCGCTGTTCCTGGTGGCGTTCCTGGCCAAGTGGTTCAGGGAGCTGAGAGCGCTCCGGGCCGCGTGACGAGCACGTCCAGCGCCTTGCGCAGTTGGGTGCTGGACGTGTGCACGGTGTACGGGAAGTAGACGACCTCCACGCCGACTTCGGCGAAGTCGCGTTCGAGCTTCTTCCCCTTCTCCGTACCCCGCCAGTCGTCGCCCTTGAAGATCACG
This sequence comes from Streptomyces sp. NBC_01335, assembly GCF_035953295.1. Lineage (GTDB taxonomy): Bacteria > Actinomycetota > Actinomycetes > Streptomycetales > Streptomycetaceae > Streptomyces. The sequence goes on from NZ_CP108370.1 coordinate 6,300,515, forward strand.
TCGAAGCGGACCTGCTGCCAGGTGTCGATCTTCTCCGGCACGGTCTCCACGAAAGCGGCGTCCACATGGCGGATGCTGCGGACGATCTCCAGCCGCTCCGGCAGCGGGATCACCGGCCGGTGGCCCTTGGCGAGCTCGGCCATCTCGTCGGAGACGACCCCGGCGACCAGGTAGTCGCACTGACTGCGGGCATGACGAAGGATGTTGAGGTGACCCACGTGGAACAGGTCGTACACGCCCGGCGCGTAACCCACCCTGTGCTGCACCATCCGTTCTCTCCCCCCACGGTGAACGTCATGTGCTGATGTTTCCAACGACCTTACTGTGAAGAACACTTGTGCAACCCGTGAACGGATAAGCTCGACGCGGGGCTGTTCCCTCGGGGAACAGGGGGCCGTTCCGGGGGGAAGGCGATCGTCCGATGTCCGCTGCCGCACCACGCACGCCGCTGCACGACCGCAGAATCCTGGTGGTCTCGACCAACTACGCGCCGGAGCTGACCGGCATCGGCCCGTACGCCACCCAGCTCGCCGAACACTGGGCGGCCACGGCCGCGCGCGCCGACGTGCTCACCGGGATGCCGCACTACCCGTCCTGGCGGACCGACGCGGAGTACCGGGGTGTCTGGCGCACCACGGAGAGGCGCGAGGGGGTCCACGTCCACCGCCGGCGCCACTACGTACCGTCCCGGCAGACCGCGCTGCGCCGGGGCCTCTTCGAACTGACCGTCCTCGGCCACGGACTGCTCGCCCCGCCGCCCGGCCGCCCGGACGCCGTCGTCGCCCAGATGCCGAGCCTCGCGGGCGGCGTCGTCGGCGCCCGGATCGCCCGCCGCCACGGCGTCCCGTACATCCCCGTCGTCCAGGACCTGATGGGCGCCGCCGCCGCCCAGAGCGGCATCCGGGGCGGCGGCAGGGCGGCGTCCGCCGCGGCGGCGGCCGAGCGGTACGCGCTGCGCGACGCGGCGCTGGTCGGCGTCATCCACGAGAGCTTCGTACCCGGCGTGAGGGCGCTCGGCGTCGACCCCGCCCGCATCCGTACCGTCCCCAACTGGACACATGTCCAAGGCCCCACGGCCGACCGGGCGGCCACCCGCGCCCGCCTCGGCTGGCACCCGGACTCCCCGGTGCTGCTCCACTCGGGAAACATGGGGCTCAAACAGGGACTCGACGTGCTCGTCGACCTCGCCCGGCTGGCACCCGACGTCCGGGTCGTCCTGATGGGCGACGGCAACCAGCGCGAGGCACTGCGCGCACGGGCGGCCCAGCTGGCCAACCTCGACTTCCTGCCGCCCGCCGCGGCCGAGGACTTCACCGACGTCCTCGCCGCCGCCGACGTCCTCGCCGTCACCCAGCGCGCCTCCGTCCTCGACATGTCCGTCCCCTCCAAGCTCACCTCCTACTTCGTCTCCGGGCGGCCCGTCGTCGCCTCGGTGGCCGACGGCGGCGGCACCGCCGAGGAGGTCCGCCGCTCCGGCGCCGGCGTGCTGGTGCGGCCCGAGGACCCTGCCGCCCTGCTCGCCGCCGTACGCGAGCTGGCCGCCGACCACGCGGAGGCCGGCCGGCTCGGCGCACGCGGAGCCACCTACGTCGCACAGCACCTGAGCCGCGAGGCGGGGCTCGCCCGTTTCGACGCCCTGCTCGCCGAGGCACTCGGGAACGCACAAGGGAGCACACGCCGATGACCCATCCGATCCGACCCCTGGACGACCAGGACGAGCCGGCGCTCCTGCGCGACCAGTTCCGCCAACTCCTGCGCTACCGGAGCCTGCTCGCCACCGGGGTGCTCCTCGGGCTCCTCGGCGGCGGCTACCTCGCCGTCGCGGGCGACGAGACCTGGTCGGCCACCGGCGAGGTGCTGGTCCGCTCCGCGACCGCCGACCCCTTCGCCACCGGAGCCTCCGCCGACAAGGGCATCAACATCGGCTCCGAACGCCAGACCGCCGTCAGCGACACCGTCGGCACCCTCGCCTCGCGCACCCTGGCCGCCAAGGGCGACAAGGTCTCCTCCCGCGACCTGCTCGCCGGGCTCCAGGTCACCAACCCGCCGAACACCCTCACCCTCCGGTTCGCCTACACCGGTGCCACCCCGCAGCAGGCGCGGGACCGCGCCGAGGCCCTCGCCACCGCCTACCTCGCCAACCGGAAGCAGCTCACCGAGGACAGCATCGAGAACATGGCGAACGGCTACCGCGCCCAGCTCAAACCGCTGGAGGAGAAGCGCGACCAGCTGGAGGAGCAGATCGGCTCCTCCACCGCCGACGACATCACCAGCGCCCGCGCGAGCCTCATCGTCTCCATCTCCGAACTCAGCCAGAAAATATCCGAGTTGAAGGCGCTGGACGCAACCCCCGGCTACCTCAACAAGAAGCCGGTGACGCCCACCGCACCCACCGGCGCGGGTCTGCCTCTCCTCCTCGGCCTCGGCGGAGTCGTCGGCCTCGCCCTCGGACTGCTGCTCTCCTGGGTGCGCCTGGTCTTCGACCCGACCGTACGCTCCACCCACGAGCTGGTCCGCTCGCTCGGCGCCCCCCTGCTCGGCACCCTCCCCAGGGAGCGCGCCGCCGGCACGGCCCTGCTCGCCATCGGACGCGGCGGCAGCAGACTCGCCGAGGAGTACCGCGCGGTGGCCTTCCGGCTCGCCTACGACCCCGCCTTCGCCGACAACCGCCGGCTGCTGGTCACCGCCCCGCGCGGGGACAACTCGGCCGCCACCGCGGCGGCGGCCAACGTCGCCGCGGCCTTCGCCGAGATGGGCCGCGACGTCCTCCTCGTCGAGGCGGACCTGCGGACCCCCTCCCTCGCCCGCGACCTGGGCCCGGCGGTCAGCGAACCCCGGCCCCGGTGGGCCTCGGACGACAAGCGCGGCTGGCCGGCCGGCAGCCGTACCAACGTCGACGTGCCCGGCTCCGGCGCCTTCGCCCTGGTGGCGGGCGCCCAGGTGGACAACGTCCCCCGCGCCCTCACCTCGGCCCCGGTCGGACGGATCGTCGCCGAGGCGGACGCGCCCGGAGCCGTCGTCATCGTGCTGGCCCCGCCCGTCCTCTCGTACGCCGACGCCGTCGCCCTCGTGGACCGGGTGGGCGGCGTCATGATCGTCTGCGACCCGCGCGAGGTGCACCGCAGCGACCTGGAACGCATCCGCGAGGTCGTCGGCGCGGCCGGCGGCCACCTGCTCGGGGTGCTCCTGCACCCCGGACGCACCCGGCGGGCCCGCAAGGAGCACAGGAAGCACCAGAAGTCCGCCGGACGGCGGGGCGGCGGTGGCGGACAGGGGCCCGAACCCGAGGAGGCCGAACGGCCGGAGATCACCGGCGACCCGGCGGAGACGATGGGGCTGCGCACCTTCACCGTGCCGCCCGCCCGCCGGTGAGGGCCCGCGGCGCGGTCGTCAGCTCCGTCGCGGACCAAGGGGTCGCCGCCCTCACCAACATCCTGGTGCTCATCGCGGCGGCCCGGCTCTCCACCGTGGCCGGCTTCGCCCGGTTCTCCGCGGTCTACCTCGTCTTCACCGTGCTGCTCGGCGTCTTCGGCGCCTACACCGGCCAGCCGCTCGTCCTCACCCGGGGCGGCGACGCGGCCCGGAACGCCTGCCGCTCCGCCGTCGCCTTCGCCCTGCTCGCGGCGGCCGTGCTCGGCGCCCTCCTCGCGGGCGGCGCCCTCCTCGTCCCGGGGGACACCGCCCGCGCCCTGCTGGCGCTCGGACTCGTCCTGCCGGTCGTCCTCGGCCAGGACGCCATGCGGTACGCCTTCTCCACCCTGCGGCTGCCGCACCTCGCCCTCGCCGCCGACCTGCTCCGCCTCGGCTGCGTCCTGGGCGCGCTCGGAGTGCAGAGCCACGGAGCCGGGGCCGCCCGCCTGGTCGCCGTCTGGGGGCTCTCCGCCCTTCCCGCGCTGCTGCTCTCCGCCGCCCTGCTGCGGAGCCGTACCGCCGGGGCCCGCACCGAACTCCGCCCGTACCTGCGCCGCGGTCACCTGGGGCAGCGGTTCGTCGTGGAGTTCGGGGTCGGAAACGCCACCAGCCAGCTCTCCGTGCTCGGCCTCGGCACGGTCGGCAGCCCGCTCGTGGTGGGCGCCCTGCGCGGCGCGACCACCCTCTTCGGGCCGCTCAACGTGCTGTTCACCTCCGCCACCAGCTTCGGCCCGCCGCTGCTGGCCCGGGTCGGCGACGAGCGGCGCCGCATACGGGCCACCGCCGCGCTCGCCGGGGTACTCGCCGCGACCGCCGCGCTCTGGGCCACCGCCCTCGCCCTCCTCCCGGACAAGGTCGGCGGCCAACTCCTGGGAGACACCTGGCAGTCCGCCGCCGCGCTGCTGCCCGCGACCGGCAGCCAGTACGCGGCGATGGCCTTCGGCACCTGCGGACTCCTCGCCCTGCGGATGCTCGACCCGCGCACCACGCTCTCCATCCAGGTGGTGTTCTCGCTCGCCGCCGTCGTCTTCCTGATCGCCGGTTACGCCCTCGCCGGGGTCACCGGCGCCGCCTGGGGGCTCTGCCTGGGCTCCGTCTGCAAGGCCGTCGCCACCTGGACCCGGGTGGCCAGGCTGCGGCGCGCCGACGGGGCCGGTACGGGGTCCGTCAGCGCGAGCGCTGTTCGCTCCGTTCCGTGAACGTGGTGACGAACGCCAGACAGAGCGCCGCGATGGCGAGCTTCCCCACCGACTGGAGGAGCGGGCCGCGCAGCAGGATGAAGGTGTAACCCGCCACCAGCGGCGCCGCGATCGCCAGCACGCTCCCCGGGCCCGGCCCGGCCCGGGTGACCGCGAGCGCGTACCGGCGGTCGGTGCGCGCGGCGACGTACCCGATCAGCGCCAGGCCCCCGACCATTCCGGCCGGACCGAAGTCCACCCAGAACTCGGTCCACAGCGGGGCCGAGAGGTTGGTCATGTTCATCCCCATCCACTGCCCCACCCGGACCCCGGTGTCCTCCGGCTTCCCGCTCCACACCGCGCGCGGCACGAAGAAGAGCGCGGAGCCCGCGAGTTGGCGACCGTACGTGTGGCCCCGGGTGTCCACCCAGGCGATGGTGTTGGCGAACATGACCGTCTGGTCGTAGTCCTTCGTCGCCAGCGGCTCGAAGGCCGAGGCCGACTGCACCGGCCGGTACCCCGAGTCGTCGTACCGGAACCGGTCCGCGTACGGGAAGAGCACCAGCGCCCCCACCACGCCCAGGGCCAGCACCGTGCGGTAGACCGCCGCGCTGCTCGGGAACGCCGTGAAGAGCAGCGAGACGAGGACCGTCAGGAACCAGTAACGCGCGTTGGAGATCGGGTTGTTGACGACCAGGTTGAGCGCGAGAAGCGCGGTCCACGCGAGCACCGTAGACGGCGAGCGGCGGGCCCGGCGCGAGGTCACCAGGCGGCGCGTCCAGAAGAGCAGGGCCAGCAGCGCGGGCACCGTGCCGAAGCCCTTCAGGAACGCCGAGCCGACGTTCGACTCGGTCGAGGCGACCCCGCTCTGGGCCACCGACGCGCTGATCTCCTGCCGGCTGCTGAAGAAGATCGCGGGCCCGCCCAGCTTCACCACGTAGTACCCGCTCGCCGCGAACGCCACCAACAGCAGCAGCCGCAGCCGGGTACGGCTCGCGATCGCCGGCCGGCCGCGCCGCGACCGCGAGGAGGGTGACCGGCGCCGGAGCGGGCGACGCGAGGCCAGCAGCGCGCCCAGGTCGAACGCCGAGCACCCGACGAGGATCATCGCGGTGGCCGTCACCAGATCCGCGCGGGGCCCCACCAGGGGAGTCGGCGTCTGCCCGATCACCGCCTGCGCCAGCGGCGCGACACCCATCGCGATGTACACGAACATCCAGAACACGCCCTGGAGCAGACGCCGCCGGGTGGAGAGGATCATCGTCGCCAGCCGGGCGCCCGCGTAGCACGTCAGGACCAGTTGCAGCCAGAACACGGTGTCCCGGCTGCCCGTCCCCGGCTGCGCCGCGACCACCGCGGGCAGGAAGACGACCAGGCCCAGGATCAGCGGCACCGCCAGCGCCCGCGACAGCATCGCCCACGCGAGCGGCCTCGTCACGGGCTCCAGGGTCCGCCGGACCGTGGCCGCACGGGATGCATGGGCCTTCGCGGCCGGAGCCGTGTCGTACACGGACGTCATGCGCCCCCCGTTCCGTGGACCTGCGAACACCTTAACGAATCAACCCACTTGAGGGGGTGCGATGACTACTCTGTGAAAACCGGCCGAGGTTGAGGGGAACCCTGGTGAAAATCCTGCACGTCGTCACGCTGCACACCCCGGACCACGCGTTCGGCGGGCCCACCCGAGTGGCGCTCAATCTCTCCAAGGTCCAGCGGGCGGCCGGTGACGACGCCCGTGTCATGGCCCTGGGCGACGGCTTCGGACCCGGCGAACTACCCAGGGAAGTAGAGGGAGTTCCGGCCCTCCTCCACCGCGCCCGGCACGTGCTGCCGATGTTCGAGGTCAGCGGGATCACCTCCCTCGCCCTGCTGCGCGCCGCCCGCCGCGCCATGCGCGACGCGGACCTCGTCCACGTACATCTCATGCGCGACCTGGTGACCCTGCCCGTCGCCCTCCTCGCGCTCGCGACCCGTACCCCGCTGGTCGTGCAGACCCACGGCATGATCGACCCCACCGAGAAGCCGGTGGCGAAACTGACCGACCTGCTCGGCGTACGGAAGGTGCTCCGCGAGGCCGACGCCGTCCTGCACCTCACCGAGACGGAACGCCTCGACGTCAACGCGGTGGCCGCGCCGGTCGCCCTCACCCGCACGGTCCGGCTGGTGAACGGGGTACGCCCCCAGGAGCGCAAACCGGCCCGCGAGCCAGGCCGGCCGCCCACGATCCTCTTCCTCGCCCGCGTCCAGGAACGCAAGCGCCCCGAGGACTTCGTCGCGGCGATGCCCGCCGTTCTCGCCCAACACCCCGACGCGCGGTTCGTGTTGGCGGGCCCTGACACCGGGGCCCTGGCGGGCACCCTGGCGCTGGCGGAGAGGCTCGGCGTCACCGGCTCCCTCGACCACGTGGGCCCGCTCGGCCACGAGGAGGTCCTGGCGGCGGGACGCGAGGCCGACGTCTACGTGCTCCCGTCGATCGAGGAGCCCCTCGGGGTCTCGGTCCTGGAGGCGATGTCGGTCGGCACCCCGGTCGTCATCACCCGCACCTGCGGTCTGGGCCCGGACGTGGCCAAGGCCGGGGCGGGCCGGGTGATCGACAGCCGGGTCGGCGAGGACGCGGCCAACGCCGCCAAGGTCGCCGAGGCCGTCCTCGAACTCCTGGAGCCGGAGGCCGCCGCCGAGGCCGGCAAGGCCGCCTGGGGCCTGGTCAACGCCGACTTCACCATCGACGTGGTCACCGCCACCCTGCGCCGGACCTACGAGGACGTGGTCGGGCGCAGGCGACGGCGGGGGTGAACCGTCAGCCGGTCCGGAGGTCGCGCACCTCGACGGTGAGCCGGGGCCAGGGGCGCTCGAACGCTTCGGGGGAGAGGGAGGCGGTGCGCAGCTCCGCGCAGGGGCGGAAGCGGACGGTGGTGCCCGTGGAGCCTGTTGAGCCGGTGGTGCCACGGTCGGTGACCGCTGTCAGGTCCGTCACCGGGACCCCACGTTCGTAGCGCTGCGTCCAGGCGCCGTCCGCCCGCCGGTTGGTGTGGACGAGCCACTCGCTGAGCGCCGCCACGACCGACATACCGCGTCGCGGGTGCCCGTCGGGGAGCGTCTGCGCGCCGGGACGGTCGAAGAACCGGAGGTCCTTCGTGGCCATGACCGGCTTCTTCACCGGGCGGCCCCGCGCGTCGAGCCGGGTGTCCGTCCCCCGCCCGTCGTCCGCGACGGAGACCGAGCCGTCCGGGTGGAGGGTGACCGTGCAGCGCCCGCTTCCCCGGTCCTCCGCCTCGTCCGCCGCGTAGGCGATCACCTCCAGGATCAGATGGCCCGAGCCGCCGGGCGCGAACACGGCCGGATCGCTCCGGACCTCCGCGAGATGGGCGTGGTCCACGGTGCCGGCCCAGTCGTGGGTGGTGTTGCGCCAGGGGACGGGGGTCGTTTCCATGGAGGGATTCTCCCCTCCGGGCGGACCCGGGTACCACGGGCTGGGCGAACATGGGTGAGGGGTCCCGAAGCCGGGACCCCTCACCCGTGTTCCTGTCGATCAGCCCTGGTACGCGTCCAGTTCGGCGAGGAAGCTCTCCCGGACCGAGGGCGCCGCCCACGAGATCCCGATGGCGTTCCGCTGGAGGAGGACCAGCTCCTCGTCCGAGAGGGCGGCGGGGCCGCGCAGCGCCGCGAGGTTCTCGGAGACGTAACCCGGGAAGTACGCCGGGTCGTCGGAGTTGACCGTGACCTTGACGCCCTGGTCGAGGAGCGCGCGGATCTCGGCGGCCTTCAGGCCGTCCGTGACATGGGAGTTGGAGATCGGGCAGACGGTGAGGCCGATGCCGCGCTCGACGATGCGGGCCACCAGCGCCGGGTCCTCCAGGGCGTTGACGCCGTGGTCGATGCGGTCGACCCCGATCTCGTCGAGCACCTGGCGGATGTGCTCCGTGGAGTTCTGCTGGTCGACGTCGCAGTGCATCGTCAGCCGGAAGCCCTCGGCGCGTGCCCGGGCGAAGACCTCGCGGAACTTCACCGGCGGGTTGCCGGCCTCGTCGGAGTCCAGGCCGACGCCGATGATCCACTCCTTGTACGGCAGGGCCTGGACGAGCGTCGCCATGGCGAACTCGGCCTGGAAGTCCCGCAGGAAGCACATCACCAGACGGCCCCGGAAGCCCGTCGCCCGCTCGGCGTCGTCCAGTGCGCGGGTCAGGCCCCGGATGACGGTGTCGAAGGCGACACCGCGCGCGGTGTGGGCCTGCGGGTCGAAGAAGATCTCCGCGTAACGGACGTTCTGCGCGTGCGCCTTGGCCGCGTAGGCGGCGGCGAGGTCGTAGAAGTCCGCCTCGGTACGGAGCACGGACATGCCCTCGTAGTAGACGGCGAGGAAGCCGGGCAGGTCGTCGAAGTCGTACGCCTCGCGGAGCGCGGCCTCGTCGGCGTACGGCAGCTCGACGCCGTTGCGGCGGGCGAGCGCGAACTTCAGTCCGGGCTCCAGGGTGCCCTCGATGTGCAGGTGCAGTTCGCACTTGGGCAGACCCGCGACGAAGGGGTCCACGGTGACGGTCTCGGTCATGGCGATCTCCTCGGTGGGGACGGGTCAGTTGGCGGCGGGAAGCAGGATGTCGACGACGTCCTGGGTGTGGTAGCTGACGACACCCAGGTCGGTGACGGCGTACTCGGGGATCGCGGTGATCTCCAGGAAGATCAAGTAGCCGAACGCCGAGGGGAGTTCGCAGCCGAGCGCGCGGGACGCCGCCTCCAGGCGGTCCTCAGCGTCGGCCATCTCCTCCGGGGTGAGATCGGCGACGATCCCGGCCACCGGCAGCGGCAGGAACTCCTTGATCACACCGCCGTCCACGACGACCTGGCCGCCGCCGTGCTCGGAGAGGTGGTTCACCGCCAGGGCCATGTCGGCCCGGTCCGCGCCGACGCAGACGATGTTGTTGTCGTCGGGGGCGGCCGAGGAGGCGATGGCGCCCGACCGCAGCCCGAACCCGTTGATCATCGCGGTGACGGTGGCGCCGTCGTTCTTGCCGTACCGCTCGGAGACCGTGACGTACAGCGCGTCCTGCGCGAGGTCGGCGCGGACCGTGCCGTCGACCACCGGCAGCGTCATCTCGACGCCCTTGCGGACGAACGGGACGGTGCGGTCCATCTCCACGACCAGCACCCGGGCCTCGTCGCCCTCGGCGGCGATGCCGACGCCCTCCGGCGCGAGCGGGGCCACCCGGAAGGCGGGGGAGAGCGCCGGGGTGCGTACGGGCGGCTGCGGGGCGCGCAGGGTGCGGCCGTTCTCCGCGACCAGCTCACCGCGCGCGAACACCCGCTCCACCTGGAAGGACTCGGGGGAGTCGACGATCAGGACGTCCGCGAAGCGGCCGGGCGTGATCGAGCCGACGAGGTGGTCGATGCGGTACATCTCGGCGCAGTTCAGCGTGGCCATCTGGATCGCCTCGACCGGGCGGACACCGGCCTTGATCGCCATCCGGACCAGCTTGTCGAGGTGGCCCTCGCGGATGATGTCGGCGACGTGCATGTCGTCGGTGCAGAACCCGACGTGCCGGGACTGGGCGCCGAACTCGGTGACGGTGCGCACGTTCTCGTTCATGAAGTGCGCGACCGAGGACTCGCGGATGAGCAGCGACATGCCGGCCCGCAGCTTCTGGAGGGCCTCCTCGGCGGTGTAGCTCTCGTGGTCGAGGCGGACGCCCGCCGCCGACAGCGCGTTGATGGTGGTCTGCGCGGCCATCGGGGCGCAGCCGAAGATCGGCAGCCGGTTGCGGTGGGCGAGTTCGAGGGCGCGCAGCACCTTCTCGTCACGGTTGAGGACGAACTCCGCGACTGTCTCCCACACGCCGAAGCACTCGGCCCAGCCCTGCGTCTCCTCGTGCTCCTCGGGCCCGAAGGAGAACCCGACCGTGGTCTCGGGCAGGGTGTACGGGGTCTTGAACGGCGCGCCCCAGAAGATCTTCATCGGGCTCGCGTCGGCCTCCCGCAGTGCCTCGCGCACCCCTTCGAGACCGGCGACGACGAGGAACTGGTCGAGACCGGAGATCACCGAGGTGGTGCCGAAGCGGACAGCCGCGTCCGCGAACATCGTCACCGAGAGCTTGGAGCACTCCAGGTGGAGGTGGCCGTCGATGAGCCCCGGGGTGAGGTACTTGCCGGTGGCGTCGACGATCTCCGTGTCGGGCCCCTCGTACGCGCTGACGTCGCCGGTGGCGGCCACGCGCTCGCCGGTGATCGCGACGTCGGCCGGGTAGATCTCGCCGGTGTGGACGTTGACGAGCTGCCCGCCCTTGATGATCCGGTCGGCCTTGACGACCCCTTCGGAGGCGTCGATGAGGCTGCGGAGGCTGGGGTGGTTCATGGGTTCGCTCCAGGGCGCGTACGAGGGGTGGGGGAGGGGGCACGTGCAGGGGGGTGCATGTGCGAGGGATGAGGGCTTCAGGCGCCCGAGGCCCGAGAGTCCAGGCTTCAGGCGTCCGGGCTTCAGGCGTCCGAGGCCCGGGCGTCCGGGCTTCAGGCGTCCAGGACGAGCTCGGCCTCGGCGCGTACGGTGCGGCGGGCGAGCAGCCAGTAGACGGCGCCCGCGACGAGGGCGCCGGCGAAGACCGACAGGTCCAGGCCGCCGGCCGCGTCGGAGAGCGGGCCGACGAACACCGTGGAGTCGACCCAGAGCACCGCCGCCCCGAAGCCGAGGAGCACCGCGATCAGGCCGGCCGGGCGGACCCCGCCCTTGTGCCAGTAGACGCCCTTGCTCCCGGTCTCCCGGGGGAAGAGCGAGGGCACGTGGTAGCGGCCGCGGCGCAGCGCCCAGTCGGTGAGGTAGACGGCGGCCCACGGGCCGAGCCAGAGCACGATCAGGCTGAGGAAGTTGGACAGCAGGGTGTAGAAGTCCGAGGAGAACACGGCCCACAGGGTGATCGCGGTGCACAGGGTCAGGTCGATGAAGACGACCATCCACCGCTTCACCGGGAGGCCGACGGCCAGCAGGTTCAGGCCGGAGGAGTACATGTCGGTGGTGTTCACCGCGAGCAGCGACACGATCGCGAGCAGCAGGTACGGAGTGACGAACCAGCCGGGCAGGACCTCCGGGAGCCCCGAGATCGGGTCGGCGGCGTTGGTGGTCGCGGTGGCCACGGCGGCGCCGAGGATCTGCAGCGCGATGTTGGGCACCATGCCGCCCAGCGCGGCGCAGGAGAACACCTTGCGAGGCGCGGCGTCGGCCGGGAGGTAGCGCGAGTAGTCGCTGCCCATGTCCGCCCAGGACAGCCCGCCCGAGGCGGTGACCATGGCCAGGACCAGGGAGATCGTCACCACCGAGGGGGCGGCGCCGTGCGTGGCGAAGTCCGCCTTCGGGAAGACGAGGAACGCCATGACGACGAACATCGCGGCGAAGATCCAGGCGAAGTACTTCTGCACCTTCATGATCAGGTGGTAGCCCGAGAGCGGCAGGAGCATCTGGAGCCCGGCCGCGACCGCGATGGTCACCAGCTTCAGCGGGGTGCCCGTGGAGACGCCCGCCTGGTCGAGGAGCGCGAGCCCGGCGAGCACGATGAGGACCATGCCGCCCGCCTCGAAGCCGACCAGCATCACCCAGCTCAGCAGCGCGGGCAGCCGTCCGCCGTTCGGCCCGAAGGAGGCCCGGGAGACGGAGTGCGTGGAGGTACCGGTGCGCGGGCCCTGGAGGCTGGTCAGGCCGGTGACGGTGAAGCCCAGGATGTTGCCGACCACGATCAGCGCGACGGCGTACCAGAACGACAGGCCGAAGGAGACGACCAGCGCCCCGTAGACGACGGTGAAGACGGTGGTGTTCGTACCGGCCCACAGCCCGAAGAGGCGGCCGGGGCCGCCCTGGCGTTCGGCGGCGGGGACGGCGTCGATGCCCCGCTGCTCGACCGTGAAGACGGACGTCTGGGACGACGGGGGTGTCCGGTCGGCAGCGTGGTCGGCGTGGTCGGTGGATCCGGGCGGGGCGGTGGCGGTGGCCTCGGCCATGGTCGGCAGACGTCCTTTGCGGACTTGCGTCCCGGCCTGGAGGGACGGGACGAGGGATGTACGGGGAGCCCGGCGCGAGCCGGGTGACCGCACGACGGTGTGCGGGGATGGTGCTACGGGGGAGGGGGTGGAGCGGTACGGCGAGGGCCGCGCGGCGCGGCTCGGGCGGGGGACCCGGCGCACCGCACGGGTTGCCAAAACGTTTTGGCAACACTCCGCAAGGGAGTGCGTAAACGTTTTGGCAATGGTCCGGACCGTACTGCCTAAACGTTTTGGCAGTCAACCGGTAAGCTCGCCGCCATGTCAGACGTCACAGAGCCGGACCCGCGCGGCACCTCCCGCAAGCCCCGCACCTCCGGCCCTGCGAAGACGGGCGGCGAGGCGAAGACGGGCGGCGCTGCGAAGACCGGCGGCGCCACGAAGACCGGTGGCGCCACGAAGACGGGCGGCGCCACGAAGACCGGCGGCGCGGCGAAGACGGGCGGGCTGCGCGAGGTGGCCCGCCGCGCCGGCGTCTCGGCCACCACCGCCTCGCACGCCCTCAACGGCGTCGGCCGGGTCGGCGCCGAGACCCGGGAGCGCGTGCTGGCGGTCGCCGCCGAGATCGGCTATCGCGCCAACCCCAACGCGCGGGGGCTGCGCGGCGCCCGCACCGGACTGCTCGGCCTGACGCACCGCTCCGCCGTGGAGGGTGGCGTCACCGACATCGAGTACTTCGTCAAGATCGTCAACGCCGCCACCTGGACGGCGATGGCCCACGACTACTCCCTCGTGCTCGTCCCGCCCTCGCTCGACGGCCGCCCCTTCGAGTCGCTGCCGCTGGACGGCACGATCGTCATCGACCCGCTCACCGACGACCCGCTGCTCACCCGGCTCTCCGGCATGGGCGTCCCGGTCGTCACCACCGGCCGCGACCTGGCCCGCAAGGACGCCTTCTCCTGGGTCGACAACGAACTGTCCACCTGCGCCATGGCCGCCTTCGATCACCTCGCCGCCACCGGCGCCCGCCGGATCGGCCTGCTGACGGGATCGACCGGCCAGTCCTACGACGAGGACGCGGCCCGCGCCTACCGCGACTGGTGCGCCCGCACCGGGAACCCCGTCCTGATGGACCGCGCGGAACCCGGTACCGACTCCACCGACGCCGCCCGCCGGCTCCTCGACCGGCCGGACCGCCCCGACGCGCTCTACGTCGTCATGGAGAAGTTCGGGTTCGCCACCCTCGCCGTCTGTCGCGAACTGGGCCTCGGCGTACCCGAGGACGTCCAGATCGTCGTCGGCGCCGACGGCGAGTTCGCCCGCAGCGCCCGCCCCGCGCTCACCGCGCTGGACCTGGCGCCCGAGGAGATCGGCAAGCAGGCGGCGCAGCTCCTGATAGAGCTCGTCCAGGGCGGCGGCGCGGTGGCCGGGGACCTGCCCCTGCATCGGCTGGTACCGGCCACGCTGCTGCGGAGGGCCTCGACGCGGGAGCCGGTCTGAGTCGTACGTGGGGTCTGTCAAACGAGCGGCTCTGTTTCGTAGTCGGTGGTGACGTTGGGTGCCTATGTGCTCAGCAGGGTGCGGTGGCGGAGGAGGTCGAATCCTGCTCGTCCGTGCATCTGGCGCATGATCCTCTTTGTTCGGGTGTTGACGCCTTCGGTGCGGCCGTTGCTCCAGGGGAGAGTGAGCCCGGCGTTCACGGCGGCGCGGTCGAGTTCGAGCCCGTTGCAGAAGCTGTGCAGGGAGGGCAGGTTGACGCTGCGGACAGTGGTGATCCACTCGGTGAGCTTGTCGTTGTTGGTCTTGGCCGGGGTCAGGAGCCTGGCGAACTCGCCGATGAGCCGCGCGAGTACGGTCATCTCCGGGCAGACCGCGGTGAGGGATCCGAGCACGTCGGTGTCCTTGGTCCGTAGGCGTTCGGGGCGGGTGAGCAGAAGCCGGGCGAGGTGACGGGTGGTTGTCACGGGACGGTCGCCTTCGGCGCGACCCTGGTTGAGGTAGCGGACCAGCAGGTTGGCACTGCCGGTGAAGCCGAGTTCCCTGATCTCGTGCAGGAGGTGGGTGACGGGGACAGCCGGATCGTCGGACCGGCGCCGGCGCAGGTGGTCACGGTAGGGGTCGACCAGGGTGGGCCGGTAGCGGGGGGCGATGCGGTCGGCGGACGGTTCGGGGCTGCGGGCGTAGCGTTTGACGGTGTTCAGGGCGAGGCCCAGTCTGCGGGCACATTCGAGCAGGCCGACGCCCTGTCCGAGGAGGGTGTGGACTTTGTGCCAGCGTTCGCGGGTGGTCTGCTCATGGGCGCCGCCGGGACGGGGTGGGTTGGCGGTGGCCCAGCAGGGGGCATGAGCGCGGACCTCGGCCAGGACCTTGTCGCACAGGTTTTTCCACAGGTGCCAGCGGTCGCTGACCTGCACCGCCTCCGGCAGAGCCCGGCGGATTGCCTCGGCGTAGGTGGCTGAGCCGTCCCGGCACACGACCTCGACCTCGTCCTTCCCTCGCAGCCATGCGGCCAAAGTGGCGGCTTCGCGGTCGGGCAGGACATCGACGCGTTTCCCGGTCTCGGCGTCGATGATGATCGTGGCGTAGCGGTGGCGGCGGCGCAGGGCGAAGTCGTCGACCCCGATCACCCGTGGGACGCGCACCGCCGGCCGGGGGATGCGCCGCAGCAGGCGCAGGGCGGTGGCGTAGGAGAGGGGCGTGGCCAGGTACCGGGTGAGACGGGAGGCCGCCCGGCCGCATAACTTCTTGACCACCTCGGAGACCTGGCTGGTCAGGCGCGTGGTGCGGCGCTGAAGGCGCTCGATCAGCCCAGGGACTTGCTCGCGGAAGGTCTGTCGCCGGCAGCCCAGGACCGGGCAGACCAGGCGCCGCACCCGGACGCGTACTACGACCCGGCGGCCATCGACCGGCACATCCGCCAACGTCCGAACGTGATACCCGTGCACCTTCTCCGTCGGCACCCCGCATACCGGGCAGGGCACCGGAACATCACGGGTCCGGGCGAGCACCCGGACTACCTGGCCGTCATCCACCACATCCTCGATGACCAGCGCCGAGAGTCCTGAAAACACCACTGCATCAAGGGAGTTGACATCTCGCATATAGCATCAACGACGCCTGTCACCTGCCGTCACCACCGACTACGGAACAGAGCCGAACGTTTTACAGTCCCGGCAGCAGCGATGGAGGTGGCAGCGGCAATGGAGGTGGCAGCGACAATGGAGATGGAGGGAAGAAGGACAAGGACTGCAATTTCAAGTGCCGGCTCAAGGGCGCTGTCACGGGTGTTGGCTCGGTCATCGAAACGGGTTGGGACAACACAACTGAATGGGTAGATGACAACAAGGTCTTCCTCGTCCAGCTGGGCACTGAGGTTGTCGTCGGTGCTGGTTGCTACGCGGTCTCAGGCGCCACCGCTGTGGAGACCGGCGGAGCCAGCCTCGCCCTGGCCACCCAGTGTGGAGCCATAGCCGGTGCGGCAGGCGGCGCCGTCGGCAACTGGATGACACCCGACGCCGACCACAGCGTCGCTGGTGTCTTCGGCGACATGACCACCGGCGCGGTACTTGGAGCGGCAGGAGGGGCAGGAGGCGAAGCGCTTGCCGCAGCGGCACCCAAGATAGCGAAAGTAATATTCGGCTGTCACAGCTTCCTCCCCGGAACGGGTGTCCTCCTGGCAGATGGCACGCACAAAGCCATCGAGGATGTAGAGGTCGGTGATGAGGTTGTCACTACCGACGTGGAAACCGGAAAAACGACCGAAAGGCCTGTTGCTGACACCATCACTACGGTGGGCGACAAGGATTTCACTGAAGTGAGCATTCGTGATGGAGGCGAATATTCGTCAATCATCGCAACCGATACCCACCCTTTCTGGGTTACGGAACTCCATAAGTGGGTCGTTGCTGGTGATATCCAGGTGGGCCAGTGGCTCCACACGAGTGCTGGCAGCCGCGTCCAGGTCACTGGAGTCCGCCACTACACCAAGCCGCAACTGACGCACGATCTCACCGTCACGGACATTCACGCGTACTATGTATTGGCGGGCGACACGCCGCTACTCGTCCACAACTGTGATATCACGATGGAAGAGGCTATCAATCGCGCCGTGTCGCACGTTGGTGACAATGCAACTGTAGTGCGGTCCGGTAGCGGCGCAGTTCAGTTTATGAACGTGATGGTCGACGGGTCCGGTAACGCAGTCCGAAAGATTGCGCGGTTCGATGTGAATCCCAATAGTGCTCACGTGCAGAAATTGGGACCGCATCTGAACCTGGAGACTCAGATCAACGGGAAAACGGTTACGAAGGGTCCGCTGAAAGATCCGCACACCGGTATTATTCCATCCACGATCCGGCCGGGCGACTACTGGTCGTAGGTGACTGACGGAGAATGTAGTGCTGAAGGTATTGCGCAGCGATTCGACAAGCGAATTGGAACTGTCCGGAAGCCGATCCGAGCTGCTGGCTCTGGGTCAGAAGCTCAGGAAAGGTGAGGGGGAGGCGCTCCTGGTGCGGGCACCGGATCCTTTCCCCTACAGCAGGTCCTTGTTGCGGATCGAAGTTCACCAAGCGAGTGGGAAGATCAGGGTCTATTATTCCGAAGGGGCTGAGTCTCTGAATTTTATCGGCAGACTGGAATCCCTTTACCTCCTTGCTGAGAACATCGAAGGCTTCGCTTTGGATGCGGTTCAGGGTGATCACCTGCATGTGGACTACTTCCCGGAGCACGACTATCTGACCGAAGGGTCGGAATCGTTGGTTGTCGCCTTCGATAGCAGCGCAATACAGGCTCCATAAAACGGCTGTGTGGGACTGCCGTTGATTCGAAGTGAATAGGTCTCCATGTATCTCGACGGCCCCGCGGGAATTTATTCCGGCGGGGCCGCTGGGGTGACGGAGCTCCGCGCGAACGTTCGCTCCGGGAATCTGTGCGTTGGTGGAGACCGAGAGCTCAGCCTTGCGACTCGCCTCACCCCCGAGGCTTCTCCCGTGACTTGAGCGCTATCTGCCACCGGTAGAAGCTCATCGCCAGGGCGAAGTCCAGCCCCGCCCGGCCGTCCAGGAACCCGCGCCGGTAGACGTACATGTACGCGAACGACACCAGTGGCTTGAACGGCGCCTTGTGGAACAGCTGGCCCTGGCGGGACTTGACCCGGCGTACCTGCTCCTTGACGTCGGGGTGGTGCTCCAGCCAGGCCTCCCAGTCGGAGTACCGGTTGTGGCGCTCGAACCACGCGGTCACCGGGTCGAGGTCCTGGTGCTCGATCGGGTTCCGCAGCGCCTGGGCGGAGTCGGCGACGGGCTGGTAGTGGCCCTCCACCTCGCCGATGCCGGGGGCCGCGAGGTCGCCGACCTCCGGGTAGGCGCAGCGGGTGCGGTCGGTCAGGGAGCGCTTGCGGATGGTGTAGCCGTGGCGCAGCCGCTTGCCGGAGAACCAGTAGCCGAGCGGGATGTCGTACGCGGCGGGCTTCGGTGCGGCGGGGTCGACGAAGATCTCGCGGAGTTCGGCGAGGAGTCCGGGGCTGAGGCGTTCGTCGCCGTCCAGGACCAGGATCCAGTCGATGTCGGTGCGCACGTTCTCCAGGCACCACTGCTTCTTGCGGGGGTGGCCGCCGTCCCAGGTGTACTCGACCACCTCGGCGCCGCACTCGGCGGCGATCTTCGCCGTGTCGTCGGTGCTGTGCGAGTCCACCACGACGACCGCCTCGAAGTGGCCGAGTACGGAGTTGACCGCCTCGGCGATGTTGAGGCCCTCGTTCTTGGTGGGGATCGCCACGGCGATGGGCAGCTTGCTCAACTCTTGTCTCCTTCGGGCAGCCAGGCGTAGCAGCCTGTGGAGGTGAAGGTGCGGGCGGCGGCGGGGAGGGTGATCCGCACCGGCTGACCGCTCGCGGAGGAACCCTGGTCGAGCACCTTGCCGCCGGCTCCTTCGGTCCGCCAGGTGCAGGCGGGGGTGGGGGAGACCGAGCGGTAGACGCCGGGGCGGAGTTCCTCGCCGGTGTGGGTGCCGTCGGCGTAGCCGAGCGCGGCCTCGTCCACGAGGTCCTGGTGTCCGGTGCAGAGGTGGGCGACGGCGGGTGCGGCGTCGGGCACTTCGCCGGTGACGATCGAGCCGACGGCGATCCGGCGGTCGGCCTTGACCAGGAAGTCGAGTTTGTCGCAGGTCTCCTGGCCGGTCTGGAGGACGGCGGCCGGGTCCATGCCCTTGGGCACCCGGTCGGTGAGGTACTCCTTCTCCTTCTTGGTGAACGTGCCGGTGGCGGGCGTGAGTTCGTCGGTGGGGACCTTGGGGCCGGTGGCGTCCGGTGCGGGTGCGGCGTCCGACCCGGAAGCCCCCGAAGCCCCGGAAGCCCCCGAAGCCCCGGAAGCCTCCGAAGCCCCGGAAGCCTCCGAAGCCCCGGACTTCGCGTCGTCCGTCGGTGCGGCGGCCGTGGGTCCCGCGACGGAGGGCCCGGAGGCCGCGGGGCGGGGTGCCGCCGCGGCCTCGGGGTCGTTCCCGTCGTGGGACGAGCCGCACGCGGCCAGCGCCGCCGTCAGGATGACGACGGCGGCGCCGGCCAGGAGCGGGTTCCTCATCAGCCCGTCCTGAGGGCGTAGTGCGCGGCGATCTGCGTACCGCTCAGCGCCGTCGGGTAGACGGCGGTCTCGTCGAGCTGACCGGCGAAGAAGGTGCTGGTCGGGGCGGACGGCCAGCCGCTGAGGCTGTCGCCGCCGACCCGCCAGTACCCCTCGAAGTTCTGGTTGGTCTTGTAGGAGGCGTTGGAGGCCCGCAGCACACCGTCCACGTAGAGGGCGATGCCGCCCGTGCCCTGGGTGGCGACGACGTGGTGCCACGCGCCGTTGTTGTAGGCGGCCGGGGTGGTGATGGTGCGCGTGGAGCCGTCGTGGACGCCGAACACCAACTTCCCGTCGTTGGTCATGTAGACGTGCTTGTCGTAGTTGGTGCTGTTCTGCATCGTCAGGTTGCCGAAGCCGATGAGCTTGCCGCCCTTGGTCGTGGTCGTCTTGAACCAGGTCTCGACGGAGAAGGCGCCCGGCTTGGCGTGCCTGCGGTTGCTGTACGCGTACTCGTCGGTGCCGTTGAACCCGATGGCCGTGGAGGCGCCCGCGATGGCGGCCGGGGTCTGCCGGTAGGACGGGGCGTTGCGCAGGAAGCCGTTGTCCAGCCCGGCCCCGGTGTCCGCCGCGAAGGTCGAGGTGCCCTCGTCGTAACGCCAGTAGAGCGAGGCGCCGTCGGCCAGTACCTTCGCCGGGTACGCCTCAGCCGCCGAGGCCACGGTGGCCGACAGGGCGGGGGACTTGGCGCTGGTGTTGGTGCCGTCGCTCGCGGTGATCCGGTACGAGTGCGTCTCACCGGCGGCAACGGCCGTGTCGGTCCAGCGCAGTTGCGGCCGGTCCCAGAAGATTGAGTTCCCGGTGGTGGTGTACACCGGTGTGCTGGCACCGTCCTTGTAGATGCGGTAGGTCAGCAGCCCGTCGTCGGTGTCGGAGCTGGTCTGCCAGTTGACGTCGATCTGCCCCGGCACGACGGTCGACAGTTGCACGTTGGGCACCCATGGCGCGCCCGTGTCGGGTCCGTCCGCGAACCGGGTCAGCCCCTGCTGGGCCGCCCCGTTGACGGTGGTGAACTCGCCGCCCACCCACAGGTAGTGGTGGCCGCCGGTGTCGGTCTGTGCCATCACCCGGGGGCCGACCGGTTCACCGATGCCGTCGTTGGTGTCGGGTGCCCACGGCAGCAGCTTCGGGTCGTCCACCGACTGCGCCAGCAGGTGGTGGCGCGGCTGGTCGGAGAACTCGCCCATGCTGGCGCAGTCGTGGGCGTGACTGCCGCTGTAGAGCACGCCCGAGTGGACCAGGACCGCCTGGGTCGCGCCCAGGCAGGTGTCCCGCCAGCGTTGCTGGAAGTCGTCCAGGTCCAGGGCGATGCGTCCGTCGAACACCCCACCGCCGGTGCCCTCGTTGGCGGTGTAGAAGCCGGTCGCGTCGGTGGTGATGTCCTGCACCGTGGAGGTGTTGGGGATGAAGCCCGGATAGGCGGTCGTCACCGCCCCGGTGGTGGCGTCCACCACGGCGAGCGCGTGCGAGGTGGTGCCGTTGACGGTGAAGAAGTCACCTCCGAGCACCACGTGTTGGCCGTCCGGGGTCACCTCGACCGCGCGGGCCACCTCGTCGGCGTTGGCGGTGAAGGGCAGCAGGTCGGCGCCGGTGGTGACGGCGGCGAACTTCTGGCGGGTCTGGCCGCCCACGCTGTTGAAGTCACCGCCGAAGTACACGGTGTCGTCCGTGACGGCGATGGCGCGGACGGTCGCCGAGACGGCGATCTTGAAGTCGTTGCGCGGGGTGCAGGTCGCCGTGTCGATCGCCACGATGTTGCTGACCCCGACACCGTTCACCGACCCGAACTGCCCGCCCGCGTACAGCGTCGCGCCGTCCGGCGAGAGGGTGAGGGCCCGTACGGTCGCGGTGCCCGAGGAGAGCGTGAACGACAGGGAGCAGCCGTTCGGCGCGCCGGTCGCCGCGTCGAAGGCGGCGAAGTTCACCGCGGGTGTCTCCGAGGTGCCGGCGGCGGCGTCCGGCGGGCGCACCGTGGAGAAGGTGCCCCCGGCGTAGACCGTGTCGTCGGTCGCGGCCATCGACCAGACGATGCCGTTGGTCTGCCAGGTGGAGAGGTCGTCGGCGGTGATCGACACCGGCGGCGTCAGCGAAGCCGCCGGGGAGGCCCCGGCCGCGGTCGCGGTCAGGGCCCCGCCCAGCAGGCAGAGAGCGGCGGAAGCGGCGCGCTTACGGCCACGTCCGGCGGATCTCCGCCCCGTACGTCCGTTCATCATTCAGCTCCGAAGGTGAGAACGAGCTGCGGCCGGTAGGCCGCGGTGGTGACCTCGCTCGACCAGATACGGAGGCTGTCCGTACCGGTGTTGGTCAGGGCGAGTGAGGTGGTGGAGCCGAGGGCCCCGCCCAGGGACGACGCGTCCAGTGCCACCGAGTAGCCGGTGGACACGGCAGTAGCGCCGGTGATGGTCCCCAGCACGGTCGCACCGAGCGCCGGCCGGGTGTTGTAGGTGACCGTCGATTCGGTCCAGGCGCCGGTGACCGGCACCACCCGGTGGCTCTCGGCGGAACCCGCCGTCGAGTCCGAGGAGGTGCGGAAGTCGAGCCGGGCACCCTTGAGCACCTGCCCGGCGGGGGCCGCCGGCAGGTCGTACCGGAGGTAGCCCACGTACGCGGTGGTGCCGCGCGAGGCGAGCTGGCTGTCGTCGTAGTTCGTGTTCGGGGCGACGCCGTTGACGTAGGCGTCCTCCACCGGGGTGAGCGTGACCGTGGTGTCCGCACCGCCGTCACCCCCGTCCCCACCGCCGTCGCCGGGCACGGGCGGGGCGTCCGCGAGGTCGTGGTGGGCGGCGACCTGCGCCGCGGTCAGGGCGGTCGGGTAGACCGCGGTCTCGTCCACCTGCCCCGCGAGGTAGGTGCTGGTCGGACGGTTCGGCCAGGCGTTGTTCATCGCGTCCCCGCCGACCCGCCAGTACCCGTCGTACGAACGGTTCCCGGTCGCCGCGTTGGTGCCGGCCACCGCGCCGTCCACGTACAGCACCATGCCCGCCGGGCCCTGGGTGGCGACCACGTGGTGCCAGGCGCCGTCGTTGTAGCTGCCGGGGGTGGTGATGGTCGGCCGGGTGCTGCTGCTGCCGGTCTGGACCCCGAAGGCGAGCCGTCCGACGTCCGTCAGGTAGACGATCTTGTCGGAGATGGTGCTGGTGTGGCCCGTGTCGACGCCGATGTTGTTGCCGAAGCCGACGATCCGGCCCCCGGTCGTCGAGGTCGTACGGAACCAGGTCTCGACCGAGTACGGCGACGGCGAGGTGGAGTGGTGCAGCCGGTCGCTGTAGACGTACTCGTCCGTGCCGTTGACGCCCAGCGCGGTCGAACCGGCCACCGCCCCCGCCGCCCGGTACGTCGGCGCGTTGACGTACACGCCCCCGTCGAGCCCGTCCGAGGCGTCCGCGGCGAACGCCCCGCCCGCCTCGTCGTACCGCCAGTACAGCTCGGCGCCGTCGGCCAGCACCTTCTCCCGGTACGGTGACGCCGAGGACGCCGCGGTGACGGAGACGGCGGCGGACTGGGCGCTGGTGTTGGTGCCGTCGCTCGCGCTGACCCGATAGGAGTACGTCTGCCCGGCCACCACGTCCGTGTCCGTGAAGGTCAGCTGCGGACGGCTGAAGAAGAGCGAGGAGCTCGTCGTGGTGTACACCGGGGCCGCCGCGCCGTCGCGGTAGACCCGGTAGGTCAGCGAGGAGTCGTCCAGGTCGAGCGAGGAACGCCAGCCGACCCTCACCTGCCCCGCCCGGGGCGAGGAGACGCTCACCACCGGTACGGCGGGCGCACCCGTGTCCGGGGTGTTGGCGAACCGGGTCAGCCCCTGCTGGGCCGCCCCGTTGACGGTGGTGAACTCGCCGCCCACCCAGAGGAAGTCGCGCCCGTCCCGGCTCGACACGGTCAGCGCGCGCGGCCCGACCGGCTCCCCGATGCCGTCATTGGTGTCCGGCAGCCACCCCAGCATCGCCGGACCGTCCACCGACTGGGCGGTCAGATGCTTGCGCACCTGGTTCGGGAACTCGCCCATGGTGGAGCAGTCGTGCACATGGCTGCCCGCGTACAGCACGCCCCGGTGGACCCGGAGCGCCTGGGTGGCACCCTGGCAGGTGTCGCGCCAGCGCTGGCCGAACCCGTCCAGCTCCATGGCGATGCGCCCGTCGAAGGAGTTGCCCCCCATCCCCTCGCCCGCGACGTACCAGCCACCGGAAGCCTGGTCCGTGACGATGTCCTTGATGACCGCGGACGCCGGGACGAAACCGTTCGGGTAGGGGTGGGTGAGCGCGCCGGAGGCCGCGTCCACCACCGCGAGCGCGTGCGTCGCGGTGCCGCCGACCGTGGTGAAGTCGCCCCCGATCAGCACCGAAGCACCGTCCGGTGTGACCTTCAGGGCCCGCCCGGGGTCGTCCGCGTCCGGGTTCCACGCGGTCAGCGCGCCCGCCGGGGTCACCGCCCCGAAGAAGCGCCGGGCACTCCCGTTGACCGTCTGGAAGTCACCGCCCGCGTACACCGTGCCGTCCGCCGCCACGTCCAGCGCCCGCACCGTAGCGCCGAAGTTCGGTGCGAACCCCGAACGCACCGTGCAAGTGGCGGTGTTGATCGCGACCAGCCCGTTTCTGGTCGTCCCGTTGACCGCGTTGAACCAACCACCCACGTACAGGATTGACTTGTCCGGAGAGAGCGCCAACGCCCTCACCGTGGCGGTGCCGCTGCTGCGGGTGAAGGAGAGCGAGCAGCCGGCCGGAGCCCCGGTCGCCGCGTTGAACGCCGCGAAGTTCACCGCCGCCGCCGAACCCGTACCGCCCGCCGCCACCCCGGCGGGCCGGATCTGCGAGAAGGTGCCGCCCGCGTAGACGACCCCGTTCGCCTCCGCCAGCGCCCACACGATGCCGTTGGTCTGGTAGGTGGACAGGTTGTCGGCGGTGAACCCGACCGGCGCGGTCAGCGCCGCGGCCGGCGGAGCACCCGCCGCCGAGGCGGAGAGCGCCCCCGCCGCCAGCGCCAGCGCGGCCGCGCCCGCCCCGCCCCGCCGCCACCGGGCGCCGGGGCGGCGTGGCGCACTCACCGGTCCACCCGCACGGCCGCGCCGCTGAGCTGCGCCTCCAGCAGCCGGACGTCCGCGTCGACCATGATGCGCGCCAGCTCCATGGACCGCACCTCCGGCTTCCAGCCGAGCAGCTCCTCCGCCTTCGAGGCGTCACCGATCAACGCGTCCACCTCGCTGGGGCGTTCGTACTTCGGGTCGTACCGCACGTGCTCGCGCCAGTCCAGACCGGCATGGGCGAAGGAGTGCTCCAGGAACTGCCGGACGCTGACCCCCTCACCGGTCGCCACCACGTAGTCGTCGGGGACGTCGCGCTGGAGCATCCGCCACATCGCGTCCACGTACTCGGGGGCGTACCCCCAGTCGCGTACCGCGTCCAGGTTCCCCAGGTGCAGCCGGTCCTGGAGTCCGGCCTTGATGCGGGCCACCCCCCGGGTGATCTTGCGGGTCACGAAGGTCTCGCCCCGGCGCGGGGACTCGTGGTTGAACAGGATGCCGTTCACCGCGAACATCCCGTACGCCTCACGGTAGTTGACCGTGGCCCAGTACGCGTACACCTTGGCCACGCTGTACGGGCTGCGCGGGTGGAACGGCGTCTCCTCGTTCTGCGGGGGAGGGGTGGAGCCGAACATCTCGGACGAGGACGCCTGGTAGACGCGGGTGTCGATACCGCTGGCACGCACCGCTTCCAGCAGCCGGATCGCGCCGAGTCCGGTGACGTCCCCGGTGTAGAGGGGGGCGTCGAAGGAGACCCGGACGTGCGACTGGGCGCCGAGATTGTAAACCTCGTCGGGCCGGATCTCGCGCAGCAGGTTCACCAGTGCCACACCGTCGGCGAGGTCCGCGTGGTGCAGTACGAAGGAGCGGTCCGCCTCCTCGGGCCCCTGGTAAATGTGGTCGATGCGCTCGGTGTTGAAGCTCGACGAACGGCGTATGAGCCCGTGGACCGTGTAGCCCTTGTCGAGCAGCAGCTCGGACAGGTACGAGCCGTCCTGCCCGGTCACGCCGGTGATGAGTGCGGTCTTGGCCATGACTCCCCCCTTCTGTGGTCGCCTGAACGGCGGTTGATACCCGGAATGGCACAAAGTGAGTGGTTTACGATGAAAAGGGCGCGGTGCCGGGCTTCTGCTGGCACAATCCGAGCCATGACGACTGATCTCCCCGGCCTTCCCCAGGAATCCGATCGCCCTCTACTGCGCCCCGGCGCACGCATATTCGTGGCCGGTCACCGCGGACTGGTCGGTTCGGCGGTGGTCCGCCGCCTGACCGCGGACGGCCATGAGGTCCTCACCCGCGGCCGCGACCTCCTCGACCTGCGCGACGGTGCGCGGACCGAGGCGTATCTGAAGGACATCCGGCCGGACGCCGTCGTCCTGGCCGCCGCCAAGGTGGGCGGGATCATGGCGAACAGCACCTGGCCGGTGCAGTTCCTGGAGGACAACCTCCGCATCCAGCTGAGCGTGATCGCGGGCGCCCACGCGGCCGGCACCGAACGGCTCCTGTTCCTCGGCTCCTCCTGCATCTACCCCAAGCACGCCCCCCAGCCGATCAGCGAGGACGCGCTGCTCACCGGCCCCCTGGAGCCGACCAACGAGGCGTACGCGCTGGCCAAGATCGCCGGAATCGTGCAGACCCAGTCGTACCGCAGGCAGTACGGCGCCTCGTACATCAGCGCCATGCCGACCAATCTCTACGGCCCCGGGGACAACTTCGACCTGGCGACCTCGCACGTCCTGCCCGCGCTCATCCGCCGCTTCCACGAGGCGAAGCGCGACGGGGCGCCCACCGTCACCCTCTGGGGTTCCGGCACCCCGCGCCGCGAGTTCCTGCACGTCGACGACCTGGCCGCGGCCTGCGCCCTCCTGCTCGCCTCGTACGACGGTGACGAGCCGGTCAACGTCGGCTGCGGCGACGACCTCACCATCCGCGAACTCGCCGAAACCGTGCGTGATGTGACGGGCTATCAGGGCGAGATCGCCTGGGACACCTCGAAGCCCGACGGCACCCCCCGCAAACTGCTGGACGTGGAGCGCCTGACGTCCCTCGGCTTCGCGCCGAAGATCTCGCTGCGGGACGGCATCGCCGGGACCTACGCCTGGTGGCGCGAGAGGGACACCGCCCTCGGGTGAGCCGGACGACCCGGTGCCCCGCCGTGCGCGGGGCACCCGGACGAGCGCGCGTGCCGGACGCCGCAGGGCAGGCGCCACTCTCGAAACACGCCCTGGTCGCATGGTCTCCACTCCGGTCACTCAGTAGGCCCCGCGACCGTCGGTGACGGCGCGCACCGTACGGGCCAGCAGGTTCACGTCGGTGGAGACCGACCAGTTGTCGACGTACCAGAGGTCCAGCGCGACCGACTCCTGCCAGGAGAGGTCGGACCGGCCGCTGACCTGCCAGAGGCCGGTCAGCCCGGGCTTCACCGCGAGGCGTCTGCGCTCGCGGTCGTCGTAGTCGGCCGCCTCCTCGGGAAGCGGCGGGCGGGGGCCTACCAGGGACATGTCACCCCGCAACACGTTGAAGAGCTGCGGGAGTTCATCGATCGAGGTACGCCGCAGGGCCCGGCCGATCGCGGTCACCCGGGGATCGCGGCGCATCTTGAACAGCGGGCCGTCCACCTCGTTGGCCCCGGTCAGCTCCGCCTTGCGGGACTCGGCGTCGACCACCATCGTGCGGAACTTCCACATGGTGAACGGCCGGTCGTGCCGCCCGTGCCGGATCTGCCGGTGGAAGACGGGCCCGCGCGAGGAGAGCCGCACGCCCAGCGCCACCGCCAGCAGCAGGGGCGCCAGCAGCACCAGCCCGAACACCGCGCCGGACCGGTCCAGCACCGTCTTCAGCGCCGGCTGCGGTCCCCGCCGCAGCGGCGGGGTGACGTGCAGCAGCGTCATCCCGGCGACCGAGGCGGGGTGGACCCGGGAGGTGGCGATGCCGGAGAGCGCGGAGAGCACGCAGAGCGCGATGCCCCCGTCGTGCAGCCCCCAGCCGAGCCGGCGCAGCCGGTCGCCGCAGAGCAGCGGCCCGGGCGCCACCAGGACCAGGTCCACGTCGTACGCGTACGCCCCGGCGAGCACGGTCGAGACGTCGTCGTCCGCCCCGTCGGCCCCGAGCCGCCCGGTCAGCGGCAGCTCGTGCTCCGGCTCCGCCGCCCCCACGGGCACGGCCGCCACGACGGCGTAGCCCTCCTTCTGCGTACGGGGATCGAGGGCTCCCGCTACGGTGTCCACCCCGGACGCGTCACCGACGACGAGGACCCGCAGGGCCGGACGGCGGTGCGTGGCGCGGGCCCGCCGCCGGACGGCCGAGGTCACCACGACCGCCACCGCCCCGCCGGGCACGGCGGCCACCAGAGCGGCGGTCGGGTCGACGGCGTCGCCGGCCACGGCCCAGGCGACGGCGAGCAGGCCGACGAAGACCAGCCAGTCGCCCAGGACCCCCGCCGCTCCGGCCGCGCTCCGCGTCGGTCCGGTGGTGCAGCGCCCGCGCACGGCCCGTACCCCGGCCCAGACGAGCGCCGCGATCGCGGCGGTGGGCAGGGCCACCGGCTGCCCCCGCGCCGACAGGACGGCCCAGGCGGGGACGGCCATCCCCACGGTCTCGGTCAGGACCGTGAGGGGCGTACCCCAGCGGCCGGCCCGCCGGCCGGGACGTGCGTGATCAGTCAGGTCGCGCTGTGCTGTCGGGGCCCTCCAGAGCTGTTCCAGAGCCGTCGCACGGTTCCGGGGTGCCGTGGAGCGGGGGCGTGGCAGACGCCGCAGTCCCACGGGCCCGGATATGTCAGATTCAGGTGTTTCGACATGCCCCATGAACCCCCCAGTCACAGTTGCATCCCCACAACGCGGCGCACCCGTCGATCCCGTGGACCGACGGATGCGCCATCGCTCGGTGCACGATATCCACACACGTGCTATTTCGCTGGAGTTCCCGTGAAGTTCAGACACAACGGAGACTTCCACCGCGATCCCGGCTCATTCGTGATCTCTGGTACTGCGGAAGCCTGTTGGGCTGGAAGTGCCGAGGCGGGCGACCGGGCCGCCGGACCGACCGGGCGTAACACGGACGAAGTGAACTCCCGTACTCAGCACAGTATGTGGGGGGTTACACGACTCAAGTCCGCCTGAAATCACAAAAGTTAGCCACGTCACACGGAGCGGTCGCGCGGTGACCCGCCGTGGGCGGGGGTACGCGGGCGGACGGGGCCGGGAGGAGCGGAGTGGAGTGCGGCGGTGCCGGCGAGGGGGCCGGGTCGGCCGGGGCGCCCCCGGGTCGGCCGGGCGGACTCGTCCCGCGGGGCGCAGTGCGCGGGGTGCGGGGCGCGGTGCGGTGGCGGGCGCGCCCGCCTGGAGGTCGCCCGTGTCCGGATTCCGGGGCGTGGGGTCGTCGAATCGCCATGTTCGACGGGGATGCCTCGAACGAAAATGTTTCGTTTGTGACGCGCCATTGTTTCGGCGGCAATACATGCCCCAGGATCTGTCTCAGCGCCGACGAATGGCTCAGCGCACAACCCGGCAGGGTGATTTGTGCCTGAATGGTCGCGTAAGTCCAGGCTGTTGTCCCCTCTCCCGGAGTGGCGAGGCGGGCGGAGCGCCCCCTGTTTCTTGTCGAGAGAGTTTCGGAAGATCAGGGGCCGTACCGGAGTCCTGGTCGGCGCGACGCACCCCGGTCCCACCCCTATGAGGAGTTGCACCATGCTGTCCAGACGACTCGCCCTCGCCGTCGCCACCGGTGCCGTGGCCGCACTGACCCTCGGCACGGCCGCCCAGGCGGCCCCCGCCCGTCACGGTGGGCACGAGGCGACGCTGCGTACCCTCGCAGAGCGTCCGGACCTGCTCGTCGGAACGGCGGTCGACACCAGCGCGCTCGCCACCGACGCCCCCTACCGGGCCGACGTGGCCTCCGAGTTCAGCTCGGTGACCGCCGAGAACGTCATGAAGTGGGAGGTCGTCGAGCCGGCCCGCGGCACCTACGACTGGTCGCAGGCGGACAAGCTGGTCAGGTTCGCGAAGAAGAACGGCCAGGAGGTGCGCGGCCACACGCTGGTCTGGCACAACCAGCTGCCGGCCTGGCTCACTTCGGGCGTCGCGGACGGCTCGATCGACACGAACGAGCTCCGCGCCATCCTGAAGAAGCACATCACCGACGAGGTCCGCCACTTCAAGGGCGAGATCTACCAGTGGGACGTCGTCAACGAGGTCTTCGACGAGGACGGCACCTACCGGGACTCGCTGTGGCTGCAGAAGCTCGGCCCGTCCTACATCGCCGACGCCTTCAAGTGGGCCCACGCGGCCGACCCCAAGGCGAAGCTCTTCATGAACGACTACAACGTCGAGGGCGTGAACGCCAAGTCCACCGCCTACTACGACCTGGCCAAGAGGCTCCGCGCCCAGGGCGTCCCCGTCCAGGGTCTGGGAATCCAGGGTCACCTGGACATCCAGTACGGCTTCCCGGGCGACGTCGGCGACAACCTGGCCCGGTTCGACGCCCTCGGTCTGCAGACCGCGTTCACCGAGATCGACGTGCGGATGACCCTGCCGGTGGACGAGACCAAGCAGGCGCGCCAGGCCCAGGACTACCGCAGGCTGCTCGACGCCTGCATCGCCGTGCGGGGCTGCAAGTCCTTCACGGTCTGGGGCTTCAGCGACAAGTACTCGTGGGTTCCGGACACGTTCTCGGGCCAGGGTTCCGCGAACATCATGGACGAGAACTTCGTGCGCAAGCCCGCCTACACCGCGCTCGCCGACGGCCTCCGCGCCGCCGCGCACCGCAACGGCCGGCACTGACCCGGCCGGCACGGGCCGGTGCGACCACGCCGTCGCACCGGCCCACCCGGCCCACGGCCCGTCGCGCGGGATACGCGCCCGGCGCCCGGCCCGCCCCATGTTTGGCATGCGCATGGCGCTCGCCTCGCGTGCCCCTGATCGTGGCCGTCCCCCGGCGGTCAGTTCCTCCCTGTCCGACCACGGAAGAGAGAAGCAGTCATGACCATCAACGTGTCCGACGCGGGCGGGCGAATCCGCTCCCCGTTCCGCACCTTCGCCCGCAGGGCCCTCGCCCTCGGCGGAGCGGGCCTCGTCTCCGTCACCGGAGTCGTCGCGCTCTCCGGCAGCGCCCAGGCCGCCGGCACCACCCTCGGCGCCGCGGCAGCCGGCTCGGGGCGTTACTTCGGTACGGCCGTCGCCGCCAACCACCTTGGCGAGTCGGGCTACGCGACCACGCTCGACACCGAGTTCAACGCGGTGACGCCGGAGAACGAGATGAAGTGGGATGCCGTGGAGGGCACCCGCAACACCTTCAACTTCTCCAACGCCGACTCGATCGTCAGCCACGCCCAGAGCAAGAACATGAAGGTGCGGGGCCACACGCTGGTCTGGCACTCCCAGCTGCCGAGCTGGGTGAGCGGCCTCGCCGCCACCGACCTGCGCACCGCCATGAACAACCACATCACCCAGGTGATGACCCACTACAAGGGCAAGATCTACGCCTGGGACGTGGTCAACGAGGCGTTCCAGGACGGCAGCAGCGGCGCGCGGCGTTCCTCGCCCTTCCAGGACAAGCTGGGCGACGGCTTCATCGAGGAGGCGTTCAAGACCGCCCGGAGCGTCGACCCCGCCGCGAAGCTCTGCTACAACGACTACAACACCGACGGCGTGAACGCGAAGTCCACCGCCGTCTACAACATGGTGAAGGACTTCAAGGCGCGGGGCGTCCCGATCGACTGCGTGGGCTTCCAGAGCCACTTCAACAGCAACTCGCCCGTCCCGTCCGACTACCAGGCCAACCTCCAGCGCTTCGCCGACCTCGGCGTCGACGTGCAGATCACCGAGCTGGACATCGAGGGCTCCGGCACCGCCCAGGCCACCAGCTACAGCAACGTCGTCAAGGCCTGCCTCGCCGTGACCCGCTGCACCGGGATCACCGTCTGGGGCATCCCGGACAAGTACTCGTGGCGAGCCAGCGGAACCCCGCTGCTCTTCGACGACAACTACGGCAAGAAGGCCGCCTACACCGCGGTCCTGACGGCCCTCGGCGGTACTTCCGGCGGCGGCACCACCGACCCCGGTACGGGTGGCGGCGGCACGGACCCCGGCACCGGCACG
The DNA here is from genome assembly GCF_035953295.1 of Streptomyces sp. NBC_01335. GTDB lineage: Bacteria > Actinomycetota > Actinomycetes > Streptomycetales > Streptomycetaceae > Streptomyces. Next base: position 6,331,785 of record NZ_CP108370.1, read on the forward strand.
AAGACCTGCACCGCCACCTACGCGGCGACGCAGACCTGGTCCGGCGGCTTCAACGGCCAGGTGACCATCAAGGCGGGCTCCGCCGCGATCACCGGCTGGAGCGTCAAGGTCACCCTCGGCGCCAACCAGACGACCACCGGAGTCTGGAACGGCACGACCGCCTGGGACAGCACCGGCAAGGTCATGACGGTCACGCCCAGCTACAACGGCAGCCTGGCCGCCGGGGCTTCGACCAGCTTCGGGTTCACCGTGCAGGCGAACGGCAACACGGCCGCCCCCACCGTGAGCGTCTGCACCGCGTCCTGATCACCACCGCGCCTGATCGCCACCGCGTCCTGAGCACCGACGCACCCGCGATCACCACCGCACCCGCACGATGAAGACGGCCGCAAGGCCCACGCACGGATGCCCGGTCGCCCGTTCCAGAGGGGGGCGACCGGGCATCTTCGCGTGGCCGGCCGGGTGGTGTCCGGTCATGCTCCGGCGGAGGCCGCCCGAAGGGCCACGGACCGGCCGCGCTCCGGCGGAGTGCCGCCCGGTCCCGCCGCGTCCGCGCCGCTCCCGGTGCTCGTACAGCTCGTACGACCCGTCAAGGCGCCCCCCCGGCTCAAGGCCCCGGCTCAAGGCCCCCGGCTCAAGGCCCCCGGCTCAAGGTTGCGCCGTGCCGGCCCCCGTCCCTTGGCTCCCCGTCGCCCCCGCCCTCCGGGCATGCAGCCGCCAGGACGTGCTGCCCCAGGGCGTGCCCGCAGTCCACGGACATGCCGGAGCCCGGTCACCCGTCGTACGGGCAACCGGGCTCCGGCGCTGAGATGTTCGGTTGGTCGGTGGTTCCGGAGTTCAGGTGCTGCCCGGGAGGGTCAGTGCTCCTTGACCGTCTCCACCTGCCACGCGGCGTGCAGTCGGCGGGTGTGGTCCACCTTCCGCGCGGGGCCGGTGAGCGTCACCTCGGCGGTGAGGCGCGGGTCGGTCGTGGAGGCGCTGAGCCGCAGCTCCAGCGCGCCCGGCTCCACGACGCGTGCGCCGTCGCGGCCCGTGAACGAGGCGAGGTCGGCGGGGACACCCACGCGCACCCTGGCGGCCTCGCCCGCGGCGAGCTCGACCCGTACGTAACCGGCCAGGCGCTGCACCGGCTGGACCACGGAGGCGACCGGGTCGTGCAGGTAGAGCTGGACGACCTCGACGCCGTCGCGGTCACCCGTGTTCCGTACCGTGCACTCCAGTTCGGCCAGGCCGTCCGTGGGGATCTCGGTCGCCGCGACGGCGAGGTCGGACCACTGGAACGTCGTGTACGCGAGCCCGTGGCCGAAACCGAACGCGGGCGTCGGGTCGATGTTGGAGACCTCGTTCGCGTGGCCCAGACGGGCCGCGAGGTAGGTGGACGGCTGCGCGTCCGGCTTCTTCGGCACACTGACGGGGAGACGCCCGGACGGAGCGACCCGGCCGCTCAGCACCGAGGCGAGGGCACGGGTGCCCTCCTCGCCCGGGAAGAAGGTCTGCACGACGGCCGCGGCCTCGTCCACCGCGCGGCCGAGCGCGTACGGACGGCCCGCCAGCAGGGTGACGACGACGGGGGTACCGGTGTCCAGGAGCGCGTCGAGCAGCTGCGCCTGCACGCCCGGCAGGGTGAGGGAGCCGGCGTCGCAGCCCTCGCCGCTGGTGCCACGGCCGAAGAGGCCGGCCCGGTCGCCCAGGGCGGTGATGACGACGTCCGCGTCGCGCGCGGCAGCCAGTGCTTCGCGGAATCCGTCCGTGCTGTCGTCGTCGATGCCGCAGCCGGCCACGGTGACGATCTCGCTGCCGGGGAACTCCGCCACCAACGCCGCGCGCAGGGTGGGCAGTTCGACACCGGCGGGCAGGTGCGGGTGCTGGCTGCCGACGTGCACGGGGAAGGAGTAGCAGCCGAGCACGGCGGTGGGCAGGTCGGCGTTGGGGCCGATCAGCGCGATGCGCGCGGGTGCGTTCTCGCCCTTCAGCGGCAGGATGCCGTCGTTGCGGAGCAGCACGATGGCCCGCTCGGCGATGCGGCGGGCCAGGGCGCGGTTGGCGTCGCTGTCCAGGACCACCGTGCCGCGCAGCGTCGCCGGGGCGAGTTCGGCCCCGGCGAGCGCGTCGGGCACCGGGTTCCAGTCGGCGTCCAGCAGACCGAGCTGCGCCTTCTGCACGAGGACGCGGCGGGCGGCGCGGTCGATGTCGGCCTCTTCGACGAGCCCCTCGGCGACGGCGGCGCGGAGCGGCTCACCGAACGTCTTGACGGTCGGCAGCTCCACGTCGACGCCGGCGAGGAGCGCGGCGACGGCCGCTTCCCCGAAGGTACCGACCACACCGTGCAGGGTCTTAAGGAACGCGATGCCGAAGTAGTCGGCGACCACGGTGCCGTCGAAGCCCCAGGTGTCCCTGAGGAGTCCGGTCAGCAGCTCCTTGTCCGCGGCGGACGGGACGCCGTCGGTGTCGGTGTAGGCGTGCATCACCGAGCGGACACCGCTCTCGCGCACGGCCATCTCGAACGGCGGCAGGATGACGTCGGCGCGCTCGCGCGAGCCCATGCCGACCGGCGCCAGGTTGCGGCCCGCGCGGGAGGCTGAGTACCCGGCGAAGTGCTTCAGGGTGGCGACGATGCCGGCCTGCTCCAGGCCCTTGATGTAGGCCGTGGCGATCGTGCCGACGAGGTACGGGTCCTCGCCGATGGTCTCCTCCACGCGGCCCCAACGGGCGTCGCGCACCACGTCGAGCACCGGGGCGAGCCCCTGGTGGACGCCGACCGAGCGCATGTCGCGGCCGATCGCCCCCGCCATGTCGCGGATGAGCGCCGGGTCGAAGGTCGCGCCCCAGGAGAGCGGCACGGGGTACGCGGTCGCTCCGTAGGCGGCGAATCCCGCGAGGCACTCCTCGTGGGCCACGGCCGGGATGCCGAAGCGGTTGGCGGCGGTGATCGCGCTCTGGGTGCGCAGCAGGGAGAGCGCGCCGAGGGCGGGGTCGACCGGGACCGTACCGAACGGACGGGTGAGCTGTCCCAGTCCTTCGGGCAGCAGGTCGGCCAGCGGCGGCGGCTCCTCCATGTCGTGCTGGTGCGGGGCGACTTCGGCCCCTTCGTCGGAGGCGCCCACCCAGACTCCGAAGAGCTGGGCGATCTTCTCCTCCAGCGTCATCTCCTGGAGCAGGGCGTCGGCGCGCTCGGCCGGGGTACGGGACGCGTCCCGCCACAGCGGGAGCGTCACCTCTTCGGCCGGTTCGGTCTGTACGGACACGTGGTCGGTCACTTTCCTCCGACTCCCATCAGCCCCTGGACCAGGGCTCGCCGGGCGAACAGATATACGAGCAGGATGGGGATCATGGAGATCACGACAGCCGCGAGCATCCCCGGCATGTCGACCCCGTGTTCGGTCTGGAAGTCGTAGAGGCCCATGGTGACGACCTTGGACTCGGCGGACTGCGTCAGGACGAGCGGGAAGAGGAAGCCGTTCCACGCCTGGAGTGCGGAGAAGACGACAATCGTGGAGATCCCGCTCTTGGAGAGCGGCAGCACCAGCTGGAAGAAGACGCGCCGGTGGGTCGCGCCGTCCATCGTCATGGCCTCGTAGAGCTCCGGGGTGATGTCGCGCATCACGCCGGTGAGGATGAGGGCGCACACCGGCATCGCGAAGGCGGCCGTCGGCAGGATGACGCCGATGAGGTTGTCGTAGAGCCCCGCCTCGCTGATCGCGAAGAACATGGGCACGATCACGGCCTGCGAGGGAATGGCGAGCCCCAGCAGGAAGAGCCGGAACACCAGGCCGGTCACCCGGCTGCGGCTGCGGACGATCGCGTACGACAGTGGCGCCACCAGCAGCACCACGATCGCCACCACGGAGAGCGTGACGATCACGGTGTTCAGGAAGTACTGCCCGAACCCGCCGTTGAAGTCGTTGACGTAGTTGTCGAACGTGAAGTGCTCGGGCAGTGCGAACGGCCCGTTGGACCCGTAGTCGGCGCGGTTCTGGAAGGTCGCGACGAGCATCACGTAGAGCGGCAGCCCCACGACGAGGAGCCAGACGGTGGAGCCGAAGCCGGCGAGGAAATTGGGGCGGCGCCTGCTCACATGCCCTCCATGGTGCTGTTCATCTTGTCGTAGCCCGTGAGGCGCACCATCACCAGCGAGATGACCGTGGCGACCAGGACCAGCATCACGCCGATGGCCGAGGCCGTTCCGTAGTCGAAGGTCTTGAACGCCTTCTGGTACATGTAGTAGGCGCTGATCGTGGTGTCCGTGCCCGGTCCGCCCTGGGTGAGGATGAGGACGGTGTCGAACGTCGTCAGACCGCCGACCACCATCAGGATCATCGAGGTGACGACGCTGTTGCGCAGCTGCGGCAGGGTGATGTGGAAGAACTGCCGGTACCGGCCCGCCCCGTCGATCTCCGCGGCCTGGTAGAGCACCCGGGGCACCGAACGGGCCGCGCCCTGGTAGATCAGCGTGTGCAGCGGGGTGAACTGCCAGGTCCCGACGAAGATCAGGACCGCGATCGCGGTGCTCTGGTTGCCGAACAGGTTTCCGTCGCCGAACAGCCACTTGGCGTGCGCGGGGACACCGAAGTTGGGGTCGAGCACCGCGCGCCACAGCACGGAGACGGCCGTGGCGGAGAGCAGCAGCGGGACGAAGTAGATCGCGGACAGCACGGCCCGGTTGCGCTGGTGACCGGCGGCCCACACCCCCAGCAGGATGGAGAGCGGGGTCTGCACGACGACGCCCAGGAAGGTGAGCAGCAGGCTGAGCCAGAGGCTCTTGATCATGATCGGGTCGTCGAACAACTTCTTCCAGTTGTCGAGACCGGCGAACTCCGGGTCGGAGAGCCCGTCCCAGCTCGCGAAGGAGAGGACGACGACCAGGAGGAGCGGGACGATGGCGAAGAGGCCGAAGAAGAAGGCGGCCGGAGCCGCCCAGGCAAAGCCGGGGCGGCTGGCGCCTTCATGGGAGCGGCCGGGTCCGCGGCCGCTCCGCTGGACCCCTTTGCTGGCCGCGGAGACCGCGGTGGCAGTTGTGGTCATGAGAGGTGTTCCAAGTCGGATGATGGAGCGCGGTCAGGAGGTGGGCAGGCCCTGCATCGCCTTGATGAAGCCGTCCACGTCGATCCCGCCGTTGAAGAACTGCTGCACCGCGGTCGACAGGGCCGTGCCGGCGGTCTGCGGGTACGCCTGGTCCCAGGAGAGCTGGAAGGACGGCGCGTTCTTGACGAGGTCGTACTGGAAGTGCACGTAGTCGGGGTTGGCGGCGGTGTCCAGCTGCGCTTCGGTGTTGGTCGTGGTCGGCAGGTTGCCGATCGACAGCTGCGCCTTCACGAACTGGTCCGAGTACATGAGCTTCAGGAACTCGGCGACCTCCTCCGGGTGCTTGGTCTTCTTCAGCACGGAGTAGAAGTTGTTGGTGTTGCCGACGATGTCGGTCGGGGCACCCTTGCCGCCGTCGATGCTGGGGAAGGCGCTGTAGTCGAGGTCCGTCTTGGCGAAGTCCGGCTGGGAGTCCTGGAGGGTCGAGTACTCCCACGAACCCATCAGCTCGAAGGCCGCCTTGCCGGTGGCGAGCAGCGTGGGCGAGCCGCCGTCGGTGAACTTCACGGAGTCGAAGTTCGTGCCGAAGGCGCCGGCGTCGATGAGCTCCTTGAGCTTGTTGAGCGCGTCCTTGCTGCCGTCGGTCGCCCAGACGTCCTTGTCGCCCTTGACCGCGCTCTGGACGAGCTCCGGGCCGGCGACGCGGTCGAAGAGGTACTCGAACCACATCAGCGTCGGCCACTTGTCGCCGCCGCCGAGGGCGATCGGGGTGACGCCCTTCGACTTGAGGACCTTCACGGCGTTCAGCAGCTCGTCCCAGGTCTTGGGGGCCGCGAGTCCGTTCTCCTTGAGCACCTTGCTGTTGTTGAACATCAGCACCGGCTGCGTACCGCGCATCGGGACGCCGTAGGACTTGCCGTCCACCACGGTGCTGTTGAACACGGACGGGAGGAAGTTGTCCTTGAGTCCCGGGTCCTTCGCGATGAAGTCGTCCAGCGGGAGGAGCAGTCCGGCGTCCACGAAGGGCTTGATGCTGCCGCCGCCCCAGTTGAAGAAGACGTCCGGCGCCTGCTTGCTGTTGATGATCGTCTGGAGCTTGGCCTGGTAGTCGGCGCCCGGGATGGTGTCCAGGACGACCTTGACCTTCGACGTCTTGTTGAAGGTGGCGACGAGCTGCTTCTCCACCTTGTTCGTGGCGTCCCCGTAGACCAGCACGTGGATCTTGTCGCCGCCTGATGCGGAGTCGTTGCCTCCACATGCCGAGAGGGACAGGGCCATGGTCAGCGCCAGCCCGCCGACGGCAGCGATCCGTGGGAGCCGGTTGCGTCGCGTCATGGTCTCGCCTTTCGAAAATGTTTCGGCTTCATTACCGAAACTTCATGCGTCGGGACGCTAGGGCTCGGCGGCTGGAGGGGTCAAGACTCGGGCCCCAAGTTGCTGATTTGTTATCTCTGTTGGCCAATTGTTCGTGCCCTATGCTTCTCACCATGCGCGATGACGAGAACGTGGGCCGCATCACCCTTGCCCAGGTGGCCCAGCAGGCCGGCGTCTCCATTTCGACAGTTTCGAAGGTGCTCAACGGCAGACAGGACGTTGCGGCGCCGACCCGCGTCAAAGTGGAACGCCTGCTGGAGACGCACTCCTACCGGCGGACGACCCGGTCCGCCCGGGAGGCCCCACTGATCGAGCTCGTCTTCCACGAGCTCGACAGCATCTGGGCGATGGAGCTGATCAGAGGTGTGGAGAACGTCGCCAAGCTCCACGGGGCGGGCGTGGTGCTCACGGAGAGCGGCACCCGCCACTCACCCAGCCCCGAGTGGATCGAGGGAGTGCTCCAGCGGCGTCCGCTCGGCGTGGTGCTGGTCTTCTCGGCACTGCCGGTGGAGTTCAAGCAGCAGCTGCGGTCCCGGTCGATCCCCTTCGTGATCATCGACCCGGCCGGCGACCCCGAACCGGACGTGCCCTCGGTGGGCTCGGCGAACTGGAGCGGCGGCCTCGCCGCGACGCGCCACCTCATCGAGCTGGGCCACCGCCGGATCGGCATCATCACCGGCCCCGAGGACATGATCTGCTCCCTCGCCCGGCTGGACGGCTACCGCTCCGCGATGAGCATGGCCGGCCTGGAAGCCTCCTCCGACCTGGTGCTCTACGGCGACTTCCACGTCGAGGGCGGCTACGACCGGACCATGGAGCTGCTCGCCCTGCCCGACCCGCCCACCGCGATCTTCGCCGGCAGCGACCTCCAGGCCCTCGGCGTGCTCGAAGCGGCACGGGTCAGCGGACTGCGCGTCCCGCACGACCTCTCCGTGGTCGGGTACGACGACGTGCCGATCGCCCGCTGGTCCAGCCCCGCCCTCACCACCGTCCACCAGCCGCTGCGGCAGATGGCCGAGGAAGCGGTCCAGATGCTGCTGCGGATGCGTGACGAAGCTCCGATGACCACGCGGATGGAGCTCGCCACCAGCCTGGTCGTGCGCAACAGTACGGCCGCTCCTCGCGCTTGAGGAACGGCCGTACGGGGGAGCGGGGTCCAGGTCGGCGAGCGTCGGAGTAGGCGCGGACGTCGGCCACGCTCCACCAGCTGCCCGCGGAGGCGGTGAGCGTCGTCCGGACGTGACGGACCTGGCGGTGCGGGAGTTCGACGGTGGTGAACTGCCCGGCGCCGCACGAAGGTGCCGATACGACGGTTCCGTACAGCGGTGCCGGGGCGCGGGCCCGGGGTCAAACCGCGGTCAGCGCGAACCCGTGTCCGGCCGGATCGGCGTAGTACCGCGTGTCGTGGACCCCGCCGTTGTTCCTGGCCTCCACCGGAGTGGCGCCGAGACCGATCGCCTCCCGCTCGGCCGCGTCCATGTCCGCGCGCTCGACCCGGATGAGCACATGGGCCTGCTGGGAGTCGTCCGGGCGGGGCCAACTCGGCGGTGCGTAACCGAGATCCCGACGGATCGCCAGATGCACCCCCGCCTCCCCGACGACCTCCACGTAGTCGTTGCCCCGGCCCGGCCTGGACTCGGCACCCAGCAGCCCGGCGTAGAACTCGGCCAGTTCCATCGGATCGGCGCTGTCGAGCACGAGAACCAGGGATTTGTGAACTGCCATGCGAGGAACTCCTCTGCGGAGATCGGACCGAACGGACATGCGGGCCCCGGGGCTGCCGCCCGCTCCCTCGGCTGCCTTGCCGACGGATCGCACACCCCGCGACCACCGGCGGCCCGCACACCGTGTGCCCCCGACCGGACGGGGCAATCCGCCTGCCGGGACGGGAGTTCGTCCCGTGACGCCGGTGTCGCCCAAGCTCAACGCCGCGTCTACGGGCTCCCGTTCGGGGCAGGATCCGTGCATGGCATCGAAGAGGCATGTGGCTCTGGCCCCCCGCGCGCTGCGGCAGTTGCGGAGGGTGCGCTCCGTCTACCTGGTGGGCGCCCTGCTCTCCCTGCTCGGGCTGCTCACCCAGGAGGGACCCGCGGCGACGGGCGGCAGGCAGGCGGTGATCGCGGCCGTGCTCCTGGGGGTGTTCACCTTCCTGCTCGCCGTGACGCTCGTACAGCTGTGGCGGCACGCGCGCACGGCGCACTGCGGCACCGCCCGGAAGCTGACCCGGTCCGTCTGAGTCTCCGCGTCCCCAACCTCACAAGCTCTTCTAGCGCGGGGGCCTACCCGTCGGACACGGGCGCGCGCGCACTCCTCGTCCGGCTCCCGGCCTCGATGTCAGTGCCTCCTCCTAGGGTTGGAACATCGCTCGGGGAGCCGCTCGGGGGCCTTTGAAGGGGAGTGGAAGCGTGTCCGGAAACAGGATCCAGCACAAGGTGAACCACGTCGCGCTGGTCGTGGACTGCTCGGGTTCGATGCACCCGCACCAGGGTCAGCTCGTCCGTGTCGTGGACGAGTTCGTGGCGGGGCTGAAGGCCGAATCGGACAGCCTCGGCCACGAGACGCGGATCAGCCTCTACTCCTTCGACCACAGGGTGGAGAACCTGGTCTGGGACATGGACGTGAAGCATCTGCCGTCCATGCGGGGCCTGTACAAGGTCAACAACGGCGCCACCGCGCTCATCGAGGCGTCGCTGAAGTCCCTGGAAGACCTGGGCCACATCTGGGAGGAGTACGGCGAGCACAGCTTCCTCCAGATCGTGGTGACGGACGGCGAGGAGAACGCCTCCGGCGGCGACCGGCGGCACGACGGCGACATGACCATCCTCGGCCCCTGGCTCGACAGGATCACGGCGAAGATGGGCGGGCTGCCGGGCCACTGGACCTCCGCGATCCTGGTGCCGAACTCCCTGGCCAAGCGGACGGCCCAGAACTACGGCTTCCCGGCCGGGAACATCGCCATCTGGGACGCCGACTCCAAGGAGGGCGTCGAGGAGGCGATCGGCACCGTGCGCGCCGCCGCCACCAGCTTCCTGCGCGGCCGTGAACAGGGCGTGCGGGGCACGAAGAACCTGTTCGCCGTGGGCCAGGACATATCGGTGGACCAGGTGCGCGCGAGTCTGGAACCGATCGCGGCCGACAAGTACCGCCTCCTCAAGGTCGACCAGGAGATCGATATCCGCTCCTTCGTCGACTCCCACCCGGGCGTCTCCTACCAACGCGGCTCCTGCTACTACCAGTTGGGCTCCCGCGTGCAGGTCCAGCCGGACAAGGAGGTCATCGTGGTCGAGAAGGACACCGACCGCGCCTACACGGGCGACGCCGCGCGCGGCATGCTGTTCGGGACCGGCGTCCGCGGGACCGTCTCCGTGAAGGCGGGCACCAACCCCCGGCTGGAGGTGTACGTGCAGAGCCGCTCGGTGAACCGCAAGCTCAAGGCGGACACCCGCCTCCTCATCATGCTCTGAGCCACTCCGCTCAGAACCGAATGGACGTTCCATCGTGCGGGGGCGTACGTTCCCTCTGCCCGCACTAAGCGGGCCACTCTCTCATTCATTCGTCCGGGGGGACCTTGTCGTGTCCGAATTCGTCGCATCTCCACAGCAGCCTGCCTGGCCCGGGGCGTTGCCGCCCCAGCCGCCGCGCGCCCCTGAGGGCCTGCTGAAGGCCGTCGTCGCACTGCTCGGCCTGGTGGCGCTCACCGACCTCTTCGCCGTGTTCGCCGACCTGAGGGTGGCGAACACGGTCGGCGGCGACGAGAACTTCTCCGTCGTCGCCGCCGAGGATCTCGACGCGGTGGACAGCCTCTACGGGGTCGCCGCTCTGATCCAGGTCGTCGCATACCTCGCCTGCGCGGTCGTCTTCATCATCTGGTTCTTCCGGATGCGCAAGTACGTCGGGGCCCTGGCGCAGGACGCGTTCGAACGCGGCGCCGGCTGGGCGATCGGCTCGTGGTTCGTCCCGATCGGGGCGCTGTGGATGCCGTTCCGCATCGCCCACCAGATGTGGAACGCCGCCACCCGGACCCTGGGCTCCGAGCCCGCTCGGTACCCGTCCGCCTGGCCGGTGCGGCTGTGGTGGAGCCTCTTCGTCCTCTCGGGCCTCGCCGGACGGTTCGCGAGCGGCTACGACATCGACGCACCGCTCGGAGACATCAGGAGCGCCGCTCTGCGGACGGCGGTCTCCGACGGCCTGGACATCGTCGCGGCCGCCGCCGCGGTGTACTTCGTCATACGCCTGATGGCCCTCCACCGCCGCCCGACCCCGGAGTTCGGCCACCCCACCCCGGTCCAGCCGGGCTACCCGGCGCTCTGACCACGGGACCCGCTCCAGGGCCCTGACCTCGGGCCTTGGAGCGGGGTGCCTGCTCAAGGGACTTGTTCAAGAAACTTGCTCAAGGGACTTGGCCAAGGAACCTGCTCAGGGGCTCGGCCAAGGACTGCGGCGAAGGCTGCCGTCAGTGGCCGGCGGCGGCCTTGACCAGGGCGACGGCCAGCCCGATCGCGGCGTCGAGCGCACCGGCCAGCAGGGCGACCGCGGTGCCGTTGCCGAGCCGGACTCCGCCGTACCAGCCCCAGCCGAACAGACCGGCCACGCTGACCCCCGCCGCCGCGAACAACGCGGTCTCCAGGTACATCACGTCCAGAGCCGCGGCGCCGATCAGGATCAGCGGGCCGACGGCGGAGAGCAGCAGCGGGCTGCTGACCCACAGCATCCGCCGCAGCTCCGCCCGCGTGGCGATCCGGCCGTGCACCGTGCGGTGGGCCTGTTCGTCGGCGACGAGCGTGGCCAGCCAGAGGCCGATGGCGGCAGCCGCCACACTGGCCGCCGCCCCGGTCGGGGAGGGGTGCTCGGCCGCCGACAGGCCGATCACCACGGAGATCATGGTGATCGTCGCGTACAGCCGCTCCTTGAGCCAGCCGAGCCGGTCGGCGGGGTGCTCCGTGTCCTTGCCCGCCGCGCTCCCGGAGGCGTCGGCCGGGCGCGGTCGGCGTCCCTCGGTACTGTCGTGGGCCATGCGGCCAGCGTAGGTTTCGGGGCGCCCGATCCGGCGGCCCGTCGGGGTCGTGTCTTCGGGGGCGGGGCTGGGCTGGGCTGGGCGTACGCGACCCGGCGGCGGCGCGCCCCGCTTGCGGCCGGGCGGCAGCGGAAGGCAGGGTTCGTGGCTGTGGCCACCCTGCTGATCGTCCATCACACACCCTCGCCGAACTGCCAGGCGCTCTTTGAAGCCGTCGTCTCCGGGGCATCGGCCGACGGCATCGAAAACGTCCGCGTCCTACGGCGCGCGGCCCTCTCCGCGACCGCGTCCGACGTACTCGCCGCAGACGGCGTCCTGCTCGGCACCCCGGCGAACCTCGGATACATGTCCGGCGCTCTCAAGCACTTCTTCGACCAGATCTACTACCCGTGCCTGGACGCGACGCGCGGCCGCCCCTTCGGCTACTGGGTGCACGGCGGAAACGACGTCACCGGCGCCGTGCGCGGAATCGAGTCGATCACCACGGGCCTGGGATGGCGGCGTACGACCGACGCCGTGACGGTCACCGGGGAGCCGGCCAAGGCCGACCTCGAAGCCTGCTGGGAACTGGGAGCGACCGTCGCCGCGGGCCTGATGCCCTGACCCTCCGGACGCGCCGCCCGCGAGAGCGCCCGCCAGCAAGGTGTACGTTCGTACGCTTCGGCGCTAGGGTCTCCTCATGACTGTCGACGCCATACCGGTCCGCCGTCCCGCCGCAGACCGGCGGGCCCGTGCGGCCGTCGCCGTGCTGTTCCTGACCAACGGGGCCCTCTTCGCCAACCTCCTGCCGAGGTATCCGCAGATCAAGGCCGAACTCGGCATGACCAACGCCGTCTACGGCCTGGCCGTGGCGGCCTTCCCGACCGGGGCCCTGGTGGCCGGACCGGCGGCCGGAGCGCTCGTCCGCAGGTTCGGCTCGGCCCGCGTCGCGGTCGCCGGCACGCTGCTGACCGGTGCGGGCGTCCTCGCCGCCGGTCTCGCCGGCGTCGTACCGCTGTTCGCGGCGGCACTGTTCCTGGCCGGAGCGATGGACGCGATCACGGACGTCGCGCAGAACGCGCACGGCCTGCGCGTACAGCGCCGCTACGGCCGGTCCATCATCAACTCCTTCCACGCGATCTGGTCGATCGGCGCCGTCGCGGGCGGCCTCATGGCCGCCGGAGCCATGACGCTCGGCCTGACGCGCGGGCAGCACCTGACCGTGTCGGGCTTCGTCTTCGCCGTCGTCGCCTGCTGCGCCCTGCGCTTCTGCCTGCCCGGCCCGGACAACGAACGCCCGGACAACGAGCGCCCGGACAACGAACCGGCGTCCGGCGCTCTCCCGCCCGAGTCGGCCCGCTCCTCGATCACCGCCCGGCGCGGCACCGCGTACGTACTGGCCGCCCTCGTCCTCATCGCGACCGCCGGCACCCTCGTGGAGGACGCGGGCAACTCCTGGGCCGCCCTCTACCTCTCCGATTCCCTGCGCGCCTCGGCGACGCTCGCCGCGACCGGTTACATCGCCCTGGTCGGCGCCCAGTTCGTCGGCCGTATCATCGGCGACCGGCTCGTCGACCGCTTCGGCCAGCGGGCGGTGGCCCGCACCGGCGGCCTGATCGCCGCGTTCGGCATGGGCCTCGCACTGGCCGTGCCCACGCTGCCCGGCACCGTCCTCGGCTTCGCCGCCGCGGGATTCGGGGTGGCGACCCTGGTCCCCGCCGCCATGCACGAGGCCGACAACCTCCCCGGTCTCAAGCCCGGGTCCGGACTGACGATCGTCTCCTGGCTCATGCGCCTGGGGTTCCTGGTCTCCCCGCCGATCGTCGGCCTGGTCGCCGACGCCACGAGCCTCCGGATCGGCCTGCTGGTGGTTCCGCTGGCCGGAGCGGTCACCGTCCTTCTCTCCGGAGTGCTCCAGCCCCGCCGAGCCCCCGAAACGGATGCCGCCGCGTGAGCGCGAGCGGCGGGCCGGCCCGCCTGGAAGGCGCACCCGAGTCCCGTACCACCCCGCCCCGTCCCCTCGACGTGGAGGCGGCCTTCCCCGCCCTCGCGGCCCACCGGCGCACCGCCACCAGGATGCACCCCCGACCCGGCACACCGACGGTGCGGGACAGTTCCGTGGCGGGCCCCGTGCTGTGGCCGGGCGCGAAAGCACCGTCAAAGCACATGCCAGCCGCATCCTGACCGCCCTGAACGTCACCAACCGAGTACAGGCAGCACTCCTGGCCCGCGACGCCGACCTCACCCGCTGACACACCCCGGCACTCGGCTCAGCCGACCTGTCCCGTCGCATCGGAGCTGTTTCTGCATCTTGGCCCGAGTTGCTGGTTCGCCAAGTGGATCGAGAACACACCTCGCCGAATTCTCAACAGACGTGGCTTCGGCGGAATCCCTGATGACCGTCACTCGCCCTCGGCTGGGCCGTACACCATGGTGAGGTGATGAGCACCGAAACTGAGCCGGTCGAACACGATGACCGGTGGATCTTGAATCTCCGAGGGCGGGGCGTTGCTGGGATCACTGTCGACCACCGCCTCACGCTGACCCTCGACGGATGTTGGGAGGTCGCACTCGAAACGCCTGCTCGGCTCTCATCCGGGCCGGCCCACACCAATCCCGGCGTGCTTCTGGTGCCGGAGACTCAGGACGTGGCCGCAGCCCTCCCTCTCTTCGGGACGAAGGTCGTCTCGGCGGTCGCCTTCAAGACCGGTGCGCTTCGGATGGTGTTCGAGGACGGCACGCATCTGACGTGTCCAACCGATGCGGCGATCGAGGCGTGGCGGATCACAGGACCTGGAGGATGGCAGTTCGTATCCCTGCCGGGAGGCGACCTCGGCGTCTGGTCCGCCTTCGCGGCAAATGAGAAGCCGCAAGGCCGGTCCGCAGTGCGTTGAGGATGTGCAGGCTGGAGTGCGACGGGACAGAACCGATGTGGGAGCCGGAGGCAGGGGTGATCACCTCATGATGCGAGGTGCCTTCGACGAGGCCCCTTTGACCGCACTCTTCCCTCTCCTGACACCTGCGGATGTGGACTCCTTCAATCAGGCGGCCCGCACGGTCGACACGGCTCGAGCAGCTGGAACAACGGCGGATTGGGAGTGGGCCCTGGAGCATGCCACTTTCCCCGGCACACAGCTGGGGACGCCGATCGTCCTTGGGCTGGATGTCATTGAGCGCGCTGAGGGAGGCGACCAGCTGGAGTTCCTGCTTCAGGTGGTGTGGACCGACCAGGGCCAGCTCGCGGTCGATGCGGCGGTGAATGTGGCCTGCTGGTGCGAGACCGACCACGCTACCCATGACGTCGACGTCCTGAGGACCGTGGTCGGCGAGGAGACTTCGTTGACCGATGCATTCCGTGCCGGCGCTGGACGCCTGACTGGCTGGCCGATCCTCACGGCGCGGACCACTGGCGTGCCGAGGCGGGTCCACCTCCCAGGCGGATCAACTGAAGGTCCGGTGCTGGGCAGGAGTTGCGGATTCCGAAGAGGCAGGCCAGGCCGTCGTAGGCGTTGCCCCTGTCGAGGAAGAGATCGATGTTGCCCCCCCCATACAGCGTCCTCGTCGTCGGGACCCCATAGGCGGGCCCCTCGTCGGCATTCGATCATTCCGCTCACGTCGGTCGACATGGAGTGATCCCGCCTGTGCAGGCAGGAGTCGGCACCTCTGTTTCGCGGACTCGCGCGCTACCGGTCGAGTAGGAAGCCGGCCGCCCCACCGAGGCCTCGACTACGGCCCCCAGCACGCTCCACTCGCCAACTGAAGCACTCAGAGGTCGTCACACGGCGGCGGAGCAGACGAGGATTCGGCCGTCGCGGGTCCCGACGAGGAGCCGGCCCGATGGGGTGACGGAGAGCGCCGTGGGGATGACGGACACGTCTCCGAGGGTGAGGTGGTATCGCCGGAGCACGGTGCCGTCGGCGAGGCTGAGAGCGACGATCTCGCCGCCGTCGTAGGCGGTGAAGACCCTGCTCGCGTCGGCGGTCAGCGCGGTAGCGGAGCGGTCGGTGCGGAATACCCATCGAGGTGACCCGTCCGAGGCTTCGCGTCGGACGACGAACGAGTCACCGGGCCGACGCCGCTGCCGGAAGACCCTGCCCGCGTGGACCAGGCTCCCGTCGGCGGCCTCCACGCCGGGCCCACCGAAGTGTTCTTCCTCGGGAACCCAGGAATAGGGGAACAGCCGTCGCACGTCCTCTCGCGCCGGCTCGACCGGTCGGCCAGACCCTCGTCCGGACTTGAGCTCGGCCGTGGCCACCCAAGGGACTCCGGGGTGTGAACGCCGAGTGCCCGCCTGCTTCACGTAGGACAGGAACCAGGTGCGGCTGGCGTTCCGGACGCGCAGGGGAGTTCTGCCGGAGACGGGTACACCCTGGACCCAGTACCCGGCGGGGGCGAGGGCCGGTTCACCGTCCGCCGCACTCGACAGCGATACGTAGCCGGACGGTGCGACCTGGTCCACTTGCGCACCGTCCGCCAGAGACAGCCGGACCACGGACTGCGGGCGCCGGTCGTGTCTTTCGGGGCGTACGAGAGAGACCCAGGCTGAGCTCTCGTCCCGGGCCACGGCAATCTCGCGGCCCCCTTCTTCGTCCGGGACGGCCCATGCCCGTTCCCCCGACGGAAGCCAGCACTCCAACTGCACTCCGCCGAGCGTGGCGAGGATCCGGCCGTCCGAGAGTTCCTCCACTGCCTGAACAGCGAGACGGGGCTCCCAGTCCGGCCCGAGCTCGGTCACCAGCCGATACGCGGCCGCCCTGCCATCGGGACGGGGCGCCGGCACTCGGGGGCCGGCCAGCTCGTTGGGCGTGATGGACCTGGGCGGCACCAAGCTCCAGTCGGACCGGCGTACCACGGCGGTGTGACCGTGCGTGTGCGCCTCCTTGTCCTGCCAGACATCAGACGGGGCCATCAGCATGCGAAATCGCTGCTCGTCGAGCCACTCCAGGTCCAGGACCTGACGCCCGTCCCCGTGCTCGAAGGCCGAGATGGACGTTCCCGTCTTCAGGTTGAGCAGAAGCAGGTCACCGCAGAAGAAGTACCCGCCGTCGTAGGAACCAGTTCCGACGGCGAGCAACGGCAGGGTGGGGTGGAAGGCCATCGCTTGGACTCCGAGGCGAGAGCGGATCTGTGCGCGGCAGGACAGGGTGGCGGTGTCGTAGATTCCGACTGTCGGGTGATCGGAGGAGCCGTGCGTACCCGCCACAGCGAGCAGCTCCCTCCGTCCGTCAGCCACGGCAAGGGCGGGGTGGCCGATCTCGGCGAAGGAGCGGTCGCCAAGAATCCGGTCGATGGAGAACGAGTAGGTCATGGGAGCGATCTTCGCAACGCCCTGCGCAGGACAGAAATGAAATCCCGGCCTACGAGCCGCCGGCGACCTCGGCCCACAGGCGCAGCCGTGGGCGGCGGCATGCACGCCCAGGCGTGACGCTCAAGGTGCCAGCTCAAGCGCTCACTCGCCAAATGAGGCGCTCAGTCACCGTATGTGATGCCCGCCGTTGGAGGCTCCGCCTTCAGTGTTCGAGGTCGAGGTGGTCGACGTCGTTGATCTCCACGTCCGGCAGTCCCGTGGCGCGGCCACCGCCCGTCCGCAACCCAACCCCATGGCGGCCAGCCCCACGACCCCACCTGACAAAGCCCTACCGGCCCTTGCCACCGACCGTGTGACGGTGGGGAGCCGAACGGCCGGAGGGGTGGTGGTGTCGGCGGATCCGCCGACACCACCACCCCTCCGGCCCGAGAACCACCCCTGCGCCGGCTCAGTCCCCGGTCACGGCTGCCATGGAGATACTCCAGAAATCGGCGTAACGGCCGCCGCGGAGCAGCAGTTCGTCATGGCTGCCCTCTTCCACGATCCGGCCGCCCTCCAGGAAGACGACGCGGTCGGCGCGTTGGACGGTCCGCATCCGGTGCGCCACCATCACCACCGTCCGGCCCGCCATCAGGCGCTCGATGCCCTCGTGGACGGCTGCCTCGTTCACCGGGTCGAGTGCGGAGGTCACCTCGTCCAGCAGCACGATGGGCGCGTTCTTCAGCAGGGCTCGCGCGATCGAGACCCGCTGGCGTTCACCGCCCGACAGGAGTGCGCCGCCCTCACCGACATGCGCCGCCCAGCCGCCGGGCAGTCGCTCGATCACCTGGTCCAGCCTTGCCGCGGTCGCCGCCGCCCGCACCTCGGACTCCTCGGCGTCGGGGCGGCCGAGACGGATGTTCTCCTCGATCGTGCCGTCGAAGAGGTACACGTTCTGGAAGACGATGGAGATCTGCTCCATCAACACGTCCGGGTCGATGGAGCGCACGTCCACACCGCCCACGCGCACCACGCCGGCGTCGACGTCGTAGAACCGCGCCAGCAGTTGGAGCAGGGTGGACTTGCCCGTGCCCGACGGTCCGACGACGGCAAGTCGCTGGCCCTGCGGTACGGACAGCGACATCTCGTCGAGCACCGTGCGGTCTCCGTGCCGGAACACGACGGACTCCAGCTCCAGCTCGTGGCTCACCGGCCGGATCGGGTCGGTGGCCTCGGGCAGCGGCTCGGCGCGCAACACCGCGTCGAGTCCCGCCAGTACGGAGCGTGCGCCGCGGAGTTTGCCGCCGGTCTCCGACAGCGACAGCAGTGGATCCGCGCAGCGGGCCGCCAGTACCAGGATCGTCAGGACCTCCGCCACCCCGATGTCTCCTCCGAGTGCGAGGTAGGCGCCGAGGACCAGCAGTCCGGTGAACATCGCCTGCACCGTGAGCGTCAGGCCCAAGGTGCCGGGCAGTGACGACACGGTGGCCCGCCGGGACGCTCGCTGCACTCCCTGCAGTGCGTCGTCCAGCAGCCGGAAGCGCTCGTTGGTCCGACCGCCGGCCCGCAGTACGGGCTGGGCCTGCAGGAACTCGATGACCCGCCCGGTGGCCTCATGGTCGCGCTCGGTGCGCTCCGCGTCGCTGGCGGCCATCGCACGGCCCGTCCAGATCTGGATCGCCGCCACGACGGGTGCGGCGGCCAACGCGGCCAGCCCCAGCTGCCAGTTGAAGGCGAGCATCACGGCGACGATCGTCAGCGGGGTCACCGATGCCGAGACGAACGGGCCCAGCAGATGCGCGATCACGCCCATCGCCTGGAGTACACCGCGACTGGCCAGCACCGACACCTCGCCCAGACGGCCGGCGCCGTACCAGCCGATCGGCAGTTTCGCCAGATGATCGCCGAACCGGTGGTACAGGCCACGCAACATCCCGGCCGCGACCAGGAATCCGGACAGGTCGCTGAGGTAGCGCAGCACCGCGTAGACGGCGACCGAGGCCCCGAAGCCGATCAGCCAGGGCCAGGCGTCGCCGGGGGTGGTGCCGAACAGTTCCCGCAGGACGGGGACGAGCAGGGCGTAGGACAGACCCTCCACGACCGCGGTCGTCGCCATCAGGGCCACGGTGCGACGCAGCGGGCCCGCGTACTCGCGCCCCAGCACGTGCAGCAGCAGTCGGATCATCGACGTTCGTCTCCTTGCGGTACGCCACCGTGGGTTTCGGTCCCGCCGCCCGTCGCCGAATGGTGGGATTGCCAGAACGCGGCGAAACTGCCGCCCCGCGCGAGCAGTTCGGCGGGCCGGCCGCGCTCGACGATCTGCCCGTTCTCGAGCATCACGACGGTGTCGGCGTCGGCGACCGTCTCGAGCCGGTGGGCGATGACCAGCACCGTCCGATCGCCCTGGAGCGTCGCCAGCGCACGGCGCACCGCCTGCTCGGTCTGCGGATCGGCGAAGGCGGTGGCCTCGTCGAGCACGAGCACCGGAGTGTCGGCGAGCAGTGCGCGTGCGATCGAGATCCGCTGTGCCTCGCCACCCGACAACCCGGCGTCCTGACCGATCACCGACTCGTAGGCACGGGGCAGTTCGAGAATCCGTTCGTGGATGTTCGCCAGTTTCGCGGCGCGGACCACATCGTCGGGATCGGCGTGGGGGACGGCCAGGGCGATGTTCTCCGCGATCGTCGCGCGCAGCAGCCGAACGTCCTGGAAGACGAAGGAGACGGTCCGGTAGAGCTCCCGGCTGCCGAGTTCGCGCAGATCGACACCGCCCAGGACGATCGAGCCATGGGTCGGGTCGAAGAACCGCGGCAACAGCTTGACGAGCGTGGACTTCCCGCTTCCCGACGGCCCGACGAGCGCGGTGACCGTACCGGGTTCGAGCACCAGGTCGATTCCCCGCAGTACCTCGTGATCGTCCTCGTATCCGAACCGGACGTCGCGCAGTTCGACCCGGTGACCCCGCGGTACGCCGGGGTGCGCGGGCTCCGCCAAAGGCTGCTCCTGGAGCACCTCCTTGATCCGGCCGAGTGCGCGCCCGGCCCCCTGGAGGTCGTCGAAGCCGTGGCTGAGGGCTCCGATCGGGGCGGTCAGGCCCAGTCCGAGCAGCAGGAAAGGCAGGAGGTCGGCCGGGGCCAGACTGCCACTCGTGATGAGGGGCGTACCGCCGAGCAGGACGACCAGCAGCACGAACGGGGGCGACAGCACCATCTGGATCGCGGCGCCGATCCTGGCGATACCGCGCACCCACCGGTGGAAGATGGCGCCGAAGTCGTCCGCGGCCGTGAGGAACTTGCGGTGGGCGCGCCGGGATCCGCCGAAGGCCTTCACCACCGCGATGCCCTGCACGAACTCGACGACGGAACTCGAGATCCGTCCCATGCCGCCGTCGAACTCCTGTTGTTCGCGCTTTCGGGCCGGGGTCTCCATCAGGGGGACCAGCGCCACGGCGGCCACCACCGGCACCAGGGTGATCAGGGTGAGCCGCCAGTCGATGGAGAACAGGTAGATCAGCGACGCGAGGGGGACCACGAAAGCGGCGGTGAGCTCGGCGGGGGCGTGGGCGATGAGCGGGTGCACGGCACTCACGTCCTCGCCGACCACCTTGGCCAGTTCACCGGTCCGGCGGCGGGAGAACCAGCCGATCGGCACGCGTCCCAGCCGCTCGGCGAGTCGTCGGCGAAACGCCAGTTGTACCCGTCCGTCCAGGACATGCCCGAGGGCGGACGACGTGGCCGTGAGCAGCAGACGGACGAACAGGCCCACCGCACCGGCGATCACGACGTTCCAGACGTGGTCGTGGTCGATCGGGCCGGAGGACAGCAGTGTCCGCCCCAGTTCGACAACGGCCAGCAGCGGCGCCAGCCCCGCCAGGGCGCCGATGACCTGAAGTATCACCACGGCCGCGAAGCTCCGGGTGTACGGGCGCAGCAACTGCTTCATGTCCGTGCTCGGTTCCGCTGCGGGACCGGCATCCGGTAACGGTGCGGACCGCTCCAGCGCCTCCGCAGGGTCGATCGCGCTCATCGGGTTCCCTTCTTCTTGAAACGCGTTCGCATATGGACGAGATCCGCTGCGAGCGCCCGGCTCTTCGGCAGGCGCCGGTCCGGCGGACCGGGCGTGCGCGGCGTCCTCCCGACGACCTCCATCAGTGCCCGCGCGACGCGGTCCTCGAACAGCCGGTCGGGACGGCGGCGCTCCGCCCCCCGTTCGCCTGCCGTGCGCAGCGCCGTGGGACCGACACCCGTCGGGAGACCCGGTACGGAAACCCTCCAGTCGCTCTCCCGCTGAACACTTTCCACAGGCGTGTCCTTTCACGCGTCGTCGGCCGCGGCAGCGGGCGCCCGGGGCGACCGCGCCACCTTGGTGCCACGTGCCCTGCGATGTTCGCCAGTTCTGCGGGAAGACGCCAGACAGCTGCCCTCTAGTGCCGGATAGCGACGTCAACTAGCCTTCCGCAGATGGAATCCCATGATCTGGATGAGCTGGACCTCCGCCTCGTGCACGCCCTTCAGCTCGACGGGCGAGCACCGCTGAAGCACGTCGCCGAGGTCCTGGGCGTGTCCGATCAAACCGTGGCGCGACGCTATCGCCGGCTGCGCGGGAACGGGGTGATGCGGGTGCTGGGACTGCCCGACGCCGCCCGCTTCGGCCACATCGAATGGCTCCTGCGGGTCCGCTGCACCCCGGATACCTCGGGCAGTGTCGCCGCCGCACTGGCGCGACGGGACGACACCACCTGGGTGAGTCTCACCGCCGGCGGTACGGAGATCGTGTGTCTCACACGTGCCACGCGTCGTGCGGACGGCGCGTCGCTGTTGCTCCAGAAACTCCCGCGTACCCCCCGGGTGGTCGACATCTCCGCGCACTACCTCCTGCACACCTTCTTCGGGGGGCCCACGGGCTGGCACGGCAGGACCCGGGCCCTGACCGCCGAACAGGTCGAGCTGCTGCGGCCCCGGCTGCCCGAGCCGCCGCCGAAGGGAGTGCGCGTGCAGATGCGCGAGGGCGACAGCGACCTGTTCGCCGTGCTCGCCTCGGACGGCCGGGCCGGTCACGCCGATCTGGCCACCGCCACGGGCTGGTCGGAGTCGACTGTCAGGCGTCGGATGGAGTACCTGCGCGAGATGGGGGCGCTGTTCTTCGACGTCGAGATCGACTCGGCGCTCCTCGGGTACGAGACCGAGGTCATGTTCTGGCTCACGGTGCCGCCGGCGGATCTGGTGAGCGTCGCCGAAGAGCTGTCCCAGCATCCCGAAGTGGGCTTCACGGCAGCCACGTCCGGGCCGTCGAATCTGGTGGCGATCGGCGTGTTCCGGGACATCGACGCGTTCTACGACTACATGAGCACGCGGATCGGCGCGCTGAAGACCGTGAACCACATGGAGACCGCACCGGTGCTCCAGTCGATCAAACGGTCAGGACGTCTTGTTCCGACGAGGAGCCCACTTTTTCCTTCACGATAGTTGCCTGGTCATCGATTTCCGTCACTTCGCCCGCCGTACGTGGGCACAGGGGCGCCGCGCTCGGAAGCTGGGTCCCGTCGAACGGGCCCGTGGGCTCTCGGATGTGGAAGGAGCTCGTATGCGTAAATGGTGGCCCTTGGCAGCGATCAGCCTGGGAACCTTCATGCTGCTGGTGGACGTCACGATCGTGACCGTGGCGCTGCCCGACATGGCGAAGGATCTCGACACCACCCTCGCCGACCTCGAGTGGGTCGTCGACATCTACGCCCTGGCCTTGGCGGCCCTGTTGCTCGGGGTGGGCTCCTCCGCCGACCGGATCGGCCGCAAGAAGGTGTACCTCAGCGGACTGGTCGTTTTCACGGCGGCCTCGCTGGTGTGCGCCATCGCCCCGAACGCCGGGGTGCTGATCGCGGCCAGGGCGGTCCAGGGGCTCGGCGCCGCGGGCATGTTCGGTACGACGATCGCCCTGCTGGGCATGCACTACAGCGGCCGGGAACGCGGCGTCGCCTTCGCCGTGTGGGGTGCCGCCAACGCCGTCGCGGCGGCGGCCGGCCCGGTGGTCGGCGGTCTGCTCACCGAATACCTCGACTGGCGCTGGATCTTCTTCGTCAACCTGCCGGTCTGTCTGATCGCCGTCGTGATGACCGTGCGTGTCGTGCGCGAGGCGAAGTCCGCGGGCAGGCAGCGCGCGGACGTCCTCGGCACCCTCACCTTCACCGTGGCGAGCGGCGCGCTCACCTTCGCGTTGATCCACGCCCACTCCGACGGCTGGGGCGCGCCCCTCACGCTCGGCATGTTCGTACTCGCCGTGGTCGCGCTGGCACTCTTCCTCGTGGTCGAGTCGAGGCACGAGCACCCGATCCTCGACCTGTCCCTGTTCCGCAGGCCGACGTTCACCGGCATCATGCTCAGCGGACTGATCCTCCAGGGCGCGGCGTTCGCCTACCTGCTGTTCGAGTCACTGTGGATGCAGACCGTCCTGGGCTACGGGCCCGTCAAGGCGGGCCTCTACATCCTGCCCATGTGCGGTGCCGCGTTCGTGGTCTCGACGCTGGCAGGCAAGTTCGGCCCGTTCCCGGCCCGGACGACCATGGGAGGGGGGCTGGCGCTGATCGCTCTCGGCTCCGCGCTCCAGACGATGCTCGACGCGGGATCCTCGGCCGACACCATCGTGGCCGGGCTCATCGTGTCCGGTATGGGCGTCGGCCTGGTGACGCCGAGCCTGGCGGCGGCGGCGCTGGCCTCCGTGCCGCCCGAGCGCGGAGGCATGGCGGGCGGCGCGGTCAACACGTTCCGGCAGCTGGGCTTCGCGCTGGGCATCGCGGTATTCGGCGCGATCTTCCAGTTCCGGATCGAGAGCGTGCTCCGGGACGACGGCCGGGTGAACCAGGCGCACGAGACGGCCGTCGCGCTCAGTGGCGGACAGGCCCAGTCGATCATCTCGGGCTCCTCGGCCGGTGAACGCGTCGGGATGGAACATCTGGTGCGCGAGGCGTTCGCGTCCGGCCTGAACCTCATGCTCTGGGTGGCCGCCGCCCTCGGAGCGGTGGCCTCGGTGATCGCCTTCCTGACGGTCCGCCTGCCGGCGGGCGGCGCCGAGCAGCGGGCGGCGCCGACCGCCGGGGGCGCACCGGCGCGGGAGGCGCGGGCCGACGCCACGACGTAACGACCGTCCGACCGGACGCGCGGTCGGTGCAGGGCGAGCGTTCCGTCCCCCCGGCGCTCGCCGTCACCGACCGCAACACGCACCTGGACCGTGTGCCGGAAGTCCCGCCTGTCCTTTGGCGGACAGCGCTACTTCCGGCACACGGCCCAGGAGCCGCACAGGGCCGCAGCACCGGGGATCAGTCGTTCGCCACGTACCGTTCCGCACCGCCTCAGACTCTGGTCAGGGCCTGAGGCGAGGAGACGGGTTGCGGGGCGGCGCCGCGGCCGGCCGCCGCACCACTGAGTCCGCGCAGTTCGGTGAGGGTACGGGCGAGCGAGCGGGCCGTGGTGTCGTGCCCGTCGGCGACGGCCTGCCGGAACGCCGAGACGAGCCCGCTCTTCTCGGTGTCGAACCAGAGCAGGGCGCTGCCCGCAGCCACCTGACGCCCGTCGGCCAGGGCACGGCCGGCGGCGCGGGCCCGCATCAGCCACGCGGTGAGCGCCCGGTCGACAGTCCTGCGACGTTCGGCGGTGCTGCTCTCGGCCAGTGCGCACTCGTGCGCGAACAGGCGGATCACGGGTGGCATCCGATAGCGCAGCCGCCCTGTGCGCTCCGTCTCGCACACCTCCAGCAGCCGGGCGTCGACCAGGGTTTCCAGGAGGTCGTCCGCCTCCTCCTTGCCGGTCTCCAGTACGACGACCGCCAGCCAGCCGGGTATCTCCGCGGTGTGCAGCAGCGACAGCCGCCACAGTGCCGTCCTGGCCTCGGCGGCAAGATGCAGGTAGCTCGAGCGCAGCGAGCTCCGCACGTCGATGTCGGCGAGGCGCAGCTCGTCGAGCGGTCGCCGGTCGCCGTCGGCCAGCCTGCGTACCATCTCGGCCAGCGGCCAATGGGGTTTGGCGGCCAGCCGGCCGGCCACCACACGCACCGCGATCGGCAGCCGTCCGCATTGGGCCACCAGCGAGTCGGCCACCTCGTGCTCCGCCGCGACCCGGCCGGAGCCGACCACGCGGGACAGGAGGCCGAGCGCCTCGGCCCGTTCGAAGACGTTCAGCTCCAGCGACCGCGCCCCCTCGAGAGCCGTGAAACGCGACCGGGTCGTCACGATCACCCGGCTGCCCCCGGCTCCCGGAAGCAGCGGCCGCACCTGCCGCTCGTAGTGGGCGTTGTCCAGGACGATCAGGACACGATGCGCGGCGAGCACACTGCGGTAGAGCTGGGTGCGTGCCTCCAGCGTCCGGGGGATCGGTGCCCTGGGCTCGCAGAGCGTCTGCAGGAACCACTCGAGCACGTCGAAGGGATCCCTCGGGCGGTCCTGCGACCCGTCCAGGTCCGCGTATAACTGGCCGTCGGGGAAGGCGTCCAGACACCGGCGTCCGACGTGCACGGCCAGCGCGCTCTTGCCCACGCCGGCGGCGCCGGTGACCACGACCGGCGCCGCCCCGGCACGGTCGTCGCGCAGCAAGCCGCACAACTCGCGCAACTGGGGCTCGCGTCCCGTGAAGTCGGCGACGCCCGGAGGCAGCATGGCCGGCCGCACCCACGGCCGGGCCTGGACGCGGATCTCCTGGGGAAGGGCGGTGGGTGCGGTGAGCCCCGGGTCCCCGGACAGGATGGACTGGAAGACGTCGGTGAGCGCCGAACTGGGATCGACGCCCAGTTCCTCGGCGAGGATCTTCCGTCCGCGCTGGTACTCGGCCAGGGCGTCGGCCTGCCGGCCGACGCGGTAGAGCGCGGTCATCAACTGGGCGCGCAGCCGCTCCCGCAGCGGGTGGGCCTCCACCAGGCCGACGAGTTCGGACACGAGCGCGTCGTGGCGGCCGAGAGCGAGGTCGGCGGCGACACGACCCTCCAGTGCGGCCATGCGCGCCTCTTCGAGCCGGGGGAGTTCGACCCGGCTCAGGTGTTCCGTCACGCCGGCGAGCGTGGGGCCGTGCCACAGCGCGAGTGCCGTGGCCAGGTGCTCGGAGGCCTCGGCGTGACGGTGCGCCTTCAACGCGTCGTTGCCGAGCCCGGCCAGGCGCTCGAACTCGGCGTGGTCCAGGCCCGCGTCGGCCCGCACGAGCTGGTAGCCCGGCCGACGGCGCAGGATGGTCGCTCCGGGGGACAGCAGTTTGCGCAGCCGTGAGACATACGTGAAGAGCTGCTGATCGACCGTGGCGGGTGGCGTCGGCCCCCAGGTGACCTCACGCAGGTACGCGTCGGAGACGACGCGGTTGCCGGCCAGGAGAAGCGCGGCGAGTACTGTCTTCGGTTTCTCCGCCATCGGCGTGAGGTCCAGCCCCGCCTGTCTTATTCCGACAGGTCCGAGAACGCAGAATTCCACTCTAACCCCCTGGCGTGTGCACGGTCCGGATAAGTCGAAACGGTTCGGTGCCATGAGGCCGAGGCCACGGTCCCGACGCTACCAGCCGGAGATCGTCTCCCGAGAGGTATTCCCACATGTGATCCTGTGGGTTTTACACGGCGTGTGTTTCTCATCCCGCCGCCTGAGATATGCACCGATGCTCGGTCCACCGCCCGGCCCCGCACACTCCGTGGGACGCTTCTCGGAGCTTGCCGGGAATCAACTCGTCCGTTTGATCTTGCCTTTGTCGGGCTCGACCGACACGAGCAGCGCCGGCCGCGTCCCCGGGCCGAGGTCCGCCGCCCTCTTCCGGCAACCACCAGGACGACGGACGCGCCCCGACAGCACCTGGTCAGAGTTCGGTTCGGCGGCTCCGCGCGAGACCGTCCCGTCCCGCCCCCGACGCGGCGGCAACCCGATCCCACCATGCCCCGGCGATCCACCGGCCCAGTCGGCGCCGGTACGTCGCCCCGAGCCGAACCCCAGCTCCAGGGGCAGGAGTCGCCAGGCCGTGTCGTTGCGGAGGACGGGCAGGATGCCCTGGAGGCAGAGCCGGTCCGGCACTGGCCCCGGCCCCGGCGCCGCGACGGCCGCGGCGGCGGCAACGGCTCGACCGGAGCCCGCAACTCATCGTCCGCGATCCACGGTCGAGTACCCACACCCTCACGAACGGCCGGAATCACCACATCGGTAACACCCCGCCGGCCGACATCAACAAGATCGTGTCACGAGCTTCTGTCCCCCTGACCTGCACGGTATAGCGGCGATATGGTTCCTTTCCCTATCGGTATAGAGGCCGTCCGCAAGATATGGGCCTGAGCGAACAGCCGGGTGGACACCCCGCTGAACGAAATGCCGATGGGGGAATGCCATGAGCGACGGGCGAGTCAGAAGTCTGGTGATTCTCGGCGGGGGAACGGCCGGTTGGATGACGGCGTCGTATCTCGGGAAGGCGCTGCAGGGGGAAGTGGACATCACCCTGCTTGAAGCGCCCGCCATTCCGCGTATCGGTGTGGGTGAGGCGACGGTTCCGAACCTGCATTCCGCGTTCTTCGACTTCCTGGGGATTCCCGAGCACGAGTGGATGCGGGAGGTGAATGCCAGCTTCAAGGCGGGCATAAAGTTCGTGAACTGGCGCACGCCGGGACGTGGTGTCCCGCAGCCCCGCCCGCTCGGTGAGCGGACGGACACCTTCTACCACCACTTCGCTCACCTCAAGGAGCACGACGGAGTTCCGCTGCCGCAGTACTGGTACCTCAAGCAGCAGCGGGGTGACGATCCCGGGCCGTTCGACCGTGCCTGCTTCCCGGAGACCGCGGTCCTGGACGCCA
This sequence comes from Streptomyces sp. NBC_01335, assembly GCF_035953295.1. Taxonomy (GTDB): domain Bacteria; phylum Actinomycetota; class Actinomycetes; order Streptomycetales; family Streptomycetaceae; genus Streptomyces. Next base: position 6,359,252 of record NZ_CP108370.1, read on the forward strand.
ACAAGGGCCCCTGGAAGGCGGACGGAACGCCGGCCATGGACTACGCCTGGCACTTCGACGCCGCGCTGGTCGCCGACTTCTTGCGCCGTTTCGCCACCCAGAAGCAGGGTGTGCGGCATGTCCAGGGCGAGATGGCCGAGGTGATCCAGGACGAGCGCGGCTTCATCACGGCCCTGCGCACGAAGGACGACGAACTCCTGGAAGGCGACTTGTTCGTCGACTGCTCGGGCTTCCGCGGCCTGCTGATCAACAAGGCGATGGGCGAGCCGTTCCTCGACATGGGGGACAGGCTGCTGTGCGACAGCGCGGTGGCCGCGTCGGTATCCCACGACGACGAGGCGAACGGCATCGAGCCCTTCACCTCGTCGATCGCCATGTCGAATGGCTGGACGTGGAAGATTCCGATGCTGTCGCGCTTCGGCACCGGCTACGTCTTCTCCAGTAAATTCACCACCCGCGACGACGCGACGCGGGAGTTCTGCGAACTGTGGGGGCTCGACCCGGAGAACACCCCGCTGAACCAGGTGTCCTTCCGGGTGGGCCGCAACCGCCGGGCCTGGGTGCGCAACTGTGTCGCCATCGGCCTGTCCTCCTGCTTCGTGGAACCGCTGGAGTCGACGGGCATCTACTTCATCTATACCGCCATCGAGCAGCTCGCCAAGCACTTCCCGGACAAGCGGTTCGACCCGACGCTGAGCGACCGCTTCAACCGTGAGGTCGAGAGCATGTTCGACTTCACGGTGGACTTCATCCAGACCCACTTCGCCTTCTCGCCGCGCACGGACACGGAGTTCTGGCGGGCCAACAAGAAGCTCCCGATCGGCGACGACCTGCGCGAGAAGATCGAGCTCTACCGGGCCGGGCTGCCGGTCAACCCGTACTCCGGCGGCGAACAGGTGCTCCACGGCACGTCCGAGCTCGGCAACAAGAACTTCTGGAACAACACCAACTACTGGTGCATGTTCGCCGGCCTCGGCTTCCTCCCCGAGCACGTGCTGCCCGCCCTGCGGTACAGACCCGCGTCGGTCGCGGGCGCGGACGCGCTGTTCGCCGACGTACCGCGCCGCGCCGCCGAGCAGGTGGAGGAACTGCCGTCCACGTACGACATCCTGCGTGCCCTGCACGGCAAGTAGAGCGCGGAGACCTTCCATGAACCGAGCCACGCGTGCGGCTGTGGGCGATCACACTCGCCTTGAAGGCTCCGACGCCATGCGGCAGTTGATGGCCGGGTTTCCCACGGGAGTGGGGATCGCCACCGCCTTCGACTCGGAGTCCCGCCCCTGGGGCATGACGTGTACGTCCCTGGTGAGCGTCGCCCTGGAACCGCCCACTCTCCTGGTGTGCCTGCGCAGCGGCAGCCCCACCCTGCACGCCGCGCTCGAAGCCGGGGAGTTCGCCATGAACCTCCTCCACCAAGGGGCGCAGTCGACCGCGGAACTGTTCGCCTCCGGTGCGCCGGACCGCTTCGACCGCGTCGAGTGGACCGCGCCCCCGGCCGCCGCCGGGCCGCATCTGAGCTCCGACGCCCACGCGGTCGCCAACTGCGCGGTCGTACGGCAGGACACCCTCGGCGATCACGTCGTCGTCTTCGCCGAGGTGCGTGACGTCCACCTGAACCGCACACCGACCCCCCTGCTCTACGGACTGCGGCGGTATGCGTCATGGCCGACGAACTGAGGCTGGCGCCCCCGAAGAGGGGGCGGAGCGCCCCGGCCCCTTCCCGGGCGCGATACGTCTACGTCCTCCTGGTGCTGATCCCGGTGGCCCTGGTGGCGGTCGTACTGCGCTTCGGCATCACGGACACCGGGTCGGGAGGGCCGGGCGGAGCGGCCGACAGGGCACACGCGGCTTCCGGAACGTTCGCCGAGCTGCTGTTGGCCCTGGCGGTGATCCTCGGCGTCTGCCATCTGACGGCGGGTCTCTTCCGGCGGATGTCCCAGCCCGCCGTCATCGGTGAGATCGTCGCCGGCATCCTGCTCGGCCCCTCGCTGCTGGGACTGCTGTGGCCGAGCGGGTATCACCGGCTGTTTCCCGCGGACCTGACGGCGCCGATCAACACACTCGCCCAACTCGGTCTGATCTGCTTCATGTTCATGGTCGGTTACGAGTTGGACCTGCGAGCGGTGCGCGGCCGCGGGCAGACCGTCCTGACGATCAGTCACGTCGGCGTCGCCGTACCCCTGCTCGCGGGGGTGCTGCTGGCGCTGGGGATGTACGCGTCGTACGCCCCGGACGGCCTGGGCTTCACGGCCTTCGGCTTGTTCATCGCCGTCGCCATGAGCATCACGGCCTTTCCGGTGCTGGCCCGCATCATCGCCGAACGGCGTTCCGACGAGCTGACCGTCGGACCGGTCGCGCTCGCCTGCGCGGCGGTCGGGGACGTCACGGCCTGGTGTCTGCTGGCCGTGGTGGTCGCCGCGGCCGAGGACTCCTCCCTGTACGGCGTGATCCAGATCCTGTGCCTCACGGCGCTGTTCTGCGCGCTGCTGCGCTTCGCGGTGCGCCCCGTGCTGGAGCACACGCTCGGCACGCGCACCTGGTCCCGCGGCACGGTCATGCCGGTGCTCTTCTCCGGCATCCTGCTCAGCGCGCTGTCCACGGACCAGATCGGTATTCACGCGATCTTCGGGCCCTTCCTGCTGGGAGCGGTCACGCCGCGGGGCTCGGCCCCGGTCGAATGGGCGGTGGGACGGCTGCGATCGGTGACCGAGGCACTGTTGCTGCCGCTGTTCTTCGTCTTCTCCGGGCTGCGCACCTCGATCGGGCTGCTCGGCGACTGGCAGGCATGGTGCTGGTGTCTGGCCGTCGTGGCCACGGCGATGGCCACGAAGTGGGTCGGCACCGCGCTGGCCGCCAGAGGCTGCGGCATGGGCTGGGAGGAGTCGCTGTCCATGGGCGCCCTGATGAACTGCCGCGGTCTGACCGAGCTGGTCGTGCTCAACGTCGGTCTGGACCTCGGGGTCATCACGCCCACGGTGTTCACGATGTTCATCGTCATGGCGCTGATCTCCACCCTGCTCACCGCCCCCGCGCTCTCGCTGATCGCGCGCCGGTTCTCCGGGACGCGCGCCACTCCCCGGTGAAGCGCCCGCCCCGCTTTCCCCTTTCGGCCATCGAGAAGAGGACGTTCGAGATGCACCAGTCCCCCCGGCACTACTTCGAGACGAGGCTGAGACCGGCCTCGGATCCCATGACCGCCGCTGCTCGCCTGGCGTCGTCCGGTCTGCACCCGGACTACGTCGTCTACGAGAACGGCGGCACCTGGTCCTACGCCGGCGGCGCGCTCGCCGAGATCACCCTGGACCGTTCGGGGGCTCGGCTCCGGAAGCAGGAGCAGGAGGAGGTGCTGCTGCCGTGGGACGGCCGCCCCCTGCAGCAGGTGCAGAGCCTGCTCGACACCGTACGGATCAAGGACTGGCGGGCCTACGGCTGGGCGGCGTTCGAGCTGTCGTACGCCAAGGACGGAGACCTCCGACACGTCGGTGACCAGCGGCTGCTTCACCTCGTCGTCCCCCACACCGAGATCAGGATCGAGGCCGGCGAGGCCTATCTGCGCTCGGCTGACCAGGCCACTCTCTCGGCCGCGCTGGACGTGCTGGCCGAGGAGCACACCGAGTCGCGGGCCGTACCGGACCCCGTGGACGTACGGCAGGCCGGAGCGGATGCCTACCGCCGGGCCGTCGGCGCCGCGGTCGACGCGATCAACGGCCGGGTCCTCCAGAAGGTGATCTTCTCGCGGGTGGTCCCGGTCGATCACGAACTCGACTTCGTGGGCACATACCTGGCGGGGCGGCGTGGCAACAACCCCGCGAGGTCCTTCCTGCTCAGCCTCGGTGGCATCGAGGCGACGGGCTTCAGCCCGGAGATCGTCGTCCAGGTCGCCCCGGACGGACGTGTGGTCAGCCAGCCCCTGGCCGGGACCCGGGCGCTCACCGGCGACCGGGCCGAGGACGACCGGCTGCGCGCGGAACTGCTCACCGACCCCAAGGAGATCTACGAACACGCCATCTCCGTGAAGATCGCCTGCGACGAACTCCTGGAGGTATGCGCCCCCGGCACCGTCGACGTCGAGGAGTTCATGGTCGTCAAGGATCGCGGCACCGTGCAGCACCTGGCCTCCCGGGTCGGCGGACAGCTCGCCGACGGCCAAGGGGCCTGGGACGCCTTCAAGGCGGTGTTCCCGGCGGTCACCGCATCCGGTGTGCCCAAGGACGCCGCCTACGACAGCATCCGCAGCAACGAGTCCGAGGCCCGGGGGCTCTACGGCGGGGCCGTTCTGACGGTCAGTCACGAGGGCGCCATGGACGCGACCCTGGTGCTGCGCAGCGTCTACCGGCAGAACGGCCGCACCTGGCTGCGGGCCGGCGCGGGCATCGTGGGGCAGTCCCGTCCGGAGCGGGAACTGGAGGAGACCTGCGAGAAGCTGGGCAGTGTCGGACGCTTCCTGGTGCCCGCCGCCGAGCCCGTCGAGGCCGTCGGCGCCGGTGCCGGCGCGATGGCGGGAGGGACCCGCCCGTGAGGGTCAGCGGAATTCATCTCGCGGGCATCGCGACCCATCTGCCCGAGCCGTACCCGACGGCCCGCGCCGTCGAGGAGGGGCTGTACGACGAGGAGGACCGCGAGGAGTCCGGCATCGAGTCCGTGCTCGTCGCGGGCGAGACCACCGGGCCCGATCTGGCCGTGCGCGCGGCCAGGAAGGCGTTGGCCCGCTCCGGTCACCGGCCCGAGGACTTCGGCGCGCTGCTGCACAGCAGTGTCCACTTCCAGGGCCCGGACGGCTGGTCCGCCCACCACTACGTCCTGCGGCACACGCTCGACCGCCCGGTGACGGCCGTCGAGGTACGGCAGGGCTGCCTCGGCATGCTCTCCGCGCTGGAGCTGGCCGCCGGCCGTCTGATGGCCACGTCCGAACCGCCGGCGGTGCTCCTGACCTCCGGCGACAACTTCTCCACCCCGCTGGCGGACCGCTGGCGTGCCTCGAAGCTCTTCCTGCTGGGTGACGCCGGAGCGGCGGCCGTGGTGTCCCGCCGCGGCGGTTTCGCCCGGGTGCTGTCCGTCGGCTCGGTGTCGGTCCCCTCGATGGAGGAACTGCACCGCGGAGGGGAGCCCATGTTCCCGCCCGGTCCCACCGTGGGCCGCACCCTCAACCTGGAGGAGCGCAGGGAGTTCTGGCGCCGCGAGTGGGCAAAGGGAGTCCCGCCGCCCATGGGCAACTTCGGCGACACGGTCGCCGCCGCCGCCCACCAGTCGCTGGCGGAGGCCGGCGTCACGATGGCGGACATCTCCCGGGTCTGCCACATCGGCTTCTCCCAGCTGCCGTTGCAAGCGTCATTCCTGGACCCCCTGGGCATCGACGAGAAGCGGGGCGTCTGGGAGTTCACCCGCACCACCGGCCACCTGGGCGCGGCCGACCCGGTCGCCGGCCTCGAACACCTCTGGCAGACCGGCCAGGTGGGCGAGGGCGACCTCGTGATGGTCATCGGCGCCTCGCCCGGCATGGAGGCGGGCTGCGCCATCGTCGAGATCACCGTCCCCCGCGAGACCGAGGGGGAGGGCGGCCATGCTTGAGGGATGCACACCGTGGCCCGAGGAGCGGACACGGGAGTACCGGGCGGCGGGACACTGGCGGGGAGAGGACCTCTCGGACCTGCTGGCCGCCGCCGGGGCGGCACACGGTGACCGCACCGCCCTGGTGCACGGGCGGCGCCGGCTGACGTACGCCGAACTCGACCGACGGGTGTCCCGGACGGCCGCAGGGTTCGTGCGACAGGGCATCGCCGCGGGCGACCGGGTCGTCGTACAGCTGCCGAACGTGCCCGAGTTCGTCATCGTCTGCTTCGCCCTTTTCCGCATGGGGGCAAAGCCGGTGTTCTCGCTGGTCTCCCACCGGTCCCACGAGATCCGCCACCTGTGCGCGATCTCCGGGGCTGTCGGCTACGTGGTACCCGGCACGTACCAGGGCTTCGACCACACGCGGCTGGCCCTCGATCTCGCGGGCGAGTACGACACCCTGCGGAAGGTCTTCGTCCTGGACCCGGCCGTGAAGGCCGCCGCCGACACCCCCGCCGGGCTGCTGGTCGCGCTGGACGACGTCGACGCCGAGCCCCTGCCGCTGCCCCCGCCCGACCCGTCCGACGTCGCGTTCTTCCTGCTCTCCGGTGGCACGACGGCGCTGCCGAAGCTGATCCCGCGGACCCACGACGACTACACCTACCAAACCAGGGCCGCCGCCGAACTGATCGAACTGGGCCCCGAGGACGTCTACTTGGCGGTGCTCCCGGCGGAGTTCAACTTCACCTGGGGGTGTCCCGGCGTGGTGGGCACACTGCGCTCCGGCGGCACCGTGGTCCTCGTGGAGACGCCCATCGCCGACGAGTGCTTCGAGACCATCGAGCGCGAACGCGTCACCTTCACCTCGCTGGTGCCGACCCTGGCGCAACTGTGGCTGGAGGCCGCCGAGTGGAACAAGGCCGACCTGTCGAGCCTGCGGCTCGTGCAGATCGGCGGGGCCCGACTGCACGCCTCCGTCGCGGAGCGCGTCTCCCCCGTCCTCGGATGCCGGCTGCAACAGGTCTTCGGGATGGCGGAGGGGCTGCTCACCCTGACCCGCGCCACCGACAGTGAGGAGGCCGTCGTCACCACCCAGGGCAGGCCGCTCTCGCCCGCCGACGAGGTGCGGATCGTCGGCCCCGACGGCGACGACCTGCCGCCGGGCAGCATCGGCGAACTGCTCGCCCGAGGCCCGTACACCCTCCAGGGCTACTACAGGGCTCCGGAGCACAACGCCCGCGCCTTCACCGAGGACGGCTTCTACCGCTCCGGTGACCTCGCGCGGCTGACCGCCGACGGCGCTCTCGTCATCGAGGGCCGTATCAAGGACGTGATCGTCCGGGGTGGGGACAAGGTGTCCGCCGGAGAGGTGGAGGAACACATCCTGGCCCATCCGGCGGTGGCCGAAGTGGCCGTCGTACCGGTGCCCGATCCGTTCCTGGGCGAGCGGGTCGGCGCCTATGTGGTCCCGGACGGCCCGCCGCCCGGCCTGCGGGAGCTGAAGGAGGCGCTGCACGCGGACGGACTGGCCGACTACAAGCTGCCCGACTGGCTGGCGATCGTCGAGAAGCTGCCGCTGACCGGGCTCGGCAAGGTCGACAAGAAGACCCTCGCCGCCGACGCGGCGGCCAGGATCCGCGCGACGGACGCCGCACCGTCCGAAGCGGCGACCGGCCGATGACGTCGTACGCCGTTCCAGCGCCGGCCGACGGTGCCGGTCCCGCCCGCTCCCGCCGCGCCGCCCCCCGTCCCGTCGAATCAGAAGGACGCGAAGCAACGATGGAATCCACAGCGGAAAGTTCGGACCGGACACCGACGGAGGTGTCCGCCGCGTTGCGCGAGGCCGTCGCGACCATGATCGGCGCAGAACCCGACAAGGTCGCGCCGGGCGCCAACCTCATACATCTCGGGCTCGGTTCCCTGGAGATGATGCGGCTGGTCAACCGGTGGCGGCGGGACGGGCTGCCCGTCTCGTTCCGTGAACTGGCGGCCGAGCCCACCCTGGAGGCCTGGCAACGGCACTTCGACACCGTCACGGCGGAGTCCGGGGAGGCCACGGCGTGAAGGGGACCACCCCGCTGGACGACGAGGGGCTCCCCGGCCGCCCGCCGGCGCTCCTGATCCGCGGCGGACACATCTGTACGGCGGACGCCGCCGCCCGGGTGCACCCCACGGGGTCCGTGCTCGTCGTGGGCGACCGGATCGCCGCCGTGGGCCCCGTCGAGGAGGTGGCACAGGCCGTCGCGAGGCTCACCCCCGGGCAACGGGCGGGGCTGCGGACGCTCGACGCCGGATCCATGCTCGTCATGCCGGGCTTCGTGAACAACCACTGGCACGACATGTTCGCGGTGCGACTGCCCTTCAAAGGTGCCCTGCGCACACCGGACGACCGGGCCGACGAGCCGGGTTTCATGGCCCTGGGCGGCGACATCGCCAAGGTCTCCGCCGGGTTCGAGGGATTCCGCCGCCTGGTGGATGCCCTGGAGCCCGACGAGGCAGGGGCCGTCGCCCGGTACGCCCTCTGGACGCAACTGCGCTCCGGCACCACGACACTCGGCGACGTCGGGTCCGTCAACCGTCCCGAAGCGCTGGCCGACGCGGCGCTGGAACTGGGCATCCGCTGTTCGGTGAGCGCCTGGGTGGCGGACACGGTGTGCACGGGCAGCGGGACCCCCGAGCGGACCCGCGACGCCGACACCGAGCTGGCTCGGATCCAGCAGGTGCTGGACCGGTGCGCGGCGGACCGGACCGGTCGGCTGCGTGCCTGGCCCACGGCCCCCTACCTCACCAACATGAGCGACGAGCTCGGCCGCGGCCTGGCCCGCCTCTCGGCCGAGTACGACGTTCCGTTCGCCACACACGTGGGCGCCCTGCGCCATGAGGCGGAGGCGGTACGCACGCACTTCGGCCTCACCCCCGTGCGCAGGCTCGACCGGCTGGGCCTGCTCAACGACCGGCTCATGGCGGTGCACTGCGCGTTCGCCGACTCCGAAGAGCGGCGGATGCTGCTCGACGCCCGGGTCCACATCAGCCACTCGCCCGCGAAGTACGGCCCCACCGGTGAGTCCACCCTGAGCGAGACCGGTCTCATCCCCGAACTCAAGCGCTCCGGCCTCGACGTGTCGCTGTCGACGGACGGGGGCGTGTTCCCCGTCATGGGCATGGCCGAGGAGATGCGGGCGGCCTGGCAGATGTACAACGAACTCGCGGCGGACCACACCACCCTGCCCGCCAGTGAGGCCCTGGCCATGGCCACCCGGATCGCGGCCCGCGGCCTCGCCTGGGAGCACGAGGTCGGCAGCCTGGAGGCGGGCAAGCAGGCCGACCTGGTGCTCGTGCCCATCGACGACTGGCGCTATCTGCTCAACCCCCGCCCGCTGGAGGGCTATCTGACGCTGGGCGGCACACAGGACGTGCACACCGTGCTGGTGGCGGGCCGGATCCTGCTGGAGAACGGCCGCGCACCGCATCTCGACGAGGCCGGCCTGCAAGACGACTACCTGCGCGCTCTGCGTTCCTTCTCCGCTCGGGCTCTCGGCATCGCCGAAAAGGAGCTCACCGCCCTGTTCGACGACAACCCGCGGCTGCGTACGAGGGACACCGCCCCGGCCAGCCGCCGGGTCTGACCGCGCCACGACGGCTCCTCTCCCGCCCGCGCCACCCACGGAGGTAGTGCAACGATGTCCGACAACACCGCCCTGCTGCTCGTCGAGGACGAGGGCGCCGCCCTCTCCTTGGACGAGGTACGCCGATGGCGGGCGCTGCCCGCCCGGCAGCAGCCCGACTGGCTCGACGACCCACAACTCGAACCCGTACGCGAACTCCTGTCCACCAAGCCCGCGTTGGTCACCCGCGACGAAGTGGCGACACTGCACGCCCTGCTGGCCGAGGTCGCGCAAGGCCGGTTACAGGTGGTGCAGGCCGGCGACTGCGCGGAGGATCCGGCGGAGTGCGGGGCCGGACCCGTCGACCGCAAGGCGGATCTCCTCGACGAGCTCGCCGCGGTGATGAGCGCCCACTCCGGCAGGCCCGTCCTGCGGGTCGGCCGCATCGCCGGCCAGTTCGCCAAGCCCCGCTCCCAGTCCGTGGAAGAGGTCGGCGGACGTGAACTTCCCGTCTACCGCGGGCACATGGTCAACCGGCCCCAGCCCGACGCCCGGGCCCGGCGTCCGGCGCCCTCGCGGATGGTGGCCTGCTACGACGCCGCGGCCTCCGCCGTGGACGCCCTGCGGCTGCGCGGCATGGCCGACGGGGCGGCGCCGCACTCCCAGGTGTGGACCAGCCACGAGGCCCTCGTCCTGGACTACGAACTGCCCCTGCTGCGCCGTAACCGCGACGGCCGCCTGCTGATGGCCTCCACGCACTGGCCGTGGATCGGCGAGCGCACCCGGCAGGCCGACGGGGCGCACATACGCCTGCTCGCCTCCGTGGACAATCCCGTCGCCTGCAAGGTCGGACCGTCCGCGAAACCCGACGAGCTGGTGCGCCTGTGCGAACTGCTCGACCCCGACCGCACGCCGGGCCGGCTCACCCTGATCGCGCGGATGGGAGCCGAGGCCGTGACCGAGCGGCTGCCCCCGCTGGTGTCCGCCGTGCGGGCCGCGGGACATCCCGTCAGCTGGCTGTCCGACCCGATGCACGGCAACACCGTGACCGCGCCCGGAGGCATCAAGACGCGGCGCGTCGACACGATCGTGCGGGAGGTCGTCGGCTTCCAGGACGCCGTCGTGACCGCGGGCGGGGTCGCGGGGGGCCTGCACCTGGAGACGACGCCGTACGACGTCACCGAGTGCGTGGCGGACGGGTCCGGAGTGGACCGGCTGGACGGGGCGTACACCACGCTGTGCGACCCGCGGCTCAACCCCTGGCAGGCGCTCGACGTGGTCTCCGCATGGCAGGGCAAGGACCGATGACGCACGACGACGCAAGGGGAGAGGAGTTTTGCCGATGAAGGACACGATCGCGGTGGTGACCGGTGCGGCAGGAGGCATCGGGAGCGCGGTGGCCGAGGCGCTGGCCGTACGCGGAGTGTCGGTCGCCCTGCTGGACCGGGACGCCGACCGGCTGCACGTGGTGGCCAAGGAGCTGCGGGGGGCGGGTCACCGGGCGATGGCCTTCCCGGTCGACGTCACCTCCAGCCAGGACGTCGAGGCGGTGGTCGAGGCGGTCGAGGAACGGCTCGGCCCCATCGACCGGCTCGTCAACGCTGCCGGAGTGCTGCGCGGCGGCCATGTCGACGGCTTCACGGACGAGGACTGGCAGGCGACCTTCGCCGTCAACACCACAGGCGTCTTCCACATGTCGCGCGCCGTCGTGCGCCGGATGAAACCGCGGCGGCGCGGCGCCCTGGTCACGATCGCCTCCAACGCCGCGGGCACCGCCCGCATGGAGATGGCCGCGTACGCGGCGTCGAAGGCCGCCGCGTCCATGTTCACCAAGTGCCTCGGCCTGGAGAGCGCCGCCTACGGCATCCGCTGCAACGTGGTCGCTCCCGGATCGACCGACACCCCCATGCTGACCGCGCTGTGGGACGACGAGTCCGCGGCCCGCGTCTCGATCGACGGTGTTCCGGAAGCCTTCCGGGTCGGCATCCCGCTGGCCAAGCTGGCCCGCCCCCAGGACGTCGCCGACGCCGTGCTGTTTCTGCTGTCGGACGGCGCGGCGCACATCACCATGCACCACCTCACCGTCGACGGCGGGGCCGCGCTCGGCGCGTGAGCCCCGCCATGGAAAGGAGTCGGTTGTGGCCATCCCGGCGATCGAGCCCTACCCGATGCCCACGGAAGGCGACCTGCCGGCCAATAAGGCCTCGTGGTCCGTGAGCCCGTCCCGTGCCGTCCTGCTCGTGCACGACATGCAGAACTACTTCCTACGGCCGTTCACCGCCGGCCGTTCACCCGTCGACCCACTGGTCCGCAACACCGTCCGGCTCAGGCAGACCTGCGCCGAGCTGGGCGTCCCCGTCGCCTACACGGCGCAACCGGGTTCCATGACCGAACAACAGCGTGGACTGCTCAAGGACTTCTGGGGCCCGGGCATGACCGCGGGGCCGCAGGATCGCGCCGTCGTCGAGGAACTGGCGCCGAGCGAGTCCGACACGGTGTTCACCAAGTGGCGGCCGAGCGCCTTCTTCAACACGAGCCTGCTGGAACTGCTCCGCGACACGGGCCGGGACCAGCTGATCGTGTGCGGCGTGTACGCCCACGTCGGCATTCTCATGACCACGGGGGAGGCGTACGCCCACGACATCCAGACGTTCGTGGTGGGGGACGCCGTCGCCGACTTCACCCTGGCCGAACACCGTATGACGCTCCAGTACGTCGCGACGCGCTGCGGTATGACGCTGCCCACCGACGCAGTGGTGCGGCAGCTGGAGGAGGCGAGCCGCTCATGAACTCCGGTGCCGACGAGGCGCGCTCCGGCACACCGCACCCGCTCCTGTCCCGGATCCTCGCCGCCGACCCGCCGCCGTTCGCCCTGCTGCACCGGCCGCAGGCCACCGGAGCGGACCGCCTGGAACTGCTGGTGGGCACGGTCTCCCAGCCCGGTTCGCTCGCCGAACTCCCACTGCCGCAGGGCCCCGGCTCCGACCGGCACGACGTGCTCGCCGTACTGCCCTACCGGCAGCTGGCCGAACGCGGCTATGCCTGCCTGGACGACGGCACCCCCTTGCTCGCCCTGACGGTCGAGGAACAGTGCGGCCTGTCCCGGCAGGAGTTCCTGCGGGACGTCCCGGACGTGCCGATCAGGATGGACGAGCACGGCTTCGACGTCGACGACGAGGCGTACGCCGGCACGGTGCGCCGGATCATCGAGGACGAGATCGGCCGGGGCACCGGCGCCAACTTCGTCTTCCGGCGCACCTACCGGGCGGATCTGGCGGACTGGGGCACGGCTACCGCCCTGGCGTTCTTCCGCCGGCTGCTCCAGGGCGAATCCGGCGTCTACTGGACGTTCCTGATCCACACGGGCGAGAGGTGCCTCGTCGGCGCGACCCCGGAACGGCACGTGAGCCTGCTCGGCGGCGCCATGACGATGAACCCCATCAGTGGCACCTACCGATATCCCGAAGGCGGCGCGGATGCCGACGGGGTGATGAGATTCCTGCGGGACGCCAAGGAGTCGGACGAGCTTTTCATGGTCCTCGACGAGGAACTGAAGATGATGGGCCGGGTGTGCGACCGCGGCGGCCGGGTGCGCGGTCCGTACCTCAAGGAGATGGAGCGCCTCGCGCACACCGAGTACCTCATCGAGGGCTCCAGCAGCAGCGGCGTGCGCGAGATCCTGCGCGAGACCCTGTTCGCGCCGACGGTGACCGGCAGCCCGCTGGAGAGCGCGTGCCGGGTCATCGGCAAGTACGAACCCCACGGCCGGGGCTACTACAGCGGTGTGGCGGCCCTCGTCGGCCGGGACGCCGACGGCGAGGTCGCCCTGGACTCGTCGATCCTCATCCGCACCGCGGACGTCGACCCGGCGGGCAGGCTCAGCATCGGAGTCGGCGCCACCCTGGTGAGGCACTCCTCTCCGCAGGCCGAGGTGGCCGAGACCCGGGCGAAGGCCGCCGGGCTGCTGTCCGTGCTGCGCGGCGAACCCGACACGAGGCACCCGGCACAGCACGACGCCGCGGCGTCGGCGCGCGGACCGGCACTGAGGGACCACCCCGACGTGGTGGCCGCACTGGCGAACCGCAACGCCACTCTGGCCGGCTTCTGGCTGGCGAACCCTGACGACCGCGGGTGCCCGGACGACCGGCTGGCCGGCCGGCGCCTCCTCGTCGTCGACGCGGAGGACACCTTCACCTCCATGGCCCGGCACTGCCTCGCCTCGCTGGGCCTGGACGTGACGGTGCGCCGCTTCGACGAGCCGTACACCCTCGACGACCAGGACTTCGTGATCGTGGGGCCCGGACCCGGAGACCCGGGGCTGCACGGCGACTCCAAGATCGCGCACCTGCGGGATCTCACCCGGGGGCTGCTGGACTCCCGTACCCCGTTCCTCTCCGTGTGTCTCGGGCACCAGGTGCTGAGTTCACTCCTGGGGCTCGACATCGTGCGCAAGGCGGAGCCCAATCAGGGGTCCCAACAGAAGATCGACTTCTTCGGCCGACCGGAACTCGTCGGTTTCTACAACACGTTCGCCGCGCACTCGGCCTCGGCCACCCTGTCCTGCCCGTTCCGGGGCGCCGAGATCCGGGTCTGCCGCGATCCGGGCAGCGGTGAGGTGCACGCACTGCGCGGCCCCGGCTACGCCTCGGTCCAGTTCCATCCGGCGTCCGTCCTCACGAGCAACGGAACCGCCGTCCTGCGCGAACTCCTCGTCGGCGTGGCGGAAGGCTGATGTCTGGGTACGCGCGGTTCGGACGGCAGTCGAGGTGTCGTGCCCCGAGATCTTCATCAGTCTTCCAGGGCGTGTGTCGAAAGTGGCGCCGTCCGCCCGGAGGGCGGGTCCGGCGGTGTCCGGTGCGTGCGATCGCACGGCGGAGGGGCGCCCCGATACTGGGTGTATCGGGGTGATCCCGGCAACGCGGCGAGCGTGCGTGCCGGGCGTCGCCGGACAGGCGGGACTTTCGACACACGCCCCAGGGCTCAAGGGGCACGACTGGCCGATGTCCCGTCGCAGGTGCGCATCCCGGTGACAGTGCCCCCGGATGCGTGCCGTCGGCGCGACATCGCCTCTCTCGCCAGTCGGCCGGATCGGCCTCCCGGGTCAAGGCCCCCGTCGCTCGAGTCCATGGAGCTGTTCGGCCGGGACCCCGTGCGGGCCGCCCGCCGGGACGCCGCGGCCGGTGGGCCGCCCGCAGGCATGGCCCGCGGGCCCGTCCAGATCAGCAGAGCGTGTGCCGCCCCCGTCCGACCTTCCGCACCAGACCCTTCTTGCACAAGCGGTCGAGGGCCGACGACACGATGGAGTCAGGCCGCCGGGAGTCGCGCAGCAGGTCCGTTTTGCCCTCGTCGCGCAGGCGCTCGATGATCGTGACGAGGTCCCGCGTGCGCAGCGGATCCTGTGCCGTGGACAGCACGTCAAGGATCATCTCCTGAATGGAGAACGGCTTGCTCGCGCGGTAACCCGTGGAGTCGGCGCTCACCGCCGCGGGCGCGGTCGGCTCCGGCGGGGTTGCCTGCCCGGTGATCTCCACCGTGACGGCGCGCACGGCGGAGGACGTCTCCGTCTGGCCCGGCTGGAACTGGTCCAGCGAGGTGCTGAGGGTCTCCAGGAGATCCAGCTTCCGCTGCGCTTCTTCCAGTTGGGTGCTCAGCGCCTGGACCGTGTCCGCCTGCGCCCGCAACTGTTGGCGTACCAGCAGCAAGGTCTCGCGCACCACGGAATGACCGCCTGATGCTGTGGCCATGAAATCCTCCGCTGTCGTCGCCATGCGGATTCCGTTTCAACTAAGCCTGCTGGAACGCAAGGATCGCAAGTCTTCCTGAGTTCGGACAGAGCATGCCCGGGACGCGGAAGCATGAATCCGCCGTTATTTCCTGGTGTATTCGATTACCGGAGATCCGACTCGTCCGAGCGGACGTGATCGGATTCGCCCGGCGGAGCCGGAGCCAGCCTCATCATGGAAGACGAGGCGATGTAGGCCCCGTTCACGATGGCGATGAATACCCCGGTGTGGACGTCCGGACGCGGCTGGTGACCGACCAGATCGATCTCGGCGGTGAATTCCTCCTTCTGGCCCGGCAGCACGGCAATCGGCGCGCTGACCTCGGGCGGTAGCCCCAGGAATCGACGCATCGCGAAAGCGAATCCGATTCCACCGCGCAGAATGTGCTCGGAATCGTTGCGCAGGCTCCGGGACAGGCCGGTGACGCGACCCGACACGGCATCCGTGTCCAGAGCTCCTTCGAGTACGAACGCTGGTTCGTCCGATTCCTCGCTGGTCCACCATAGGTCACCGCAGCGCCTGCACTGGAGGGTCCGCACGGTCAGATTGGCGTGCACCACGTGTCTCATGACGATGAGGGCGGCCCTGTCCCGCGCACAGTTCGGGCAGGTCGCGGGGCGTTGGGACACCTCGCGCAGCCCGTCGAGCGACGGGCCTCCGTAGTTCCATCCGTTCACATAGATGTCATGAACGATCGCGGCGGCCGTGGCGTGCTGGAACGCGGCGAGGTCGGTCTCGATCCCGGCGACCAGCGAAGCCAGGTCCGGCGCCTGAAGGTCCTCGGCGACCTCGCGCACCCGGACGCGGAACCCTTCCACGGCGAGGGCGTCGACCCCAGGCTCCAGCCAGCAGAGGCGTTCCAGGCGGGGGAGGACCACGTTGTTCACGTAGGCCAGGTCCCGGACCGCCTCACCATCCCGCCGGCCTGCCGCCTCCACCGCCTTCGCGAGGTGGGCGCCTTCGGCCCGTCCGGCCGGCAGACCGAGGACGAGGCCGGGGTCGCCGAGCAGGCCGAAGCGGTTCAGCCAGCCGTTGATCGGATGCGCCCGCTCGTTCAGGCGCTCGACGGCGTGGCCGAGTGGCAGGTTCTCCGAGAGAGCGCCCTCCAGGTCCTGCTGCGCCCCCCGCTGCACGATGTGGACACCCAGCGCGCCGATGACCGCGACGGCGGTTCCTTCCAACAACCCGAGCCCCAGCGCGACATGGTGGGGGTAGGCGTTGGTGCCCACGGCGATGGACGAACAGCTGTGGGTGAAGACCACGGTCGCGTGCAGTTCCGCCGCAGGCAGGCGCCGATCCGCAGCCAGGTCGGCGCGGTGGCAGCCCGCGCCGTGCATGCACGGCATGTGCCGGTACGTGTGGTCGGTGGGGGGCAGCGGAGCATCGATCGCGTCGGACCGGCCGCACAGGATGCCGTCGGGCAGCGCCGCACAGCACTCCTTGCCCAGCGCCTTGAGCACCAGCAGCCTCGGCCTGCGCCGGCCGAGTTCGAGGATGTCCTCGAACTCGTTGGTGTCGGCCAGTTCGGCGTCTTCGAGCATGGGGTGGGTGGCCACGAAGACGCGGTCCTCAGCCGCCGCATGGGCGGTGAGGCTCCGGTAGACCAGGCAGGTCAGTGCGGCCAGGTCGCGCGCGGTGACCACGCCGACCACCGCGCCGTGGGCGCCCGGCCAGTCGCCGGAGGCGGTGATGTCCTCGGCCAGACCGACCACGGCGACGAGTTCACCGGCCCGCGGGGCGAGTTCGCGCGCGAGGGCGCCGGGTCCCACCACACGGTGCTCACGGCCCGTTGCGACGGCCAGCAGCCGGCCTGCGGAGCCCGCGTCGCCGCCGACGCTGATCACCGTTCCCGCCCGCGGGGCGGTGTCCACCTCCGGCAGTCGCCCTTCGGGGAACAGCGACCGATAGCGGTCCAGCGAAGGGCCGGCCAGCACGGGGAAGGGCAGGCCCTCGCTCCAGGCGTCCGCCCGCTCGCGGTAGTCGGCGATGCTCCGGCAGGGCACGACGTGGGCGTTCACGCGCCGCTCTCCTTCCCCGTACCGGCCACGAGGGCCGCGACGCGCTCCGGGTCGGGGGCGTAGGTCTCCAGCATGCGGGCCTGTGCGCCGAGCGTGGCGTGGGAGTAGAAGGCGCGCAGCGGCGGCCTGATCTCCAGGTCCTGGCGGATTCTCGCGTTGAGGCGTCCGAGGAGGAGGGAGTGGCCGCCCATCCGGAAGAAGTTGTCCTCGGGGGCGAGGCTGTCCACCTCCAGCAGGTCGCGCCACATGGCCGACAGGGCCTGCTCCAGCGGGGAGAGCCCGTCCGCGGGCGTCCCCGGCGCGGTGCCCCGCTCGTCCCGGCCGCCTTGGTCGTGCGGGGAGCCGAGCGCGGCGAGGGCCGTGCGGTCGACCTTGCCCATGGGCGTGAGCGGCAGCCGGTCCACCACCGTCAGCCGGGGCACCATCCACTCCGGCAGGTCACGCGCCAGGTCGTCCCGAACCCGGGCGGCCGTGTCCGGGGCAGCCGTGGCGGCCGGCACCACGAAGCCGGCGAGAACGCGGTCGGCCTCCGTGCCGCGGAGCACCACGCAGGCGTTCGCGACCTCGGGGTGGGCGAGCAGCCGCGCCTCGATTTCGCCGAGCTCCACGCGGTGTCCGCGGATCTTGACCTGGTGGTCCGTGCGTCCGAGGTAGACGAGCACGCCGCCGGCGTCCCGCCGGACGAGATCGCCCGTGCGGTAGAGGGCGAGGTCCGTACGCTCCGGGTGGGGCACGAACACGCCGGCCGTCTGCTCGGGGCGGTTGAGGTAGCCCAGGCTGAGGCAGGGGCCCGACATGTACAGCTCGCCGCGCACACCGTCGGGCACCGGACGGAGCTCCTCGTCGAGGACGTGGGCCTCCAGACCGGGCAGCGGCGTGCCGATCGGGATGATCCGGGTCTCGTCGGTCACGCCGGAGACGACGTGCCGGATGACGAAGGTGGTGGTCTCGGTGGGGCCGTAGACATTGGCCAGCGTGCCGGACAGAGAGGCGAGCACGTCGCGGGCCCGCCGGGGGTCCATGGGCTCGCCGCCGACGAGGAGCAGCCGCAGGGGTGCGAACGCGGCGGGATTCTGCAGGGCGATCTCGTGGAAGACCGACGTGGCCGTGATCATGGCGGTGATGCCGTGTCGCCGGTACTCCTCGCCGAGCAGTCCGCCGTCGGTCAGCAGTTCCCGGGGGAGGATCACGAGGGTGGCGCCGGACAACAGCGTCGCCCATATCTCGTACGTGATCGCGTCGAACGCGGGACTGGTGAGCTGGGCCGTGCGGTCTCCAGGAGCGAGGGACAGGTCCGGGTCGGGTCCCGTGACGTTCGCCAGGAAATGGGCGATGCTCGCGTGACCGACCAGAACGCCCTTGGGCGTGCCGGTGGTGCCCGAGGTGTAGTACACGATGGCCGGGGCGTCCGGCGCGACGACGGGCGGATCGACAGGCGCTCCGCCCGCGGCCGGGGCCGTTCCGACGTCCTGGAGGACCAGTTCGGAGGGGAACCGGTCCGCCAGCTCGGCGGAGGTGATCACACAGGAGGCGCCGCTGTCGGCCAGGATGAAGCGGTGGCGGTTGACGGGCTGTTCGGGCTCCATCGACACATAGGCCGCGCCCGCCTTCCACACGCCGAGAAAGGCGGCGATGCGCCCGCATCCCGGCGGAAGGCACACGCCCACGAACGAGCCGGGACCCGCGCCCCGGTCGAGCAGCAGGCGCGCCACGCCCTCCGCCGCCCGGTCGAGCTCCGCATACGTCAGTTGCTCGCGAGCATCCGGATGGGAAACGGCCACCGCATCGGGAGTCCGCTCGATCTGCTTGGTGAACAGAGTGTCCAACATCCCCTATGTAGCCCCTCGTTGACATCGAGCCCGCACTGGCGAGGTTGTGATCCCAGGACTGTAACCCCTGCTCGGGGCGCTGGGGAGGGAGGCAGGAAGCCAATCTGTCAGTCGCACGAAAAATGCCGGGAGTTGACCCCGCGGGCCTGATTCCCCGCAAGGAACCTTGCGGACATTGCCAGTGAAATGCCGCCTGTGCAACGAGAGGATCTAGCCTCCGTCTGATCTTTCGGGTTAACTGACGGGCGGCCAGCGCCGCAGCGCCTGAGCGTGTCAGTTGCTCACGATCACCGACCCGCCGGAACGCGCCTTGTCCGGAAGGCGGTTCGCGCGGTTTCCGCTCCTTGGTGCGCACGTCATGTCCAGCGGGGGTAGAGAATGCTCAAAGGTAGCTTTACCGAGAACTCATCGGACGACCACTGTCGACTCCGTGCCCAACTCCTTTCTGAAAATAGTGCGTTGGCGCAGCCTGCCGTAGGATTCCCGGCCACGGCAGCGGACTTCCCCGGGGAGATCCTCGACGGGATCGACAGGGACCTCGTCCGGTACGGGCTCGGCGTCGTCCGGCTGGACGAGCCGCTTCCCAACGGCCTTTTCAGGAAGCTGGGTTCGGCACTCGGGACCGTGACACCCGAGACCGCTCCCGACATCCAGTCCTACGTTGAGGACGGTGTCGTCCTCAACCTCCGGGCCGATGCCGGAATCACGCAGGACGTCTCCCTCCAGCCCTTCGCCAGCAACCCCCTGTCCCTGCACAGCGAGGGCAGCGGACGCGCCGTCGCGGACCAGCCCCGCTACATCGTGCTCATGTGCGTGGAACCGGGCGACAACTCCGCCTCCACCGTCCTCGTCTCCATGGACGAGGTCGCCGCCGGCCTCGACGCCGAGGACCTCCGCCTGCTCCGCGCCACCCGCTACGCCGACGCCCCCGGCGTGCCCCCCGTCGTGCGGTCCCAGGGGGACCACGTGGTCTTCGCCTTCCGCGATTTCCAGCAGGACACCCTGCGCTGGGTCTGCGAGGCGGACGGAGCCTCGCCGGAGGCCGTCAACGGCGCCCTCGGCCGCCTGCTCACCCGCATGTACGAAGCCCGGGGCGCTTCGGGCGTGCTCTGGTCCCGTGGGCTGCTCGTCGTCATCGACAACACCCGGTTCTTCCACGGGCGCACGGCCGGGCTGCCCCGAGCGGCGGCCAGGACACGCCATCTCAAGAGGCTCCGCATCCGCTGACGCGTCCCGTCCCACCCATGGGTGGGCGCGCGCGGGCAGCGCCCGGAGCGTCCCCCACTGGCCCCCTTCTTCTCCCTTGGAGACGGCATGCCCCTGTTCGACATCTCTCCGCCCGTACGCCCGATCAGCCTGCCCAGCGAGGTGCGCGACGCGGCCCTGAACGCCGGGCCGGCCACCCCTCCGGCCGGCCTGTTCACCCCGGTCGTGGATGACGCCACCCTGGAGGTCTTCCGGCGGGCCGTCGACCCGGAGGACCCCTACGAACTGCGCGAGCTCTGGCTCGGCCGCGTCGAGCACCGTCTCGGCACCCACGCCCTACGCCCCGAACAGGCCGAACGCTGGCGGAACTCGACCGTCCGCCGCCAGGTGACCGCCGAGGAGGTCCTCACCTCGCGGGCGACCGTCCGCTTCGTCAAGGAGCTCTTCAACTCCTACTTCCGCGACGACCTCTACGGACGCCTCCGGCAGGACGCGCGGTACATCCTCTCCAGCGGCTCCGTCGACGAGGAGCGGTGGGGGCTCCCCGAGACCATCAAGGACACCCTCCGCTACGCCCTGTCCCGCGACTGGTACGGATACTCCGACTCCTGCGGGCGCGCCCCCGCGCGGGATGCCGTCGCCGCCTACGAGAGCGCCCGCATCGCGGACGTCACCTACACGGCCGAGAACGTCGCCCTCACCATGGGCGGCACCTTCGCCGTCAGCTCCCTCGCCGACTTCGTCCTGACGGGCTCGACGCACAACTCCCCGGCCCTGTGCGCCATTCCCAACTACCCGCCGCTCGTGGAGGCCATCGCCCGCCGCACACCGGTCACGCTGGTCCCGGTCTCCTCGGACGACGGCGTGATGTCGGTCGACCCGGTCATCGCCGCGCTGACCCCCGAC
The DNA here is from genome assembly GCF_035953295.1 of Streptomyces sp. NBC_01335. GTDB lineage: Bacteria > Actinomycetota > Actinomycetes > Streptomycetales > Streptomycetaceae > Streptomyces. The sequence continues at coordinate 6,380,149 of NZ_CP108370.1, forward strand.
ACGCCGTTCGTCATGCTCCAGACCGCGGCCAACCCCACGGGCGCCGGTGTCGCCGAGGCCGACCTGGAGCGGCTCGTCCGCGCCGCCTCGCCCAACACCATGATCCTCCTCGACGAGTGCCACGAATGGCTCGGCCCGAAGCGGGAGTTCGGCAAGTTCCGCGCGGCCTCCAACGTCATCCGGGTCTCCAGCCTGTCCAAGAACTGGTCGGCCCCGGGCGTCAAGGCCGGCTGGATCATGGCGGACGCGGCGTTCATCGCCGCCTATTACGAGTACGCCTCCACCAGCTTCGGCGGTCCCCCCTCGTTCCTCTACACCGCCATCGAGGTCCTCGCCCGCATGGAGCGCTGGATGATCACAGGGGTCACCGAGGTGCGCGCGGCCGAACTGGCCGAGTTCGAGAAGACCTACGAACTCCAGCGCGCCGGCCTGCAGGCCGCGTACGACGGCTACCGCCAGGAACGGCACTCCCGCGAGGCCGCGCTCGCCACCCTGCGCGACGCCAGCGGCGCCCGCCTCGCCGAGGTCGCGCACGTCCTGCGGCCCGAGTACTCCATCAACACGGCCGTCGCCTTCGACCGCTGGGACGACTCCTACCTCTGCTTCCGTGAACTCCTGCGCGAGACGGGCGTCTCGGTCTATCCCGGCATCCTCAACTTCGGCTTCGGCAGCGGCGTCGTCCGACTCACCACCGCGCGCCCCTGGACCGTCCTCGACCCGGCCTTCGAGCGGATCCGGGCCACCGTGCGACGGGATGAGGCCGTCCATGCCTGAGTTCCGCCTCCCGCCGGGCCGCAAGACCGTCATCGGCATGATCCACCTCCAGCCGCTCCCCGGCACCCCCTTCCACGAGGAAGGAGACTTCCGGGACATCCTGGAGACGGCCGTCGCCTCCGCCCGGGCGCTCGCCGCCGGCGGAGCCGACGGTTGCCTGATCCAGACCGTCGACCGCGTCTACTCCACCGAGGACGCCAGCGACCCGGCGCGCACGGTCGCGATGGGCCTGATCACCGACGCGGCCGTCCGGGCCGTGGCCGGCACGCCCGGCTTCCTCGTCGGCGTCCAGATCATGCGCAACGCCCTCAGCGCCTCCCTCGCCGTCGCCAAGGTGTCCGGAGGCCACTTCATCCGGGCCGGCGCGCTTGTCGGGATGACCCTCAGCCCGCACGGCATGGTCACCCCCGACCCGCTCGCCGTCGCCGAGTACCGCAAGCGGATCTCCGCCGGGTCCGTGGGGATGATCGCCGACGTCGACTCGATGCACTTCCGCTGGTTCGGCGGGGAGAAGCCCACCGCGGAGGTCGCCCGCGCGGCCCGCGGCATGGGCGCCGATGCCGTCGCCCTCGGAGACCCGGACGAGGCACGCACCCACGAGCTGATCGCCTCCGTCCGCCGCGCCGCCCCGGGCCTCCCCGTCGTCCTCGCCGGCCACACCGACCACACCAACGCCGCCCGGCTGCTCGCCGACGCGGACGGGGCCTTCGTCGGCACGTGCCTCGAAGAGGGCGGCTGGGGCGGCCGGATCGACGCCGACCGGGTCCGCGCCTACGTCGACATCGCCCGCTCCCTGGAGTCCCGATGACCGCCCCGGCCCGCCCGCCCGCGGCAACGGGACCCATGGACGCCGCCGTCCTCGGCCGCCAGAGCGGACGCCTCGCGGCCGACCTCCGCGACCTCGCCGGCTTCCTCCCCGACCGCGTCGGTACGGCCTGGCACGAGCTGTACGGTCCCGACGGGGCGGGCGGGACCCCGCGCTCCGTCTGCCTGGTGGGCGACGGCGACTCCGTGCACGCGGGCACCGCCGCCGAGGCCGCCTTCGAGCACCTCGCACACCTGCCCTGCGAAGTTCAGCCCGCCCAGCGCTTCCTCGGCTACCACGTGCGTACGGCCGCCCCCGGCACCCTCGTCGTGGCCGTCTCGGCCTCCGGCCGCACCGAACGCGTCCTCCAGGGCGTCGCCGCGGCCCGTGCCCGAGGACTCCGTACCCTTGGCATCAGCGGATCGGCCACCAGCCCGCTCGCCGACGCCACCGACGCCCACGTCGCCGTCGGCCTGCCCGACCTCGAACCGTCCCCCGGCATCCGCACCCACCAGGCGAGCCTGGTCGCCCTGCTGGTGCTGGCGCTCCGTGCCGCGGAGACCACCCGCGGCACGGAGTGGGCCACTCGCACCCGCGCCGAACTCCCCGGCCTCGCCGACGGGATCGCCGCGACCGAGGCGGCCGTCCGCGAGCGGGCCTCCGCATGGGGACGGACCCTGACCGACGCCCCCGTGATCGCCGTCCTCGGCACCGGCCCCGCCGAGGGCACGGCAGGCTACGCAGCCGCCAAGGTCGTCGAGGGCGCCGGAGTCCACGCGTACGGCCGGGACCTGGAGGAGTGGTGGCACGTGGAGCGGTTCGCCGCCCCCCTGGACACCCCTCTCGTGGTGCTCGCCCCGCACGGACCTGCCCGGCCCCGCGCCCTGGAGCTCGCCGAGCGCGCCCTCGCCCTCGGACGTCGGGTCGCCCTCGTCACGCCCGCCGAGGGGACCGAGGACCTCGACGACCGGATCGTCCTCCTTCCGGTGCACGGCACCGCACGCGAGGAGTTCGCCCCGCTGCTCCACCAGATCTTCGCGGCCCACCTCGCTCTCGGGATCGCCCGCGGGCTGGGCCGCAGCCCCTTCCAGAGGCACCGCCCGACCGGCCCCGCCCTCCGATGACACCGCGCCCACCCGGCCCCGTCGAAACCGCTCACCAGCACACAGCCAAGGAGACACCCATGGACACCGTCTTCGACCCGGACAAGCACGTCCGGAACATCTACACCTCGCCCGAGGTCAAACTGCTCAACTCCCGGGGTGAAGTCATCCCGGGCATCCTCGGCACCGTCGGCGCCGGCGAACTGATCGAGGGCGGCGTGGCCATCGGGGCCGACCGCATCATCATGGAGTCCGGCTCCTGCTTCGACCTGCACACCCACCCCGGCGCGCACATCCTCTTCGTCCTCAGCTCCCGCGGCTACATCCATATCAACGGTGTGGACTACGAGATGGGCGCCGGCGACACGGTGTTCGTCCCAGCCAACTACGCGCACGGCGTGAAGACCAACCTGCACGTCCCCGAGCCGCTGGAGATCCTGGCCTTCGGCGTGCCGCACATGCCGCTGGAGTCCGCCGAACGCATGACCCTGGTGGAGGAGTGATGAGCAGCGGCCCCCGCGCCGGCGGGAGCCCGGCACACGCCGGACTCCCGGTCCCGCCCGATCTCGCGGCGGTCCTGGACGTGGTCCGCGGGCTCCTGACCGAACCGGTGCCGGCGTGGGGCCCCGAGCAGGCCGATGTCCCCCTCGCGGACCTCGGCTTCGACTCGCTGCGCACCGTGGGGCTCCTGGTCGAGGTCGAGACCGCCCTCGACGTCGAACTGCCCCAGGACAGGGTCACCGCCGACACCTTCCGTACCACCCGCACCCTCGCCGACGCCGTCCACGAGACCCGGCACGCGCATGGGTGACCCGACCGCGACCGACCAGGACCTCGTCCACCGCTACCGGGAAGCACCCTTTCCCACCAGCGCGGGCGGGGTCCGCTCGGTCCTCGACCACCTCGACCGGCACGCCCGGGAACGCGGCGGGGAACCGTACCTCACGACGCCGGCCGCCCACGGCACCGCGCGAACCCTGACCTATGCGGAGCTCGACCACTACAGCCGCCGAACCGCCCACTGGCTGGACACGGTCCTCGGGCTGCCGGCCGGCGGGCCCGTCGGCCTGACCCCGGTCAACGACGTCCCATCGGTGATCGCCCTGTTCGCCGTCCTGCGCTCCGGCCGGCCCGCCCTCGTGCTCAACCCGGCGGACCCGGCCGCCCGGGTCGCCGAGCAGACCGCGGCCCTCGCGATCGAGGCGATCGTCACCGGCCCCGCCACGGCCGACGACCGGTTCCCCCGAACCGTCCGCGCCCCCGACCCCGAACGGCTGCCCGACCCGCCCCCCGGCTGGTCCCCGCCGCCCCCGCGGGCGGACGCGGACGTGCTCTACTTCGGCACCTCAGGGTCCACCGCTGCCTCCAAGCTGGTCGCCCAGACCCACGGCAACGCCGTCGCCAACGCGGACGCCATGGTCCGGCACCACGGACTGCGCCCCGGCGACACCTTCCTCGGCTGCCTGCCCATCCACCACGTCAACGGCGTGCACCTGACACTCATGGCCACCCTGGCCGCGGGTGCTCACGCGGTGCTCGCCCCGGGCTTCGACCCGTTCCGCTACCCGGAGCTCCTGACGCTCCACCGGCCGCGGGTCGCCGGCGTCGTCCCGAGCATCCTCGACGCCCTGTCCGCCGTGTGGCGCCGCCGCACCCTCCCGGCGGACTTCTCGCACTTCGTCACCGCCGCCGCCCCCCTGTCCGCCGAGACGGCGCGCGCCGTCCACACCCGGATCGGGGCCCGCGTCCTCCAGGGGTACGGCCTGACCGAGACCACCAACTTCTCCACCACCATGCCGCGCGACATCGGCGACGACGCCTATCGGCGCCTGCTGCTCGATGCCGACATCCCCACCGTCGGTGTCGCCGTCCCCGGCAACGAGGTGGCCGTGTTCGGCCCGGACGGCCGCCGCGCCCGCCCGGGCGAACCGGGGGAGATCCGCATGCGCGGCCACAACGTGATGTCCCGCTACGCGGGCAACGCCGAGGCCACCGCGGAGGCGTTCGCGGGCGGCTGGTTCCACTCCCAGGACCTCGGCCACGAGGTCCTGGACGAGAAGACCGGGCACACGTACTTCGTCATCACCGGCCGCAGCAAGAACATCGCCAAGGTGCGCGGCGAGGCCGTGTCGCTGGAGGAGATGGAACGGGCTCTGCGGCGTCTTCCGGGCGTCCTGGACGCGGCCTGCGCCGCCGTCCCCGACCAGCTGCTCGGCGAGGTCGTGGCCGTGGTCCTGAACGCTCCCGACGCCGTCGGCGACGACGCGGTGCGCACGCACCTGCAAGCGCACTTCGCCGAGGCGGTCCAGCCCCATCGCATCCTGCGGGTGCCCGAGGTCCCCCGGACGGCCACCGGAAAGATCCTTCGGCCGGCCCTGCGGGACCTGCTGGCGCAGCCTCCGCGCTGACCCGCGCCCGCCCCTTCCCACCCGTTTCCCGACCCTGGAACCCGAGGCATGACCATGACCCTGCTGACTCCTCACGACCCCCGGACGGGCCTGCCCCGCCCGGCCTACCAGGCCGCGCGCGAGAAGGACGTCACGGCCGCGGTCGAGGCCGCGGCGGCGGCCCAGCGCGGCTGGGCCGCGCTCCCCCCGGGGCAGCGGTCCCGGCGCCTGCTGCGGCTGGCCGACCGTATCGAGGACCGCGCGGAGGAGTACGCCGAGGCCCTGCGGGCCGGCACGGGCAAGCTGCCGGCGGAGGCGCGGGGCGAGGTCGAGGGCAGCGCCGACGTCCTCCGGTTCTACGCGGGCGCCGCCCGCACCGAGGTCTCTCCGGCGGCCGGCCGGCGCATGGCCGACCGCGAGAGCTGGGTGCGCTGGGAGCCGCTCGGCGTCGTCGCCGCGGTCGTCCCCTGGAACTACCCGTTGATGATGGCGATGTGGCGGCTGGGCCCTGCCCTGGCCGCCGGGAACACCGTCGTCCTCAAGCCGGCCGAGACCACGCCCGACACCGCGCTCCTGCTCGCCGAGGACGCCGCCGGACTCCTCGGCGACGACGTGGTCCGCGTACTCCCCGGGGACCGGCAGACCGGCGTCCTGCTCGTGGAGGCCCGCGTCGACGCCATCGCCTTCACCGGAAGCACCGCCGGCGGCCTGGACGTCGCCTACCGCGCCGGACTGCGGCGGGTCAGCCTCGAACTCGGCGGCAACTGCGCCGCCCTGGTGCTGCCCGACGCGCCCGCGTACACCTGCGCCTCGCTGGCCGCCGCCTCCGTCTTCAACGCCGGCCAGAGCTGCGCCGCCCCCGCGCGGGTGATCACGCTCCCCGAGAACCACGACGCCGTGGTCGCGGGGCTGGCCCGGGAGATGGGCCGCATGGTCGCCGGGGTCGACTTCGGCCCGCTCAACAACCCCGACCAGGCGGCCCGTTACGACCGCATCCTGGAGGCGAGCCGGGCGGGCGTCCGGCACACGGGCCGGACCGAGCCGGGCCCGGAGCGCGACGGCGGCCACTGGCGGCCGTCCGTGGTCCTCGCGGACCTCGCCGACGACGACCCGGCCGTGGTGGAGGAGGTCTTCGGGCCGGTCCTGACCGTGCAGCGGGCCCGGGACCTCGCGCACGCGGTCGAGCTCGCCAACGGCGTGCCCCAGGCACTGGCCGCCAGTGTGTGGTCCTCGGACGTCTCGTCCGCCCTGACGCTGGCGGGCGAACTGGAAGCCGGGGAGGCCTGGGTCAACTGCCACCTCGACCAGACCCCCGAACTCCCGCACGGCGGGCGCAAGTCGTCGGGCCACGGAACAGACCTGAGCGTGCTGGCCATCGCCGAGTACCAGCGCCCCAAGTGCGTGACCGTACGCCTGGACTGACCGGGCGTCATCCGCGAACCGGCCCCGGAGGGAGCGAGCCACCCGGCATGATCAGGTGGCCGCCCTCCGTGGTTCCCGGCGTCCGGCTCAGCGGGCCGCGGCGAGCAGGCCGGCGACGAGCCCCGCCGCCCGGGGCGCCCCGCCCTCCGCGAGCATCGCGTCCCGCAGCCGCGCGCACGCGACCCGGTGCGAGCCGTCGGCCAGGACCTGGTCCACGGCCTCGCGCAGCAGCTCCGCCGTGACCGTGGCGTAGGGGTTTTGCAGGTCCCAGGGCGCCACTGCGGCACCGCCCCCGACCGCCGTCGCCGCGTTGGCGAACTGGTCCCCGACACCGGGCACGGACACCATCGGCACGCCCGCGAGAATGCTCTCGGTGGTCGAGTTCATCCCGTGGTGCGTGATGAAGACGTCGGCGTACCGCTCCAGCACCTCGCGCTGCGGGACGAAGTCCCGCACCAGGAAGTTCGCCGGCCAGTCCGGCTCGTCCCCGGCGGCCAGCAGGGAGCCGACGGCCGTGACGACCAGGAGGTCCTCGCGGCCGCCCAGCGCCGTGGTCAGCCGGTCCAGCATCGCCGTCAGGAACGCGCGGCCGGTGGCCGCGCCCCCGACCGGGCTCCGGAAGCGGAAGTCCGTCAGGACCGTGCCCAGGGAGAACAGCACCACGGACCGGCCGGCCCTCCGCGCCGCGCCGAGCGTCTCGAAGGGGAAGCCGGAGGAGTCGTGGCGGAGGCGCGCCTCGGTGCGCACCGGCCCCGTGAGCGCGGTGCCCGGCGTGTACCGGCCCGCCCCCACGGAGGCGCCGACGTGCACACAGGTGTCCCGGTACGGCTCCAGCGCCTCCGCGAGACGCGGGGTGTCCGGGCCCGGCGCGCGGGACAGCTCCCGCGCGGCGGTGACCACGGAGAGGTCCCGGGACGGGAACAGTGCCGGCAGTAGGCCCTCGCCCAGCGGGTCCACCCCGTACCGGGCCAGGTACACCTCGTTCGCCCGGGTCAGTTCCGGGTGCGGGCGCCCGTGCTGCACGGCGAAGTCCTCGCCGAGGGCCCCGTAGCCGGGGAAGGTCACCAGGGAGACGGACGGGACGCCGTGGATCCGTGCCGCGAGCATGCCGTGGATGCCGAACACGTCGTAGAGGACGACGTCCGGCCGGAAGGCGGCCACGGCCTCCTGGTACGCGTCGCTCACGGACAGCGGGTGGACGAAGCTCTTGAAGGGCAGGTCGCCGAGGCCGTCGGGCGTCGGAGGCAGAGGCACCGACGGGACGGCCGTGTAACCGGCCCCCACGGACGAGAAGACGTCCACGAGGGTGTCCGGGCCGAAGCCGCGGACCTCGGTCACGTCCGGCCGACGGAGCAGTTCCTCCACGATCGCGAGCAGGGGGTTGACGTGTCCGATCGCGTCGATCGGGAGTACGGCGATCCGCATGAGACGCCTCAGCCGACGACGGTCAGCGGCAGCGGGCGGCGGGTCTGGATGGCCGCTTCGATCTGGGGTGTCCGGTAGTCGCGGCCGGCGCAGGAGCCGCAGGCGGTCAGGTGGGTGTCGCGGGAGTACAGCGCGCGGATGTGCTCGCGCAGCGCGGCTCCGGACAGGTCGCCGGTCAGGTCGATCACGTCCTGCGGCGCGTCGGGGACGGCCTTGAGGTTGTGGGCGTTGGCCGAGAACGGGCAGCGGTACAGCTTGCCGTTGAGGAGGGTGACGATGTCGTTCACGCAGCAGTTGTGGAACATGTCGTCCAGCACCTCGGCGCTGCGCTCGACGTAGCGGATCCGGCCCGAGTCCGTCCACACGGGTATCTTCGACAGGTGCGTGATCCCCTCAGTGGCCAGGGTCTCCTGGAGCGCGTCGAATTTCTTCGAGTGCTGGCCGTAGTTGGTGATCTCGACGACCACCTTCTCGTTCCGCAGACAGTCGAGGTTGGCGCCGCGCGGCACGATCGTGCCGTTGGTGTAGACCACGACTTTCTCGACCACCTCGTAGGCGACCAGCTGTTCGATCACCCGGTGCACCCGGGGATTGACGAAGGGCTCGCCGCCCAGGACGCGGAACTCGTAGATCCCGTCGACGCTGTCCATGATCCGGTCGACGGCGCTCGCCAGCAGGTCGAGGTCGCTGTGGCGAGGCTTGGCGTAGTACTGCATCAGGTTCGAGCAGTCCTGGCACTTCATCGAGCACGCCTCGGTGACCACCACGTCGAGGTACTTGAGGATCAGGGTGTCCTCGGCGTGCTCGCGGTCCTTGAGGGTCTCGTGCTTGTGCAGTGCGGCCTTGCGCTCCGCCAGCACCGGGCTCATGCCGGTGTCCGCCTCGGAGCCGGAGAAGTCGAACCCGTCGAGCAGCTCGACGCAGTCCTGGATGCGGGTGAAGCCGGCGGACCGCACCCGGTCGGTCATCGTCTTCAGGTAGTTCCCGCACAGGAACACGAGGGCTTCGTCGGCCAGTTGGGGAAGATCCGTGATGGAGTGGATCGGAAGCCCGCGCAGAACGGTGCCCTGCTTGGACGCCCGGCCGTCCGCGAAGCAGGTGACGGGCACTCCCTGGCGGGTCAGGACGTGGTGGGCCAGGACGCCGACGTCTCCCGCTCCGAAGAGAACGATGGGACGGGGGTCGGCCAAAAGGCGCTGGATCATGGGCGGGGGGGTGTTCTCGAGCATGGTTCGGCCTTCCTCACGTCAAGGGGTTTGTGGAGGTGCACGAAACGGCGTCCCGTGTCGTCGGAGTGCGCAGGACCGCACTGCTCGAAGCCGAGCGACGCGAGCAGGGCGCGGGTGCCCCGGATGTCCGGGTTGGCCTCGGCCCGGAGGGCGTCGGCCCCGAGCGCGCCGGCCAGACGGACGGCCTCGCGCAGACAGCGGACGCCGACCAGCGAGCCGGCGGCGAGGTGGTCGGGAGCGACGGCGAGTCGGCTCAGATAAGCGGGGCGATCGGCCCGCGGATGCCCGGGGGGCACCTCGGCGCGCGGACGGGTGTCGAGGGTGAACATGCCGACGGCCCGGCCGTCCTCGCGCAGCAGCCGGACGTGTCTCCCCGCTACCAGGGCGGCGGTGGTCTCCGGGCGCCGCACCGGCCGCGGGGTGCCGGTGGCCTCCGCCTGGTGGGCGTCGCACGCCTCCAGGAGCGCGTGCACCTCGTCGGCGTCGGCGGCGTCTTCCCAGCCGCCGGTCATCCGACGACGCTGCGGGTGTCCCCGTCCACGACGATCGCCTGTCCGTCGCGCAGGGCGATGAAGGGCACATGGTGCTCGGTGTAGTACTCGACCAGGCGGTCGATCTCCCCGGACTCGGGGTGGTCCGAGCGGTAGTGTGGGGCGATGGCGAAGGGCAGCAGGCCGAGGCAGTTCCAGTCCATGGTGGTGCCCTCGTAGCCGCTCGGCACCAGCTCCGGGTCGTCCGTGTCGCCGTGGATGCCGTGCAGGTCGGGACCGAGCAGGCAGGGACCCGCGCTGTAACCGGCGTAGACGACGGCCTCCTCCGTGATCAGCCGCTTCAGGACGTGGTCGGCGCCGCTCGCCTGGAAGGCGCGCCGCAGGACGAACACGCTGCCGCCCCGGACGTAGACGCAGTCGGCCGTAGAGAGCACCTTCTCCAGCTCGTCGGCGCGCCCGAAGTAGTCGCGGAGGTCGACCTCGAACGGGTCGAGGCCGATGCCGGAGAGCTCGTCCAGCTCGCGCGCGAGGGAGGCGGCTCGGCCCTCCTCGTCCTTGTAGTCGTCGGCGTTCAGGATCAGGGCGGTCCGCCGGCCGCCGTCGCCGAGCAGGCGCAGCAACTCCTCGGGCTTGTTGCCGATCCGGAAGGAGGACAGGTAGAGCTTCATGCGGGTACGTCTCCGATCGTGTGGAACTCGTGAACGGTCCGGTGGCGGTAAGTCTGGCCCGGATCCAGGCGCACCGACGGGAAGTCCGGACGATTCGGAGCGTCCGGCCAGGCGCCCGTCTCCAGGCACAGGCCCGCCCGCGGCCGGCGGAAGTGGTCGCCCGAGTAGACGCCCACGCCGCTCTGGTCGGTGCGGACGCGCATGGCCCGGCCGGACGGCCGGTGGACGAGCTCGGCGGCCCAGGCCGGGTCGTCGAGGACGAAGAAGTTGTCGATGCGGGAGCCGTCCAGCCGACGGGGTTTCGTGTGGTCGAGCGGGGTGCCGGCGGTCGGCCGGGGCGGTCCCGCCAGCGGCATCAGCCGCTCGTCGAAAGCCACGTACCGGGTGGAGTTCAGTGCGAGCTCATGGTCGTCCACGGTCCGCCCCGGCCCGCCGAGGTTCCAGAACGCGTGGTTGGTGAACCCGGCGATCGTCGGCGCCGTGGTGGTCGCCCGGAAGTCGAAGGTCAGACGGGATCCGGCGTCGATCTCGTAGCGCGCCTCGGCGGCGAGCGCCCCGGGGTATCCCTGGTCGCCGTCCGGGCTGTCCAGGCGCAACGAGAGCACCAGGCGGTCGGGCAGCACCAGCGGCTCCGCCCGCCAGACGTGCTTGTCGAAGCCCAGCGAACCTCCGTGGAGGTGATGACCGGCGTCGTTCCGGTCCAAGTCGTGTACGAGTCCGTCGAGTTCGATGCGTCCGCCGGTCACGCAGCGGCAGTAGCGCCCGACGGTCGCGCCCACGTAGGCGTTCAGACCGGGGTCCTCGTAGGACGCCAGATCGGGCAGCCGGACGACGACGTTCTCCGAACGGCCGTACCGGTCGGGCACGTTGACCTCTACCAGAGTGGCCCCGTAGGTCCACACCGTGATTGCCAGGCCCTTGCCCGAATCCAGTGTGTAGGCATCCACGTCGACCGGCCCCTGTGCCGCATGCCCGATCGTGGTCCCGACGCGCTCGCGCAGAATCCTCAATGCTCCCCCTGGCCTGGACGAACGGCGGCGGTGGTGGTTGATTGGATCACTCAACTCGGGCCAAGGCAAGGGCCTTTCCATGTCTTGCTCGGTCTCGTACAGTTGCCGCCAGCGCACGCTGTGGGCCGCGAGGGGGAGCAAGTGATCAGAGTCGGGGTCCACTCCGGACAGCAATACGCGAACTTCGATGAATGCCTGCAACTGTGGACCCAGGCAGAGGAGTTGGGCTACGACTGGGTGTCGCTCTTCGATCACCAGCGCCCCCCGCTCGGCGGCCCGGACGGTCCCTGCTTCGACGGCCCGACGCTGCTGGCGGCCCTCGCCGCGCGTACCCGGCGGATCCGCTGCGGCATGCTGGTGTCCGCGGTCACCTGGCGGCATCCCGCCATGGCCGCCTCCATCGCCGCCACGCTCGACCACGTGTCCGGCGGACGCCTGGAATTCGGGGTCGGCGCCGGGGGCGCGGACCTGGCGTACGAACAGTACGGCCTGCCGTTCCCGCGGACCGGCGACCGCCTGGACATGCTCGACGAGGCCTGCGAGATCATGCGCGGCCTGTGGACCCGTGAGCGCGTCGACCACGAGGGCGAGCACTACCGTCTCAGCGGCGCGGCCCTGGCACCCAAACCTGTGCAGGAAAGGCTGCCGCTGGTGATCGGCGGCGGGGGGGAGAAGCGCACCCTGCGGACCGTCGCCCGCCACGCCGACGTGTGGAACACGCTCGTCACCGACATCGACACCTACCGCCACAAGAAGGACGTCCTCCGGGGGTACTGCGAGGAGATCGGGCGGAACCCCGACGAGATCCGGATGTCGATGACCTTCCGGGCCGTCCTCGGCGAGGACGAGACCCGTGCCGAGGAGCGGCGGAGGGAGCGCATCGCGCTGCTGCCGGCCGGGTCGCCGGATCTGGGCGAGTACCTGGCCTTCGGCACGGCCGAGCAGTGCGTCGAGGCGCTCCTGCCCTATGTACGCCTGGGAGTGGGGGACTTCCTCCTCGGGCTGCGGCCGCCGGTGGACCGGGAGACGATGCGGATCTTCGCCGAGCGGGTCGCACCGGCACTCCGGCAGGCCGCCGCCGGACTCGACGGGTCCCGACCCGCGGACCTCGTCCGCCGCTGAACTCCGTCCACTCCAGCGCGAGGGCCGTCCGCGAGGTATGCCCGTGCGCACCAGCCGAGGAGCGTTGCCCCATGCCGCCGAGCCGCCGTGCCGCCCGACACCCCGGGCCGACAGCGTGACCGGGACGGACTTCCGGATCGTGGAGCTGACGGATCTCCTGACGGAGACCGACGCGGCGACCAGGTCCGAGGCCGACGCCGCGGCGGGTACCGGACCGGCACGCACCGTCTGGGACGCGACGTCCGTCGCACTCCTGCCGCCCCGGCTCGGCCGCCCCTACCTGCGCCCGGGGGACTGCCGCGCGGTAGTCGCCTCCAGAGCGGGCCGCCCCGTCGGCATTCTTCCGCTGCTGCGTGGCACGCCCGGCCAGACCCCGCAGGCCCTTCAGGACCCCGGACCGGAGCTCGCCGCCCGCCTGCCGGCGGACTGCGGTGACCTGCTGTTCGTCGGCGGATGCGTCGACCTGGTCGCCGGTGCCGCCGTGGCCGCGGAGTTGACCGACGAGGAGCGCCGCACCGTGCGCCACGGTCTGGTGGACCGGGCCTGGGACCGGGCCCGCCGCGACGGCCTCGTCCCGCTCGCCCTGCACGTGCGGGACGCCGAGGTCGCCGACTTCCTCGGCCCCGGCCGGCGGGCCGCCGAGATCGGTGTGTCCTGCCTGCTCCGCCTGCCCGCCGACGGCTCCGACGCCTCCTACCTGGCAGGCCTCGGCCGGAGTGGCCGCCGCACCGTCCTCAAGGACCGCCGCTCGGCGGCCGGGGCCGGACTCCGCTCCGAGGTCCGCCCGGCCGGGGAGCTGACGGCCGAGGCCGCGGAACTCGTCGTAGCTGTCAAGCGGCGGTACGGCGTGGAGGAGCACCCCCGGCTGGTGCGCGCCCGGCTCGCCCGCTGGGCCGCCGACCCCGCCGGCGAGCGCGTCGCCTTCGCGGTGTGCGACGCCGACGGCCCCGTGGCCGTCACCTTCGGCTGCGTGCTCGGCACCGGCCTGGAGATCTACGAGACGGGCCTCGCCGACGGGCACCCGCATCGCCACGAGGCGTACGCCGAGAGCCTCTTCCAGGCACCGATCGCCTTCGCGCAGGCACGAGGGATCACCGAGATCGACCTCGGCCTCGACGCGACCATCCCCAAGACCCGGCGAGGGGCGACCCTCGCGCCGACCTGGGCCGTCACATCCGACCAGTGAAAGAGACAGAACATGGACACGACGATCGACGACATCGTGCGGGCCGAGTGGTGCGAGGTGCTCGACGTGACCTCGCCCGACCCGTGTGACGACTTCTTCGAGATAGGGGGCAACTCGCTGCTGGCCGTCAGCCTGGTCGAGCGCGTCGAGTCGCGGATCGGAGCGGAGGTGGCCCTGGAGGACTTCTTCCTCGACGGCCGCCTTCAGACCCTGGTCTCCGCAGCCCGCGCCGCAGCGAACTGAGCCCGCGGAACCATGTCCGCTCCCGCACTGCCCCGGCTCGGGATCTGCCACGCCCCGGACGGCGCGGCCAACCTGCGCGAGGTGTTCCGCGCCGCCCGTGACCTGTGCGTCCCGGTCATCCTGGTCGACGCGCGGGTCGCCGCCGCGCACCCGGACCTGGTGGCGCTGGCCTCCCGAATCCTGGAATGCCACGTCCTCCCGGAGAGCGACGTCCCGGAGGCCGTCGCCGACCTGGTGACCGGCCTCGGCCTGGCCGGCGTCACCACTTTCCACGACGACGAGCTGGAACGGGCCGACGCGCTGGACCGCCTGGTCCGCCGGGCGCCCGCACCGGCCGTCGCGGCCCCCTGGGACAAGCTGGTGCAGCGTCAGGTGCTGCACGCCGCCGGGCTGTCCGCCGTGCGCGCCGAAGCCGTCGACTCGCCCGAGGAGCTCCACCGGGCGTACGCGGCGCTGGGCGGCTCCTGCGTCCTCAAACCCCGGCGGGCCGCCGGCGGCAGGGGGATCGCCTTCCTGGACGGCTGGGACGACATTGCCGCGCACGTCGCCGCACGCCGTGTGTGGGACGGGATGCTCCTGGAGACCAGGATCCCGGCCGCCCCGCACCCCTCCGGGACCCCCTGGCTCGGCAGCCTGATCTCCGTCGAGACCGTCAGCGCCGGCTCCCGCCGGGTCCACCTCGGGGTCCTTGACAAGCTGCCCGTCGCCGTCGGCCGCCACGAGGGGCCGGACGGCACGGACGCGGTGAACGTCCAGGGCGACATCCTGCCCTCGGCGCTCCCCGCCGGCCTCCTCGACCGGGCCCGTGAACTGACCGGCCGGGTCCTGGACGCGCTGGAGGTCCGCGACCGCGTCACCCACACCGAACTCCTCCTCACCCCCGCCGGGCTGGAGGTCATGGAGGTGAACGGACGTCTCGCCGGCCACACCGCCCGGCTGTTCCGGCTCGTCGGCGCCCCCGACCCGGTCCGTACGGCCCTGGCCGCCGCGCTCGGCGGCGAACCGAACACCACCGCAGCGCCCGAGGGGACGGCCGCGGGCCTCTTCCCGACCTTCCGGGACCGCACCGGCACCGTCCGCACCCAGCTGCGCCCGCGCGACCTGAGGGAACTCCCCGGGGTGCAGGCCGTGGACGAACTCGCCCGGGACGGCGAGGAGAAGGCGGCCCTCCAGTACCGCATGGCCAACCTCACCGTGCGCGCCGACGACCGCCCCGGCCTCGACCACGCCGTCACCCGCGTCCTCGCCACCCTCACCGAGGGCTTCGCCGACCCGGCCGGCATACCGGACACCCACCCGGACGCCTCCGCCGCGGCCGCACCGGGCCCCGACACCACCAAGGAGCAGCCGAGATGCGTCTGAGGCAGTCCCTCGAACCGTTCAGGCACCGCCGGTTCGCCTACCAGTACGCCGGCTTCACCGTGTCCGTCATCGGCAACACGCTCAGCCAGGTCGCGGTCACCGTCGGCCTGCTGGAGGTGACCGGCTCCGGCGCCACTGCCGGTCTCGCCCTCAGCACCTCCACCATCACCCTCGTCGTCTGCATCCTCTTCGGCGGGGTCTGGGCCGACCGCCTGCCCCGGCACCTGGTCATGGCGGCGATGGACTGCGTCCGCGCCGCCAGCCAGATCGGCGTCGGTGTCATGCTGCTCGCGGACACGGTCAATCTGCCGCTCCTTCTCGTCCTCCAGATGTGCTTCGGCGCTGCGCAGGCCTTCCACCTGCCCGCCTCCGCCGGCCTCACCCGCTTCACCGTCCCCAAGGACCAGCTCCAGCGCGCCAACACCCTCCTCTCCTTCGCCCGCAGCATGTCCGGCGTGCTCGGACCGCTGCTCGCGGGGGTGCTGATCGCCACCGTCGGCGCCGGCTGGGCGCTGATCGGCGACGGACTGTCCTTCCTGGTCAGCTCCGCCTGCGCGGCCCTGATCAAGCTGCCCCGCCGGGAGACTCCGCGCCAGAAGGACGGCACCCTGCGCGAACTCGCGGCCGGCTTCCGGCTGGTCCGCACCACCCCCTGGATCTGGACCAGCATCGCCGGATTCATGTGCACGCACGTGGCCGTCGCCGTCTTCATGGTCGTCGGACCGGTACTCGCCGCCCAGAACGACAGCGGCGTCTGGCAGTGGTCGCTCCTCATCGCCGCCCTCGGTATCGGCGACGTTCTCGGCGACCTCTTCCTGCTCCGCTACCAGCCGCAGCGGCCCATGCTCGTCGCACGGCTCGCCGAACTCCTCCTCGTCCCCATGCTGCTCCTGATCGCCTGGGGCGCCCCGCTCCCGGTCCAGATCGTCGCCGTGGCCCTGGCGGGCGCGGGGATGACCGCCGCCGACTCCCTGTGGCTGACGACCATGCAGCACGAGGTGCCGGAGGACTCCATGTCGAAGGTCTCCTCCTACGACTGGCTCAGCTCCGTCGCCCTGCGACCCGTCGGCTTCGCCCTCGGAACCACCTTCGCGGGCGGCGGCCTGGCCGTCGTGCTCGTCTGCCTGGCCGTGCTGGTCCTCGCCTCCCGTCTCGTGAGCCTCGCCCACCCGAGCGTCCGGGCCCTGCGCACCCCGGCCGACGCCCTGGCGCACTGACCCCGACACCCCCGGAGAATCCCATGCATGACGTCGTGTCCGCGATCGCGGAGCAGACCGGACGCGGTCCGGACCGGATCGCCCTGCGTGTGGCCGAACGGGAACACACCTACGCCGAGCTGTGGCGGGCCGCCGGCTCCGTCGCCGCACGCCTCGGCCCGCGCCCCGGCCGCGTCGGGCTCGTCTTCCGCCGGGAGTTCCCCACCTACGCCGCGTACCTGGGCATCCTCCGGGCCGGTGGCGCCGTCCTGCCGATCGGCCCCCGGTGGCCGCAGAAGCGGATCCGGGAGGTTTTGGACCACGCGGCTCCCGCGACCGTTCTCGTGGACGGCGAGGTTCCGGACCCGGCGACGTTCGAGGGGGTGCGCCTCGTCTCCGCGGCCGACCACCTGGACGGGACCGGCCCCGCCCCGGCCGGGGTCGAGGCGGAGCCCGGCCAGGAGGCCTACGTGCTGCACACCTCGGGCTCCACCGGCCGCCCCAAGGGCGTCCCCGTCGACCACCGGGCGCTCCGGGCCTACCTCACCCACGTCATCGACCGGTACGAACTCGGCCCCGGCTGCCGGATGGCCCAGGCCGCCGACCTCACGTTCGACGGGTCGGTCTTCGAGATCCTCGCCGCGTGGGCGTCCGGGGCCGGCCTGGTCGCCGCCGCCGGACACTCCTGGCGCTCCCCGGCCCGCTTCCTCGCCGAGCACGCCATCACCCACCTGGACACCGTCCCCTCGGTGATCGCCATCGCCCGCCGTATGCGTACCCTCGGCCCCGGAGCCCTGCCCGACCTGCGGTGGAGCATGTTCGGCGGCGAACAGCTCACCTACGAGGCGGCCGCCGCGTGGCGCGCGGCCGCCCCCGGCTCCGTCGTGGAGAACATCTACGGCCCTACCGAACTGGCCGGCGTCTGCGTCAGCTACCGCATGCCGGACGACCCCACGCTCTGGCCCGACACCGGCAATGGCACCGTCCCCATCGGCACCGTCTACCCCCACCTGGAGGAGACCGTCCTCGACCCCGCGGGGCTCCCCGCCGACGACGGTGAACTGTGCGTCCGGGGCCCCCAGCGGTTCGCCGGGTACGTCGATCCTGCCGACGACCGGGGCCGGTTCCTGCGGGGACCCGCGCCCCACGCCCCCGTCGTGGGACGCCCCGCACCCGAGGACTGGTACCGCACCGGCGACCGGGTCCGTCGCCAGGACGGCCTCCTCGTGCACTGGGGCCGCGTCGACCGGCAGGTCAAACTCCGCGGCCACCGGGTCGAACTCGACGAAGTGGAGGCGGCCGTACGCGGCCGGGCCGGGGTCCGCGAGGCCGCGGTCGTCGTCGTCGACTCCCAGCTCGTTGCCACCTACACCACCGACACGGCGGACGGCGTGACCGGCGGCGACCTGCGCGCGCACGTGGCCGCGCTGCTGCCCGACTACATGGTCCCCGTCGTCTGGCGGCAGATGGACGAACTGCCGCTGACGCAGAACGGCAAGCTCGACCGCGCCCTCCTGGAGCGCGCGTGACCGGGCCGGGAGACGTCCGACTCTCCCACGCCCAGCAGCGGTTCCTCTGGGACGAGGAGATGACACCGGGCCAGGACGACAACAACGTCATCCTCGCCTACCACCTCACGGGCCCCGTCGACGCGGACGCGATGAGCGCCGCCCTCGACGACGTGCTGCGCCGTCACGAGGTGCTGCGCACCGTCTACCTGTGGGACGTGGCCGCCGAGCCCGTTCAGCGGATCACGACGGCCGAGGCCGCCGGGATCGCCCTGGAACACGTCACGGTGACCGACCTCGACCTCCCCCCGGCCGACCTCGCGGCGCGCGTGTGCGCGGACTGGTGGGACAGCCCCTTCGACCTGGAGCGGCGCCCGCCCGTCCGCGCTCGCCTGGCCGCACTCGCCCCGGAATCCTGGCTGCTCTGCCTGAACGTCCATCACATCGCCTTCGACGGGCAGTCCGAACTGCTCCTCGCGGCGGACCTCGGCACCGCCTACGAAGCCCGGGCGGCCGGCCGGGCCCCCACGTGGGACGCCGTTCCCGGATACAGGGAGTACGCCCGCTGGGAGCCCGACCGGATCCCGGTCTGGGCGGAGAACGACCTCCCGTTCTGGCGGAAGGTGCTCGCGGACCCCGCCCCGGCCCTGCTGGCGCCCCCCGAGACCGACCAGGGTGCCCGGGGCGAGTACGAGATCGCTCTGGACGCGGCCACGACGGACCGCATCCGAGGCGGGGTCCGGGCCGCCCGCTCCATCGTGCTGTCGGCCCTGCTCCATGAGACGTCCGCCGCCGTCGGCGACGTCTTCGGAGTGGACGCGGTGAACCTCACGACTGTCTCCTCCGGCCGATTCGAGAAGGCCCACGCCCCGATCCTCGGCTGCTTCGTCAACCCCCTCGTCCTGCCCCTGCGCGGTCTGAGGACGACGGACTCCGTCACACGCCTGACCGAGGTGAACCGGCTGGTGCTCCAGGCACTGCGGCGCGCCCGCCTCCCCTTCGACCTCATCGCCCGCGACCTGGGCATCCAGGCCACCGACGCGGGACTCTTCGACGTGATGGTGGCCCTCCAAGCCCCTGAGCCCGGCGGCGCGTTCGCCTCCGGCGTGACGTACCGCCCCCTGCGCGTCAGCGCGCCCCGGGCGGGCTTCGGGCTGGTCGTGGAGCTCGAACAGAACGTCGCGGGCCACTGGGTGGTGGCCGGCCGCTGGCGGCGGGACCTCGTCGAGGAGCCGATCGGCCGCCAGGTCGTTGAGTCCCTGACCGAACGCCTGCTCGCCCTTCCCCACCGGGCAGGCATCCGATGACCCGACGGACCGACGACGCACAGGTGGTCGCGGTCGACGGCGACACGATCCTGCTCCGGGACGGCGCCCGGGGCCCCGAACTCGCCGACCTGGCGCTGCCGCCCCCGGCCGAGGGCCAGGTGACGGGAACGGACGCCGAGGGCAGGCCCTACCTCGCCGTGCCGCGCGCCGACGTCCCTCCCGGAACCCGCCGCGCCCGCCTGATCGACGTCCTGGACGAGCTCCCCCCGGCGCAGGCCAACATTGCGCTGCGCGCCGTCGGATTCCACCAGTGGGTACGCACGTCTCCGAACTGCCCGCGCTGCGGTACCCCGGCCGGCCTCCGCACCGACGGCCGCTCCCGCTGGTGCGCGTACTGCGCGACCGAGCACCACCCGCGCACCGACCCCGCCGTGATGATGTCGGTCACCGACGACCGGGACCGCCTCCTTCTCGCACGCCGCGCCGTGGCGCCGCCGGGCCGGATGTCACCTCCGGCGGGATTCGTCGAGCCCGGCGAGACCGCCGAGGAGGCGGCGGCCCGGGAGCTGCTGGAGGAGGTCGGCGTACGCGCGACGGACGTCACCTACGTCGCCAGTCAGGCGTGGCCCTTCCCCGGCAGCCTGATGCTCGCCTTCGCTCTGCGCGCTGCCTCGCCGCGGATCACCGTCGACGGTGACGAGATTGTCGCCGCCCGATGGTTCACCCGCGAGGAACTGGGGACCGCGATACGCGAGGGGGCTCTGATCCCGCCGCCCCCCGGCTCCCTCGCGGTGAAGCTGGTCAAGCGCTGGTACGGCCCCGGGTACGACGCGCTCGCCGGCCGCACCGCGGAGCGCGGTCCGGTGCCCGGGGCGTGACACGACGCCGTGAGCCGGGGCGGGTTCCCGCGCGTACGGGTCCCGCCCCGGGCGTCACGGCCCGCCCGGCGCACGGAAAACGGAGCGGCCGACCTGTTCATCCCACTCGGCCAGGATCTCCTCGGCGCAGAGGACTTCGCGGAGGGGCGCGGAGCTCCAGGCCAGGCCAGGCGGATTGCACTGGCAGCCGGACGGTCGGGCAAGCCGGTCGGCGTCGACAGACCAGGCGTTCTCAGCGTGACGCCCACGGGGAAGGTGCTCGCCGAGGCAGTGTTCGCCGAGACCACCAAGCGCCTGGCCGACGGCCGTCGAGGTCACCGGCGACGAGCCGACGGGCCCCCAGATCGCTGCCTCGTTCGGCGCGCGCGCCGGGCTGTCGTCACGCTACGAGGCGCTGCCGCTGAGCGTCCTCGGCAACGACCTCGGCAAGGCGATGTTCCGCCAGTTCGCCAAGGGGTCCGCATACCCGTCGGATTTCGCGGCACTGAAGGCGATCGAGCCGACCATCCGGAACCTGGCCGAGTGGATCCGCTCCACCGGCTGGACCGCGCCCGCGGAGCGGATCCGTTCCTGATCCTCCAGCCGTAGGCCGTGATGCCGAGCTGCCGGCGGTGATGCCGGGCTGCCGGCGGTGGCGTCACCATCACGGCCGCCGGGTGACCGGACCGGTCGGCGATGCGGGCGGTCGACACCGGAAGACCGGTGTCGACCGCCCGCATCGAGGGTGCTCAGTAGATGTTGGCCTCGACCCGCGAGCCTTCATCGCGGCCGGCGTTGATCTGCGCGCGCAGCGAGATCTCGTCGTAGACACGGACCTCCTTGACGATGCGGCCCTCCTGGATCAGGAACTGCGAGACACCGAGCACCGTGACCGGCTTGCCGGTGATCGGGCCGAAGGACGGGGTGCCGCGATACGTGCCGTGCATGGTCCACAGGACTGCCACGCGCAGGCCCGCGTAGCGCGGGGAGAAGTTGGTCTGGATGTCCCGGACCGCGAACCGTGCGTCGGGGAACGGGCCGACCATGGCAAGCAGATCGGCCTGGTAGCGCTCGGGCCGGATGACCGTCCGGTCCCCGATCGTGTGGAGGAACAGGTCACGGTCCATGTAGTCGTGGACCTTGTTCAGCTGACGCTGCGTCCACACCTCGTCGATGAACCGGAGCACCATCTCGCACTCGGGACGGAACTCGTCCGGACGCTCACCGCTGACCCCGTCGACCAGCACGTCCTGTGGCGGCTCGTCGAGCATCGAGCCGCTGTACCCCTGGAAGGTCAGCTCGCGGGCCGCCTCGGCCGGGTCCTGGCCGCGCTGCAGACAGTCGGCGAGATCGTCGCGTACGACCCACTCCTCCACCATCCGGCCACGCCGGTAGAGGCAGTTGGCCACGGTGCGCTTGCGGATACGGATGTTGTGGCCGTCCACGAGGTGCTCGTCGGCGGAGAAGACCAGGTGCGAGCTGAGGAACGCGTCGTCGCCGCGCGCCTCCCACACCACGTCCTCGGCCTGGCCGATGTGGCCCGGCGTGCTGCCCATGCGGATCGTGCTGCCCTCGATGACGCCGTCACGTCCGACGACGGTGCCGAGGCTGGCGTGGACGATCGAGTCGGGCTCGTAGTTGTCGACGATGTGGGCGATGTCGCGGTCGACCCAGATGCGGTCGGTCACCTCGCGGATGAAGTCGTCCGGGTCCTTGTACGGGAGGTATGCGACAGGGTCCAGGGTCATGGTGCTTTCCGTTCCAGTGGTGTGCGTGAGCTATGTGAATGCGTATGTATGCAGCTGGTCATGAGGGTAGCCGGGGGCCATGCGGTCCGTTGGGGGCCCAGGCCCTACCGGACACCGCCCGCCCGGCGGGAATGGTCAGGCACGGCCTGGCGGGCGAACTTGTCCGCGCCGAGCTGACTCCGGTACGTCTCGGTCATGAAGGCGCTCACGACGGCCAGTGCCAGGAGCGCGCCCACCGCCAGGTAGGCCCAGACGGCGAAGATGGTGCCGAAGGTGCTGACCAGCAGGGTCGCGACGAACGGCGTGGTGCCCATGAAGATGGAGAACGAGCTGTTGTACGCGATGGCGCTGGCGCTGAACCGGGTGCGGGTGGTGAACAGTTCGGCCGCGCAGACGGTCACGATGCCCGTGAGGAAGAACTCCGGCACGAGGTAGATGAGCTGGCTGGCCACGGCCGTCCCGAAGGTGCCGTGCTCGCCGACCATGAAGGCGACCGGGACCAGCACGATGCACGCGATGGCGCCGGTGACCAGCATCGGTTTGCGCCCGATGCGGTCCGACAGGATGCCGGCCAGCGGCAGCATCGGGATGAGGACGGCGATGGAGATGGCGTTGGAGGTGAGGGCCATCCACCGCGGCAGGCCCAGGGTGTCGGTCAGGTACTGGGGATAGAACGTGACCCAGGTGTAGGACAGGATCGCGAGCATGATCGAGATCCCGCAGAAGACCAGGATCGGCCGCCACTGCGAGCGCAGCGCCTCACGGATGGGGGCCTTGACGACATCCGTCCCCTCGTTGGTCGCGCGGACGAACTCCGGCGTCTCCTCGATGTGGCGGCGCAGCCACACGCCGACCAGGCTGAACGGGATCGCCAGCAGGAAGGGGAGCCGCCAGCCGTACGAGTCGAGGGCCTCGCCCTCGAACAGCCAGCTGGTCAGGGCCGCCGTACCGGCGCCGGCGAGGGTGCCGACGAAGCAGCTGTTGGAGGCGTACGACGTGTAGTAGGCCCGCCGGTTCGGCTCCGCCCACTCCACGATGAACGCGACGGCTCCGACGTACTCGCCGCCGGAGACGGAGCCCTGGACGACGCGCAGCAGCAGGAGCAGCGCCGGGGCGCCGATGCCGATCTGCTGGTACGTCGGCAGCGCCGCGATCAGGGCGGTGGCCACACCCATGGCGACGATGGTCCACAGCAGGGTTTTCTTACGGCCCACCCGGTCGCCCCAGCGGCCCACGAGGGTGCCGCCGAGCGGGCGGAACAGACAGGCGACGGCGATGATCGCGTAGGTGCTCAGGACCGCCACGGTCCTGTCGCTCTCGGGGAAGAACGCCGGGGCCATGATCGGTGCCATGTAGCCGTACAGGCCGTAGTCGAACTGTTCGACGAAATTGCCTATGCTTCCCGCGCCGATCGCCCGGCGCACCGCCTTCCGCCTGTGCGGGTCGGCTGGGGAAAGGCCGACGGCTGGGGCGGGTGGCGCTGTGGCGGACATGGCTGCTCCGATCACGCGGGAACGAGGTGTGCATACGTATGGATTGGGAGAACTGGTCGAGAACACTATGGACCCGGCTCCGGGGCGTCAAGGGTGGGCCGGGAGTGGTCCTGCGGGCCCCGGCGGGCGGCAGCCGGGAGCCCGGCGGGGCGGCGCGTGCAGGGGTGCGCGCCGCACCGCCGCAGGTTCCGCAGGCACAGTTCCTCGGCCGTCCCGGAAGCGCTCAGGCAGGGGCGCCGGCCGCGTCCGTCGTGCCCGGCCCGGCCAACGCGCGCATGGTGTCCATGAGGACATGGGCCATGTTGTAGAGGACGAGCTGCGCCCCTCGGCGCTCGGCGGTCCGGCCGGCGTCGAGACTCGGCACGATCGTCATCACCGCGCGCTTGCGTGCCCGCGCCGCGTCGTGTGCCCGCGCGGTCAGCCCGTCGACGACGCCGGGCGCCGGGAAGCCGCAGTCCACGGCCAGATCCGCGGGGCCCACCAGGACCGCGTCCACCCCCTCGGTGCCGAGGATCGCCTCGGCGTCCTCGCAGGCGCGCCGGGTCTCGATCATCGCCACGACCAGGGTCTGGCGGGACGAGGCCACATGATCGGCCGCCGTGACCGTGCCGAACCGGCCCGCTCTGCTGTAGGTGGCGAAGCCCCGCTCCCCCCACGGAGGGTAGTGGCTGGCCGCCACCGCCCGCGCCGCGTCCTCGCGGCTGTCCACGTGCGGGAAGATCAGCCCGGCCGCACCCAGGTCGAGGCAGCGCAGCGCGAGCGTCGGCTCGGCCGAGCCGACGCGGACCAGGACGTCGATTCCCTGCGCCGCGGCCGCCGTCAGGTGCTGCTGGAGCAGCGCCGTGTCGGCAGGGCCGTGCTCGCAGTCGATGACGACGTAGTCGAATCCCGCGACCCCCGCCATCTCCACCAGTGTCTCCGCGGGGAGCCGAAGCAGGGCGCCCCGCAACTGCTCGCCGTCCGCCAGCCTCTGCTTGAGACCGCGGCGCGGTGTGCTGTGCGCGGTCACCGGGCCACCATCCCCGCGGAGAGGTCGATGTCGGCCCCGCACAGTCCGCGCATGCGCAGCATCGCGACGACGGCCTCGCCCACCTCGTCCTCGGTGACCATGCGTCCCAGGGCGGAGCGTCCGACGAACTCCTGCTCGGCCCGCGCACGGGTGCTCCCGGTGCGCTCCGCCTCCAGACGGAAGTTGCGCTCCATACGAGGACCCGAGACAGGCCCGGGGGACAGCGAGTTGACCGTGACACCAAGCGGTCCGACCTCACCGGCCAGCGTGGTCGTGAGGCCGATGACCGCCATCTTCGACGCGCAGTACGGGGTACGCCGCAGCAGGGGGCGCTTGCCCGACACCGAGGCGATGTTGATGACGTCGCCCGTGCCCCGCCCGGTCATGGCGGGCAGGAAGGCCCGGCACATCAGGAACACCCCGCGCACGTTCACGTCGAAGACCTCGTCCCACTCCTGCGGGGTGATCTCGGTCAGCGGGGCGACCGGGCCGGCGATCCCGGCGTTGTTGACCAGTATCGATATCTCCTCACCGGCCAGCTCCCCGGCGAGCTCCTCGACGTCGTCGGGGCGGGAGACGTCGCAGACGCGGTACGAGACCTGCGGGCCGAAGTGCGCCGCGGTCTCCTTGAGCGCGGCCTCGTTGCGGCCCGTGATCACCACCCGGGCGCCGTCGGCGTGCAGTGACCCGGTGACGGCCCGGCCGAGCCCGCTGCCGCCTCCGGTGACGAGCGCGACGCGGCCGGCCAACGGTGCGGTGCGGCCGCTCATGCGGCGCCCTCCTCGTTCCACGGCAGGGTGCCCTTGCCGTACTTGGCGGCGCGGACGTCTCCGGAGCGGGCGTGGCCCTCGAAGAGCTCGACGCGCGCGGCCCGGCCGCACACCTCGCCGAGCAGCGCGGAGGACGCGGTGTCGGTGACCTCCTGGTACGTCACCGTCTTGAGGTACTTGCCGACCCACAGGCCCCCCGTGTAGCGGGCGGCGCCCCGGGTGGGCAGGACGTGGTTGGTGCCGATGACCTTGTCGCCGTAGGAGACGCAGGTACCTTCGCCGAGGAAGAGCGCACCGTAGTCGCGCATCTTCTCCAGTGCCTGACGAGGGTTCACGGTCAGGACCTCGACGTGCTCGCTGGCGTAGGAGTCGGCGATCCGGAAGGCCTCGTCGAGGGTGTCGGCCACCACGATCTCGCCGTGGTCGCGCCAGGCGGGTTCGGCGAAGTCCTTGGTGGGCATGCCCGGCAGCAGGCGCTCGATGTGCCGCTCGACCTCGCGGCCCAGCTGTTCGGACGTCGTGACCAGCACGGCGGGGGAGTCCGGGCCGTGCTCCGCCTGCGACAGCAGGTCGACGGCCACGACGAAGGGGTCCGCGTTCTCGTCGGCGATCACCAGGATCTCGGTCGGTCCGGCGAACAGGTCGATGCCGACCTCGCCGAACAGCTGCCGCTTGGCCTCCGCCACGTACGCGTTGCCCGGCCCCGCGAGCATCGGGACGCGGCCGATGGTCTCGGTGCCCACGGCCAGCGCGGCGACGGCCTGGACGCCGCCCAGCAGGTAGATCTCGTCGGCGCCCGCGAGGTGCATCGCCGCGACCGTCGCGGCGGGGATCTCGCCCCGGATGGGCGGTGTGCAGGCGGCGACGCGGGAAACGCCGGCCACCTTGGCGGTCACGATCGTCATGTGGGCCGACGCCGTCAGGGGGTAGCGGCCGCCGGGCACATACGCCCCGGCGGCGGCCACGGGGACGTGCCGGTGCCCGAGGCGGACGCCGGGCAGCGTCTCGATCTCGACGTCGGCCAGCGAGTCACGCTGGGCCTGCGCGAACGTACGGACCTGCTGCTGTACGAAGCGGATGTCGTCCAGCACCGTGCCGGGCACCCGCGACACGATCCGGCGGACCTCGTCGGCGCTGAGGCGGAACGAGTCCGGGCTCCACTTGTCGAACTTCTCGGAGTACTCACGGACCGCGTCGTCACCGCGCCGGCGGATGTCGCCGAGGATGGCGTGGACGCGCTCGGCGACATCGGCCCGGGCCGCGCTCACCTGCGCGGAGGGGAGGGGGGACTTGAGGTGTCGGGGCATGACGGCTCTCTTCCGATGAGGATGAGGATGAGGATGAAGGGGGCGGGGGTGGTGCGTTCAGGGAGCGGCGGGCGCCGGTCTCGTACCGCCGGCGGCCGCGACGAGTTCGCGCAGTGCGGCCGTGACCGCCTCCGGCCGCTGCCACGGCAGCAGGTGTCCCGCGTCGGGCAGCAGGGTCAGGGCGGCTCCGGGGACGGAGTCCGCGATGGCCCGGTGGTAGGAGGGCGGGCACAGGGTGTCCCGCTCCCCGGCCAGTACGACGGTGGGGCAGCGGGCCATCCGCAGCGCGGGGGCCGCGTCGGTGCGGGTCGCCTGCGCGGCGAGCTGGGCGCGGGCGGCGGTGGCGCCCACCGCGTGCGCCATGGCCCGGTAGCGCCCAGCGGCCTCGGGCGTGGGGCTGCGGTCGGGGAACATGTCCGGCAGTGTCTGCTCGACGACGTGCGAGAACCGGCCGGCCGCGATCAGCTCGTCCATCGCCCGCCAGGCCGCGTACTGCCCGGGAAGCGGCCGGCCCCCGTTGGTCGCCATCACGCACAGACCCGCGATGCGCCCGGGCGCCCGGCGCAGTGCCTCAAAGCCGACGATGGCTCCCAGGCTGAGCCCGACGAGCACGAACGGTCCCGCCACCGCGGCGAGCACGTCCTCGGCGAGCGCCCCGATGGTCCCGCGTCGCAGGGCGACGTGGTGGACGTCGTGGCCCTCGGGGAAGTCCACGTCGCGCCACAGGTTCGCGTCGCAGAGCATCCCGGGCACGACGACGAGCGGCAGCGGACGGCCCGTGTCCCCGTGATCCACGTCGGTCACCAGAAGCGCGCGGAGCGGGGCAGCAGGGCGTAGGGGGCGACGTAGCCGTTGTGGTCGATGCCCAGGCCCGCGTCCGCCGCGCTCTTGCGCACCTCCTCGTCCCACTCCAGACGGACGCGTCCGTCACCGGAGTTGACCACGAGGAGGTCGCCCTGCTCGTCGCCGACATTGCGTACGGTGCGCCAGGCGTCCTGCGGGACGGAGAGCATGTCGCGGGGGCCGAGACGGACGGGGAGGGGGTCGGTGCGGTTGAGGGTGACCTCCCACAGGCCGTCCTTCACGATCAGTGTCTGGGTCTCGTGCTGGCGGTGCGCCGAGACGCCCTGCCCGGGGTCGGCGCGGAGCCAGGCGACGTTGTGCCCGTGCGGATTGAACACGCGGGGCTCCTGATGCGGGTCCTCCGTCATGCCGTACCCGATGACGCAGTTCAGCCGGGCACCGCCGCCGGGCAGGGCGCTGTCGAGGAAGGGGTGCTCGGAGAAGACCAGCTCGTCCGCGGCGGCGATCCGGCGCTTCATCTCGTCGGGGGTGTAGTGGCGCAGCCGGTCGATGTGCTCCCGCGTCATCGGGCTGACGAGCTCGGACTCCGGCGGGAGGGCGTCGCCGGCGACGGTGTCGACCAGCTGGTTGTCCGCGGTGAGGTACAGGCCGTGCTTCCCGGCCTCCCGCAGGACCGACGGGCCCCAGATGATGCCGCCGGTGTGATCCATTCCCAGCACGGTGAACATCCAGCCGTCGTCCGGACCGGTGTTGGTGAAGCCGCGGAAGATCCAGGTGGGGATGGAGGCGATGTCGCCGGCCCTGAGGGTGAGTTCGCCCTCGGCGCCGTCCGCGCCCCAGCGCAGCAGGTACTCGCCCTCGGTGCAGACGAACACCTCGGCGGTGTAGTGCAGATGGAGGTTGTTGGTGATGCCGTTCGGCATCGCGGCGGCACCGATGTTGTAGCCGTGCGGCAGCCGGAGGTTGACGTGCTGACCGGCGGCCTGCGAGACGCCCGGCCCGATCATCGCGTAGTTCTCCTTGCGGTCCGACCCGGGCGTACGGCAGTCGATGAAGGCCTGGTTGCAGGAGACGAAGTCGCTGCGCCGGACCGTGCGGCGGGCCAGCTCGCTGGGTGATACGACGACATCGGGCATGACTGCTCCTTGCGTGTGAATACGTATGTATCTCATGACAGGCGGTGCCGCGTCGGATGTCAAGGGGGCCGGGTGCGGCAATTGACCATGCGGGCTTTGCGTGTGTGCCGCGACGACCTGGGCGGAACAAGGCGACGTGTGGGTATGGCATACGTATACTGGCCGGGAGGCGCGGTCGGGCGGCTCCGGTGGCGACGAGGAGAGAGCCGATGGGGATCACCAGTCACGACGTGGCCAAGCTGGCAGGTGTCTCACAGCCCACGGTCTCGCGCGCGCTGCGTGACGACCCCCGCGTGTCCCGGGCCACCCGCGAGAAGGTCAGGCGGGCGGCCCAGGCGCTGAACTACGTGCCGAGCGAGGCCGGGCGCACGCTGTCGACGAGCGCCACCCGGCGGGTGGGCGTCATCGTCACTGATCTGACGAACCCGTTCTACCCGCATGTCATCGCCCCGCTCCACGACGAACTGAGCAGTCTCGGCTACCGGATGATGCTGATCACCGAGCGGTCCGACGAGGCGGTCGCCGAGGAGAAGCTGCTCGACCAGTCGATGGACGGCGTCGTCCTCGCCACCGCCACCACGGACTCCCGCCTGCCGGCCCAGCTGGAGCGGCGTGGCATGCCCTACGTCTTCCTCAACCGCGACACCGGACGCAGCGACGACTTCGCCTCCGTCGTCGACAACGAGGGCGGCGGACGGCTCGTCGCGCGGGAACTCGCGGCCTTGGGGCACCGGCGCGTAGCCGGGATCTTCGGTTCCGCCAACACCACGACGGGCCGCGAGCGCGAGCTGGGCTTCCGGCTGGCCCTCGCCGAGGTGGGCGTAGGGCTTCCGGAGAGCCGGGTGGTGCGTGGGGCCTTCGAGTACGAGACCGGCTACCGCGCGCTGCCCGCCCTCCTCGACGCGGACGAGCCGCCCACGGCGGTGTTCTGCGGCAACGATGTCGTCGCCATCGGTGTCCTGAACGCGGCGCTCGCGGCGGGTGTCAGGGTCCCCGAGGACCTCACTGTCATCGGCTTCGACGACCTCCCGATGGCGGCCTGGGAGGTGTTCCGGCTCACCACCGTCCGGCACGACCTGCGGGAGCTGTCGCGTCAGGCGGCGCGCCTGCTGGTGCGGCGGATCGCCAAGGAGGTCGACCCGGCCGGTGAACGCCTGGTCCTGCCGACGGAGTTCGTCCCCCGCGCCACGCACGCGCGCGCCCACTGAGCCGCCCCGGCCTCATCGTGCCGCCTGCTCCGCAATCCGCTCCGTGTCCAAGGGGCGCGCTGCCGGACCGTCGCCCCTGGCACCAGCCCGGCGCTGCCGCGCCGCTCCCACCGCGACGAGCACGGCGGCGAGCCCCAGGGAGAGCCACAGCTCCAGCCGGTGGCCCGGCAGTACGGCCATGAGCACCAGCACTCCGGCGATGAAGGCGACCGTGGCGAGGGTGAGGTAGGGGAACGCCCACATCCGGACCTCGGCCGGCCGGCCCCCCTTGCGGCGGGTCGCGTACTGCGTGAGCGCGATGACCATGTACATCATCAGGGCGATCGCTCCGCTGGAGGCGATGAGGTACGAGAAGACCTCCGGCAGCAGGTAGTTGGCGATGACCGCGGCGATCCCGATGACGGTGGAGGCCACGACCGCGTTGGCGGGCACTCCGCGCCGTGAGGTACGCGCGAAGGCGGCGGGGGCGTCACCCCGGCCGGACAGCGAGAACATCATGCGGGACGCCGTGTAGACGGCGGAGTTCAGGCAGCTGCTCACGGCGACGACGAGGACGACGTCCATGATCCACGCGGCGCCCGGGATGTTCATCCGGTCGAGGGCGGCCTGGTACGAGCCGGCCGCCAGGTCGTCGGCGTTCCACGGCACGAGGCAGACCACGATGAGGATCGAGCCGATGTAGAAGAGGCCCAGCCGCCAGACGACGGCGCGGACGGCCTTCTTGATGTTCTTGCGCGGCTCCTCGGACTCGGCGGCTGCGATGGTGACGATCTCGCTGCCCTGGAAGCTGAACATCGCGGTGAGCAGGCCGGCGATGACGGCCATGGAGCCTTGCGGGGCGAAACCGCCGTGGCTCCAGAGGTTCGACACGCCGTGGGTGTCCGAGCCCGGCAGCACACCGAGCACGGCGAGCACACCCAGGACCAGGAACGCCACGATCGCGACGACCTTCAGGAGGGCGAACCAGTACTCGAACTCCCCGTAGTTGCGCACCGCCAGCAGATTGCTGCCCGCCAGTGCGGCGATCACCAGGAGCGCCGGGATCCAGCTGGGGACCGAGGTCGGACCGGCGATCACCTCGCCCGCCGCGATGGCCTCGATGGGAATGACGAGGATGTAGAACCACCAGTAAAGCCAGCCGATCGAGAAGCCCGCCCAGCGGCCCAGCGCGCGGTCGGCGTAGGTGGAGAAGGAGCCCGTGTCCGGCTGGGCGACGGCCATCTCGCCCAGCATCTGCATGACGAGCACCACGAGCGCGGCCGCCAGCAGGAACGAGATCAGGACGGCCGGCCCCGCGGCGGCCACGGAGGTGGACGAACCGACGAAGAGGCCGGCTCCGATCACCCCGCCGATGGAGATCATGGTGATCTGGCGGCCCTTCAGGCCCTGGGTGAGAGCGGTGCCGCTCCCGCTTCGGGGAGGCGAGGACGGCGCGGACGGGCGGTGTCGCATGGGGGGACCTCGGGTGTGGGCGGTGTCTGGGGGGAGCCGGTGCGGCCCGGGGCGCGGCCGACAGGTCTCGCTCGTAGGGGGCGCGCACCGGTGCTCCCCGTGCCGCCGCACGCGGAGCGGCGGCACGGGGAGAGCGGTCAGAGCTGGTCGCGCAGAGCGGCCGGGACCTCGTCGAACGCGTCGGACGTCCGCCCGATCCGGTCGATGCGGAGCGTCGCCGTGGCGCCGTGGGCGGCCAGCCCCTCGAACGCCGAGATGCGCTCGACGGCGGGAGCGAGGGAAGCGGTCCCCTCCTTCGAGGCGCGCTGGTACGTCAGCGGCTTGAGGAAGCGGGAGACGGAGAGCCCCGCATTGTAGCGGGCCGTCTTGCCCGTGGGCAGCACGTGGTTGGTGCCGGCGATGCCCTTGTCGGAGTAGGCGACCGTCGACCACGCCCCGATGAACAGCGAGCCGTAGTTGGAGAGGTTCTCCAAGTAGTAGTCGTCGTCCTCGGTCTGGATCTCCAGGTGCTCGGGGGCGATGACGTCGGCGACGGCGACGGCGTCGGCCCGGTCGTCCACCACGATGACGGACCCGAAGTCACGCCATGCCGGGCCGGCGATGTCCCGGGTGACCAGGGACTCCAGCTGGCGGTCCATCTCCGCGATCACCGCGCGTCCCAGCTTCTCGGACGTGGTGATCAACGCGGCGGGCGAGTTGGGGCCGTGCTCGGCCTGGCCCAGCAGGTCCGCCGCGACCCACTCGGGGTCGGCGCTGTCGTCGGCGATGACGGCGACCTCGGAGGGGCCGGCCAGCAGGTCGATGCCGACCCGGCCGAACAGCTGCCGCTTGGCCTCGGTGACGAACGCGTTGCCCGCGCCGACCAGCATGTCGACCGGGGCCTCGCCGAGCAGACCGAAGGCCATCGCGCCGAGTGCCTGGACGCCGCCGAGCGCGAACACCCGGTCGGCGCGCGACAGATGGGCGCCGTACAGGACGGCGGGGTGCGCGCCGTGCTCACCCGACGGGGGCGTGCACGCCAGCACCGTGGGCACACCGGCGGTCTTCGCCACGTTCACCGTCATGAAGGCGCTGGCGAGCAGCGGGAAGCGGCCGGCCGGCAGATACGCGCCGACCCGGGAGACGGGGACGTATCGCTGGCCGCCGGCGACACCGGGAGCGACCTCGACCTCGAAGTCCTTCAGGTGCTCCCGCTGCGCGGAGGCGAACCGGTGGGTGCGCTCGTAGCCCATCTCCAGGGCAGTACGGACGTCCGGGGGCAGGGCGTCCCCCGACTTCTTGAGCTCGGTGGCCCCGATCTCCACGTCGCCGGACCAGCCGTCCAGCTCCTGGGCGTAGGCGCGCACCGCGTCCATACCCTTGTGCTCGATCTCCTTCAGCATGTGAGAGACCCGCTCGACCACCTTGGGGTCGCGCTGGGCGGGGGGGCCGTCCACGGACGGCTTCTTGAGCCACTGGAACGGGGGGAGGGCCTGTGCTTCGTCGTGCGTGATCTGCATGGCAGGGACGCTAGACGTCTCGCTGCCACAGGACCAGAGGGGCGAGTCCTGTCCGATCCACAGGGTTTCCCTGATCCCCGGGGTGAGGCCGCGGCTCAGAGACCGAGGTCGGTACGGATCTCGCGCAGGGTGTCCTCGGCCAGCCGGGCGAGCTCCCTCGTGGCCCGCGACAGCGGGTGTCCCCGCCGCTTGACGAGGGCGATCGTGTCGTAGAGGGGGTCGGCGAACGAGGCGGTGTGCAGCCCGGGCGGGAACGACGGGCCGGCGACCACCGCCCGGCTGGCGATCGTGTCGCCCACCCCGGCCGCCACCAGGCCCAGCGCGGCCTCCACGCGCTCCAGCTCGATGAGCGGGTCGATGGCGACCCCGGCGAGCTGGGCCCGCTCCGCGATCTGCCGCCGGGTGGGGTCCTGCCAGCCGTAATGGGCGTCGTAGAGAACCAGTGGCGCTCGGGCGAACGCCTCGATCGTCACCGGGACGCGGGTCCGTTCCTCGCTCGCGCTGATGTAGAAGACCTCGTCGCGCAGGAGCGGGGTCACCACCAGCCCCTCGTCGTCGATCGGCAGGACGACCAGGCCCGCCTCGATCCGGCCCGCGGCCACGGCGGCCGCGGTCTCCGACGAGTTCTGCCCCACGAGCCTGACCCTGACGGACGGATACCGGGCGTGAAACATCTGTACGAGGTTGGACAGCAGGTAGTAGTCCGCGTTACGCAGAACACCGAAGGTCGCCGTTCCTCCGCCCAGGGAGCCCAGGGAGCGCACCGCCCGCGTCCCGCTCGCGGCGGCCTCCAGGGCCTGCTGGGCGTACGGCAGCAGTTCCTGCCCGGCCGAGGTCAGGGTCAGGGTGCGGCTGCCCCGTGCGAACAGCTCGGCGTCGAGTTCCGCCTCCAGGCGCCGCACCAGTTCGGAGGCCGATGCCTGGGCGATGTCCATGGCCTGCGCCGCCGCGGTGAACGACCCCAGTCGCCCCGCCTCGACGAAGGCCCTCAGCTGGGTGAGGGTCATGCGTGTTCCTGTGTCCTGTCGGATCGGTGAGGCACGTCCGGGCGGTCGTGCGCAGCGCGGACGCGGTGGCCCTCGTTCTACCACGGAGCCACTGGTTCTCCCTGTGGATGGTGCTGGACAAGGGGATCTTGCCCTGAGGCAGACGCGATGATTGGCTCGTCAGCGCCCCGGGACCAGCGCCCGCAGACACCACCAGACAGCCACGGGACACCCCCTGCGCGGAAAGTTGCTCGATATGACGGTCCCCCTGACGATCGGCCTCGTCCAGGCGGCGGCGCTCCACCACGCCGCCGACGATCCGGACGCGTTCGCCACGGACGTACGCCGTGTCGTCGAGGCGCGTCCCGGCGTACGCCTGCTCGCCTACCCGGAGCTGCATCTGTGTGGCCACGAGCCCGGCGAGGACCCCGGGACGGTCATGACCGAGGCGGCCGAGCCGTTGGACGGCCCCCGCGGCACCCGGCTGGCGGCCCTCGCCCGCGAACTGGGCATCTGGCTCGTGCCCGGCAGCGTCTACGAAAAAGGCTCGGACGGCAAGATCTACAACACCGCCCCCGTCTACTCGCCCACCGGCGAACGGGTCGCCGAGTACCGCAAGATCTTCCCGTGGCGGCCGTACGAGACCACGGCGTCCGGCAGCAGTTTCGTGGTCTTCGACCTTGAGGGCCACGGACGCGTGGGCCTGACGATCTGCTACGACGCCTGGTTTCCCGAGACCACCCGCCACCTGGCCTGGCAGGGTGCCGACCTCGTGCTCAACCTGGTGCGCACACCGACCGTCGACCGCGCCCAGGAGGTCGTGCTGGCCCAGGCCAACGCGATCGTGAACCAGGTCTTCATGGCCAGCCTCAACGCGGCTTCGCCCGACGGCATCGGACGCAGCGTCGTCGTGGACCCCGAGGGGCATACGCGTGCCGAAGCCGGGCCCGGCCCCGAGGAGGTCCTGACCGACGTGCTGGACCTCGCCGAGGCGCGGAGGGTGCGCGCACGGGGGACGGCGGGCCTCACCCGGGTGTGGGACCCGTTCGCGGACGACCAACTCCCGATCGAACTCCCCCTGTACGCAGGCAGGATCGACCCGGCACGCTGGCGCGGCGGATCCCGGCCGTGAGCCGGCCCCTCCGCGCACGGCGCGAGGGGCCGGACGCCGCGCCTCAGCGGCCGGACCGGGAGACGGACGCGGCCCCGGTCCTCAGCCAGACGGTGGTCCACGGCGGGAGCGTGTCATCGGTCAGCGTCGCGGAGGCGAGCAGGACCTCCCCCTGGGGCAGCCGAACGGGCTCGTCGGAAAGGTTGCTGACGGTCTGCCAGCCTCCGGCGCGCTCGAAGTGCAGCAGCCCCTGATGTGCCGGTTCCTGCGGGCCGGTCCACGCCAGCGCCTCGTCCGCGACCAGCGTGCGACGCAGGCGCAGGGCCTCCCGGTACAGCTCCAGGAAGGATCCCGCGTCCCCGCTCTGTGCCTCCGCCGCATACCGGCCCCAGCCGGAGGGCTGCGGAAGCCACGAGCCCCCGGAACCGAACCCGAAGCTGGTGCCCTCAGTGGTCCACGGCAGCGGTACGCGGCAGCCGTCGCGTCCCTTGACGCGTCCGCCGCTGCGTACCCACATCGGGTCCTGGAGGTCCGCGCGGTCGAGGTCCGCGACCTCGGGAAGGCCCAGTTCCTCACCCTGGTAGACATACGCGGAACCGGGCAGCGCCAGCATCAGCAGGGCAGCGGCCCGCGCCTTGCGTTCACCCGCCGCCAGGTCCGGGGCCGGTTCCCGGCCGTCGGTGAGCAGCCACGCCTCGATGTCGCGCTTGCGGTGGTCGCCGGGCAGGGCGTAGCGCGAGACATGACGTACGACGTCGTGGTTGGAGAGCACCCAGGTGCTCGTCGCACCGGCGTCGCGGGCGTCGGCGAGCGCCGTTTCGATGGTGGCGCGCATCTCGCCCGCGTCGAGCCTCGCGCCGAGGAAGTCGAAGTTGAACGCCTGGCCCAGCCCGTCGGCGGAGGCGTACGCCATGCGCCGTGAGGTGCCCACCCAGGCCTCGGCGACGGCGAAGCGCGGCGGGTCGTACGTGTTGAACACCTGCCGCCAGCCGCGGTAGATCTCGTGCACCGCGTCGCGGTCCCACAGCGGATGACTGCCGTCGACCGGCAGGGCGCCGGGCTGGTAGCTCTGCTGGTCACCGAGGTCGCGCAGCGGTGCGCGCAGGTCCTTGGCGAGTCCGTGGGCGACATCGACGCGGAAACCGGCGACACCCCGGTCGGACCAGAACCGCAGGGTGGCGTGGAAGTCCTCACGGACCTCGGGGTTGTCCCAGTTGAAGTCGGGCTGCTGGGGTGCGTAGAGGTGCAGGTACCACTGGCCGTCCGCCACCCGGGTCCAGGCGGGGCCTCCGAAGCTGGACGGCCAGTCGGTGGGCGGCAGTTCACCGTCGTCCCCCCGCCCGTCACGGAAGACGTAGCGCTCGCGGGCGGCCGATCCGGGCGCGGCCCGGAGTGCCTCCTGGAACCAGACGTGCTGGTCGGAGGAGTGGTTGGGGACGATGTCGACCATGATTCGCAGGCCGAGCCGGCGGGCCGTGGCGACCATCTCGTCGAAGTCGTCGAGGGTGCCGAGCCGCGGGTCCACATCGCGGTAGTCGGCGACGTCGTAGCCGCCGTCGGCGAGCTGCGAAGGGTAGAACGGGCTCAGCCAGACGGCGTCCACGCCGAGGTCGGCGAGGTACTCCAGCCGGGACGTGACGCCGGGGATGTCACCGAGGCCGTCGCCGTCGGAGTCGGCGAAACTGCGGGGATATATCTGGTAGATGACCGCCTGCCGCCACCAGTCCGCGTCGCAGGAGGAGGACGGGGAGGGGGTGGGGGAGTCGTGGTGGGGCATGTGTGTACCTCTCGGGCGTGCGCCCAGGACGGGGTTCGGATGTGCGGAAGTCAGGCGCGTGACGGCCGGAGGGGCCCTCACGCCGTACGGCGCCCGGTCAGCCCTTCACCGCGCCGGTGGTCATCCCGGAGACGACGGACCGGCGGAAGATCAGCACCAGGACCGCGATCGGCACGGTGGCGACCATCGCACCGGCGAAGATCACCCCGTACGGCACCTGGTACTGGCTGGTGAACAGGGCGATGCCGACGGAGACGGTGCGGCGGGCGTCGGAGCCGTTGAAGGTGAGCGCGAGCAGGAATTCCGACCAGGTCGCGGTGAAGGAGAAGACCCCGGCCGTGAACATCCCCGGCCGGGCCAGCGGCAGGATCACCGTCACGGCGGTGCGCAGCGGGCCGGCACCGTCGATGGCCGCTGCCTCCTCCAGCTCCTTCGGGATGCCGCTGAGGTAGTTGCGCATGATCCAGATCGCGAACGGCAGATTCAGCGCCACGTACGGGATGACGAGCCCCGGGTAGCTGTTGAGCAGACCTGCCTGACGCTCCATGAGGAACAGTGGCACGAGCAGGGCGATCGGCGGGAAGACCGACAGCATCAGCAGCGCTGTCATGACGGCTCCGCGGCCGCGCAACGGCAGCCGGGCGAGGGCGTAACCGGCGAAGAACGCCAGGGACAGGATCAGCACCGTCGAGCAACAGGCCACGACGACGCTGTTGAGGAAGTAGTGGCCGATGCCGTTCCGGGAGAACGCCGTCTCGTAGTTGCTGAGGGTGGGATGGGCCGGCAGCAGCGAGGGCGGCGTCGCGCTGATCTCGCCGGGCCCCTTCAGGGAGGCGGACGCCATCCAGATCAGGGGCAGCGTGGCGCACAGGGCGATCACCAGCCCGCCGAGGTTGACGGCATTGACGTAACGGCGCACGCCTGTGCGCGGGACGTGGCGGCTCATGCCCGCCCCTCCTCGTCGACTTGGGCGCGGAAGACGCGCAGGAACAACAGACAGCAGGCCAGGACGATGGCGGCAGTGGTGACCGCGACGGCGGCACCGCCCCCGAAGTCGAGGTTCTGGAAGAGGATCCGGTAGCCCAGCATCGCCACCGACTGCGTGGCCGTCCCCGGGCCGCCCTGGGTAAGGACGAACGGCAGGTCGAAGATCCCGAACGCCTGGAGGATGCGGAAGAGGACCGCGATGGCGACGATGGGCCGCAGTTGCGGCAGCGTGACCCTCCAGAACGTCGTCCAGGCGCTCGCCCCGTCGATCTCGGCGGCCTCGTAGACGTCACCCGGGATCAGCATCAGACCGGCGAGCACGACGATCGCGACGAACGGCGTCGTCTTCCACACGTCGACGGCGACCATCGCCGCCATCGCGGGCACCGGCTCGCCGAGGATGTCGGGCCGGTAGCCGAGCAGTTGCTCGCAGAGCCAGGTCACGGCCCCGTAGGTGCCGTTGAACAGATACGACCACAGCTGCGCCGCGACCACGTTGATCAGCGCCCAGGGCAGCAGGAGCAGGGCGAGGATCCACCCGCGGGCAGCACCGAGCCGTTCCAGGACGAGTGCTGTGAGCGTCCCGAGGACCAGCTCGATGAAGACCGAGACGACGGTGAAGCCCAGCGTGAACGCGAGTGCCCTGTACCACTCGGAGTGCGTCAGGAGCGTTTCGTAGTGCGCGAGGGTGGGGGAGCCGATCCGCAGGCCGCCGTACTCCAGCCGGACCTCGCAGAACGACAGCACCAGCGAGAAGGCGACGGGGAAGACCGTCACCGCCGCGATGACCAGGAGAGCGGGGGAGGCGAACAGCCACCCGGTGCGGGCGCGACGGCGGGTGGCGAAGCCTGGGGGCGCGCTCTTCGGGGACCGCTGGGACCGGGGCGGTGCGTCGCAGGTGCGGCCGGCCGTCGCCGTCACCACTGTCCTCGTCGATGCCCTCGCATGCTGTACTGAACTCACAGCGCTTTTCCTTCCAGGGCCGTACGCAGCCCTTCGCGTGCGGCGCGGACACCGGCCGCGGGGGAGAGGCTGCCGCGTACGACCGCGTTCGCCGGGGTGTACAGCGCCTTGCTGACCTGCGGGTAGTACGGGGTCTGCACGGGCCGGGCGACGAGTCGCAGGTCGGCGGCGCGCAGGACTGTGGGGTCGCCCGCCGCACGCGCCTGAGGGCCGCTCAACACGGAGGTCATCGCGGGGATGACACCGGCCTCCTGGGCGAGGAGGCGCTGCACCTCGCCGCCGGCGCAGAACCGGGCGAACTCCATGGCGGCACCCAGCTGCTGGGAGCTGGGGTTGACGAAGTTGCTCCAGCCGCCGGCGCAGGAGACACCGGAGCGGCCGGTTCCCTCGAAGCCCGGACGCGGGGTGGCCGCGATCTTGCCGGCGACACGGGAGACCTTCGGATTGTTCGCATTGACCCAGGCGTACGACCAGTTGCGCAGGAACAGCCCGCGTCCGTTGGCGAAGGCGTCCTGCGAGTCCGACTCCTTGTACGTGGCCACGGTGCGGGGCGAGACTCCCTGTGCGGTGAAGTCGGCCATGAGCGAGAAGGCCCGCTCCGCCTCGGCCCCTCCCAGTACGGCCCTGCCCCGGGAGTCCAGGATCTCGGCGCCGGCGTCGGCGAGGAATTCGGTGACGTTGGCCGTCAGCGACTCGGACACCCCGGCCTGCCACAGGAATCCGGTCTCCACGTCGCCGGCCCTCTGCACCGTGCGGGAGGTGTGCAGCAACTCCTCCCAGCTGCGCGGGGTGCGCAGCCCGTGCTTGGCGAGGAGGTCCTTGCGGTAGAAGAGATAGGTGCTGTCGGTGAAGAACGGCACCGCGTAGGCGCTGCCGCGGAACGTGGAGCTGTCCCGCAGGGCGGCCGGAAAGGCGTTCCAGAAGCCACTGGGAAGCAGCGTCTCCACCGGCAGTGCGAGCGAGGCGTGGCCGAACTGCGCGGGCCATGTCGTGTCGCCCAGATACACGTCGGGCTGGGGGGATCCGCCGGCGAGCTGTGTGGCGATGGCGCTGCGGTTGCCGTCCGAGGTGGACAGGGCGTTGATCTTCGAGATGCGGACGAGAGGATGCCGCCGCTCGAAGGCACGGATGATCAGATCCGCGACGACGGCGCCCCGCCGGGAGGGGATCTCGGAGACCCACCAGGTCAGCCGGGCCGGTTTTCGGGGGACGGTTGCGGCCTGCGTGAGCAGGTCGTCGAGGTTCTTCCCTCCGCATCCGGCCAGCAGACCCGCTGCGGCGACGCTCGCAGCGCTCGTCAGCAGTGCTCTGCGGTTCAGGGTCATGGCGCACTCCCTCCCTCTTGCGCTGTCTGATGACAGCGCTGTCACGCTAGGGAGGCCCAGGAGTCGTGTCAATGGTTGTGGTTGCCCGAGTAGAGCGAAAATGCACCAATGACAGCGCTGCCACGCCGGTGGGCCGTGCAGGGCGATTGTTGTGTTAACGTCCAGCGCATGGTCGGTGAATCCGCGGTGAGGGGCGCCACGCTGGCGGATGTCGCCCAGAGGGCCGGAGTCTCGCCCTCGACCGTCTCGCGTGCGCTGCGTGGTCTGTCAACGGTGTCCCCGGAGACCCGGGCACGCGTCGAAATGGCGGCTCGCGAGCTGTCGTTCGCGATCTCGCGCAGCGCGTCCAGCCTGGTCACGGGGCGCACGGGGCGGGTCGCCGTGCTCGTGCCCAACCTCGACTCCTGGTTCCTGGGCGCGGCGCTGGCCGGTATGGCGCCCGCGCTGAACGCGGCCGGCCTGGACATGCTGGTCTACAGCGTCACCACCGCCAAGCAGCGCGCACAGTTCTTCGACCGTCTGCCGGCCCGCCGCAACGCCGACGCCCTGCTCGTCGTCAGCTTCGCGCTCTCTCCCGAGGAGCGCGCGCGCCTGGACGACCTGGGCATGCCCCTGGTCTTCGTCAGTCAGCACGAACAGGGCAGAGCCGGCGTCTACGTGGACGACGTGGAGGCCGCCCAGCGCGGCACCCGCTATCTGCTCAACCTGGGCCACCGGCGCATCGCCTACCTGGAGCCCGCGGACGCCTCAGGATTCGCCTGGAGCAGCAGGGCCCGCCTCGACGGCTATCGCACCGCCCTCGCGGAGGCGGGTATCGAGCGGGACGACGACCTCGTCCGCCATGTCGCCGAGTGGCAGGGACCGAGTCTGGAAGCGGCGGTGGGGCGGCTGCTGAGCCTCGCGGAGCCTCCCACGGCGATCTTCGCCGAGACGGACGACATCGCCTTCAGGCTCCTCACGGTGCTGCGCGGGGTCAATGTCCCGGTGCCGCAGCGGATGTCGATCCTCGGCTTCGACGGTCACACGATGTCCGAGCCGTGGGACCTCTCCACGATGGCGCAGCCCGCCCGCCGGCTGGGCGAGGCGGCGGCGGAGCTGGTCCACCGCGTGATCCACGACCCCGAGGCGTACCGGGAGCGCCACGTGGTCCTGCCGGTGGAGCTTGTCCCCAGGGGCAGTACGGGCCCCGCACCGGCCCCGCCGTCCGGTGACGAGGTTGAAGGCGTGTGACGACGGGGGCGAGGGGTCAGCTCGGAAGTACTCCCACTTCCTGCCCCGCGCCGGTGCACGAGGCAGTGCCGCCATCGACGCGATCTTCGCGTAGCCGCGGCCGGTCGGTGGAGCCTGTCGAGTGCGGCTCGTAGCCCACCGCGGGCCCAAAGTCCCGGAGAGGTCCGGGAGATGCCGCCGCACCCTTCTCTGACCCGCTAAGTAGCTGGTCGGACGGGGTGCGGCGGCATCCTCGTATCAGATGTCCCGGGAGAGACCAGCCACTCGGCTGATCTGCAGGAACGATCGACCACCAGCCGCTGACCTGCAGGAAAGGCCTTTCTGCTGTTTCACGGTCGTGCCCCTTGATGCAGCGGAAAGTCCCAGGAAAGTCCCAGAGGACTCCCAAGAAGTCAGCCGTTCTTTCCAGGTCATGCGGGCTGTGCAGGACGCCCTGCAGTTCAGCAGCCGGCGCGCCGGCAGGGAGGACACTCGGTCCAACGTGCCTGGATCGGCGGCCGTCCGGAACACCCCCGCGTCGGCGGGGAGGACCACCGGGCATCCGGCTTCGTGGACGAACTCGGCTCGCATGACGAGGGATTCGTGGACTGCGTGGGTGGTCTCGTCCGACCAGGTCCGTTCCCTGTCAAGTTCCGCGTGCTGGGCCGCGGAGAGAAAATGACCCCCGAGGTGAGGGGTGGAGCCCGGCGGCGAGATCCGCGACGGCGCCTGGGTCGCCGAACTGTCCGGCGACTGCCTGAAGGGCTGGCCGAAGGGAATGCGGCTGATCGTCCGCAAGGAACGGCCCCACCCCGGTGTCCAGTTGCGGATCACCGACGCCGATGGACTGCAGCTGACCTGCTTCGCCACCAACACCCCCGTCATGCCGATCGCGGCACTGGAGCTACGACACCGCCAGCGGGCGCGAGCCGAGGACCGCATCTGGGCCGCGCGGACCACCGGCCTGCGCAACCTGCCCCTGCACGACACCGCGCAGAACCGGATCTGGCTGGAGATCGTCCAGCTCGCCCTGGACCTGCTGGCCTGGATGCCGATGCTCGCTCTGACCGGCGAAATCCGCAGGTGGGAGCCCCGC
Organism: Streptomyces sp. NBC_01335; assembly: GCF_035953295.1. Lineage (GTDB taxonomy): Bacteria > Actinomycetota > Actinomycetes > Streptomycetales > Streptomycetaceae > Streptomyces. The sequence goes on from NZ_CP108370.1 coordinate 6,422,085, forward strand.
CGCCTCCGGTTCCGTCTTCTCTCCGCCGCCGCCCAGATCGTCACGACCGCCCGCCGCCGCTATCTGCGGTTCGCCCGCCACTGGCCCTGGACCGGCGTGATCACCGACGCCCTGGCATGGCTTGAAGCTCTCCCGAACCCCGGCTGAGCAGCACGTTCCCGTCCCCGCGAGCAGCATTACCCCGACCGGAGCCGTGGAATCCGACGCGACAGCCGGGCCATCAGCCTGGCTGCCACCAGCCCGATAGCCGAAACGGCCCGCCGAAAGAACCGACGGGCCGTCACGAAAGATCGAGGCTAATACTCCAGCTGTATATCGTGATCTTCATGTCTGATCGGCGGCTTGTCGGTGATAGTGGCTGGTTCTGGCTCGGGCCTGGTGGCGGCGCCGCCAGAGGGACCAGCGCAGCCGGCGGACCGCATCGGGCGCGGGTCCAACGAGCGCCGTGAACAACCGCTGGATCTCGTTGCAGGTGAGCGGAACCAACCCGTCCGGAGCGGGATGGCGGGCATGTTCTGCCCCACGGGTGACCGCCAGGAAAGCGTGCGCGAGCATGGCCAGGGTGACCCAGCGTGACCAGGAGGTGAAGCGGCGGTCGGCGGTGGACGCGGTGGAGTTCGTGATTTGGGAATTGTTGAAGCGGACTCGGATGATGCCGATCGCTGTGATCGCGGAGAGGGCCGGCTGGGAGTGTGGGCGGGGCGCGAGCTGCGGCCGGCCTATCCATCCAATGGATCCCGTTTCATGGGCCTTCTGCCAGCCCTGCGGGCTCGCCCACTGGTCAACCGGAACCGGCGGTGAGGCCCCTACACCTGCTCCACGGCCACGGCTGTGAGCACATGGCTGCTGTCGGCGGCCCAACGTCCGTGCACACAGGCGAGTTCGGGCGGGGCGGGGACGAGGACGCGGGCGGTGAACGTACCGTCTGGGGCGAATTCGAGGAACGCCTCCTGGAAGTCCAGCCAGCGGCGGGTCACCGGGTACCACGCCTTGTATACGGACTCCTTGGCGCTGAACAGGAGGCGGTCCCACGCGGGCCTGGCCGCCGCGGCGGGTAGGGCGGCAAGTGAGGCCAGGGCGGAGCGTTCCTCGGGGCGGGTTATGGCCTCCAGTATCCCTTCCGGAAGCGGGGAGTTGGGCTCGGCGTCGATGCCGAGCGCGGTAATCTCATGGGCGTGGGCCACCACGGCGGCACCGTAGCCCGCGCAGTGCGTCATGCTGCCGACGACCCCGGGCGGCCAGCCCGGGGCGCCCCGCTTGTCCGGGAGCAGCGGAACCGGAGCTAGGCCGAGCGCGGCCAGCGCCTCGTGGGCGCAGGCGCGGACGGTGGTGAACTCGTTGCGCCGTTTCGGGACGGCTCTGGCGATGAGTGCCTCTTCCTGAGGGGACAGAGTGATGTCCAGCCGATGGGTGAAGGACTGAACGGCGCGGGCGGCGGGGGGCAAGAGGGAGTCGATCATGCGACGGTTTCCGTGTTCGCGTTCGTGGTGGTGTCGGGCCGGTGCAGGACCTGCTGGGCCAGGTCGAGGCGCGGCCCGAAGCGGCGCCACTCCCGCGGGTGGCCGAGGGGTACTTCTTCGAACGGCGCGCCGTCGTAGACGGTGTTGCGGGAGACCTGTAGGAGCCCATGGACGCAGGTCCGTTGAAACGTTTCCGCAACGGGCGTCGCCCATCTGCGTCCGGCATCAACTCCCCGACGTCGCTGGCGACGATCAGTCAGTCGTCGGGGCGACGACTTGAACTCGCTCGCGAAATCCGGGATTTCGGCGTGGGAGATGCGCAGGATGCTGAATGCCCGTAAGGCGCCTTCACTCCCTGTCATGTGAGGAGCGCAGGCGGCCGCGTGCCCACGGACCGGCCCTGCGTGGCCATCCGGACCGAGCTTCCCATGACGATGCGGCGGGGGTTGGTCATGTCGTGGTCCTTCCTCGGCTTCCGTACGGGCTGGAGGGAATGCTGTGCCTCCGCAGTCAGGTCCGGTGCCGGTGACGGGACTTCGCACGCGGAAGGCTCCCGGGAACTCCTCCAGCGGGGCGCGCGGGGTGGCCGTCCGGCACGGCGGTCACGAGATCGACATGCCCCCGTCGATGGACAGCACCTGACCGGTCATGTAGTCGGCGTCCAGCAGCAGTTCGATGCCACGGGCCACCTCGTCGGGCGTGCCCATGCGGCCGAACGCGGTCCGCGCCACGAGCGTGGCGCGGAGCTCGGCCGGCAGCTCCTCGGTGAGCGCGGTGTCCATGAGGCCGGGTGACAGCGCGTTGACCGTCACATTGAACCGCCCGCACTCCAGGGCCAGGCTCCGGGTCATCCCCAGCACACCGGCCTTGGCCGCCGAGTACGCCGTCTGGCCCCGGCTGCCGAGGAGGCCGGCGGGCGAGACGACGTTGATGATGCGTCCCCAGCGGCCCCGCAGCATGTCCGGGAGTGCCGCCCGGCAGGTATGGAAGGTGCCGATCAGATTGACGGCGACGGTCCGGGTCCAGTCGTCGACGGACTGGGTGGCCATGAGACCGTCCCGGCGGATCGCACCCGCGTTGACGAGGACGCTGATGCCTCCCAGCTCAGCGCGTACCCGGTCGACCATGTCCTGGGTGGCAGCCCAGTCGGCGACGTCCGCCCGCACGAGGGTGCTCGGCCCGCTGAGCGTGGCCGCTACCTCGCGGGCCCGGTCCTCACCGCTGGTGTAGTGCAACGCCAGCCGGTAGCCACGGTGGTCGAGGACCCGTGCCACGGCGGCGCCGAGCGCTCCCGAAGCGCCGGTGACGAGAGCGACACGGCCGTCAGTACCCGGCGTCGCCATCAGACAGGCGCTCCCGTACGTGCGCCGGCCGGCCGGCGCGGCGCGGTCAGGGAGGCCGCCGGTGCGAGGCTTCCCCTCGCGGTCTTGCGTTGACGTACCCTCCGTAGGCGCCGAAGGCCGAAGATCCGGGTCCGGTCGAAAGTCATCACACCACTCCGCATGTACGGGGTCGGGAAAGGGAGACGGGATCCGATCCTCCGCGGGAGGTCCGGCCGCCATCGCACCCGGGTAGGCGGTTCACAGCGCACAGGGCGCGACGGGCCGAGTCCGGTAGGGGTCGGAGCGGGGCGCGAGGACATCCGGGCGGGGTGTCACCTTTGACAGGTTTCACCTCGCCCGGAGCTCCCGTTCCGTAACCGTTCGGTTCCCGTGCCGTTCCCATTCCGGGAGTCCGCCGCTGTCAGCCGACGTCCGCGGACGGACGCGGTCGGTTTCGCTACGAGGCGACGGACGATTCGTCGGCGGCTTCCGCCACGAAACGCTCGGCGGCCGCCGTGTCGAGGCCCAGCGAGGCCAGGACCCCGGCGCCGTCCTCCTCCTCCAGCAGCCCCAGCAGCATGTGGCCGGTGCTGACGCTGTCCTGGTCGAGGCGGAAGGCCACCCGCGACGCCAGTTCCAGCGCCTTCTTCGCCCGGGCGTCGTACGGGATCAGCACCGGATCGGCGTCACTGCGCGGCGGCAGGGCGGCCACCGCCGTGTCTCGCGCCTGGTCGAGGTCGATGCCCTGCGCCCGCAGGGCGCCGACCGCACTGCCCTCGGTGCCGAGCAGGCCGAGGAGGACATGCGCCAGGACGATCTCGGCGTTGCCGGCCGCCTTGGCCTCGTTCATGCCGGCGATGATGGCGCTGCGGGCGGGCTGGGAGAACTTCTCGAAGGCATTCGACGGCTTGGCGTCGGGCTTGCCGACGAACCGCTTCTGGGCTGCCTGCCGGGTGACGCCCATGCTGCGGCCGATGTCGGTCCAAGACGCGCCGGAGCGACGGGCCTGGTCGACGAAGTGGCCGATGAGATGGTCGGCGACCTCGCCGATGTGGTCGGCCAGCAGGATGGCGCCGCTGAGCTGGTCGAGGGCGGTGGTGTGGTTCTCGGTGATCGCCGTGATGAGCTCGTCGAGCTTGACCGGCGGAGTGATCTGCGTCATGGTGTCAACCATAGGTTGTCAGTCGGGTGGTGTCAACCCGAGGTTGTCATTTCTCTCGGTCGGTCCTGGGCCCGCGTGGCCACCGCGCTCCGCGGCGGCCACGCCTGTCGCCGATGAGCGCGGCGGCCTTCGCCGCTACCAGGTGACCGGCATCTCGGCCGGGCCGAACGCCTGGATCGAGTGGTACTTGTACGTCAGTTCTGCCTCGGGCACGGCGAGCGCGAGCGTCGGGACCCGCTCGAAGAGCGTCGTGTAGACGATTTCGAGCAGGCTCGGCACCAGGCGGTCCGCCGGACACTTGTGCGGTCCGTGACCGAACGCCAGGTGCCGGGCGGGCTCCTCCCGCATGATGTCGAGCTGATGGGGATACGGGCACACCGACGGGTCGCGGTTGACGGGCAGCGTCGGCACCGCCACGCCGTCACCGGCCTTGACCAGCGTGTCGCCGATGAGCATGTCCTCGGTGGCGAGCCGCATGGGGGTTCCGTCGTTGACCGAGAAGTACCGCAGCATCTCGTCCACCGCGACCGTCATCCGGTCCGGATGGGCGAGCAGCGTCGGCCGCTGCTCCGGGTGGTTCAGCAGGGTGAGCACGCCCAGCGAGATCATCGTGGACACCGAGTTGTGAATGCCCTGGGCGTTCGACAGCATCAGAGGCGCGAGTTCGTACCAGTCGACCTCGCCGTGCTTCTCGCGTTCCTGCACAATCAGACGACTCATCATGTCGTCGCCGAGGTGCTTGGCCTTCTCCTTCAGGACCTCTTCCGCGTGCCCGTTCAGGCGGTCGGCCGCTTCCCTCTCCTCGGCCTCGGTGGTGGTGCCGAGCAGCAGCTTCCAGACGTTGTCCCGCATCGTCTGCAGCTCGGCCGCGGGGATGCCGAGGAACATCTCCTGCAGCCGCCACGCGATGGGGAACGCCAGCTCCTTCACCAGGTCGACCGGCTTCGTCGGCTGCCGCAGCATGTCGTCGATCTTCTCCTCGACGGCGACCCGCAGGCGCGGCAGCAGCCGGGCGAGTCCTTCCGGGGAGAACTCGTCCATGATGGACTTCTTCTTCTTCAGGTGTTCCGGACCGTCCAGGTTGATCATGAACGGTGCGCAGTACCGCAGCTTCATCAGCGAATTGGGTGTCAGCTTCGGAAATCGGTCGTCCGTCTTGTCCGAGCTGAACCGCGGGTCGGAGAGCACGATGCGGGCGTATTCCGGCCTCACCACCATCCAGACGAGTTTGCCCGTGGGCAATTCGACCTGGCCGATGCCTCGTTCCCGCAGTGTCTCGTACTCGGCCGGTAGCACGCCGGGGAGCTGCCGGCGAATGGGGTGGGTAGGGAGTTTCGTCATGCTGACACCTCTGCAGCCCAGTGGTAGAAACGGGTGGCCAGTGAATTGCCCTGCGGGTCGTACGGCGGAATGATCTCCGTGAGGTCGTCGACGAGCTGGAGGAAGCGGGGATCGCCTTCCGTCCACACCTCGCTGATCGCCTCCATGCTGTTGGCTACGGCGAAGTCCTGGATGTGCAGGTAGATGCCGCGCCACAGATAGATCTGGCGGCGCAGCGTGCCCATCTTCTGCGGGATGTCGGTCGCGTCCGACTCCGCGAACAGCCGTGACGCCTCGGGGATGTGTTCCTGCCGCTGGGTGTTGACGATCACCGCGCTGTACGTCTGCTCCAGGTCGTCCAGTCGCTCGGCCGGCCACAGGTAGAAGCGCTCGGCCGTCGGCCGGTCGACCGGGCCGTCCCAGTCCTCCGTCGCGGCGTGATCGCCGAAATAGGTCGACAGGCGTTCGTTCAGCCGCGTGCACCGGGGGTCGGTGCTGATGATCCGGTATGCCTCGTCGGGGTCGGCGACGTCCCAGTCCTGCATGTGCACGTAAAGGTCGCTGTAGCTGAATACCTGGCGGCGGCGCAGCTGGGGCAGTTCGGACGCGACCTCGCCATCGAACTCCTGAAGGATCTTGGTGACGTCGGCGACGTTACCACTGTCGAATGTGCCGACAGTGACGATGCTCGGCATTTAGCGTCTCCTCACGAATAGGCGGGGTGCGTTTCGGGGGTGCGCCCAGCTTGGCCCCGCGCCTTCGACGCCGGATCGACGCCCGGTCAACGGCCGGGGCCGACCGCGGACGGCGAACTCGAAGGGTCCTCGAAGCGAGGTCGATCGAGGACGGACATCGTCGGTCGCGACGGATCCGGATGTGACGACGCTTGTGAGGTGTCTTGTTGTGTCGAGTACACAGCGGCGAGTTGACCACGCCATCACCATCGAGGCCGACGTGGAGACGGTGTTCGACCTGGTCGCGGACATCGCGCGGTGGCCGCAGTTCCACCGGTCCGCGGTGCACGCGGAGACGGTCCACGCCAACGAGAAGGGAGAGTTGGTCAGGCACTGGGCTCTGGCCGGTGACGCCGCCGTCCGCACCTGGCAGACCGTGCGCCGCACGGACCGGCCGGGGCGCCGCATCACCTTCGCGCACATGGAACCCGAACAGCCCGCCACCGACCTCCGCGGCGAGTGGGTCTTCACCGAACTGACGCCGAACCGGACCCGGGTCGAGGTGAGCCACCAGGTCGTCGCGCCGGCCGACGCCGATCTCGGCCCGTTGCTGGACAGGATCGCGCAGGAGAGCGAGGACTGCCTCGCCACGCTCCGCGACACGGCCGAGCGCCGGGCCGACCTGGACGAACTCGTCGTGTCCTTCACCGACCCGCTGTTCATCGCCGGCTCCGTCGAGGACGCCTATGACTACCTCTACCGGGCGGACCTGTGGCCCGAGCGCATCCCGCACGTGGTGGGGCTCGCCATGACCGAGGACGTGCCGAACGTCCAGTTCTTCGACATGGACACCAAGGGCCCGGACGGCAGCACGCACACCGTCCGCTCGGTGCGGATCTGCCTCCCGAACCACCTGATCGTGTACAAGCAGATCTCGCTGCCCACGATGCTGGACGCGCACACCGGCCACTGGCGGTTCACCGAGACGCCGGAAGGCGTCATCGCCGAGGCCCGGCACACCAGCACGATCAAGCGCTCGGCGCTGTCCCAGCTGGGCGGCGCGACGACGGTCGCCGAGGCGCGCCGGTACCTGCGACGGCTGCTGAGCGGCAACAGCATGAGCAACCTCCGCCTCGCCAAGGCGTACGCGGAGGAGCGCGCCGGCTTCTGAGCCGGCCGCACCGGCCTCCGAGAGACCTCGCCGCAGCGCGAGGGGCGAGGAACCGCCCGGCCGGACGTGAGCTGCCGCACCGGCACCGACACCGTCCCGGCCGGGTCCCACGAACAGAGAACCGTCGAGTCAGGAGAAATCATGGCCAAGGAGACGACCCCCCGAGGCGGGGGAGTGTGGGCAGCCGCCGATCTGCTGACCCCGATGGCCGTCCGGGTGGCGGCGACGTTGCGGCTGGCCGACCAGATCGCCGCGGGCGCCCGGACGACCGAGGCGCTGGCCGAGGCCGTCGGCGCCGACCGGGACGCGCTGGGGCGGCTGCTGGACCACCTGGTGACCGCGGGCGTGCTGTCGGGCACCGGGCTCGGCGCCTACGACCTGACGGCCATGGGCCGCCACCTGTGCGAGGGCGCGCCCGAGGACATGCGGGCCATACTCGACATCGAAGGTGCCCTGGGGCATGCCGAGTTGAGCCTCGTCCACCTGTTGCACACGGTACGTACGGGTGAGGCCGCGTTCCCGCAGCAGTACGGTGTGACGTTCTGGGACGACCTGTCGTCCGACGACGGGCGCGCCGAGTCCTTCGACACCTTGATGGGCGCCAGGCTGACGGCGCACTCGCCGGCCGTGGCCGGGGCGTATCCGTGGGGAACGCTCCGTCATGTGGTCGATGTCGGCGGTGGCGACGGCACCATGCTGATCGCCATCCTGCAGTCCTACCCCGATCTGAGGGGGACGGTCGTCGACCTGCCCGGCCCGGTGCGCCGCGCCGAGAAGGCCATCGCCGCGGCCGGTCTCGACCACCGGGCCGACGCCGCGGCCGGCAGTTTCTTCGACGCTCTTCCCGCCGGAGCGGACGGATATCTGCTGTCGAGCATCCTGCACAACTGGGACGACGCGGCGGCCGCCCGTATCCTGCGCCGCTGCGCCGACGCGGCGCAGACGACGGGACGTGTGCTCGTCGTGGACTACTTCGGTGACCGGACCGTGCAGACGGAGGGCGACCTGCGCATGCTCGGCTACTTCGGCGGCCGGCAGCACACCCTGGAGCAACTGGCCGAACTGGCGGGAACCGTCGGCCTGCACACCACCTCGGTCACGCCGGCTGGCCGTTATTCCGTCGTCGAACTGCGTGCGGTTGGCTGACCGTTCGCGCGCCGCGCCGACGGCGCACCACCGCCGGTGTCGCCGACCGGCCGACCCGATCCGTCCTTCCCGGTGGCCGTCGGGAAGCGGGCTTCGATTCCGTCCAGGATGATCTCCAGGCCGTTCGCGAACCGCTCGTCTGCCTCCCCGATCTCGGAGACCTGGACCATCCGGCTCAGGTGCGGGAACTCACCGGTCTCCAGCAGGGACTTGAGGTACGGCTCCATCCGCAGCCGCCAGGCATGGCGATCGAGGCCGGACTGATTCGCGGTCGCCCGCTCGGTCAACTCGGCCTGCACGGCGCCGCCGACCCAGGAGTGGATCAGGTTGAGCACGTGGATCGTGTCGTCCATGCCCAGACCGCAGCCGGCGAGAACGGCGAGATCGCGTTCCATGCCGCGCATGAAGTTGGGGCCCATGATCGGGCGGGTGGCGAGGAGCGGGGCGAGCCAGGGGTGCCGCAGGAAGATCTGCCGGCGGCGGCGTGCCAAGGTCGTCAGATCCGCACGGAGATCGCCGGTCGGCTCCTGCGGCTCGAAGCCGGTCGCCTCGTCGATCATCACCGTGTACAGGTCTTCCTTGGTCGGCAGGTAGCGGTAGAGGGTCATCGCACCGGTGCCGAGTCGCTTGGCGATGGCGCGCACCGACGCGGCTTCGATGCCTTCGGAGTCCGCGATGTCGATCGCCACCGCGGCGATCTGCCCACGACTGTGCGCCGGCGCGGGGCCTCGCGCCGGCTTCTCCCGTCGCATCCAGATGATTGGTTTCGAGTCCGACACGACAGTCATCCTACGCGTCCGCCGCAGAGTTGCGTACGGCGCACTCAGTTGGCTACGCTGAAATCGCGTACACCGTACTCGGTGAGGGGTTGAGGCATGGAAGACGCGATCATGTACACCGAGGATGTGAGGAAGCAGTACGGGGACGTCGTCGCGCTGGACGGCCTGGACCTGGTGGTGCCGTCGCACACCGTCTACGGCCTGCTCGGCCCGAAGGGCGCGGGGAAGAGCACCACCGTGCGGATCCTGACCACCCTGACCAAGCCCAGCAGCGGGCGGGCCGTCGTCGCCGGCTTCGACGTGGCCCGGAATCCGGCCGATGTGCGGAGGGTGATCGGCCTGGCCGGTCAGGACGCCTCGTTCGACGACGGACTGACCGGCCTGGAGAACCTGCGGATCCTCGGCCGCCTCTCGCGGCTCGGCTCGCGCGGCGCCCGCCGGCGCGCCGACGAGCTGCTGGAACGGTTCGGTCTCGCTCACGCCGGTGATCGGCTGGTCGGCACGTACTCCGATGGCATGCGCCGCCGGATCCACCTGATCGCCAGTCTGTTACGGGCTCCCGCGGTGCTCTTCCTCGACGAGCCGACCACCGGGCTCGACGCCCCCAGTCGCGCCGAGATCTGGGAGAGCGTGCGGAGACTGGTGGCCGACGGCACCACGGTCCTGCTCACCACCCCGTGTCTGGAGGAGGTGGAGCGGCTCGCCACGGCGGTCGGCGTGATCGACCGCGGCCAGCTGATCGCCGAAGGCAGCCCGGCCCAGCTCAAAGCCCAGATCGGCCGTCACATCGACGTCGTGGTCGAGTCGGCGGACCATGTGCCGAGTGCCATGGCGAGGCTGGAGCGGCTGACCGGCCGGTGCCCGGAGGCCGACGGATCGCGCATCGTCGTGGCCGCGGTGGATCAGGTGCCCGCCCTGCCGCTGATCGTGAGTGAACTGGACGCGTCCGGCGCGGTGATCAGGAACATCGGGATCCGCGAGCCCGGCCTGGACGACATCTTCCTGACGATGACCGGGCAGACCGTCGAACCGGCGCAACCGGTCGAGATGCCCGAGGCGGTGTCGTGAACCTCCTGGCCGACGGCTGGACGCTGACCCAGCGAAGGCTGTTCCGGCTGCGCCACGAGCCCGGCACCCTGCTCACCATGCTGATGATGCCGAGCGTGTTCGTGGTGCTGTTCGGCTTCGTGTTCGGCGGCGCGATCGGGGTGCCGGGCACCTCGAACTACCGCGAGTTCATGATGCCCGGCCTGTTCGTGATGACGACCGGGACCGCCCTGTCCACCGCCATGGTGGAGGTGGCGACGGACCAGGCGCGCGGGGTGATGGAGCGCCTGCGTTCGCTCCCGACCCACCGGGTGTCCGTGCCGCTCGGCCAGAGCGGCGCCGAGGGGATCCTCGGGGCCTACGGCCTCGCGGTCCTGATGGTGTGCGGTCTCGTCGTCGGCTGGCGGCCGTACGACGGCGTTCCGCGGGCGCTGGCCGGCATCGGCCTGCTCCTGCTGTTCCGCTACACGCTGGCGTGGGTCGGCGCCTACCTGGGCCTTGTGGTGCGGTCGGCACGGACCGCGGCCCGGCTGGCACCGCTCACGCTGTCGCTCACCATGGTGTCCAACGCCCTCGTGCCCACCGACCGGATGCCGGTCGGCCTCCGGGCGCTGTGCGAGTGGAACCCGCTCAGCTCCGCCGCGGCGGCCGCGCGCGAGCTCTTCGGCAACCCCGGTGCTCCCGGGCCGGACGCAGCGTGGCCGCTGACCCACCCGGTGACCGCGAGCCTGCTGTGGGCCGGCCTGCTGTTGCTGATCTTCGTGCCGCTCTCGGTGCGCCGCTTCGCCCGCGCCGGACTCTAGATCCGTACGCGCGTCTCCCGCCCGGGGACGCGGCGGGTGAGCGGAGGCGTCTCCAGTACCGCCACGGGTGCGACGTACCCGTGAGGAAAACACCGTTCTCATTCTCGGAGGGACAAGCATGCGCGTAGTGATCGTCGGAGGCGGCACGGTCGGGTTGTGCACCGCCGTCTTCCTCGCCCGTCAGGGTGTCTCGGTCCATGTGCTGGAGCGCCGGGCACAGGTCAACGACCATCCGCGGGCCTTCGGCATCACGGACCGGTCGGCGGAGATCCTCCGGGAGGCCGGCATCGACATCGAGACGGACCATCTCGTCCGGGGCCTCATGACGGGCACGAGCCTGGCCGATCTGACCACCGTCACGGCCAAGTTCGAGCCGCCGGAGATCGGCCCGGCGAAGCTGGGAAGCTGCCCGCAGGACCGGGTCGACCGGGCCGCGCTGGCACGGCTGCGGGAGCTCGGCGGCCAGGTGGACTTCGACAGCGAGGTGGTCGCGGTGACGGACGGCGGCGTCACCACCGCGGACGGCAGGACCGTCACGGCGGACTACGTGATCGCCGCCGACGGAGTCCGCAGCCGGATGCGTGACCTGCTCGGCATCGGCGTGACCGGCCCGGGACCGCTGAGCAGTTCGCACATGCTCAACGTGCTGTTCCGCGCGGAACTGCCCACCCCGCCGACGTCCATGACGTTCCTGCGCAACGAGCGGGCGTCCGGGATCCTGCTGAAGGTAGACGAGACCGGCCGCTGGGTCTTCCACATCCCGAACGGTGACCCGGAGACCCCCGTCGAGCGGATCCAGCAGCAGATCAGGGACGCCACCGGCGTCAGCGACATCGAGCCGGAGATCATCAGCCTGCTGCCCTGGTCGTCGACGGCGCGGGTCGCCGACCGCTTCCGGCAGGGCAACGTCTTCCTCGTGGGTGACGCGGCCCACGTGGTGCCGCCGGTCGGGGGTCTCGGACTCAACGTGGGTATCGCCGACGGCCACAACCTGGCGTGGAAACTGGCCGCCGGCGGTGACGCGCTGCTCGACACCTACGAGGCCGAGCGCCGGCCGGTCGCGCTGTTCACCATGCGACAGACCGTGCTCCGCGCCGAGAACCGTGACCTGCACTGGGACAATGACGCGAGCCGGGCCGCCGACCGGGCGGCCGTGGGCATGGCGGGCATCATGATCCCCGTGATCGGCTACCGGTACGACTCCGGCGCGGTGGTCGACCCGGAGCCGCTCTCCGACATGGAGAACCTCGTCCTGGACGGCGCCCCGGGCAGCCGCCTGCCGCACCGGTGGCTTCCGGACGGACGGTCCACGGTCGACCTCGTCGACGGATTCACGCTGATCACCGGGACCGCGGCCGACCACTGGCTGGACGCGGCACGGGACCTGGGCATCACGGCGCACGCGGTCGAAGGGTGGGCCGAGGCCGCAGGCATCAAGGAGGACGGCGCCGTGCTCGTCCGCCCGGACGGGTTCGTCGGCTGGCGTACGGCCACCACACGGCATGCCGTGGAGACCAGCACGCAGCACCTGCGGGACGTCCTCGACCGGATCCTGTGCCGGCAGAAGGCCTGACGCGGATCCGTATCCCTGGCATGCGGTCGACACCGGCACGGTCGGTGTCGGCCGCATGCTGTCTCGGCGCCGGGAGGCGCCCCGGACCGCCTCCGTACGCCCCCCTCCTTGGGTCGAACCACACACGAACTCGCCTCGAACCGCTGCCGCGAGCATCGGCGCCATGTGGTCCCTCGACCACCGACCTCGAGCGAACGCGCGCTCGGCGCGCCCTGTTCGCGGATGTTCCCCGCGTGATGGTGAAGGCCGGGCCGGCAGGGATCAGGTCCGGGTGGGACGCGAGGCCGGTCAGGAACCGAACACCGAGGCAGAGGAGGCGGAGGATGGATTTCGGCGCTGATCCCTATCCCGAGTACGCGTGGTTACGTGCGGAGGAACCGGTCCGGCAGGTCCTGGAGGGCCGCGGCCTTTACGGACTGCTGGTGACCCGGTACGAGGACGTGCGGAAGCTGCTGTCCGATCCCCGGATGAGCAAGGACCCGCGCAACGCACCGCTCGACTGGCAGGAGGCGGGCAAGGGGAGACCGCTGGAGGACCGGACCGGGCTCGGGACGCATCTGCTGACCACGGACGCGCCCGAACACACGCGGCTGCGCCGGCTGGTCTCGACCGCCTTCACCGCCCGCCGCGTCGAGGGCCTGCGCGCACAGGTGCAGCACATCACGGACGGGCTCCTCGACACGATCGTGCCCCGCGGGCAGGCCGAGCTGATCGGCGACTTCGCGTTCCCGCTGGCGATCACTGTGATCTGTGAACTGCTGGGAGTGCCCAAGGCGGACCAGGACGTGTTCCGCCAGTGGACGAAGGACTTCCGGCGGTGGACGAACACCGACTCCGCCCAGGCCGACCGCGGTGACGCGCGGCCGGTCGGACTGCGCGACCTCCTCGAATATCTGACCCGACTGGTCGAGAAGCGCCGTCAGGACCCGGCCGACGGACTGGTCGACGCGCTGATCGCAGCCCGGGACGACGACGACCGGCTGAACGAGGCCGAGTTGCTGTCCATGATGTCCCTGCTGCTGGTCGGCGGCTTCGAGACGACGGTCAATCTGATCGGCAACGGCACCCTGGCCCTGCTGCGCCACCCCGACCAACTCGCCCTGCTGCGCGAGCGACCGGACCTGGTGGACTCGGCGCTGGAGGAGATGCTGCGGTACGACGGGTCGTTCGAGACGGCGACGTGGCGGTTCCCGCTCGAACCCATCGAGGTGGCGGGCACGCGCATCGAGAAGGGCCACCCGGTGCTCCTGTCCCTGGCATCGGCCAACCGGGACGGGGCGAAGTTCCCGGCACCGGACGACTTCGACGTCACCCGCGCGGACCCCGCGCACGTGGCCTTCGGGCGGGGTGCGCACTTCTGCCTCGGTGCTCCCCTGGCCCGGCTGGAGGGCCGGATCGCGTTCCACGGACTGCTGCGCCGGCTGCCCGGCCTTGCGCTGTCCGTACCGCCGGAGCAGTTGCGATGGCAGCGGAGCCTCACGGTCCGCGGACTGGAAGCCCTGCCGGTCACCTTCGATGCCTGACCCCGGCATCGACGATTCCGTTTTCTCGCCATGGACCGTCATCAGAAAAGAGACCCACATGCCGAATACAGCAGTCAGCGCGCGAGCGGTGAGGGCACGATGACCCGCCGGATCGCCATCACGGGTATCGGAGTGCGCGCCCCGGGCGGAGCAAACGCCAAGGAGTTCTGGGAGCTGATCTCCTCCGGCACCTCGGCCATACGGACCATCTCGCTCTTCGACGCGTCCGGGTTCCGCTCCCGGATCGCGGGCGAGTGCGATTTCGACCCGGTCGCGGAGGGCTTCTCCGCGCAGGAGATCCGGCGCATGGACCGGAGCGCGCAGCTCGCCGTCGCCGCGACCAGGGAAGCCGTCGCGGACGCCGGACTCGACCTGGCCGAGACGGACCCGCATCGCTGCGGGGTCAGCGTCGGCAGCGCCATCGGCGGCACGATGAGCCTGGACCGGGAGTACAACGTGCTCTCCGACGGCGGACGCAAGTGGCTCCTCGACCACGAGTACGCGGTGCCGCACATGTACAACTATCTCGTCCCGACGTCGATCGCCGCGGACGTGGCCTGGACGGCCGGGGCGGAAGGCCCCGTGTCCCTGGTGTCCACGGGATGCACCGCGGGCATCGAGTCGGTGTCCCACGCGGCGCGGCTGATCCGCGAGGGCTCCGCCGACGTGATGCTGGCCGGCGGCTCGGACGCATCCCTCTCACCGATCTGCGTCGCCTGCTTCGACGCGATCAAGGCGACGACGCCGCGCAACGACGAACCGGCCACCGCGTCCCGCCCGTTCGACCGCACCCGGAACGGCTTCGTGCTTGCCGAAGGCAGCGCGATGCTGGTGCTGGAAGAGCTGAACCACGCTAGGGAACGCGGCGCGCGCGTCTACGCGGAGATCGGCGGATGGGACGTGCGTGCCAACGCGTACCACATGACCGGACTCAGGACCGAGGGCCCGGAACTGGCCAAGGCCATCGAGGTGTCGCTGCGGATGGCCGGGCGGGTGCCCGAGCAGGTCGACTACGTGAACGCGCACGGCTCCGGTACGAAGCAGAACGACGCGCACGAGACCGACGCGTTCAAGCGCACTCTCGGCGACCACGCCTACCGGACGCCGGTCAGTTCGATCAAGTCCATGATCGGGCACTCGCTGGGCGCGATCGGCTCGATCGAGATCGCGGCATGCGCGCTGGCCATCGACGCCGGGCTCATTCCGCCGACCGCCAACCTGCACGAACCCGACCCGGAACTGGGGCTCGACTACGTGCCGCTGGCGGCGCGACAGGCGGACCTGCGGACGGTGCTCAAGGTCGGCAGCGGGTTCGGCGGTTTCCAGAGCGCCATGGTGCTGACCAAGGGGGAATCCGATGAGTAGGGCAGTCCCGGAGAATGACAACGGCACGACGCCGGAGCGTCCTCGTGCGGTGATCACCGGTCTCGGGGTGGTCGCGCCGAACGGGTTCGACACCGACGAGTACTGGGACGCCGTCCTCCACGGGCGGGGCGGCATCGACCGGGTCACCCGCTTCGATCCGGAGCAGTACCCGGCCACACTGGCGGGCGAGGTGGCCGACTACGACGTGCGCGCGTACATCCCCGGACGTCTGGTGCCGCAGACCGACCAGACCACCCGGCTGGTGCTGATCGCGGCGGACGCCGCTGTCCGGGACTCCTCGCTCGATCCGGCCGCGCTCCCGGAGGACCAGGTCGGCATCGTCACCGGTCTCTCCGCGGGCGGGCTCGAGTACAGCCAGCGCGAGCTGGAGAAGCTCTGGAGCCTCGGCAGCGACCATGTGAGCGCCTATCTCTCGTTCTCGTGGTTCTACGCGGTGAACACGGGTCAGATCTCCATCCGGCACGGGTGGCACGGCCCCGGCGGCGTCCTGACCGGGAACACCAGCGGCCTGGACGCCATAGCGCAGGCCCGCCGGCACGTGGTCGACGGCCTGCCGGTGGTGATGTGCGGCGCCGTGGAGAGCGCGATGTGCCCGCTCGGGTGGACGATCGAGCTGACCACCGGCCGGATGAGCACGGTCGCCGACCGGACCCAGGCCTACCTGCCGTTCGACACCGCCGCGTCCGGCTACGTACCCGGAGAGGGCGGCGCCATGGTCGTCGTCGAGGAGGCCGGACACGCGCGCGGCCGCGGCGCCCGGCCGTACAGCGAGATCGCCGGGTACGCCACCACCTTCGACCCGCGGCCCGGTTCGGCACGGGAGCCCGGGCTGCGCCGGGCGATCGAGTCCGCGCTGTCGGACGCCGGTGTGACGCCCGACGAGGTCGACGTCGTGTTCGCGGACGCGGCCGGGGTCGGCGAACTCGACCGCGCGGAAGCCGCCGCCCTCACCGCCGTCTTCGGTCCACGGGGTGTTCCGGTGACCGCGCCGAAGACGATGACCGGCCGGCTGTACTCCGGTGGCCCGGCGCTCGACGTGGCCACGGCGTCGTTGAGCATGCGGCACGGCGTCATCCCGCCGATGATCAATGTGACCGACCCCGTCCGGTCCGACCAGCTCGACCTGGTGCTCGACCGGCCGAGGGAGACGACCGTGTCCACCGCTCTGGTGCTGGCCCGCAGCGACGGCATCAACTCCGCAATGGTGCTGACGGCGGCATGACGAACGCCGGTGGCAGCCGTCCATGATGGCTGCCACCGGCGTCGCCCCGGACGAGGCACCCGCTGGTGACACGGGCACCTCGACTCGGTGTCCTCCGGCTCACGGCCTGGCGATGATCTCCAGGATGCCAGCCGTCCAGGTGAAGCCGGCGCCGACGCCTGCCAGCAGGCACGTCTGCCCCGGCTCCAGTGCGCCCTCGGAGACGAGATGGGCGAGACCGGCGAACTGGTCGCCCGCGCCGAGGTGCCCGACCCGCCGGCCCCAGGACCAGGTCGAGCGCTGCGGGTCGATGCCGAACGGGTCGAAGTACTGCGCCCGCATCCGGGTCCGGCCCAGGTTCGGCAGCACGTACCAGTCGATGTCGCCGAATTTGACGTCCGCCTGGGCACAGGCCCGGTCGAACGCCTCCCGTTGCCCCGCTTCGATGCGGTTGAGCAGGGCCTCCACCCCGAGTTCGCGCACCAGGGAGTCGCTGTTCAGGTCGATCGGCGCTCGCGCGGCCAACGGCGCGTCACTGAACCGTTCGCCCCGGCTGCCGTGCTCGAGCCCGGGATCCGACACCGTGACGAGTCCGCGGAGCCGGGCGAAGCCGGTGCGGGTGGACACCACCACCGCGGTGCCGGCGTCGCCGCATATGGTGCTCGGGTCGCTGCGCCACCGGTCGAAGCCGGGCAGGCTGAACCGGTCGGCCGTGGTGACCAGGGCGGTCGACCCGCCGTACGCGCGCAGGTGGCCGGCCGCGAGTTCCAGGGCGATCATGCCGCCGTTGGACATCTGGCGGACCTCGACGGCCGGGTAGGAGCCACCGCCGCAGAAGCGCTGGACGTACGACGCCGCCGGCCACATGTCATGACCTTGGTGGTACGCGCAGGCGTGCAGCAGCAGCTGCAGGTCCTCCGGCCCGACCTCGGCGCGCCCGAGGGCGTCCCGTGCCGCCAGCACCGCCATCTCCGGCGCCGACTTGTCCGGCGAGACGCACACCGACTCGATGCCGGTGTTCCAGACCCGCGCCCGATCGGCGAGGCCGGCCTGCTCCGCCTCGTCGAGTGTCAGCCGCTCGGGCAGCCACGAACTCGCGGCGGCGA
Source organism: Streptomyces sp. NBC_01335 (assembly GCF_035953295.1). Taxonomy (GTDB): domain Bacteria; phylum Actinomycetota; class Actinomycetes; order Streptomycetales; family Streptomycetaceae; genus Streptomyces. The sequence goes on from NZ_CP108370.1 coordinate 6,439,758, forward strand.
TGTAGAGTCCGTCGCTCATCTTCTTCCTCCCACGGATCGGATTGCCTCGGGTTTCCCCTATCCGGTCATGGTCGTCATGTCCGGCGGAGGCTCGTTCGAGGCCCAGGCGAGGCCTTGCCGTGGTGCGTACGAGAGGCCTTGCCGCGGTGCGCGCATCCCGACAGTCCCGAGGCCGAATACCGGGAGCCTCCGTCGACCGGAACTCGACTGGGTGTCGAAGCCTCCCGGTGATGTTGGTTTCGACCTCACGAGACGAAGGGATCGACAATGGCGACTTTCACTCAGGCGGACCTGGTGGGGCACATACGCCAGGCAGCCGGCGAGGACGAGGGATTCGACCTGGACGGCGATATCGCCGACATCACGTTCGCCGATATGGGCTATGACTCGGTCGCGATGGTGGAGGTGACGCTCCTGGTCGAGCGTGAACTCGGCATCGGCCTGCCCGAGGACGACAGGGCGAGCAAGAACTCGACCCCGAAGCAGTTCGTCGAACTGGTCAACGAGCTGCTGCCCGCGTCGATCTAGCCGCGGGGCCGGTGGCGTGGACGGCTCACCAAGGAGAAGACCATGTACAGCACAGAGCACGAGCAACGCTTCGACAACGGCGCCCCGGAAGCACCCGAGCAGCTCGGCCTGCTCTCCGAGATCCTCAACAGGGAGACCTTCCGCACCCTGGGTGAGGAGGTACGCGTCGGGCATGGGTGGCGTTGCTGGGAGGTGGGCGCCGGGGACGGCTCCGTCGCCCGCTGGCTGGCCGCCAGGGTGGGGACGTCCGGACATGTGGTGGCCAGCGACCTCAAGCCCCAGCACGTACCCAGCCATCCGCGGATCGAGGCGATCCGCCACGACCTCGTCGAGGACCCGTGGCCGGAGCCCGCGTTCGACCTCATTCACGCGCGGCTGGTGCTGATGCACGTGGCCGACAAGGAAGCGGTCGCGGCGAGGCTGGCCGCACATCTCCGGCCGGGCGGTGCGCTGGTGCTCACCGACTGGTACTGCGGTTGTGCCGACGAGGGCAACATCAAGTCCCCGGTCGACGCATACACGGCGCGCATCTTCCAGGAATACCACGACGGCGTGCACAAACTCGCCGGAGAAACCGGTATGGATTTCGAATGGGCGGCGCGTACGCCGGACGTTCTGTCCGCCGCCGGCTATCGGGACATCACGGTGCGCGACTTCCGGGCACCGGGGAAGGGCGGGGCGCCGACCGCGCGGCTCGCCCGGCTGCACAGCAGCATGCTGGAGCCTTTCCTGCTGAGTCAGACATCTCTGACCGAAGCCGACCTCTCCGTAATCCGGGAGAAACTCCTGGACCCGGAATTCGAGATGGTGACCAACCACACGTACACGACCGTCGTGCGGGTGCCGAAATAAAGGCGATCCGCAGGAAATAGGCGACGTCGAAAGAGAGGCTCCCAGGAGTTCCGAAGCGGTCGGCCGCCGCGGCGCGCGTCCTGACTCCGTCCGCCGCACGTACCGGCTTCAACGGTCACTGCAGGTCAAATTGGGACAGGCCACCGTGTACCCCCGGGTCGCGCTGTATCGCCCCCTCCGGGTGCCGCACGGTGGTTCCTGCCTGTTGAGCAGCCGTGAACCGAAGCAGTGGGGCAACGCCTGGCATGTACTCCCGGGCTTGCCGCCCTGAACTCTTTTACCAAGAAAGGTTAAAGCGGCTCGATTCGATCTTGTTGGGAAGTGGAGCCCCGGGCTACGGTATGTCGTACGCCAGCGAATAGGGGGGAGTTATGGCAGCTGTTGCGGCAAAAGCCTTAGCGGTAAAACGACATGCCAATTTCGCAGTCCGTAAAGTCAAGCGGGAGCTTGAATGGAAAACGGCAGAGCCTATCAGCGTCGGCTCCGTGACGGAGCCTGCAAGATTTTCCGCACGCCGCTTGGCGGGAATTCCGGCACCGTCGTGGGAACCGCCGCCCGATCCGGGGGCGCGGCATGCAGCCTGACCGCGCCGGCCAGTTGCGGATCGTACTGATCGACGACCACGCGCTGCTGCGCGAGGTGGTGTGCGAGACGCTCAACCTGGAACCGGACATGGTCGTCATCGGCGTCGCTGCCAGCGGTGCCGCCGGCATCGCGCACTGTGAGATCAAACAGCCCGACGTCGTGCTGCTCGACGGGAACATTTCTGACGAGTCGGTGACCGAAACAGTGCATGCCATCCGCTCCGCCTCGCCGAACGCGAGAACCCTGATCGTCAGCATGCCCGACGATCCGGCGCTGGTGCGCCAATTGCTCGACTGCGGCGTCCGGGGCTATCTGAACAAGTCGGCGAGCCGGAACGACCTGGTGTCCAGTATCCGCGCGGTGTGCGCGGACAACATCCGCATCGTGCTCCACGTATCCGTCGAGGCGCTGACGCACATCGCCACGACGGCGAACTGCCAAGACAAGCTCACCCGGCGGGAGATGGAAATCCTGACCCTGGTGAGCAAGGCCATGAGCAACCGGCAGATCTCGCGGCGACTGACCATCGCCGAGGGAACCGTGAAGCGCCACCTGGGCACCATCTTCACGAAGTTGGGCGCTCGCTCCCGGCTCGAAGCGGTCAACAAGGCGGTTTCCATCGGGCTCATCGCCCGCGCCGGGTGAAACGCCGGGAGAAATGCCGCCGGCTGACAAGGCGCAAGAACCGCAGGCGCAGATCAAGGGAAGGTACGCAGACTGTGGCAAGCTTAAAGGGCAAGACCGCGCTGGTGACGGGCGGTCGGACCGGTCTCGGCTTCGGCATCGCCACCGCGTTGGTGGAGCGGGGCGCGAACGTCGTGATCACTTCACGCAATGAGGACGAGCTGCGTAAGGCGGCCGCCGCACTCGGCGAGGAACGGGCCCTCGCGGTCGCCGGTGACGCCCGCGACCCCGAGCACCAGCGGATCGCGGTGGAGACCGCCGTCGACCGGTTCGGATCCCTCGATCTGCTGGTCAACAACGTCGGCGGTACGGAGCGGACCGCCCGCCGGTTGGTCGATGTCGATGGGGCGTCGTACCGGCGCACCGTCGAGATCAACCTGATGTCCGCCCTGACCTGGGTCCAGACGGCCTGGCACGGCTGGCTCGGCGAGCACGGCGGCGCCATCGTCAACATCTCCTCCATCGCAGGCGAACTCGCCGTTCCCGACGGCACGGCCTACGGGACGGCCAAGGCGGCGCTGAACCACTTCACCCGGCAGATGGCGAACGAGCTCGCCCCCGCGGTCCGGGTGAACGGCGTCGCGTCCGGCACGGTCCTCACCGACTTCACCCGGGCGAACGTCGAGGGCAGGGAGGACAAGGTCATCGGCTCCATCCCGCTGAGGCGCCTCGGCGAACCCGCCGACGTGGGCGCCGCCGTGGCCTTCCTGCTGTCCGACGAGGCGTCCTGGATCACCGGACACACCCTGGTCGTCGACGGCGGCCGGCTCCTGCACAACAGGTAGGACGACACCGGCGCGGTCGAGGATCGCCGCGAGGCGATCCTCGATCCGTCCCCGTGGCCTTCCGCGCGGCGGTGACTACCGGGTGAGCTGCTCCGCGAGGGGCCTCCCCGAGACCCCCCAGTCCGACCAGGAGTCGCGTCCGGCCAGCACCTCCTGATGGAGTTCCCGCAGCATCCCCGAGGGTTCGAGGCCGAGTTCGGCGGACAGCGTCCGGCGCAGATGCTGGTAGGCGACGAGCGATTCGTTCCGCCTGCCGCTGGAGGCCAACGCCTTGATCAGCTGCGCGTGGTACCACTCGTTGAGCGGGTCGGCCAGCACCATCGCCTTCAGCTCCCCGACCAGTTCCCGGTGCCGTCCCAGCATTGCGTCCGCCTGGATGCGCAGTTCGACGGTGTGCGCCCGCTGCTCCGTGAGATGGACGACGTGCGCCTGGATCGACGGGCCGGCGGTCACATCGGCGAGCGCCGGCCCCGACCAGAGATCGAGGGCCTGTCGCAGTAACCGCGCGGCCGCGGCCGGATCGCCGGCGGCGAGCGCGGTCCGCCCCTGCTTGGCCAGCCGGAGAAACGCTCCCAGGTCGAGCTGGTCCGGGTCCACCCGGAGCATATAGCCGGTGCCGCAGGTGGCGAGCACCTGCTCGACCGTACCCTCCGGCACCCACGGTTCGAACTGACGCCGCAGCTGGTAGATGTACGTCTGCGCGGTGGGGACGGCACTCTTCGGCGGTTTGTCACCCCATAGTTCATCGATGATCGCGTCGAGCATGACGATGTTGTTCGAGCGCAGGAGCAGCTGCGCCAGCACCCGCCGCGCCATCGGCGCGGTCGGCGTGCAGTCGCCCAGGTCGTTGGTGACGGTTAGGCGGCCGAGTACTCGGAATCGCAACACGGGCGAATGCCTCCACACAGTGATCGTCGGGTCGGGCCTCGATCCAGACTCTGCCGATCCCTTTGCCGGGCAGGCAATGCTGCGAGGCGAAGGTCCCACCCCGGTGACCGAGTCGGATCGTGTCCTCTACAACCTTCGTCGCATTGCCGGGACGAGAGGTTTGCGAGCGGCGGCACCGGCCGAGCCCACCCTTCCCGAGAGCAGAGTGAGATTCCGCTGTCATGACAGAGAACTTCGTGAAAACGAGTGGTCAGGACGTCGTCGCGGTGGTCGGTCTGTCGTGCCGCCTTCCGGGCGCGAGCTCCCCCGAGGCGTACTGGGAGCTGCTCGCGGCCGGCCGGGAGGCCGTCGGTGGGATTCCCGCGGACCGCGCCGTCCACATCGGCACACGGGTGGCCAGGGCCGGTCTGCTCGACGGCGTCGCGGACTTCGACGCGGGCTTCTTCGGGGTGTCGCCCCGCGAGGCCGCGGCGATGGACCCACGGCAGCGGCTGATGCTGGAACTCGCGTGGGAAGCGCTCGAACACGTGGGAGTCGACCCGTCGGCGGTGCGGGGCAGCCGGGCCGGAGTCTTCCTCGGGGCGATGGGGGACGACTACGCCGGTCTGGTGCGCGACCAGGGCGCCGGAGCGATCGACAGCTTCACCCTGTCCTCGCTCCAGCGTGGTGTCCTCGCGAATCGGATCTCCTTCTTCCTGGGACTGTCCGGCCCGAGCGTGGTCGTGGACTCGGCACAGTCCTCCGCTCTGGTCGCCGTGCACCAGGCGTACGAGAGCGTGCGGCGCGGGGAGTCGGCGTGGGCGCTCGCGGGCGGGATCAACCTGATCCTCTCGCCGGAGTCGACGGCGACCGCGAGCGAGTTCGGCGCGTTGTCGCCGGACGGCCGCTGCTACACGTTCGACGCGCGCGCCAACGGCTACGTGCGCGGCGAGGGCGCCGGCCTGGTCGTGCTCATGCCCCTGGCGGACGCCCACGCGTACGGCCACGACGTCGTGTGCGTGATCCGCGGCGGAGCAGTGAACAACGACGGCGGCGGCGAGCAGCTCACCACTCCGAGCCGGGCGGGGCAGGAGGACGTCCTGCGGGCGGCCCTCACCGACGCCGGGACGCGGTCCGCCGAGGTCGGATATGTGGAGCTGCACGGCACCGGAACCCCGGTGGGGGACCGCGTGGAGTCGGCGGCGCTGGCCGCGGTCTTCGCCGACCGGGACCGGCCGCTGGTGGTGGGGTCGGCGAAGACCAACGTGGGGCACGCGGAGGGAGCGGCGGGGGTCGTCGGCCTCATCAAGGCGGCCCTGGCCGTCCAGCACGGCCAGGTCCCGGCGAGTCTGAACTTCGCCGCCCCGGCGGACGACATCCCGCTCGCCGAGCTGGGCATCGAGGTCGCCGCCGAGCTGCGCGTATGGCCCGGCGACGAGCCGCGGGTGGCCGGCGTGTCCTCGTTCGGGATGGGCGGCACGAACTGCCATCTGGTGCTCGCGCAGGCCCCGGATCCGTCCCCGGCCGAGGAGAACCACGGCGTGAGGGCGGGCACCGTTCCCTGGCTCGTGTCCGGCGGCACCGAGCGGGCCCTGCGGGTCCAGGCCGAACGGCTGGCCGGGCACCTCGCCGCACAGGACGGCCCGGACGCGCTCGACATCGGGCTCTCGCTGGCGACCACCCGTGCCGCGCTGCCGCACCGCGCCGTCGTCATCGGCGAGGACCCGGCCGAGCTGAGCGAGGGACTGGCCGCGCTGGCGGCGAACCAGCCGGCGCCGAACGTCGTGTCCGGTGAGGTCGCCGAGGGCGGGACGGCCTTCATGTTCACCGGGCAGGGCGCGCAACGAACCGGCATGGGACGGGATCTGTACGCGCGTTTCCCCATGTTCGCCAAGTCCTTCGACGCGGTGTGCGCGGAACTGGATCCGTCGCTGGGTGGAGAGCTGCGGGAGATCGTGTGGTCCGACGCGGACCTGCTCGGCCGGACCCGGTACACGCAGGCGGCGCTGTTCGCGCTGGAGACGGCGCTGTTCAGGCTGATGGAGTCGTTCGGAGCGCGTCCGACGCATCTGATAGGCCATTCGATCGGTGAGGTCACGGCCGCGCACGTCGCGGGGGTGCTGTCGCTGTCCGACGCCTGCACGCTCGTCGAGGCGCGCGGACGGCTGATGCAGGCGGCCCCGTCCGGTGGGGCGATGGTGGCCGTCAACGCCGACGAGGGCGACGTGCGGGCGCTGCTGCCCGCGTCAGGGGTGAGCATTGCCGCCGTCAACGGGCCCCGCTCGGTGGTGATCTCCGGAGACGCCGACGCGGTGCTCGCGACCGCGGAGTCCTTCCGCGCCGCAGGAGTGAAGACCAAGCGGCTGAACGTCAGCCACGCGTTCCACTCCCACCATCTCGACGGAGTTCTCGACGAGTTCGCCGACGCCATCCGCGGGCTGACCTTTCACGCTCCCCGGATCCCCGTCGTCTCGAACCTCACCGGACGCCCCGCCACCACGGACGAGCTGACCGGCCCCGACTACTGGGCACGCCAGATCCGGGGCACCGTCCGCTTCGCCGACGGCATCCGCGCCCTGCACGACGCGGGCGTCTCCCGCTACCTCGAGCTCGGCCCCGACCCCGTACTCGCCGGCATGGCCCGGGAGACCCTCGCCGAGCAGGCGCCGGCGGCGGTGGCCACGCTGCGCACCGGGCAGGCGGAGGTCCGCACCCTGCTCAGGGCGCTCGGCACCCTGCATGCCACGGGGGCGCCGGTGGACTGGACGCCTCTGTTGGACGGCGGCCGCAGGGTCGCGCTGCCCACGTACGCCTTCCAGCGCCGCCGGCACTGGATCGGCGAGGCACGCGAGGCCGCGCCCGCCGCGGAGCCGGCGCGGGTCCACGACCGCGAGAGCCTGCTCGATCTGGTGCGCAACCATCTCGCGGCCGTTTTGGGGTACGACGCGGCCGACATGACGCCGCTGACGTCGTTCAAGGACCTCGGCCTGACGTCGCTCACCGCGGTCGAGCTGTGCGCCGGGCTGTCCTCGGAGCTGGGTCTGGCCCTGCCGGGATCGCTGGTGTTCGACCACCCCACCCCCGATCGGTTCGCGGCGTTCCTGCACGCGGAGCTCACCGGGCACGGCGACGCGGAGGGCGCGCCGAGCGTCCCGGCATTTCGTGACGGCGACGCCGACGATCCGATCGCCATCGTCGGGATGGGCTGCCGGTTTCCCGGTGGCGTGTCGTCGCCGGAGGCTCTGTGGGAGCTGGTGCGGTCGGGTCGGGACGCCGTGTCCGAGCTGCCTCGCGATCGTGGCTGGGATCTGGAGAACCTGTTCGACCCGGACCCGGAGACCTCCGGGCGGACGTACGTCCGGCAGGGCGGGTTCCTCGACGACATCGCCGGTTTCGACGCAGGATTCTTCGGGGTGTCGCCGCGCGAGGCGCTGGCGATGGATCCGCAGCAGCGGCTGCTTCTGGAGACCGCCTGGGAGACGCTGGAGGACGCCGGGATCGAGCCCGGTTCGCTGCGCGGCAGCAACACGGGCGTGTTCATCGGCGCCATGGCGGGCGACTACGGCCCGCGCCTCGACACCCCGCACGGCGGGGTCGACGGATACGTGCTCACCGGAAACACCGGGAGCGTCACATCGGGGCGGTTGGCGTACTTCCTGGGTTTGGAGGGGCCGGCGGTGACGGTGGACACGGCGTGTTCGTCGTCGCTCGTGGCGTTGCATCAGGCCGTCCGGGCGGTGCGGAGCGGTGAGTGTTCGCTCGCGGTGGCCGGTGGCGTGACCGTGATGTCCTCGCCCGGGGTGTTGGTGGAGTTCTCCCGGCAGCGTGGGTTGTCCGCTGATGGTCGGTGCAAGGCGTTCGCGGAGTCGGCCGATGGGACCGGCTGGGGTGAGGGCGCGGGTCTGGTGGTGCTGGAGCGGTTGTCCGTGGCGCGTGCGCGGGGGCATCGGGTGTTGGCGGTGCTGCGGGGTTCGGCGGTGAACCAGGACGGTGCGTCGAACGGGTTGACGGCTCCGAACGGTCCGTCGCAGCAGCGTGTGATTCGTCTGGCGCTGGCGGATGCGGGGCTGGGCGCGGGTGATGTGGATGTGGTGGAGGCGCACGGTACGGGGACGAAGCTCGGTGATCCGATCGAGGCGCAGGCGTTGCTGGCCACGTATGGGAAGGGGCGTTCGCAGGATCGGCCGTTGTGGCTGGGTTCGCTGAAGTCGAACATCGGTCACACGATGGCTGCGGCGGGGGTCGGTGGTGTGATCAAGATGGTGGAGGCGCTGCGTCGTGGGGTGCTGCCCGCCACGTTGCATGTGGATGAGCCGACGTCTCATGTGGACTGGAGTGCCGGGGGAGTTCGGTTGCTGACCGAGTCGCGTGAGTGGCGTTCGGAGGGCCGGCCGCGTCGTGCGGGGGTGTCGTCGTTCGGGATCAGTGGCACCAACGCTCATGTGATCTTGGAGCAGGCGCCGCCGACCGAACAGTCGGTGCCGCCGGAGACCGTGCCGCCGATGGAATCGGTGTCTCTCACGGAGCAGGGGGGGCCGGTCGGGTGGGTGTTGTCGGCGCGGAGCGAGGAGGCGCTGCGGGCCCACGCGGGCCGGATCGCCGAGGCCGCCGCTGATACCGGGGTGCCGTTGGAGGACGTGGCGGCGACGCTGGCCGCCCGTACGGCGTTCGAGCGGCGTGGCGTGGTGGTCGGTTCCACGCGCGAGGAGTTGTTGGAGGGTCTGCGGTCACTGGCCGAGGGCGCTGCCACCGAGGGTGTGGTGACGGGGGTCGCCGGGGTCGGCAGGACGGTGTTGGTGTTTCCGGGGCAGGGTTCGCAGTGGGGTGCGATGGCGCGGGAGTTGTATGCGAGCGCTCCGGTGTTCAGGGCCCGTCTCGAGGAGTGTGCGAAGGCGCTGTCCGCCTTTGTGGAGTGGGATCTGCTGGATGTGCTGCTGAGCGATGACGGTGGTGTGCTGCTGTCGCGGGTGGATGTGGTGCAGCCGGCGTTGTTCGCAGTGATGGTGTCGTTGGCCGCGTTGTGGGAGGCGCATGGAGTGCGCCCGGATGCGGTCGTGGGGCATTCGCAGGGGGAGATCGCTGCCGCGTGTGTGGCGGGGGCCCTGTCGCTGGAGGACGCGGTGCGTGTGGTGGCGTTGCGCAGTCAGGCGATCCGGGCCTTGGCCGGGCGGGGCGGGATGGTGTCGGTCGCGCTGTCGGTGGACGAGGTGCGGCCGCGTCTGGAGCGGTGGGGCGGCGATATCGAGATCGCCGCGATCAACGGTCCCACGTCCACCGTCGTCTCCGGCAGCGCGGGGGCTCTCGACGAGCTGCAGGCCGCGTTCGAGGCCGAGGGCGTGCGTACCTGGCGCATCCCCGTCGACTACGCCTCGCACTCCCGGCACGTGGACGAGATCCGTGATCAGGTGGTGGACCTGCTGACCCCGATCCGTCCTCGGTCCGGTGAGGTCCCCTTCTACTCGACCGTCACCGGGCGGCGGATCGACACCACCGCACTCGACGCGGACTACTGGTTCCGCAACCTGCGCAACACCGTCGAGTTCGAAGCCGCCACCCGGTTGCTCCTCGAAGACGGCCATGACGTGTTCATCGAGTCCAGTCCCCACCCGGTTCTGGCTCCGGGCGTGCAGGAGACCATCGACAGCACGCACACTCCGGCCCGCGCTATCGGGACTCTGCGTCGCCACAACGGCGACCTGGCCGCCTTCCTGCGCTCCACCGGCGAGGCGTTCACCGCCGGCGCCACCACTCAGCACACGCCCGCACGTCCGCACGACGGCCGTCATGCCGACCTGCCGACCTACCCCTTCCAGCGGACGCGGTACTGGCTCGAGCCCGACACGAGCAGACGTGACATCGCCGCCATCGGGCTGACCGCGGCCGGCCATCCCCTGCTCGGCGCGGTCACCGAGGGGGCGACCAGCCTGGTCCTCACCGGTCGGATCTCCCTGGCCACGCACCCCTGGCTGGCCGACCACCAGGTGGCCGGCACCCTCGTGGTGCCCGGCGCCGCCTTCGCCGAGCTGGCGGTGCACGCCGCCGACCGGGTCGACTGCGGCACCGTACGTGAGCTGACCGTGCAGACTCCGCTCGTCCTGCCCGAGCACGGCGCGGTCAGGCTGCGGGTGGAGATCGGCGAGCCGCCCACCGGCGACGGTGCGCGACCGATTCGTATCGACGCACGGCCGGACGCGGGCACCGACACCCCTTGGACGTGTCACGCGACGGGTGTCCTGGACGCCGAGACGCCGTCCCCGGACTGGGACCTCACGGCCTGGCCCCCCGCCGGGGCACGGCCCGTGGACGTTTCCTACGAGACCCTGGCCGCCCAGGGGTACCACTACGGTGCGGTGTTCCAGGGGCTGCACCGGATGTGGCGCCACAACGACCACGTCTACGCCGAGATCGCCCTCGCCACCGAGCCCGACGCCTTCGCCATCCACCCCGCCCTCCTCGACGCCACCCTCCACGCCGCACTCATGAGTCAGGTCCTGCCGAGCGACGGCCGGATACGACTGCCGTACGCGTGGGAAGGCGCCACGCTGTACGCCTCCGGCGCCTCCACGCTGCGCGTGTCCGTGACGACCGTGGGGGACAACGCGATACGGTTGCGCGCGGCGGACGGCGTCGGCATGCCCGTGGCAGAGGTGGCGTCGCTGGCCATGCTTCCGGCCGACCTCGCCGACCTCGGCTCCGCGGCCGTCAGCCGGGACTCCCTGCTGCGCCTGGAGTGGACACCCGCCCCGTCGGCGGACGCGGCACCGCCCACCCGGCTCTCGCTGCTCGGCCACGACCCGTTCGGCCTGCGCGCGGCGACGGCGGACGGCGTCGACTGGCGACGGTTCACCGAACTGTCCGCGATACCCGGCGACTCGTCCGACGTGGTCGTGTGCATCGAAGGGGACGAGACGGCAGACGTCCCCGGAGCCGCCCGCACGGCGCTGTACCGTGCGCTCGACCTGGTTCGGGCCTGGGTGTCCGACGAACGCTTCGGGGACGCGCGGCTGGTCGTGGTGACCCGGCGCGCGGTGATGACCGGATCCGGCGAGCCCGCACCGGACCTGTCCACCGCGCCCCTCTGGGGGCTGCTCCGCTGCGCGCAGAGCGAGCATCCCGGCCGGCTGATCCTGGCCGACGTGGACGGGGACGCTCGCTCGTCGGCCGCGCTGCCGTCCGCGCTGGCCGGCGGCGCCACCCAGTTCGCGCTGCGTGACGGGCGTGTCTTGGTGCCGAGACTGGCCAGGGCGAGCTCCCAGGACGGCCCACGGGGACCCGAGGGCATGTCAGGGCGGCCGGAGTCCGAGGGCTGGAGCGGGCCGGAGGCGCCGTCACGGTGGGACACCGACGGCACCGTGCTGCTCACCGGAGGTACCGGAACACTCGGCAGGCTGTTCGCCCGGCACCTGGTCACGCAGCACGGGGTGCGGCACCTGCTGCTGGTCTCCCGGCGCGGACCGGACACCCCGGGAGCCGCGGACCTGGTCGCCGAGCTGTCCGGGCTGGGCGCCGAGGTGACGATCGCCGCGTGCGACGTGGCCGACCGGGGTGCGCTTTCGGCACTGCTCGCGGCAGTCCCGGCGAACCACCCGCTCACCGGCGTGGTGCACGCCGCCGGGACCCTGGACGACGGGCTGATCGCCGGGATGACACCGGAGAAGATCGACGCCGTCCTCACGCCGAAGCTGGACGCGGCGTGGAACCTGCACGACCTGACCAAGGACCTCGGGCTGTCCGCGTTCGTGCTGTTCTCCTCGATCATGGGCACGATCGGCAACGCGGGCCAGGCGAACTACGCCGCCGCGAACGTGTTCCTTGACGCGCTCGCCCAGTACCGCCACGCCACCGGACTTCCGGCGACCTCGCTCGCGTGGGGGTTCTGGAGCGAGCGCAGCGAACTTACCCGCGGCCTGAACGACGCGGACATCGCCCGCATGGCGCGCACCGGGCTGAAGCCGCTTCCGTCGGACGAGGGCGTCGCGCTGTTCGACGCGGCGTTCGCCCGAGGTGAGGCCACCGCTGCACCGGTCGCGCTCGACCTGGACCGGCTGCGTGCGCAGGCCGCGGGGGCGACCCTGCCGGAGGTGCTGCGCGGGCTGGTCCGGGCGCGGCGCGCGGCGACCGCCGTCACGGCGACCGCGTCGACGCTCGCCGACCGGCTGGCCGGCCGCCCGGCCGAGGACGTCGACCGCGAGCTGCTCGATCTGGTGCGCTCCCACACCGCCACCGTGCTCGGCCACGCCGGCGCCGACTCCGTACAGCCGGCCGTCGCGTTCAGGGAGCTCGGCCTCGACTCGCTGTCCGCGGTGGAACTCCGCAAGCGGCTCAACGAGGTCACCGGACTGCGGCTGTCGGCCACCGTGGTGTTCGACCGGCCGACCCCGTCCGTGCTGGCCGCGTTCCTGCGCGAGGAGCTGTTCGGCGGGAGCACCCAGGCCGTCGCTCCGGCCGCTGCGGCCGCCACGGCGGAGGACGACGATCCGGTCGCCGTCGTCGGGATGGGCTGCCGGTTTCCCGGTGGCGTGTCGTCGCCGGAGGCTCTGTGGGAGCTGGTGCGGTCGGGTCGGGACGCGGTCGGCGGGCTGCCTCGCGATCGTGGCTGGGATCTGGAGAACCTGTTCGACCCGGACCCCGGACGGACCGGCAAGAGCTACGTGGACAAGGGCTACTTCCTCGACGACGCGGGGGAGTTCGACGCCCGGTTCTTCGGGGTGTCGCCGCGCGAGGCGCTGGCGATGCACCCGCAGCAGCGGCTGCTTCTGGAGACCGCCTGGGAGACGCTGGAGGACGCCGGGATCGAGCCCGGTTCGCTGCGCGGCAGTAACACGGGCGTGTTCATCGGCGCGATGTCGCAGGACTACGGGCCGCCGATGCACGAGGGTTCCGCGGAGGCCGATGGGCTGCTGCTCACCGGTACCAGTGGGAGCGTCACATCGGGGCGGTTGGCGTACTTCCTGGGTTTGGAGGGGCCGGCGGTGACGGTGGACACGGCGTGTTCGTCGTCGCTCGTGGCGTTGCATCAGGCCGTCCGGGCGGTGCGGAGCGGTGAGTGTTCGCTCGCGGTGGCCGGTGGCGTGACCGTGATGTCCTCGCCCGGGGTGTTGGTGGAGTTCTCCCGGCAGCGTGGGTTGTCCGCTGATGGTCGGTGCAAGGCGTTCGCGGAGTCGGCCGATGGGACCGGCTGGGGTGAGGGCGCGGGTCTGGTGGTGCTGGAGCGGTTGTCCGTGGCGCGTGCGCGGGGGCATCGGGTGTTGGCGGTGCTGCGGGGTTCGGCGGTGAACCAGGACGGTGCGTCGAACGGGTTGACGGCTCCGAACGGTCCGTCGCAGCAGCGTGTGATTCGTCTGGCGCTGGCGGATGCGGGGCTGGGCGCGGGTGATGTGGATGTGGTGGAGGCGCACGGTACGGGGACGAAGCTCGGTGATCCGATCGAGGCGCAGGCGTTGCTGGCCACGTATGGGAAGGGGCGTTCGCAGGATCGGCCGTTGTGGCTGGGTTCGCTGAAGTCGAACATCGGTCACACGATGGCTGCGGCGGGGGTCGGTGGTGTGATCAAGATGGTGGAGGCGCTGCGTCGTGGGGTGCTGCCCGCCACGTTGCATGTGGATGAGCCGACGTCTCATGTGGACTGGAGTGCCGGGGGAGTTCGGTTGCTGACCGAGTCGCGTGAGTGGCGTTCGGAGGGCCGGCCGCGTCGTGCGGGGGTGTCGTCGTTCGGGATCAGTGGCACCAACGCTCATGTGATCTTGGAGCAGGCGCCGCCGACCGAACAGTCGGTGCCGCCGGAGACCGTGCCGCCGATGGAATCGGTGTCTCTCACGGAGCAGGGGGGGCCGGTCGGGTGGGTGTTGTCGGCGCGGAGCGAGGAGGCGCTGCGGGCCCACGCGGGCCGGATCGCCGAGGCCGCCGCTGATACCGGGGTGCCGTTGGAGGACGTGGCGGCGACGCTGGCCGCCCGTACGGCGTTCGAGCGGCGTGGCGTGGTGGTCGGTTCCACGCGCGAGGAGTTGTTGGAGGGTCTGCGGTCACTGGCCGAGGGCGCTGCCACCGAGGGTGTGGTGACGGGGGTCGCCGGGGTCGGCAGGACGGTGTTGGTGTTTCCGGGGCAGGGTTCGCAGTGGGGTGCGATGGCGCGGGAGTTGTATGCGAGCGCTCCGGTGTTCAGGGCCCGTCTCGAGGAGTGTGCGAAGGCGCTGTCCGCCTTTGTGGAGTGGGATCTGCTGGATGTGCTGCTGAGCGATGACGGTGGTGTGCTGCTGTCGCGGGTGGATGTGGTGCAGCCGGCGTTGTTCGCAGTGATGGTGTCGTTGGCCGCGTTGTGGGAGGCGCATGGAGTGCGCCCGGATGCGGTCGTGGGGCATTCGCAGGGGGAGATCGCTGCCGCGTGTGTGGCGGGGGCCCTGTCGCTGGAGGACGCGGTGCGTGTGGTGGCGTTGCGCAGTCAGGCGATCCGGGCCTTGGCCGGGCGGGGCGGGATGGTGTCGGTCGCGCTGTCGGTGGACGAGGTGCGGCCGCGTCTGGAGCGGTGGGGCGGCGATATCGAGATCGCCGCGATCAACGGTCCCACGTCCACCGTCGTCTCCGGCAGCGCGGGGGCTCTCGACGAGCTGCAGGCCGCGTTCGAGGCCGAGGGCGTGCGTACCTGGCGCATCCCCGTCGACTACGCCTCGCACTCCCGGCACGTCGACCGACTGCGCGAGAACGTCATGGATCTGCTGGCGCCGATCACCCCGCGAGCCGGTGACCTCCGCTTCTACTCGACCGTCACCGGGCGGCGGATCGACACCACCGCACTCGACGCGGACTACTGGTTCCGCAATCTCCGCGAAACCGTCGAGTTCGAGGCCGTCACCCGGTTGTTGCTGGCGGACGGTTTCGACACCTTCATCGAATGCAGTCCGCACCCGGTTCTGGTCGCCGGTGTGCAGGAGACCATCGACAGTACGAACGTGCCTGCCCGCGGTCTCGGGACGCTGCGCCGCCACCACGGTGGCCTGGACAGCTTCCTGCGGTCGGCCGGGGAGGCCTTCACCGCGGGGGCCGTCGACCGCTGGAACCTGGCGGACCAGAGCCGTGGCGGACATGTCACCCTGCCCTCCTATCCGTTCGAGCGGACGCGGTACTGGCTGACCCCGGACAACAACCGTCGTGATGTCGGTGCGGTCGGGCTGACCGCAGCCGGTCATCCGCTGCTCGGCGCTGTCGTCGACGGTGCGGCCGGCACGGTCTTCACCGGCCGGGTGTCCCTGGCCACTCATCCCTGGCTGGCCGACCACCAGGTGGCCGGCACCCTCGTGTTCCCCGGTGCCGCGTTCGTGGAGCTGGCGGTGTACGCGGCCGACCGGGTCGGCGCCGGCAGCATCCGTGAGCTGACCGTGCGGTCCCCGCTCGTCCTGCCCGAGCACGGCGCCGTACGGCTGCGGGTGGAGGTGAGCGAGCCGGCCGCCGGTGAGAGCGGGCGTACGGTGCGGATCGACGCCCGGCCGGACACGGGCACGGCCACGTCCTGGACCTGTCACGCGACGGGTGTCCTGGACGCCGAGACGCCGTCCCCGGACTGGGACCTCACGGCCTGGCCCCCCGCCGGGGCACGGCCCGTGGACGTCTCCTACGAGACCCTGGCCGCCCAGGGGTACCACTACGGTGCGGTGTTCCAGGGGCTGCACCGGATGTGGCGCCACAACGACCACGTCTACGCCGAGATCGCCCTCCCCACCGAGCCCGACGCCTTCGCCATCCACCCCGCCCTCCTTGACGCCACCCTCCACGCCGCGTGCACCGAGGGCCCCCGGCTGGCGACGTCGTGGCGCGGAGTGGCCGTGCACGCGGTTGGCGCGTCCGCCCTGCGGGTGCGGATTGGCCCGGACCGCGCCGGCTCGGTGTCGGTGACGCTGGCCGACACCGTGGGCGATCCGGTCGCCGAGTTCACCGTCGGCACCACGCCCGTCGAACCCGGGGAGCTGCGGGCCGCCGGGGTCGTACAACTCGGCGTGCTCCACCGGGAGGCATGGGTCGACCACCTCGCGAAGTCGTCGCCCCGGCAGGCGAGCTGGGCCGTCGTGGGAGCGGATCCGCTCCGCGCCGCGGCGGGGCTGACGGCCGCAGGCGTGTACGCCCGGGCATACCCGGGACTCGACGCCCTGGCCGAAGCCGACGGGGACGCGCCGGACTATCTGCTGCTCACCGTGCCGGCGGGCGCGGAGGTCGCCGCCGCCGTGCGGGAGACACTGAGCCGGCTGAACGCGGTGCCGTCGACCGAGAGGCTCGCCACGGCGACCGTGGTGTTCCTGACCACCGCCGCCGTGCCGGCCTTCGACCCTGCCGGCGCCGACCTCGCGGGCGCCGCGGTGTGGGGGCTTGTCCGGTCCGCGCAGGCGGAGAACCCCGGACGGTTCGTCCTCGCCGACGTGGACGCCGACGAGGCGTCCTGGCGTGCGCTGCCGAGGGCCGTCATGTCCGGCGAGCCGCAGTTGGCCCTGCGCGAGGGTCGGGGCAGGGTGCCACGGCTCACCCCGGGCGCACCGGCGGGCACGACGGAGCGGTTCGCCGGCCACGAGGGCACCGTGCTGATCACCGGCGGGACCACACCCATGGGCGAGCGACTGGCGCGGCACCTCGTCGCCGTGCACGGGGTACGGCATCTGCTGTTCACCGGCGCCGAAGCCCCCGAGCCGACCGCGGAACTCACCGCGCTGGGCGCCGCCGTCACCACCGCGGCGTGCGATCCGGCCGACCGCACGGCGCTGCGGGAGCTGATCGGCCGTCTGCCCGCGGAGCATCCGCTGACCATGGTCGTGCACATACCGCAGGCTCCGCCGCACGACAGGACCCTGTCTGCGCCACCGTCCCAGGCCCCGGACGTGCTCGCCGAGGTGGTGGGCGCGATGGTCGGTGCCGCGGAGGTCCTCGACCAGGAGATCGGGGAGGCCACCCTCGTCCTGTGCTCGTCGTTCGTCGGAACCGTCGGTGGTGCCGGAACCGCCGCCACGGCCGCGTCGGCGGCCGCGCTGGACGCGCTGGCCCGACGGCGCCGGGCGCGCGGCGCCCCCGCGGTGTCGCTGGCCTGGGGGCCCTGGGCGGCGGGCGACGCACCGTCCCGTGGCGGGAACGCGGGAGTGGGCGTGCTGGGGGCGCGGGAGGCCGTCGCGCTGTTCGACACCGCTTGCCGTGCGGACGAACCCGTGTGGATCCCGGCCAGGCTGGATCTGGCCGAGCTGACCAGGCAGGCCGAGGCCGGGGAGGCGCTGCCGCCGCTGTTCAGGTCGCTGGTCAAGACCACCGGCAAACGCACGGCGAGCGGAGGCACGGTCTCGGTCACATCGCTGCGGCAACGGCTCGCGTCGATGGCGGAGGCCGAACAGGACCGGACGCTGTCCGGCCTGATCTCCACACAGATCTCGGCAGTGCTCGGGCTGGAGTCGGCCGACGTGGTGCGGCCGAACCAGATCCTGCTCGACTTCGGCTTCGACTCGCTGTCCATCCTGACCCTGCGGAACCGCCTCGCCTCGGCGACCGGTGTGCGTCTGGACATCGCGTCGATGTTCCACCGGTCGACACCGGACGACCTGGTCCAGCACCTCAAGCAGGCACTGCTCGACAACCGATCCGGCAGAGGAGCCGATGATGCACCCACCGATGACACAGTCTGAGCGCGTCGTGGAACCGACAGGACGTGGCTATCTTCTGCTCGACGCGCATCCGGCCGGATGCTTCCGCAGCGTGGAGCTGATGCGGGCCGAGGTGCCGGTCCCGGAGAAGCCACCGGCGCGGCGGCCGACGGCGCTGGTCATCGGGTCGAGCTCGGGCTACGGTCTGGCGAGCACGATCGCCGGGCTGGTGCGGTACGGCATCGACGGCGTGGGGATCGGCCTCGAACGGCCGGCCGGGCATCGCAGTGCGAGCGCCGGGTGGTACCGCACGGTCGCCACCGACGCGATCGCCCGCGAGCTCGGGGCGGACTTCTCGTTCCGCAACGCCGACGCCTTCGCCGACACCACGAAGACCGAGACGCTGGATCTGCTGGCCGAGCGGTTCGGCGGCGTGGACTACCTGATCTACAGCGTCGCCGCGCCCCGGCGCACCGAACCGCGGAGCGGCACGACCTACCAGTCGGTGCTCAAGCCGCTCGGCGCGCCGCACACCACCCGGAACCTGGAGTTCGCCGACGACGGAGCCGCGCAGGTGCGGGAGGTCACCGTCGCCCCGGCGACCGAGGCCGAGGCCGCCGCGACCGTGGGGGTCATGGGCGGCGAGGACTGGTCCCGCTGGATCACGGCGCTGGCCGAGCGCGGGCTGCTACGGAGCGGCTTTCGCACGGTCGCCCTCACGTACATCGGCTCGCCGCTGACCTCGGCGATCTACCGCGGGGGCACGATCGGCGCCGCCAAGGCCGACCTGGAGTCCACCGCGCGCGCCCTGACCGAGCGGCTGGCCGCGGTGGACGGCCGCGCCTTCACCTCGGTGAACGGCGCCCTGGTCACCCAGGCGCTGACCGCCATCCCGGGCATCCCGCTCTACGTGAGTCTGCTCCGTGGCGTTCTCGGCGACCGTTTCCCGTCCCCCGTGGCGCAGTCGCTCGACCTGTGGCACCAGCTCACCGCGCGCCGGCCCGACGTGGACGACTCCGGCCGCATCCGCCTCGATGGCTGGGAGCTGTCCGAGCCGGTCCAGGCGGCGGTGGCCGAACGCTGGCGGTCCATCACTCCCGCGACCGTCACCGCGCTGGCCGACACCGCGTGGTTCCGGGCCCAGTGCCGTGCCCTGTACGGCTTCGACGTCCCCGGCGTCGACTACACCGTCCCGGTCGAGACCGACGTGCCCTGGCCAGAGTCGTAGACATCGGAGTCCACCCATGGGCATGTTGCTTCTCCTCGGCTGACCACCGCACGGCGGTCAGCCGAGGAGGACGGCTCAGCGGAAGTCGTCGGCGTGGTCGGCGGCCCACTGCGCGAACGTGTGCGCGGGCCTGCCGGTGATCCTGTCGACGATGACCGAGACCGGGGCCGGAACGCCGTCGGCGGCGGCCCACATGCGCAGTAGCGCTTCGGCCACATTCGACGGCGCCTTCTCGGCGAATTCCTCCCGCGCCTGCTCGACAGAGACCGTCTCCACCCGGATCGGGCGCCCGAGGGCCTCACCGATGTGCTCCACCTGGCGCCGCAGCGTCAGCGACTCGGATCCGTGGACGGTGTACGCCTGATGGGAGTGACCGGGCTCGGTCAGAGCGGTCACGGCGAGCGCGGCCATGTCCTTCTCATGGACGGGTGCGTTCTGCGCTTCCGGGTACGGAAGGCGCACGACGCCCTCCCCGCGGATCGATTCCCCCCACCACCAACGGGCGTTGGTGGCGAACATGCCCGGCCTGATGAACGTCCAGTCCAGCCCCGACCGCTCGATGGCCAGCTCGACCGTCCGGTGCATCCGGGCTATCGGGTTCTGTTCGGAGGTGGCCATCACGACCGACACCGACGACAGCAGGACCACCTGCCGGACGCCGGCGGACTGCGCCGCCGCCACGAAGGCCTCGATCTCCTCCGGTTTGGCGTACAGGAACACCTTGTCGGCACCTGCCAGCACCGCGGGCAGGGTCTCGGGGCGCTCCAGGTCGGCCTGGACGACCTCCAGCGTGGACGGGAAGCCGCCCGCTTCCGGGTTTCTGCTGGTGCCCCTGACCTTCTCGCCGACGGCCAGCAGGCTGGCAGCGACATTGCGGCCGACGTTTCCACGTGCGCCGAAGACAACGGTAACCAATGATCCGACCTCCGCGTGGTTGATGGTGCGGGTGGAGCATGCATCGACCGTTCAGGTCTGCGAGCCGACTGGAAGGGCACGTTCCGTGACCTCGGGGTCCGCTCGTCGGCCTCCACCCGGCGACCGAGGCTCGCACGGGTCGCCGAAAAAAACAAACTGCGTACGTCGTACCTTCTTTTGCTATCCTGCATTCGTGGGGCCCACACGTGGACCGTCGAACATGCCTTGCTCCATGTGTAGTTGATGCTGCCTTGAGCAGGCCGAGTGGGTCGCCCGCGAGGGCGTGCACAGAGGGGAATTCAGGTGAACAAGACGTATCCGCCGCCAAGCGCGGCGATCGACCCCGACCCGAGCAGGTCCTGGTTACGGCGAGCGTGGCCGCTGGTCCGGGCACACCGGTGGATGTTCAGCGCGGCCCTGGTGATGTCCGGGGCCAGCATGCTGGTGGCCGTACAGGTGCCGAGGCTGATCCAGGACGCGGTGGACAACTCGATCGTGTCGGACAGGGTGTCGCTGTCGCACTACATGTGGTGGCTGGTCGGGATGACGGTGATCATGCTGGTCGTCGGCTACCTGTCCAAGCAACTGCTCTTCCGTGCCGCGGCCAGGGTCGAGTACGACCTGCGCAACATCGTGTACGAGCACCTGACCGCCATGTCGTTCCCGTTCTACGACCGGATGCAGAGCGGGCAGCTCATCTCCCGTGCCAACTCCGACATCCGCGCGGTGCAGATGTATCTGGCGTTCGCGCCGTACCTGCTGGTGCAGTCCGGTATCTCGCTGGTGTCGTTCGCGTACATGCTGGCGATCGACGTGCCGCTGGCCATCCTGGCCATGCTGCCGATGCCGCTGATGTTCGTGGCCAGCCGGCGCATGCAACGGTCCCTGTTCCCGGTGTCCTGGCTGATCCAGGCCCGGCTGGCCGATGTCGCGACCGTGGTGGACGAGAACGTCAACGGCGTGCGCGTGGTCAAGTCGTTCGCGGCCGAGCGGAGCCAGCTCGCCTCGCTGCAGAAGGCCGCGACGAGCGTCGCCTGGGCGAACGTGAAGGACGCCGATCTGCGCGCGCGGTGGACGCCCCTGGTGCAGAACCTGCCCCGCGTCGGCATGGCGATCGTGCTGCTGTACGGCGGATACCTGGTCATTCACGGCGAGCTGGGCGTCGGCGCGATCCTGGCCTTCAACGCCTATCTCATGATGCTCCAGGTTCCGTTCCAGGTGATCGGCAACCTGATCATGCTGGGGCAGCGGTCGTCGGCCGCGGCCAGGCGGCTGTACGAGGTGCTGGACGAGAAGCCGGAGATCGCGGACGCCCCCGACGCGCGGGAGATCACCGGGTTGCGCGGTGACGTCCGGTTCGACGATGTCACCTTCGGCTACGGCGACGGCCTCGACGTGCTGAAGGGGTTCTCGCTGCGGCTCCGCCCCGGCGAGACCGTGGCGCTGGTCGGCCGGACCGGCACCGGAAAGTCCACCGCGGCCAGACTGTTGCCGCGTTTCTACGACGTGCGCGCCGGCTCCGTCAGCGTGGACGGGCACGATGTGCGGGACCTGACCCTGCACAGCCTACGGGACGCCGTCGGCGTCGTACTGGACGAGCCGTTCCTGTTCTCGGCGTCGGTCCGCGACAACATCGCCTACGGGCGGCCGGACGCGGACATCACCGACATCGAGCGGGTGGCCCGGCTGGCCGGGGCCCACGAGTTCATCACCGAACTGTCCGAGGGCTACGACACCGTCATCGGCGAACGCGGCTACACGCTGTCCGGCGGGCAGCGGCAGCGCATCGCGATCGCCCGGACGCTGCTGGTGAATCCGCCGGTGCTGGTGCTCGACGACGCCACCAGCGCCATCGACGTCCAGGTGGAGCAGGAGATCCACGCCGGGCTGCGGTCTCTTTTCGCCGGCCGGACGACGCTGATCGTCGCGCACCGGCTGTCCACGATCAGCCTGGCCGACCGCGTGGTGCTGCTGGACGGCGGCCGGATCGTCGCGGACGGCACGCACAAGGAGCTGCTCGCGAGCACGCCGCTGTACGCGGAAGTGCTGGCGCAGGCGGACGAGAGCATCGAGGAAATGGGGAGTGTGGGCCGATGACGTCTCCCACGGGAGGTGGCGCCGCGTTCAACGGAGGCGGCAAGGCCACCGCGCCAGGTCTGCCCTTCGCCGGAGTGCCGCCGGAGATGCAGGCGAGCGTCGACACGTTGCTGAAGACCGAGCCGGAACATCCCGAGCCCGAGGTCGTGTTCGAGCACGCCCGGCCCGATCCCGACGGCGCCGAGCTGAGTCTGCGGCGGCTGATCCGCCCGTACTGGCCGATCGTGCTGCTGGCCGGCGTGTTCGTGGCCCTGGAGGCGCTGACGCTCCAGGCCGGTCCGAAGCTGACCCAGATCGGCATCGACGACGGCATCACGGCGAAGGACTCCGGCACACTGGTGCTGGTCGCGATCCTGTACCTGGTCAGTCTGGTGGTCACCGGTGCCGCGCAGGCCGCGCGGGTCAAGGTGACCGGGCGGATCGCCGCGTGGGTGATGAACGACCTGCGGGTACGGGTCTTCACCCAGTTGCAGCGGCTCTCGCTGAACTTCTACACCGGCGAGAAGTCCGGCGTGATCATGACCCGGATGACGAGCGACATCGAGAACCTCCAGGCGTTGCTGCAGGACGGTCTGGCACAGTTCGCCGTCCAGGGCCTGACCATGGTCGTTGTCACGGTGGTGCTGTTCACCTTCGACGTGCGGCTGGCGCTGATCACCGTCGTACTGGTCGTGCCCGTCCTGACCGCGCTGTCCGTGTGGTTCCACCGGGCGTCCGGCAAGGGCTACGTGCGGGTGCGGGACACCATCGCCGCCGTCATCGCCGATCTCTCCGAGAGCCTGCAGGGAGTGCGCATCGTCACGGCGCACAACCGGCAGCGGCACAACATCGAGCAACACCGACAGGTCACGGGCACGTACTACGACGCCAATGTCCGCACCGGACGGATCAACTCGATCTACACGCCGAGCACCCAGGTCATCGGTGTCGCGGGGCAGCTCGCGCTGCTGGCCATCGGAGCCGGCATGGTCGCCGACGGGGAGCTGACCATCGGCGAGCTGGTGGCGTTCCTGCTCTCCCTGGGCGCCTTCTTCCAGCCCATCCAGCAACTGGTGCAGCTCTACAACACGTACCAGCAGGGGCAGTCGTCGATCGTGAAGCTCAGGGAGCTCCTGAGCACGCGGGCGGAGGTCGAGGAGGCTCCCGGAGCCGTCGACCTGCCGAACGTCGAGGGCGAGATCGTCTTCGAGGACGTCACGTTCGGCTATGTTCCCGACCGGCCGGTGATCTCCGAGGTGTCGCTGGACATCCGGGCCGGTGAGACCGTGGCGTTCGTCGGCCCCACCGGTGCCGGCAAGTCCACCCTCGCCAAACTGGTCACCCGGTTCTACGACCCGACGTCCGGCCGGATCCTCATCGACGGGCGCGACCTCCGGGACGTGCGGATAGAGTCCCTCCGCCGGCAGATCGGCGTCGTTCCGCAGGAACCCTTCCTGTTCGCCGGGCCGCTCCGGGACAACATCCGTTTCGCCGTCCCGGACGCCTCCGACGACCGGGTCCGGGAGGCGCTGCGGGTGGTCGGCCTGGTCGACGTGGTCGAGCGGCTGCCCGACGGCCTCGACACCGTCGTCCAGGAGCGGGGCCAGTCGCTGTCCTCCGGCGAACGGCAACTCGTCGCCCTGGCACGGGCCTTCCTGGCCCAGCCCCGGGTGCTGGTCCTGGACGAGGCCACGTCCAACCTGGACCTCCAGTCCGAGACCAAGATCGAGGAGGCTCTGGACGTGCTGCTGGAGGGCCGCACCGCGATCCTGATCGCACACCGGCTCTCCACCGCGATGAAGGCCGACCGCATCGTCGTCGTCGACGAGGGCCGCATCGTCGAGGTCGGTGCGCACGACCAGCTCCTCGCCGCCGACGGCAAGTACACCCAGATGTACGCCGTCTGGACCAATCAGGCCGCCGAGGCCCACTGAGGAACCTCGCGAATCCCGCTCCCGGCCGCGGAGCGGGTCGCGAGCGTCCGGGCTACGGGAACGAAGACATGCGAAATGACCCATCAGGTCCCGACACTTCCGTTCTATGCCGCGAGGCCCAGTCGTTGATGCCGGCGGAGCCTCTCCTGGTACGGCGTGATGCAGCCGATCATCGAGTGGATCCGCTCCCGGTTGTACTGTTCCGCGATCCAGCGGAAAACGTCCTGTAGAGCCTGCGCCCGGGTTTCCCAGACGGTCGTACCGATCTCTGCTTTCAGGACGGCGATGAAGCTCTCCGCGGCGGCGTTGCCGAAGCACGAACAGGTCCGGCCGGTACTCTGCCTCAGATCCAACTCGGCCAAAAATCCCCGGAATTGATGGGACGTGTATGGCGAGCCGCGATCTGAATGAAAGATCGCGTTGCCAGCCGTGCGACCGCCCGCATGGGCCATCCGAATGGCATCCGCGACCAGCTCGGTGCGCATGTGATCCTCCATTGACCAGCCCACGACCTCACGCGTGCACAGGTCGATCACCGTCGCCAGATACAGCCAACCCTCAGCCGTCGGCAGACAGGTGATGTCCCCGACGAATTTCAGCCCCGGCATCGGCGCAGTGAAGTCCCGCTGAATGGGATCCGGTGCGGGAGGCGCCGTGCGGTCCTGCTTCGTCAGCGACCGCGACTTCCGTCGCGTTATCCCGACGATCTCACGGTCCCGCGTGATCCGCGCGACGCGTTTGCGGTTCACGATGCACCCAAGGCCGCGCAGCTTCTGAGTGATCCGGCGGACCCCGTAGGCATCCCGTGAATCAGTGTGGATCTCGCGGATGCGACGGGCCAGACCCTCTTCCTCATCGGCCTTCTCCTGTCGTGCCTCCTTGTTCTGGTGCCAGGCGTAGTAGCCGGAGCGGTCCCAGCCGAGCACGTCGCACATCCGCTTCACCTTGTGGGCGTTCCGGTGCTCGTCGACGAAACGGAAGCGGATCACCGTGTCGTCTCCCGCGCGAAATAGGCGGCGGCCTTCCGGAGGATCTCGTTGTCCTCCTTCAGCCGGGCGTTCTCCCGCCGCAGGCGCTTGAGCTCTTCCTTCTCGTCAGGGGTCATGCCGGTGCCACCCCCGCCGTCCGCCGCCTGGGCGCGGGTCCGGTCCTCGCGGACCCATTCTGCGCAGGGTTTCCAGATGGGTGCCCAGGCCGTGGGCGATGTCGGTGAGGGAACGGTCCGGCGAGGAACCCACCAGGTCCACCGCGTCCCGCTTGAACTCTTCGGGGTAGTTCTTCCGCTTTGCCGCCTTGGAGCACTTCCCCTGGATGGCGAATCATCCAGCGTCCAGGTGTCGGAATTTCGGGGGCCACTCCAAGCGACCGTAACTCCATCGCAGCAGTCGCCGATGCGGCGGCCCGCGTCAGATCTTCTCGGCGGTCACGCGGGGGTGGTCGGTGGTGAGGAGGGTGATGTACACGACGTCGGACGTGAGGATGGTGACGCGGCCTGGCTGGGCGAGGGTGGTGGCGCAGAGCATGGCGTCGATGGCGTACTTGTGGCCGTGCAGTCCGGCCGCGCGTAGCAGGGTGGCGGCGGACTGGGCGAGCGCCTGGCTGACCGGTTCGACCCGCAGCCGGGACAGCGTCCACTTCAGCGCGGCGTCGTTGATCCGGGGGTGGATCACCTCGACGAGCACGGCCGCCGAGGTGATCACCGGAAGGTCTGCGTCGCGGGCGGCGGTGAGCCACTCGTGTACCTCGCGGTCGCGCTGCACGGCCTTGGCCAGGCCCTCGCTGTCCAGGATCAGGGCGCCGCTCACGCGGCCGTCCCGGCGTCGGAGGAGGTGCCGCCGGTGAGCTTGGCCCGCTTGGCTGCAACGGCTTCCGGGTCGGCGGGGCCGTGGGTCTTGTCGAAGTCGGCGATCAGCTCGTCCAGGTTGTCCCGCTCGATCTGCCGCTGCGCGGCCTTCTCCAGGTAAGCGGACACGCCACGCACGAGGCCACATTGGCCAGGACGGCCACGGCCAGCCAGCGCCAGTCGGCTCCCTTCAGCGCCGCCCACAGATGGTCCCGGTCCATACCCCACAGGGTGAAAACCAGGCTGATGCCCACCGCCACGAACAGCAGCACCTGGATCACCCGGCCGCGCGTGCCGGTGCTCCTCGGCGGGGACTCGGTCGGGGTCACGCCTCACTCCGTAACCTCACGGTGCCGCTGTCGCCGTCCACGGCCAGCATGTCCCCGGTTCCGATCCGCGAGGTCGCGGTCCGCACGCCCATCACTGCCGGGATGCCGTACTCGCGCGCCACCACCGAGCCGTGGGACAGCGCGCCCCCGACGTCGGCCACCACCGCGCCGGCCCGGGCCGGCAGCGGCGCCCACGCCGGCGTTACCTGGCGTACGACGAGGACCTCCCCCTTCTCCAGTGTGCCCGCGTCCGCGAACTCGTGGATCACCCGGGCCCGGCCCGTGTAGCTGCCCGGGCTCACCGCTGATCCGCTCAGCCCGTCGCCCTTGTCCTGCCCCCGCTCGGCCCCGAACAGCGCCAAGGAGGTGATGTCGGACCCGAAGAGGGTGATGCGCGCGTCGGCGGGGACCACATCGGGCGGGTCGAGCCGCCGCTGCCTCTGGCGCCGCAGTCGGCGTTCACGGACCAGTGCGCGCCACCGCGGGTCGTCCGCATCGGCGTTCACCCAGCCGCTCAGCTCCTCCCCGGTCAGGTAGAACACGTCGTCTTCGACGTCGAGCAGGCCGGCGAGGACCAGTCGGCGGCCCAGTTCGAGATAGCCGGCCCGCATCAACGGCCAGCCGAGCGTGAAGGAGTGCAGGGCCTCGTCCCGTACTCCGCTCCAGTGGTACGCCCACCGGTGGACCCCGCGCCGTAGTCGGCCGACCGGCCCGCGTCCGAGCCGGGGTGCCGGGGCGCCGCCAGGGCTCGATGCCGGTGCCAGGGCACTCGGTTCGCCGCCGTCGCGGCGGCCCGCGATCACCGAGCGGAGCACGGAAGGATCGTCGATCGCGGTGGGTTCGGCCGGGTCGAGGCTGTACACCAGGTGGCCGAAGCACCGCAGGTACTCCTGCAGCAGTCGTTCCTCGTCCTCCGGGGTGGCCGCGGCGACCCGGTCCAGGGCACGGTCGGCCTGGTGGGTGAGCCGGTCCTCGCCCACGAGCAGGGGTCCGGCCGTGAGCCCGGCGGTGTGCCGGCCGCCGCGCGCCAGAACCACCCCCAGCAGCCACTCGCTGGTGTTCCAGTGCCAGGCGAGGCCGCCGATCACCGCCCAGTAGCGGGCGCTCAGTTCGCGGCGGAGACGGCGCTCGAAGCGCTGGTGCGGCGGCCGATGCCGCCGCCGGTCGACGGCACGGTCCCCGCTCCCGGGTACAGCTTCCCGTCCGGGCACATGGCCTCCGCGACGCTGATCCTCATGGTGCTCCTGGTCGTGCTGCGTACCGGCACGCCGCCGTGGTGGCTGTGCCTGTGCCTGGGCTCGACCTTCGTGGCGGCTGTCGGCGTCTCCCGCGTGCTGGCGGACGCCCACCACGCCGCCGACGTCGTGGGCGGCGTCATGCTGGGGCTCGTGGTCGGCTTCGCGGTCGCCTGGCGCGCGTCGACGTCCGCTCCCCGGACACCTCCGGAAAGGAAACATGGTGAACGGTTTGGCACGCCTGGCGTCTACCCCGCTGGGGAAGGCGGCGGGCATCACGCGGGACTATGTGCTGCGGATGTACTACGTCGTGGACGAGGTGCCGCGCGCCGGCAGCGCTTACGTCTCACGCCCGTGCTGCTCGGCGTCGAGTCCTGGTCTACCGCGTCGACTCCGTGGCCGAACGCAACTCGTCGGTGGACTTCGACGCCGAGCGCAACAACGACTACGAGGCGTTCCATACGTACAAGAAGGCCTTCGAGAAGGTGCTGCGGGTCCTGGGGGCATGGAACGAGGACGTGGCCTTCCTGGTCGACGAGGCGGAACGGTTCATCCGCTTGGAGAACGCCACCACGTCGCGCGGCACCGTCACCCGTCAGGACGCCCTGGCCCTGGTCGAACTGCGACCCACCGACGTACGCCTGCTGCGACCCATGACCTTCGCCCTGCGCGGACGGTCGATGGACGCCGCGACCAGAGACCTGCTCTGGCCGGTGGAAGTGCTGGCGGACATAGCGAACGACCTCGGGCATTACGAACAGGACGTCGCCTCGGGCACCTTGAACGTCTACGCCGCCTTCGTGGAGCTCTTCGGCGACGCGGCCGCCGCGGAGCTGCGCCGCGAGGTCGACCGGTATGAGTCGATGTTCTTGGACCGCCTCTCCGCACTGCCACCCGCGGGGCGTGCACGGGTCGCGCAGGTCTGCCGACGCCGCTATACGGCGGCCGTGCGGCCGTACCCCCGGGTGATCACCCAGCCGCCGGCCCCCGCGTCCCCTTCCCGGCCCGCTGGCACAAGCTCGCGCAAAAAGGCCGCCATCGGCGCAGCCCTTGCCGTCGGTGCGCTCGCAGCAGCGGCGTACGGGCGTGGACAGTCCCGACTGTTGGTCCTCTCCCCAATGCTTCGCAAGATGCTAGGACACACATCATGAGCAGCGCGATGCGCCGGTCCCGGTCATGTTGAACCCGCTCTCCGACGGGTGTCGGCGTGCTCCTGGCCACGGAAGTATCGCGAAAGCGGTGTTCACCACTCGGTTGGCGTAGAGGTACTTCCCAGCCAAGATCACCTACACCAGATGACGGGACGCCAACACCGTGAGGCCCTGCCCTCCGAGCCTCACCGGCTTCCCGGACCCACAGGTGCTGAATGGACGCCGCGCGGACTTCGCAGCCGGCCCTCGCCCGGCTCTTGTCGCGCGCCCGGACACAGGCAGGAAGCGTCAGCGCGCTGCATATTCCGCCCACTCTGCACGTAACGCACACCGGCGGCCTGTCCGATTTGAGCCTCACGGGCCGCTGACCCGTGACTTTCTTTCACTTGTTTTTGCTGGATCTCTTTTCGATGACGCACCATGTGGAGTGCGTGGCGATCCTCGAACCCATCGCAAAGGGCGTCTGACCTGCAGGTTTGGGTGGTGTGCGTTATGTGCACTGTGGGCGTTACGGGCGATATCTTGACGCTGAAATGACGCTCGCCGAGGCATCGTGACGCTCATTTGACGCTCGTTCTGATGGGCCGTCAGGTATGTTGTCCCGCTGGTCAGGTGGCCTCCTGGCTGTGCGGGTGTGGCAAGGTGCCGGGGGATTAGTGTGCCGAGCGGTCCCAATCAGCCGCCTGGGCGGAGTGCCAGTAGGTTCTTCGTCTGATGGGGATACACGCCCCGCATGACCCCTGACCAGCGGAAACGGCCGCTGTGCGGCCAAACTGTAGGCGGCTGGTCCGCGTATGGCTCGGATCTTGGCCGGCACGGAGTGCACCCCGAACCGCCGGCCCGTAGCGGCGGCGAGCTGGCGGGTTGCTTCGGGACCGGCTTGGCGCCGCGTCGGCGGGCAGTACGGCAAGGGCCGGGACGACAGCCTCCCGCGCAGCGGAACGCCCCCGCGCCGGCGTGGACTCCTGGAGGTCCTTGACCCCCGACAGCGCGGGCGGAACACTCCGCGTCGGCGGGGAGGACCCGGAGCGGTGCCTATTTTGGGCACGCGGTGCTCATTTTGAAGCACCGACCCCTCGCGTTTCCGTAGGCCAGAGGCCATTTTCAGGAACCTTCTACTCCTCCTCCCAGGGCCTGCTCGCGGACGGCCGCCAGCAGGTCTCGCGGAGCTGGTCTCACTGATGGAGGAGGAGAGCCTGGCGGATCAAAAGACGACGGCCACCCCCCGCAGGACGGCCGATCGATCGCGACGCCCACTGCGGGATCCGGCACGAAAAATGGAGACCCGCACAGAAGGCAGGGGCGAGCAGCCCGGCACCTCATCCCTGTACGGGCCTCACTGCACTCCTGACGGCTTGCCAGGTGACCTCCGGGCCCCCCTCCGGCCGCCGGAATCCCTGGCAGGCCCGCCGAAGGGCACACAACGATCCCCTCCATGGGGCTCACGCCGGACACCCCAACCCGCCATCACCGGCCCCGGGCAGCCGGTCGCTCGGCAGTCGGAACCCGCTTCGCGGGAGACCGAACACGAACAGGCCACGAACGCCCGTCAGCCCTCCGGGTTCGGCGGCCAGACCCCCCAGAGCGACCACGCGTCGACCACGGGGCCAAGCTCTTCGGCGAACCGGTCTCTGCCGCCGACAGCCAGCCAGGTAGCCCACTGGCGCACGGCACCCGCCGTCCAGTCAGCGATCTGGAACTGCGGGTGGTCGAGGCTGTCCGCGAATGAGATGTGACTTGCCGCCTGCCTGTTGAATTTCCCTGGCCGGGCGACGTCGGGGAGCAGGTGCACGCTGCTCAGGTTTGCCGAGTGGCGATCGATTACCTTGGAGTCGTCGTGAACGAGACGGAAATCCCCGAGGTCTTCTCGGAACCCGGCGGCGATGACGTAGAGCGTCGGAACGGCAGGGTCGAGCGAATCGTCCCTGTCCTCCCGGCTGGTTGCGTCGGCTACGGAACGGCAGTGCTCCAGAAGCTCGAGCCATTGCGACAGCTCCTCGCTCTGCACTGAGACCGACTTTCGGTGTTCGGCAATGGAGGCGAACAGGTTGTCGGTGCTGGTCTGTCGTCTCATCCAACCGACGAACGCTTCCTGCATCTTCTTGTGACTGGCCTCAAATCCCGTGGTCACCCCGATGAGATGCAACATTCCGGCCAGTTGCAGTGCCCCGTTCTCGTAGAGATTGAGTCCGTCCCGGTGGGCCAGAGGTTCCACGAGGATGTCGACCATCTTGGTGGCGACCATGAACCCCTTGTGCGCGTAGCTGACCCGAACGCTTCCCTCCGGGAGCTGCGCGAACGCCCGCATCAGGGCCTTCCGGCCGCCCGAGGAGCGCACCAGCGAGGTGTACTTTGGCTCCTTCTGGGAGGGCGGTATCTGGGCCCTGATTTCGTCCACGATGGACGCGGCCAGGTCGTCGGGCAGGTGCACTCCGGCCACGCTGAATACGGGCTGGTTCGGGTCGAGGAGGTTCTGCCCGGAGTTCATTGACTCGTCCGCGTAGACGACGGGGAGCGAGGCGATGTGCGCTTCCATTCCTGGAGCGTGCCGGACGCGACCCGGACGGTCTACCGGTTTCGGGTCACTTCCGTGCCCGGATACACCGCGGCCCCCGGCCGGTGGGGGGAACCGGCCGGGGGCAGCCGAGGCGAAGACCTCAACGAAGACAGGGCGGATGCCTGACATGAAAAACAGCACCCGCGGGCCGTGCGCCGTGTGCAGAAATCACACGCGGCATTCGTTGCGGTCGGAAGACCCTGTAGCAGTAACTCCAGCAGTGCGCGGGTACCGGGGACCATCTCCCCGGGGCACCGCCCCGGTTGTCGAACAACCGGTGGCGAAGAAATCAAAGAGCTCGTAACACGATTATGCGGCTCAATCCCAGTAGTCGTGTCGTGGTGGAGCGTGGGAGCGTGGCCCTGGATCGTGGGCGATGACCTGTGTGAGGAAGAGCGACTGGATGAGCGTGGTGTGGGCGGCGACTTCGCCGGAGTCGGGACTGTTCCATCTGGTTGAAAGACGTTCAGAGGTGAAGGACCTGTCAGACCGCTTCAGCGACCTGCGTTCTCGTGGTGAGGGGTTCGTTGAGGTTCGGTCGCCGAACAGGGAGTTCCCTGTGTTGACCCTGGCGTTCCGGGGTGATCACGCTGTCGTCCACCTGATGAGTGACACCGAGCGGATGTCTCTGCTCGTAGGGGACGGCACCGTGCCCTCGGGTGCCGAGGTTGAAGTCCCGATCATGGACGGCCTCGCCGCGTTCACGGGCGACTTTGTCCTGGATGTTGATCGGGCGTGGGACCTGGTGCACGACTTCGCCCAGACTCGGGCGGCTGGCCCTCTGGGTGAGTGGTGTGTGCTGTAGCCAAAAGCTCGTGGCGCGATCATGATCGGGCCTTCTTGAGGCGTCTCCAGCAGATCAGGCTGCAGGCCAAAGAGACGAAGGCGTAGTGGAGTTCGGTGCGGCGTTTCCAGCGGACGGCGAGTCGTTTGAAGTGATGGAGAAGGGCGAAGGTCTGCTCGACGACGTATCGGAGCTTGCCCAGGCCCTTGATGTTCGGCGATCCCTTGCGGGAGATGACGGGCAGGATCCGGCGGTGACGCAGCTCGTCACGGTTGGGGTTGGAGTCGTAGCCCTTGTCGCCGAGGAGGGCTTTGGGTCGTCGGCGGGGCCGGCCGGGGCGGCCCGCGACAGGTGGGATGCCGTCGACCAGGGCGAGGGTCTGGGTGACGTCGTTGACGTTCGCCGCGGTGGTAATGACCTTGAGTGGGGTGCCGCGTCCGTCGCGGATCAAGTGGTGTTTGCTGCCCGTCTTCCGCCGGTCGACCGGCGACGGACCGGTGTCGGGCCCCCCTTTTTCGCGCGGATGTGGGAGCCATCCACGCACGCGCGCGACCAGTCGAGTTCGCCGGCCGCGTTCAGCTTGGCGAGCAGGACCCGGTGCAACCGATCGAAAACCCCGAGCAATAGTCAAGACTTGTGGATCAAGTCAGCCTGATTTCTTGAGGTGATGGAGTCGGTGCTGGGCCGCCTTGCGGACTCGGCGGGTCCTCCCGCGTTCTGCGAGTAGTCGCAGGACGTCGGGTGCGGTGACGATCTGTGTGGTCACGGCTGTGCGCTGGAGCCAGTCGGAGGCGTCGGTAAGCTCCTCGGCGGCCCACGGTTCGCCCAGAGCGAGGGTCCTGAGCAGGCACCATTCGAGGAGTCGGGTGGTGAGGAAGTCGTGCTGGTCGATCACCCTGGACATGGCCTGGGCCCATGCCGTGAATGCCGGGTCGGTGAGAAGTTCGGTGGCCCGGCGGTCCATGTGTCGGCTCACCGCGCTGGCGGCCATGGTGGTGTCCTCGTCGCGGAGAACAGCAGCCAGCAGGTCGGCTTCGTCCGCCGCGGCGACGGTCTGCAGGGCCTGCATGTAGTGGGTGAATCGCCGGTGCTCGGCGGGCTCGTCGCTTTGGTGCCGGCTGTTCATGCTGCCTTGCCTTCCGGCCGTTCCATGAGGTGGCCGTTCTCGAAGCGGGCGCCGGCCCGGACGAGGGCGACGAGGTGGGGTGCGGTGACCGCTCGCCAGCGGGCTTGGGCGGATTCCACGAGCTTGAAGACCATCGCGAGGGCGGCGGCCGGGCTGCCGGCACCGCGGGTGACCTTGGTCCGAAGCTTCACCGTGCTGAACGTCGACTCGATCGGATTCGTCGTGCGCAGATGCACCCAATGTTCGGCGGGGAAGTCGTAGAACGCCAGCAGCTCGTCGACCTCGCCGGTGATCTTCTTGGTGGCCTTGGGCCACTTCGCGCCGTACGCCTTCTCGAACGCGGTGACTGCCTTCTCCGCGTGCGCGCGGTCCTCGGCGTTGTAGATCTCCTGCAGGGCCGCCCGTGCTCCGGGCTGCGCGGACTTCGGCAGCGCGTTCATGACGTTCCGCGTCTTGTGAACCCAGCACCTCTGGTGCCTGGCCTGCGGAAACACCTCCGCCAGGGCCCGCCACAATCCCATCGCGCCGTCACCGACGACGAGCATCGGATCCGTCATCCCGCGGCGACGGCAGTCCCGCAGCAGGTCCGCCCAAGACTCGGTGGACTCACGCAGGCCCTCGGCGATCGCGATCAACTCCTTGGTGCCGTCCACCCGCACGCCCATCAGGACCAACAGGCACGAATGCGTCTGCGAGAGCCGGACCTTGGGATGGACACCGTCGGCCCACACGTAGACGTAGTCGGATTCAGCCAGGTCACGGCGCTGGAACTCCGCGTGGTCGGCGGTCCACTGCTTCGTCAGCCGAGTCACCGTGGCCGGCGACAGCCCAGCCGAGGAGCCCAGGAACTGCTCCATCGCGGGCACGAAGTCACCCGAGGACAGGCCGTGCAGATAGAGCAGCGGCAGCACCTCGCTGACCTTCGGGGACTTCCGGCACCACGGCGCGAGGATCTTCGAGGAGAACCGCTTGCGCTCGCCGGTCTCCTCGTCGACCCGCTTGTCGTTCACGCGCGGGACGGCAACCTCGACCCGCCCTGCGGCCGTCGTCACCATCCGCGGCCGGTGCCGGCCGTTGCGGACCACCAGCCGACGGCCGGCACCGTCACGCTGCCCGGCCAGCTCGGCTATGTACTGATCCACCTCCGCCTCCAAGGCGGCGGCCAGCATCCGCCGGGCACCCTCCCGGACGATCTCGTCGATCAGAGAACCGGCCTCGGTGGTGCCGTCCTCGTTGACTACGCTGAGCATGGGCGTGCCTTCCCAACCGACGGTGCAACGTCGGTCTACTCGGTGACCTATCGATCACTCGGGAAGGTACGCCCTTTCACGTTCCAACCCGAGGCCGATCCACAGGTCCTGAGCATTGCTCCGAAAACCCCTGCCTTCTGCCAACGGTCCAGGCGGCGCCAACACGTCTGCCCTGAGTCGAAACCCACTTCCAAGGGCAGGAGTTGCCAGGCTATGTCGTTGTAGAGGACGAACAGGATGCCCTGCAGGCAAAGCCGGTCCGACATCGGACGCGGCCCCGGCGACCGCTCCGGCCACGGAGGCAGCAACGGCTCGATCACCGCCCACAACTCATCGTCAACGATCCACGGTCGAGTGCCCACACCCTCACGAACAGCCGAATCGTCACACCGGTTACGCCCCATCAGCGCACTTCAGCAAGATCGTGTTACGAGCTCAAAGGGTTCGCTGGGCACACTCCTGCGCCCCTAACCTTCGCCGCCAGCCTTGGCGGGCCTGGCGGTGAGCACACGGTGCGACCACCCGCTCATGAAGCAAACCCCCTGCTTAAGAACCCGTCGGCTTGTGACGCACCCCTCCGCGTCGTGCGGTCTACAACCAGCGCCTAGCGCTCCGTTGCCGCCACCGGGGGAGTTGCCCTCGCGGTGTTGGTGCCCACCGGTCTGCCGGATTTTCCCCGGGCGGGGACCACGAAGAGCGTAGGATTCCGAAATTATCGATCAAGGGCCGCGCCGCCCGGGGGCTCCTTTCCGGATAAGAGGTGTCGCGGCCTCTGCTGGCGGGGGACTGTGTGTACTTGGCGCATCTGCGGGTCGAGAACTTCCGGGTCTTCGGACCCGCGGCGCAGGGCGAGGGCGAGCGGAATGATGCGCTGAGCCTGTCGTTCACGGCCGGGACTAATGTGCTCGTGGGGGAGAACGACAGCGGGAAGACGGCGATTGTCGACGCGATCCGGCTGTGCCTGCAGTCCGCAGCATCGGATTACTACCGGGTCTCCCAGGACGACTTCCACCTCGGGAAGGACGGGAGGGCGGAGACCTTCACCATCGGGTGCGCCTTCACCGATCTGTCGACCGAGGAGCAGGCGGTCTTCCTGGAATTGCTCACCCACGACCGCGACGGCACCGCCTGGTTGTGTGTCACGTTCAAGGCTCAGCGGATGGATCCGCTGCGCAACCGGGTCTCGGTCACCACCCGGACCGGGCCGGACGGCAACGGCCCCGCCCTGGACGGCGCTGCTCGCGAACTCCTGCGCGCTACCTACCTGCGCCCCCTTCGGGATGCAGAGGCGGAGCTGCGCTCGGGCCGCGGGTCGCGGTTGTCCCAGATCCTCGCTGGCTACCCGGCGATGAAGGACCAGGACGTCGACGACTTCGACCCGACCGGTGATGAACCCCCGTCGACTCTGAGGGGAATTCTGCGGCGAGCTGAGTGCGATATCCGCGACAACAAGGCTGTCGCGGAGGTAAGTGAGGACATCAACTCGGCGTACCTGCAGCGGTTCGCGATCGGCGACGACGTCCTGCGCGCCAAGATCAGCGTTGCCACGGATGCGACGCTGGTCCGCGCGCTGGAGCGGCTGGAACTGAACCTCTTCACAGCATCCGACGAGTGGACGCGACGCGGACTCGGTTACAACAACGCCCTGTTTATGGCTGCAGAGCTGCTCCTGCTGGGCAAGAACGAACTGGCTCCCCTGCTGCTGATCGAGGAGCCCGAGGCGCACCTCCACCCCCAGCTGCAGACCCGGATCATGGACCTGCTGCGGGACAAGGCGCAGAAGCCGCAGGAAGGTGACAGGGCGCCTGTGCAGGTCATCCTCACCACCCACAGCCCCAACCTCGCCTCCTCGACGCCGGTCGAGTGCCTGACCCTCGTCGCGAGGGGGCGTACGTTTCCGCTGCGGCGCGGTATGACGCGCCTGACCGAGGGGGACTACGCGTTCCTGACCCGGTTCCTGGACGTCACCAAGGCGAACATGTTCTTCGCCCGGGGGCTGGCGATGGTTGAGGGAGACGCCGAGGCGATCTTCCTGCCCGCGCTCGCCGACGCCCTGGGCATGCCCTTCAACGAACACGGGATCAGCGTGGTCAACGTTGGCCACGTCGGCCTGTTCCGCTACAGCCGGGTCTTCCAACGCACTGGTGAGCAGATTCCGGTCCGCGTGGCCTGTATCCGCGACCGTGATCTCGTTCCCGCCGGCACTCCCGAGGCTATGAGGGGCAAGCTCGTGCGCTGGACGGATATGACGGAAGAGGAGATCTCCGCGTACGTCACGAACCTCACCACCGGCGACGACGGGCCGGTGAAGACGTTCGTGTCCGACTGGTGGACGCTGGAGTACGACCTCGCGGTCACGTCCTGGACCATGGCCAGGCTGATGTACCGCGCGGTCAAGCTGGCATCCGCAGCCGCACGGTCCTGGCCGGACGCCGACAAGACGGAGAAGGCCATCGCACGGGCCGACCGGGTGGTCGACACGTGGATAGGGCAGGGCCTTTCCCTGGAAGAGGCCGCCCTGAAGATCTACCGGCCGCTCAAGCTGGACAACGTCAGCAAGCCGATCACCGCACAGTTCGCCGCCCAGCTGCTCGCCTCGACGCCGCTGACTCACAGCGACGTCCCGCCCTACCTGCTCGATGCTTTCACGTACCTGTGCGGCGAGGTGGCCCCGTGACCCGCACCTACTTGTCCGATGCCTTCGCCACCGACAAGGTGGAGGCCATGGTGAAGCTCCTGGGGCTGGACCCGCTCGATGCCGAGCAGTGGGACTTCCTGCAGAGCGAGAGCACCCAAGACCTGCAGGCCGCCCCGGGGTCGGGCAAGACGACCTTGATCGGGCTCAAGCTCGCGCTGATGGCCGACGCGTGGACCTCCCCGACCCGCGGGGTGTGCGTGCTGTCGCACACCAACACGGCCAAGAACGAGATCGCCGACCGAGTGGGCATTCTCGCCGCAGGACGCAGCCTTCTGCGCTATCCACACTTCATCGGCACCATCCAGTCCTTCGTGCACACCTTCCTCGGGCTGCCGGCCGTGCGGGACAGGAAAGTGGAGGTCCGGTCCGTCGACGACGCGGCCTTCGAGACCGCAGCGCTCCAGCTCCTGCAGCGCCCCGAATACTCCACCCTGCGCAGCTATGTGGGGCGCCAGCACGAGGGCACTGGCATCGTCACCGGGGCGACGTTCACCTACCGGGACGGCGAACTCGCGGTCACCGGAGCGGCCAGGGATCTGCCCTTCGGCGCCCATTCTCCCAGCGGAAAACAACTGGCCGACCTCAAAAGGACTCTCGCGCGCCGGGGCATCTTCCGCTTCCAGGACATGTACGCCATCGCTCAGGAGTATCTCGCCCGGCACCCGGGTATCGCCGCAGCTGTCACCACGCGCTTCCCGTTTGTTCTCCTCGACGAAACGCAGGACACCAGCGCCGCCCAGCACGAACTGCTGGACGTTGTATTCGCTTCCTCATCCACCGTCGTGCAGCGGGTGGGCGACACCAACCAGGGCATCTACAGCGACGCGGCCTCCGTAGGCGGGCCCGCCTCGCTGTTCCCGCTGCCGGGGGCCCCGGAGCTGCAGGTCAGCCGCCGCTTCGGGCCGCAGATCGCGGCCGTGGCCAGCCGCCTGACCGTCCGGCGGCCTCAGCAGGTCCGCGGAGCCGGCCCCGACGGCCAGGTGGCGGTTCTGCTGTTCGACGAGACGACGGTGTCCGACGTCGTACCGACCTTCGAGCGCATGGCCGCTGTGACCGTCCCCGAGGACGTCCTGGTGCGGCGTCCACCGCGTGTACTGGGCGCGCGACAGAACCCGAAAACCTCACCCGTCTACCCGCAGTCGATCTCCTGCTATCTGCCCGGATACACCCCGACCAGCCGCCCGACGGCTCACCGTACCCTGATCGGCGCGGCCCGCGCGGCAAGCGCCCGGTGGAAATCAGGCCCGGACAGCTACGAAGCGGCCACCGAGTTGTGGAACGCCGTGCGCGCGTCCGTCTCGTCACCGACCGGCGACGGGCTCCCGGCCCTCGGCCGCCTGGAGAGGTCAATGGCAACAGCCGGTGGGAGGGTTCGGATCCTGCTGCGTGAACTCCTCGTCAACGCGAACGAGTTCGACGCAGCGAGCTGGGGAGAGGCCACCGAGCAGCTGGCCGTCCAGCTGAAGCTCCTCGACGGCTGCCAACTGCGCCAGTCTGAAATGGAATTCAC
Source organism: Streptomyces sp. NBC_01335 (assembly GCF_035953295.1). Lineage (GTDB taxonomy): Bacteria > Actinomycetota > Actinomycetes > Streptomycetales > Streptomycetaceae > Streptomyces. The sequence continues at coordinate 6,478,299 of NZ_CP108370.1, forward strand.
CACGGCTGCTGCGGCAGGCGCGGCTATCGGGTCGGCTCCCGCGACCATCGCCGCAGTACCGGCGGTGCGGGCCGTACCCGGGACCATCCAGAGCGCGAAGGGCGAGACCCACGCGGCAACACTGATCCTGGAGTGCCTGGGGAAGACAGGGAGGAAGTTCGACGTGACCGAGGCGCTGCGCATGATCGCCGAAAGTAGCGACCCGCTGCGGGAACTGAAGAGCGTCCAGGCCGCCGTGCAGCTCGTCTTCGTCGGCGCGACACGCCCCACTCACTTGCTGGTGCTCGCCGCCCATCGCGACCGCAGCAAAAAGTACGCGGACGCGATGACCGGCGCTGGCTGGGACATCCGGGACCTCACCGAGCACTGACCGCATCTGCCCCGCCGTCCCTCCCGGCGGGCGGAGATCGTCTTTGCCGTTCCACGCCCAGTTCGGGGCGTGAGGGAGTGCTTCGTGAACGGCTGCGAATGTCCGTCGGGCGGCAGCCGGGTTGAGGGTTGGACGGGCGGCGGCCCGCGACTGATCGCGGGGGACCTGCGTACGGACGGCTGCCTCCGAGGAGGAGCGCGTCATCTACGACGAGGACGGCAAACGGCTCGCTGCCGGACGAGACCCAGAAGGTGAAGAGCTGGGGCCCGAGTTCGGAGAGTTCGCGGGTGGCTGCCTGTTCATCTCTCACATCAATAACGTTCCAGGTGGGAAGGGAAATAGCCTCGTCCAATAGGGCGGAGGGGCCCGGCACGCGATCTCCGAGGAAGGCGTGCGGGAGTCAGCTGAACGGCAGAAGGAGCGGTTCAGAACCCATCGGGTGTCCGACGTCAGGTAGTCGCCGGAGGCGTGATCGGGTCTTCCTAGTCCGGCGACGGCACCTCTATCTCGGGCGCATGGGCACCGCTGCCCTCCGCCGTGGCGGGGAGGGCACAGGTTCGCGGAAGGCAGGTCGCGGCGAGCAATGCTCAGGACCTGTGGATCGGCCTCGGGTTGGAACGTGAAAGGGCGTACCTTCCCGAGTGATCGATAGGTCACCGAGTAGACCGACGTTGCACCGTCGGTTGGGAAGGCACGCCCATGCTCAGCGTAGTCAACGAGGACGGCACCACCGAGGCCGGTTCTCTGATCGACGAGATCGTCCGGGAGGGTGCCCGGCGGATGCTGGCCGCCGCCTTGGAGGCGGAGGTGGATCAGTACATAGCCGAGCTGGCCGGGCAGCGTGACGGTGCCGGCCGTCGGCTGGTGGTCCGCAACGGCCGGCACCGGCCGCGGATGGTGACGACGGCCGCAGGGCGGGTCGAGGTTGCCGTCCCGCGCGTGAACGACAAGCGGGTCGACGAGGAGACCGGCGAGCGCAAGCGGTTCTCCTCGAAGATCCTCGCGCCGTGGTGCCGGAAGTCCCCGAAGGTCAGCGAGGTGCTGCCGCTGCTCTATCTGCACGGCCTGTCCTCGGGTGACTTCGTGCCCGCGATGGAGCAGTTCCTGGGCTCCTCGGCTGGGCTGTCGCCGGCCACGGTGACTCGGCTGACGAAGCAGTGGACCGCCGACCACGCGGAGTTCCAGCGCCGTGACCTGGCTGAATCCGACTACGTCTACGTGTGGGCCGACGGTGTCCATCCCAAGGTCCGGCTCTCGCAGACGCATTCGTGCCTGTTGGTCCTGATGGGCGTGCGGGTGGACGGCACCAAGGAGTTGATCGCGATCGCCGAGGGCCTGCGTGAGTCCACCGAGTCTTGGGCGGACCTGCTGCGGGACTGCCGTCGCCGCGGGATGACGGATCCGATGCTCGTCGTCGGTGACGGCGCGATGGGATTGTGGCGGGCCCTGGCGGAGGTGTTTCCGCAGGCCAGGCACCAGAGGTGCTGGGTTCACAAGACGCGGAACGTCATGAACGCGCTGCCGAAGTCCGCGCAGCCCGGAGCACGGGCGGCCCTGCAGGAGATCTACAACGCCGAGGACCGCGCGCACGCGGAGAAGGCAGTCACCGCGTTCGAGAAGGCGTACGGCGCGAAGTGGCCCAAGGCCACCAAGAAGATCACCGGCGAGGTCGACGAGCTGCTGGCGTTCTACGACTTCCCCGCCGAACATTGGGTGCATCTGCGCACGACGAATCCGATCGAGTCGACGTTCAGCACGGTGAAGCTTCGGACCAAGGTCACCCGCGGTGCCGGCAGCCCGGCCGCCGCCCTCGCGATGGTCTTCAAGCTCGTGGAATCCGCCCAAGCCCGCTGGCGAGCGGTCACCGCACCCCACCTCGTCGCCCTCGTCCGGGCCGGCGCCCGCTTCGAGAACGGCCACCTCATGGAACGGCCGGAAGGCAAGGCAGCATGAACAGCCGGCACCAAAGCGACGAGCCCGCCGAGCACCGGCGATTCACCCACTACATGCAGGCCCTGCAGACCGTCGCCGCGGCGGACGAAGCCGACCTGCTGGCTGCTGTTCTCCGCGACGAGGACACCACCATGGCCGCCAGCGCGGTGAGCCGACACATGGACCGCCGGGCCACCGAACTTCTCACCGACCCGGCATTCACGGCATGGGCCCAGGCCATGTCCAGGGTGATCGACCAGCACGACTTCCTCACCACCCGACTCCTCGAATGGTGCCTGCTCAGGACCCTCGCTCTGGGCGAACCGTGGGCCGCCGAGGAGCTTACCGACGCCTCCGACTGGCTCCAGCGCACAGCCGTGACCACACAGATCGTCACCGCACCCGACGTCCTGCGACTACTCGCAGAACGCGGGAGGACCCGCCGAGTCCGCAAGGCGGCCCAGCACCGACTCCATCACCTCAAGAAATCAGGCTGACTTGATCCACAAGTCTTGACTATTGCTCGGTCGCGGCTGGTCACTTCGCTCGCAACCAGTGACGCAGTCCGCAACGACGAAGCCGCAAAATCTTATAAAGATGGGCCCTTATCTGAGGTAGGGTTCCCATCAGTCAACTGCCGTGTATCGGAGGTCCTCTTGCCGTTCTCCCTGTCGATGTCCCCCTTGGAGCCCGACGATGTTCGGGCACAACTTGGCGGAATGGGGACAAGGTTGGAGTACCTGCACGACGTTCTGCGCGCGGGCGAGGCGGCGCGGCGAACAGCAGTCCCCAACGACCCGATGGGGACTGGGGGGCGGAGGGCCTATGAGGCCCACGTGCGCACCATTCGAGAGCTGCATATCGAGCGCGAGGGGTGGGCGCGGCTCGTGCACGGCCGCTTGGAACTGGTCTGCAGCGCCGATCGGTCGATGGCGATGGGTGTCATGGTCGGTGACGCCGCCACCGGCCAGGCGAGCCTGTTCCCGAAGAACGGGCGCCGCCGGGGCACCGCCACCGGACAGGTCACTCAAGCCAATGAGGGCGAGGGGGCGGCACACGTCCAGACCGCTCTGTTCGTGACGGGCGCAGGGCCCAGGGGTGTGTCGCTCAGCGAGGAGGAAGCCGCCGCGCTGAAGACATGGTTTCTTCTGTCGTACCGCACGAAGGTCGGGGACGCGGTGCGCGTCGACTGCGAGCTGTCGCGGCCTAAGAGGTTCGTGGACGGATTCGTGGTCGAATGGGGAAGACGGATTCCGCTTCCCGCGCTGACGATGGACGGAATCGAACCTTTGAACGATGATGGACCTGGGGAGATCGACATCCCTGTCGATTTCCGCTGAGTCCGATGGTGGGGGCGTCGGAGTCCGCCGCCCCCACCAGGCACCACCGATAGCTGAGGCAGCCCCCACATGGTGACCCCGTCCCGCATCGCACTGGCACGCAAGCGCAGAGGGATGACCCTCGCCCAGTTGTCGGACCGGTCTGGAATCTCGCTGCAAAGCCTGTCGAACTACGAAACCGGGCGAACCGCTCCGCGCTCCACCACCCTGAACAAGCTGGCATCCGTCCTGGACTTCCCCGCAGCCTTCTTCCAAGGGCCGCCACTGGAGGAACTCCCCGCCGATGGAATCTCATGGCGGGCACGCAGCAAGACCTCACCACGGGTGCTGGATGCCGCCCGCGCCGCAGGAACGCTCGGTGCGACGCTTTACGCCTGGATCGCCGAGAGCTTCCGCCTTCCAACCGTGGACGTGCCATCTCTGGGCAGGCCGGATCCGGAAACGGCCGCCGCGATGGTCCGCACACGCTGGGAACTTGGGGAAGCGCCGGCACCCAATATGGTGCACCTCCTGGAAGCCCATGGAGTGCGCGTGTTCTCCCTGGACCCCGATCACGCCGAGGTCGACGCGTTCGCCGTCTGGCGTGAAGGCGTGCCCTTTGTATTCCTCAACACCCTGAAATCGGCCGAACGAGGCCGCTTCGATGCCGCTCACGAACTCGGGCACCTCGTGATGCATGGGAGCGAGCACGCCTGCTCGGGTCCCGAAGCCGAACGCCAGGCGAACACCTTCGCATCCGCGTTCCTCATGCCCAGGGCAAGCGTCCTGGGCCACATGCCGTCGGGTGCCCACGTCGACCAAATCATCCGCGGCAAGCGGATCTGGAAGGTCTCCGCCATGGCCCTGACGTACCGCCTGCACGATTTGGGCCTGCTCACGGACTGGCAGTACAGGTCGACTTGCGCGGAACTGAGCCGGTTGGGATACCGTTCCGCCGAACCCGAGGGCATGGGGGAGCGGGAAACTTCGCAGGTGCTGACCAAGGTATTCGCGGCGCTGCGCACAAAGGGTGTGAGGCCATCCGCCGTAGCCGCGGAATTGGGGCTGACGAGCGAGGAGATGAACAGGCTTCTGTTCGGCCTCACGCTCACAACCGTCGCCGGAGGTGGACAGCAAACCGCACCCACTCCCACGCGACACCTGGCCGCAGTCAGCTCTCCTCCTTCCGTAGCCGCTCGTCCGCCGTCGAATCCCGCACGCGCGTTCGCTAGGCCCTGAGTTCGCCGCTTGGACAGGTCGGTCCTCTGGTCGGGCTTGGAGGCATCGACGCCCCATCCTGTCCGGTGCTGGTTGCGTTCTCATCTGCCTCCGGTTCTAGCTCTGTAGTCCAGCAAGGCGCGTGGGCTGCGTTCTGGTCGACGCACTCTGCCAAGTCGGGCGGGCCGAAGCCTATTTGGTCGTGGGAGCGCATGGCGAAGACCCGGCCACACGGCCTGGCCTTCAGCTGCGCGTTCAAGGCAGCAACCGGCCGGTACTGGCTACGGTCCTGCTTCCAGGCCGTGATCATCGGCTCGATCAACGCCCACTGCACATCCGATAAGTCGCTGGGGTACGGCTCTCGCCCCATGCCCCGCATCTCAACATGGACATGCCCAGCACGTGAGCGACGTGGTGATCAGTACCTCGATCGAGCGACCATGAACCGAGCAGCATCGGACATAACGTCCACTGAGAGGGAGCTCCACCTGCGCTGTCTGTGCGAACCCCTAGACTCAGCTGACCCGATCCCGCTGCATGGTTGAAGCCGGTCCACGCGACACCCTGTTGTGTGGACCGGCTCCCTAGTCAGTCGGCCTGATCAGCCTAGGTCGGGGTACTGGTTCCAGCCCCCGGTGCCGATCTGGACGCGGGCCTTGAACGGGGTCTTGGTGACTCCGGTGCCCGCGTAGAAGAACAGCTGGCCCTTGGAGTTGGATGCCAGGAGGTCGCTGATGCCGTCCCCGTTGATGTCGCCGGGGGCGGCCAGGTTGGAGTACTGGCTCCATCCCGTGCCGCCGACCTGGACACGGGCACCGAACGGCGTGGCCGCCTTGCCGGTGCCGGGGTAGAAGAACAGCCCAGCGGAGCTGCGGGCCAGAAGGTCCGCACGGCCGTCGCGGTTGAAGTCACCGGCTCCGACCAGCTTGTTGTACTGGCTCCAGCCGCTGCCGCCGACCTGGACACGGCCCTTCAGGGAGAGACCGTCGCCGTTGCCGGCGTAGAAGTACAGGGCGGTGGAGCTGCGGGCGATCAGGTCGCTCTTGCCGTCACCGTTCAGGTCGCCGGGGCCGACGATCAGGTTGTACGACTTCGAGCCGGCCGCCAGGTACTTCTCACTGTCCGAGAATGCGTTGTACAGGTGCCCGTCGTACGTGGTGTGCGCGATCAGGGTGGACCACCCGTCGGACCGGAGCGCGACACTGTGGGCGAGGCGGATCGCGGAGCGGTCCCAGCCGGTGCCTTCGAGGTATTTCGCCGAGAGCTTCCCGAGTCCGGTGCCCTGGTAGTAGTACAGGGTGCCGTTGCTGGTCCGGGCGAAGATGCCGGACTTGCCCCATGCCGCGTTGTTGCCGGCTCCGGCGAGCTGGGTGACCTCGGCCCATCCGGTGCCAGAGGCCAGACGGTCCTGGAAGAAGCCGTTGCCCTTGCCGTCGTAGAAGTACAGCTTGCCGTCGTAGCCGCGGGTCATGAGGTCTGCAGTGCCGTTGCCGTTGTAGTCGGTGCCACCGGTGATCTGGTTGTACTGCGACCAGCCGGCGCCTCCGATCTTGATCTGGGCCCCGAACGGGTAGCCGGTGACCTTGCCGTTGCCGGGGTACAGGTAGAGCCCGGTGGCGTTGCGGGCCAACAGGTCGGCGATGCCGTCACCGTTGAGGTCATCCGCGCCGACCAGCTGGTCGAACTGAGACCAGCCTGCGCCGCCGACCTGGATGCCCTTGCCGAAGTTCGTTCCCGTGCCAGGGAAGAGGAACAATCCGGCGGTGCTGCGCGCGAGCAGGTCGGGTGCGCCGTCGTGGTTGAGGTCACCGGGGACGACGAGCTTGTTGTACGCCTGCCAGCCGGTGCTGAGCGTGGTGAACGAGCTCAGGCCGCTCTCGCTGGTCGCGTTGGCGCCGTTGTGGAGCCGGAGCGAACCGGTAGGCGTCACCGTCAGCACGTCGGCCTTGCCGTCGCCGGTCATGTCGCCCGGCAGCAGTACATCCTTGACCTGGCCGTTCACACCGGAGAGGGCGTTGGCGGCGCCGTAGTTCCAGTCGGTCCACACGTCTCCCGAGTCCACGCGGTACGCGAGGTCGCCGGTGCCATCACTGTCGAAGTCGGCACGCTGGGCGGCCGTAGTGACGACTGCGGAACGGGCCATCGGGTTGCCCGCCTTCGGCGCCACGGCGTTCTCGCGGCCCGGGACGCTGAACGTGGGGCGCGGGGTTGCCCCGTGCGGCAGAGCGACAGCGCCGGGGATGGCGGCGTTGTTCTCTGCGGCGTGCGCGGTGATCGTCATCGAACCGCTGACTATCAGCGCGGCGCAGACGATCGCCGCCGACGTGGCCATCTTCCGGGACCGCCGGGTCCCGGGTATTGCGGGGTTGTGCATTCGGCCTCCTGTGAAAGGACGACTCCGCGGAGAGAGACGAGCACACCGGAACCGACGACACGGGTGCTGCCGCAGCCACAAGCACTGCGCGCCGGCAGCGCTGCTGATGAGACCGACGGCCTGCGCACGTCGGAACCCCTACCCCGGTTCTACGCCCCTCCCCAGGGTCGTGAGGTAGATGTATACCACCTGGATGGGACAGGCGGCCTTCTCTTTGGACGGCGCACCGACTGCGAGGAATTCGAGGACTCAACATGGACGACCTCCGCGAGGCGGGGGTTCCGGTTGGAGTGGGGGCGGCGGCCACCATCAAATACCTGCTACGTGATCGGCGACGACCCTCTCACGCCGACCGTCGCCTGCGGCCGGGCTCGCGGCGAGGGAGTGGCAGGTCGGCCGTCGATCTTCACGCCTCAGCTGAGAGGAGCCCGCCACGTCACCAGCCGAGGTCGGTCCGTCTCCATGAAACCCACCGCGAACGGCTTGTCGCTCTCGTCCGTCACCATGTGGACGCTGCACTCCGTCACGCTGTCGCCCGGCGAAACCATCGTGGCAACCCAATCGGCCGGGCAGCCGGGAATCTCCGTTTTGACGCCGAAGGGGATCTTCCCCTGGATCTGTCGGCCACCCTCGCTGAGCAGGTAAACGTGGTGGGCTTGATCCAGGTACAGGTTGCTCGGCCCTGGGTTGGTGTAGGTCACCGCCACGTAGTACGGGACGCCGCGTTGTTCGTTCTTGTTGAGGTCGACGAGGTCCAGGCGCGCAAGGTCGGCCGTGCTGCCCCTAGTCACCGAAACCAGCGTGGCGGGCAGTTCAAGGATGCCGTCCTCGCGTGCGTCCCAGCGCAGGCTCACCTTCTGCCCTGGGTCAGCCAGCCCGGCGGACGCCGCGTCGAGACCACCGCGCACGGGCCAGATGGCGACCGCGCCGCCCGCGTCCAGGAATCCGTCGGCGCTGTGCGTCAGCGACAGCACACCGGCGCTCTCGGGCAGCGCGTAGGTGAGGCACGTGTCGTACGACTTGCCGGGCTCCAGGGTCTCCGGTGCGGTGTCCGCACAGGGCAGGTCGCCGCCGCCAGGCCGGCCGCCGCTGACGGACACCTTCTCCGCCTGCGTGAAGTCGGTGGCGTTCAGGGCGACGTCGCTGCCAACCATGTAGGCCTTGGGGATCTCCTTCCGGCCGGTGTTGGTGATCTTGAGGGTGACGTAGTGGGGGACCATGCCGTCCAGCCCCTCGTCCACGTCCCCGCGCATGTCCTTCTCCGACCCCCGGACCAAGCTCTTGACCGTGATCCTGGCCGGGAACGACTGGTGGTCGGTGTTCGTGTAGACGACGTCCTGTGTGCCCGTGCGCACCGGTAGGTCCGTCCAGGAGGCAGGCCTCTTTGACGCTCCGCCCGTGCTCTGTTCCGCCGCGCACCCTGCAAGGAGGCAGAGCGAGGCCGCACCGAGCGCGGCCCTGTTGACGTAGCTGGACCAGTGCATGAACTTCCCTTTTCGCACGATGATCCGGTTTCCACCGGAGGACGAGGCATCGTAGAACGTCGCAGGTCAGACGGGTGCGGCGGGGTAGGTTCGCAGTGAGCGTCTTCGTTCTCAGCCGCCTCTCGGTGAGCGTGGCTGGGCCGTGCTGCCCCCTGTTGCCCCACACAGCACCTCAGGGAGCCTCCCCGGCCCGTCCCTGACGGTCTGATCCCCTTGACCGGCAACGAGATCCAGCACCTGTTCGCAGCACTGACCCGCCCAATCCACGACCTCGCGCACCGTCTGCGCTGGTCCCACTGGCGACGCCGGCATCAAGCCCGGGCACGCCTATGCCATTACCGCAGGCAGGCCACCGCCCGACCGTGAAGATCAAGATCTACGGCTGGAGTACTAGTCCATCACTCCAACGTGCGTGACTGTTCGGCATCGGTCTCTGGCGTGTTCGATACATCCACTGGAGCCGGGGGGAGGCGGCGAGCACTGCCGGGCGGCTCACCTGCGCCAGGAGGCGCACCCCACTCTCGGTTGCAGCGTCCCGAATTCGTTTACGGTCCGCGAGGTCGAGGGAGCGAGTGATGAGTCTTGGCGGCATGCAGCTCAGGCACGGCTTGGCAGTGGTAGGAACGACGCGCTGCCGACCACGTCGGCTGGCTTCCGGACAATCATCGTGCAGCGCAAGCGACCTGTGCCGGGAAATCGAACCGGAAGCACCAGGCGCTTAAGAAGGCACCTGCTCTGTCACAGCGTTTTCGTCCGTTCAGGCCGAGTGCTCAATGGGTCGATCCTGGTGATTTCGGCACCAGCGTGGCGGTTTGTCGTGTGGTTCGCCGACGGCAGACATATTGATCCCGGAAGGGGCTGGAATTGTGCGGGGAAGGAAGCGAACCTAGATCAGCTCGCGGAAGAGTGCGTGCGTGAGCGGGGCAACATAGCCGACGATCGCCGGTTAGCCAAACCGGCGGTTCTCCGGACCATTGGAGAAGTCCGGTCGCCGTGCGTTCTGTGTGCGATGGCCGAACGGCTGTGTCTATCCCCACACCTCACTTCAAGGAGATTTCCCGTGGCCGCAGTTGTTGGTGAAGGAACGTTTCATCTTTCCGATCGGCAGTGCTTCGCGATCCTGGACTGGGCTGGCGAACAGCCACAGAGCGGCCTCGTTCTGCGGGCCTTCCTGGCCTCCATCGCTCTCGCGGCGCTGAGCCCGGAGGGAGCCCTGGCGCTGCGTGTTCGCGAGGTGGAACTCGCAGAAGACGGCGCCGGTTGGCTTTTGGTCCACTCTCAGGCTCAAGAGCGCCGCGAGAAGGATTCGGAGCACGCGGGTGCGGTACGGCGTGTTCCCGTCTGCCGCGATTTGGCGGCGATTCTGAAGGAGGAGACCATCCGGCGCGGTCTCGGCCCTGATGACGCGACATTCGTTCTCGACGATGGACGGCCGCTGACCGCCGAGGTCTACCGGAAGGTTTGGCGGCAAGCGCGGGCGGCAGTTCTGCAGACGCATGAACTCGACTCGTCGCTCGGTAGGCATTTATCGGCTCTCCGTGACGCGCGCATCGCGGCGTGGCTGAAGAACGGCGACCAGACGGCGGCGCACATCCTTGCGGTGGCCGAATGCGTGGGAATGAGCGCTCCTCGCCTCACCGAACGCTTCGCGGACTGCCTTCACATGCCGACACGGGACGAAATCCCTTGGGATCGACTCGAAGCCGCCTTGGCTCTTCCTGCCCTGCCGAGCCAGCCGACCTCGGCCGTACGGCGTCAGTAGCGGCACACCGGGTCGCGGCTTGTCCGCGATTCTATCCTGCCTCACGACAGGCAACGGCTGGGCGGAACAACGGTTTCCGCCCAGCCGGGCTCGTCTCTCCCGTCCCTCACAGAGAACCCCAGATGCCTGCACGACCCTTGCCTGCCCCCACTGCTTCCTCCACGGCGGTACGCACGGCTTTCCTGACCGTGAAGGACGCCGCCGATTACCTGGGCCTCTCACCCCACACCCTTTACGTCTGGCGCCACCGCCGTCAGGGACCGCCGAGCTTCCGCATGGGCCCCCGCGGTCGCGTCATGTACCGAGTGGAAGCCCTCGACGCCTGGGTCCGCGAACAGGAGCAGGCCGACTCCCGCTCCAACCCCGCCCTCAACCCACTCAGCGTCCGGCCGCAGGGGCGTTCCGCCCGCTTTACCACCGCCTGATACGGCCTCCTGCGCCGTGGAACGCTGCGGTCACCCTCATCACAAAGGAGTTCCAGCTGGCCGGCTACATAGAAGACCGATGGCTGAAAAAACGCCCGAACCCGAAAACCGGCAAACGCGACCGCACCGCCATGTACGGCAAGTGCACCCGCTACCGAGCCAAGGGCATCCCCGGCGTCAAGGACCGTTCCTTCGACGCACTTCAGGACGCCAAGACCTGGCTCGCCCAGGCCCAGACCGATGCACGCCGAGGCGAGTTCGTCGATCCCCGCGACGGGGCCATCTCCCTCAAGGACTACATCGCGACCCACTGGTGGCCCACCCAGAGCGGTGACCCGTCCACGATCGAGCGGATTGAGCAGAGGGTACGCCGCCACATCGTTCCCCACCTGGGTGCTCAGCCGCTCAACGCCATCGGGACGGAAATCCTGCGACACTGGAAGAAGCGGCTGGAGAAGGACCTCGGTCCGACCTCGATCCGTCTGGTCTGGGCGACGCTCTCCAGCGTCCTCCAGGCTGCGGTCGAGGACCGTCGCCTCGGACGAAACCCATGCCGGTCCAGCACGGTCGGGCCTCCGCCCGCGGCCCCTGGCAGGGTTGAGGCGTGGCCGCCCGAACGGGTCCTGGCGGTACGGGAGGTCCTGCCGGACCGCTACCGGATCCTCCTCGTGATCGGAGCAGGTCTCGGGCTCCGCCAAGGGAAAGCGCTCGGTCTCTCAGCGGACGACGTCGACTTCGAGAAAGAAGTCGTCCATGTTCGGCGGCAGATCAAGATGGTGCGAGCGAAACTGTGCTTCGCGCTTCCAAAGGGCCGCAAGGTCCGGGACGTGCCGCTGCCGGCCAGCGTGGCCCGGGCCATCCGGCAGCACATGGAGCAGTTCGCGCCGATGCCGGTCACGCTGCCCTGGGACGACCCGACTCCGGCCGAGACACCGGTGGAGGCCAAGCACCGACGGCCGAGAACCTACAGCCTCCTGGTGACGGGACGCGAGCGGAAGGCCATCAACCGGAACTACTTCAACTCCTACGTGTGGAAGCCTGCTCTGGCCGCAGCAGGTGTGATCGCCGCGCTGGACGAGGGAAGCGCAGACGGTGCTCGCGTGTGGGAGCCGTCCCGGGAGCACGGCTTCCACGCCCTGCGCCACTTCTTCACCTCCGAGGAACTGGAGGCTGGCGAATCGGTTGTCTCCCTGGCACGCTGGCTGGGGCACTCCGATCCCGGGTTCACGCTGCGGAAGTACTCCCACTTCCTGCCCCGCGCCGGCGCACGGGGTAGCGCCGCCATCGACGCGATCTTCGCGTAGCCGCGACCGGTCCGCTGGGACCGTGGCTCGTAGCCCGCCGCAGGCCCAAAGTCCCAGAGAAGTCCCAGACATGCCGCCGCACCCCTCCCTGACTCGCTAAATGGCAGGTCAGGCGGGGTGCGGCGGCATCGTCGTGTTAAATGTCCCGGAAGAGACCAGTCGCTCAGCCGACCTGCAGGAACGATCGATGGTCTGACCGCCGTCAGCCACCGTCACAGCGAGGTCGGTGGCGATCCGGCCCGGGTCATGACCGGTGCCTCGTGGCCGGAGCGGTCTCAGCGCGGTGGAGTACGCGCTGGTCAGTCCGGTGACATCGGCGAGATCAGCCAGCAACCGTGCCCCGGCATGCCCGACCATCCCGGCGCCGTCGGCCGAGACATGAAGCCTGCGACGAGAACCGATACCCTGCACGCAGAAAGTGCCTTCCACCTGGACCGACAGAACCCTCGACAAGGTTCATCGTCCCAGCGCAGAAGGCACTTTCGCGTTACCGCCCATGATTCGGACGGACCCCAAGTGAAAGCCCGAGGTCAGAGGAGGTCGCGCTCCATAAAGGCGTCCGCCTCCTCCCAGTCGATGAAACGGCAGGACGCGGTGGTCAGGTCGACCGCGATCGGTAGGTTTCCGCCCAGTTGCATGTCCTCGCGTCCGTGGTCGAGGTACTCGACGTGGTCGTAGGGTGCGATGAACTGTCCCCCGTCGGTGAAGCAGTACTCGGAGATGATCCGGACGGAGGAGGAAGGCCCCCAGGACCGGCTTTCGCTTTCGAGGAACTCTGCGGCTCTGCGCTCGGCCTGTTCCCTGTCGAGCATGTCAGTTGGTCCTCATGATGTAGTAGTTGCGGTACCTGCTCGCGGCTGGGTTGGCCTTGCCTGACTGGAAGTCGAGGAATACCACCTTGCCGTCGATATTGGCGACGTTGAAGTAATGGCCGAGCCCCTTCTGCGGCCAGGCCCCCACGATTGCACGTGCTCCCGGGCCCCAGCGCAGCATGTCGCTGACGATGACATTCAAGCCCCCGACGCTGCGGAACGGGAGACCTGTGGCTGCCGACACCTCAGCCCTGGTCATGGGCCGGTCGGCCCCGGGAACGGAGTTCGGGTTGCGGCCTGCCATGAGATCCTCACCCGCTGTAGCGCACAGCCCACAGTTCATCCTGCCGCCCTCCGGGTTGATGCGCTGCCGCGAGGACGGCGTCTCGGGCGTGTAGTAGGGAAGGCCGAATCGCGTGGAATCGGGCTCCCCGTGGTAGCGGCCTCCGCCCGGGCTGACCGCCGCCTTGCGCCACCCGGTCAGTCCTCCGAGTCCGGTGACGGCAATCTGCTGGGTGAGTTCGTCGGCTGCTTCGGCGTAGAGGTCGGCGAGTGCGTCGCAGCCTTGCTGGCGGAGCATGTACTCGGCGCGGTAGAGGCGGTAGGCGGGGCGGACGGGGAGGTACTTGTCGAGGAAGGCGCCGGCGCCGCCGTTCTCGCCGGTGAACGCGTCCTGCGCGTCTCCGAGGAACACGAATGGTGACTTGACGACGTCGACGAAAGCATCGCCGAAAATGCCCAGCACGTCGCCGATGCCGTCGACGCTGTCGTTCGGGTCCTCAGGGGTCAGGCCGCTCCGGTCGGTCAGGAGGGTGGGCTGGCCGTCGGCGTAGGCGTACGGGGACACGTAGGGGGTTGCGGTGCTGCGGGTCGCCGGGTCGGCGCTGGTGAAGCGGCCGGTGGCCGGGGTGTATTGGCGGGCGTGGAGGTCGATGTTGCCGGTGGTGGTCTCGTAGCGGGCGCCGGTGTAGGTGGGCGTGCTCGCGGGGGCGCCGGTGGTGACGGTGCCCAGGACGCGGGTGCCGTAGGGGTCGTAGGCCCAGCGCTGGTGGAGGGTGCCGGTGCTGCTGGTTACGTCGAGCGGGGAGCCCTGGGTGTCGTGGTGGTAGTAGAAGACCGCGCCCGTGCCGGTTTTGGTGGCTGCGGGCTGGCCGATCGGGTCGTAGCGGTAGGACTGTTTGATGGCCCAGGCGCTGTCGTACTCGGTGGCGAGGATCGGCAGGGGTGCGTTGGGGTCCCACTGGGTGCGGCTGGTGACCGCGCCGTCCTTGAGTGTGGCGACCTGGTTGCCGCTGGCATCGTGGTCGTAGGTGTAGCTGGTGCCCGCGACGGTGGCGGCGGAGATCTGCCCGGCCAGGTCGTAGGTGAAGGTGTCGGCGCCGGCTTTTGTCTGGTTGCCTTCCGCGTCGTATTCGTATGCGGTGGTGCTGGTCCCGGCGGCGGTGGACGTGAGCTGGTCGGCGTCGTCGTAGGCGTAGCTGGTGGACGTGGCGCCGAGGGTGGAGGTCAGGCGGTTGCCGACCTTGTCGTAGGTGTAGGACGTGGTGCGGGTCGCGGCGCACCCGGTGACCCAGGGCTGCGGGTAGCAGCCGGAGGTGAGGCGGCCCGCAGTGTCGTAGGTCTGGTCGTAGCCGCCGGTGCCGACTCCGGCGCGGGTCACGTCGACGCGGGTGGGCAGGCCGGCCGCCGAGAGGGTCAGGGCGGTCTTGGTGACCGTCGTGCCTGCCTTGGCGGCGGTGACGGCGGTGACGCGTCCCGCCCGGTCGTAGGTGCGTTCCTCGGTCTCCGTGTTGGGCAGCGCTGTCTTGGTGAGGTTGCCCGCAGCGTCGGAGGTGTAGGTCGTGGTGGCGCCGTCGGCCGTCATCGTGGCGGTGCGGCCGTCGTTGTCGTAGGTGTAGCCGATGGTGTTGCCGTCGGAGTACTTACGGGTGAGCATCTGCCCGGCGGCGTCGTAGGTGTAGGCGAAGCCCCGGGTCTTGGTGAGGTCGCCGACCGCGTTGTAGACGAAGTCCTCGGAGATCTTCGCGTTGGCGCGGGCGGTCATCCGTCCGGCGTCGTCGTAGCCGAGGGTGACGTCCGGCGTGGCATCCGAGTAGTCGATCTTGGTGGCCAGGCCGCGGACGTCGTACGTCCTCGTGGTGGAGCCGCGGGGCGTTGTCACCTTCACCGGATTGCTGTCCGCGTCGTACGCGTACGTCGTCGCCCGGTCCAGCGGGTCGGTGACCGACGTCAAGCGGTGCGCCGCGTCGTGTCCGTAAGTGGTGACATGGTCGTTGGCGTCGGTGCGTTCGGTCATGTTGCCGACCGCGTCGTAGCCGTAGGTGGTGGCCGCACCGCCGGGGGCGGTGACGGTGGTCAGCTGGTCGAGCTTGTCGTAGAGGTAGGTGGTGGCTCGCTGGTCGGCGTCCGTGGTCCGGGTGACGTTGCCGACGGCGTCGTATTCGGTCCTGGTTACGTTGCCGAGCGGGTCGGTGACAGCGGTCGGGTTGCCGGCAGGGTCGTAGTCGTAGGTGGTGGTGTACTCGGTGGGGGAGGCGCCTGTTGCGTGGCCGCGTGGGTCGACGGCGGTGGCCTGGCGGCCGTCGTCGTCGTAGGTCCAGGTGCCCTTGTTGCCCAGGGGCGAGGTGCTGCTGAGCAGGTGTCCGTCGGCGTCATAGGTGTAGGTGGTGGTCTTGCTCAGCTGGTTGGTGCTGCTGGTCAGCCGATTGTTCTTGTCGTAGACGGAGAGGGTCGTCCTGCCCGCGGCGTCGGTGACCTTGGTGACGTTGTCGTTGGCGTCGTAGGTGTAGCCGGTGGTGTTTCCCAACTGGTCGGTGTTTACCAGCGGCCGGTTGATCGCGTCGTACGTCGTGGTGGTGAACGCGCCGGTGGGACCGGTGACCTTGGTGCTGTTGCCGGCCGCGTCGTAGGCGTAGCTCGTCGTGTATGCGGCCGGGTCATTGCCTGTGACGTTGCCGCGCGGGGAGACGCTGGTGAGCAGGCGGCCCACCTTGTCGTACGTGTAGGTGGTCTTGTTGCCGGCAGCGTTCGTCTCGGAGGCGAGGTGGCCGGCGGCGCTGTAGGTGCGGGTGACGAACTTGCCCACTGCGTCCGTCGCCCTGGTCAGGTGCCCGGCATCGTCGTATGCGAATGCCGTGGTCTCGCCGTCGGGGTTCTTCGCGGTGAGAAGCTGTTCCGCGCCGTTGTAGGTGTAGGTCGTGGTGCGGCCCAGCGGGTCGGTGGCCGAGCTGAGCAGCCCCCGCCCGTCGTAGGCGTACGCCGTCGTGTAGGCGGCCGGATCGGCGCCGGCGACGTTGCCACGCGGGTCCGTCTTGGTCAGGATCCGTCCGGCCGCGTCGTAGGTGAACGTCGCCTTTTCACCCAGGGGTGTGGTCACCGATGTCCGGTTGCCGGCTGTGTCGTAGCCGTAGGTGGTGACCTTGCCTCGCGGCGTCTTCACTGTCTGGATGGCGCCGAGCGCCGTGTACGTGTAAGCGGTGACGCCGCCGAGCGGGTCGGTGGTCGTCGTCAGCTGGTTGGACGTGTTGTACGCATAGGTGGTCTTGTAGCCGCGGCCGTCGGTGTGGCTGGTGATGTTGCCCGACGTGTCATACGTCCAGACCTCCTGGTAGCCGAGGCCCGCGGGTGAACTTCGGGTGAGCATGCGGCCGGCGCTGTCGTACGTCATCGACGTGGTGTTGCCGCGCTGGTCGGTGATGCCTACGGGCCGCAGGTAGCGGTCGTAGTCGTAGGTGATGGTCTTGCCGTACGGGTCGATCGTCGACATGAGGACGTTGCCCGAGTACACGTCGGTCCACACGCCGCCGTCGGGCGCCGTGGTGTGCGACTCGCGACTGCCGTCCCAGGTGAACGTCGTCGTCTTGTTGTTCTGGTCGGTCTGGGAGGTGATTCTGCCCGCGGTGTCGTAGACGTTGCCGACCTTGCCGCCCGCAGGGTCGGTGTACGAGGACAGCCGCTTGTCGGTGCCGTACGTGTAGGAAGACGGCTTTCCGGCGGGGTCGGTCACCGAGGTCAGCAGACCGCCGGTGTAGCCGTAGGACACCGATGTCGCGTCCGGCAGGGCCACCTTGGTCAGCAGCCCGTCGGTGCCGACCGTGAACGTCGTCGTGCGCCCGGCGGCGTCCTTGACGGTGGCGAGCCTGCCGGACGCGTAGGTCAGGCTCAGCCCCTTCCCGGCCTTGTCGACGACCGTGGTGAGCTGACCGGCGCCGGTGTAGGTCCGCTTGGTGTGGTCGGGCGTGGTCAGGGTGTAGTCACTGGTGCCCTTGGCCAGCTTGGCCGCCGACCCGGCCGGGGCTTTGTACGTTCCGTCGCTGTTCTGGGTGAACACGAACGACGCCCCGTCGTCCGCCCGGTACGTGACCTTCCCCGTCGCGACCGTCAGTTTCGAGTCGAACGGTGTCGCCCAGCCGCGGCCCAGCAGGCCGGCCGTGGCCGAGTCGGAGCGGTACGTCCGCTCCAGGGCGAGGGGCACGCCGGGGCCGGTGAGCGAGGCGTCGGTGAGCTGCTCGAAGAACATGCCGGTCGCCGTGTTGACCGGGTCCGCACGGTCGGCCTGTGCGTAGCAGGTGCAGATGCCCGCCTGCGCTCCGGGAATGTCGGGCGTGTAGAAGGCTTCCACCAGGGGAGAGGTGGTTCCCCCCGGACTCGAAGAACCATCGGTGCCGGTGAGGAAGATCCACGAGTAGTACTTCTTACCGTCTTCGAGGTGTCCCCCGAGCGTGCTGCCGCTCCACCAGAAGCACTGGTCGGCCGGGTAGGAGTTGCTCGGCCACCATCCGTAGCACCAGACGCCGTTGTCGAGGAACCGGCCTGTCGGATCGCTGGTGGTGCGCTTGATCTCCTGCTGGAGGACGAAGTTCCCGGCCTCGTCGATGACGTAGAGCCACATCCCGGACACCGAGGACGCCGTCGAGCCCGCAGGCAGCTGTAACTGCCCGCCGATCGACAGCATCGCCGGGTAGGCGGTGGCGTAGGCGCTGACCCACGTCGGGTTCCCCATGGCCTGCGCGCTGAGCGAGGAAGCCGATCCGCCCGCGGCCGGGCCGCGGCCGGCGGGCTCGGCGGGACGGGGGTGCGGTGTACCGGACGGCCTTTCTGCGCGCGGGGCCATGTAGCTGTGCATGGGCGACAGCTCGCCCCGGTCCCGCTTCACCTGCTGGCGCCTCTCGGCCAGCGTCATGGCCTTGGGCGGCTTCGGGAGATCCGAAGCGGTTCTCGCCGCTGCCGTCCGTATGACAGCCGATGGGGGTAAGGAGGTCTGTTGGCCTCCGGGGGATGCCCAGGAGGGGATGACCCCTGCGACGGCCAGGAGAGCCAGAGCCAGGAGCGTCGTGAGGAGTCTTCGCGCTTGTGAGCGCACAGTGCATCACCCGTGAGTAAGTCGTGGACAGAGTCAGGGTGATGGTTGATCCAAAAGCGGATCGAACTAACGCGCGATGGCGGATGCGGCTGGATCCAGACGTGTCGCGCCGAACGGCGCCGTGAGTGTCCCCTGGTCGCGGGGTCAATCAGCTGCCCCCTGTGGGGCGATTGGCGTGAACGCGCCGCCCTGTCCCGGAGACGGTGGGTGAACACCCGGAGAGCAGCCGGCCAAGGTCGGGTTTCTGATCGGAGACGGGCGTGGTGGTGACGACTGATGGGGGGAGTGGAAGGTGCGCCTCGTTCGTGGACCTCGCTTGCTGTCGAGGCGGTCGGTCAGATGATGCGGGGCTTGGCGTGTGACCCGGCGGCCGGTGCTGGTGGGGACGGACCCGCTGGATGACCTGGCGTTCGCGGCCCGTTCGTGGTTGTCGGCCCCTGACGCTCCAGGCAGTCACACGGAGCTGAAAAATAGTCTCTGACCTGGGCATTTCCCCCGCATCAGGCCGACATCTTTCCGATGACTCATCACGTGAAGAGCACGGCGCACGGAAGCCGTCGCTCCTGGTTCGAAGTCCCAGAAAAGTCCCAGGGACTCCGTCACACCCCACCTCGACTCGCATTTTCGCAGGTCAGAAGGGGTGTAACGGTGTCACCTACGCAGGCTTTCAGATGTCCCGGAAGATCTCGATCTGCGCCCCCACCGAGTTGAGCCGCTCCGCCAGGTCCTCGTAACCGCGGTTGATCACATAGACGTTGCGGAGTACGGAGGTCCCCTCGGCCGCCATCATCGCGAGCAGCACGACGACGGCCGGGCGGAGTGCCGGCGGGCACATCATCTCGGCGGCGCGCCAGCGGGTCGGGCCCTCGACGAGGACGCGGTGCGGGTCAAGGAGCTGGAGACGGCCGCCGAGGCGGTTGAGGTCGGTCAGGTAGATGGCGCGGTTGTCGTAGACCCAGTCGTGGATCAGCGTCTGGCCGTGCGCGGAGGCGGCGATGGCCGCGAAGAACGGCACGTTGTCGATGTTCAGGCCGGGGAACGGCATCGGGTGGATCTTGTCGATCGGCGCCTCCAGCTTGGAGGGCCGCACGGTGAGGTCCACCAGCCGGGTGCGGCCGTTGTCCGCCGCGTACTCGGTGGTACGGGCGCAGTCCACGCCCATCTCCTCCAGTACGGCGAGCTCGATCTCCAGGAACTCGATCGGTACCCGGCGGATCGTCAGCTCCGACTCCGTCACGACGGCCGCGGCCAGCAGGCTCATCGCCTCGACCGGGTCCTCGGAGGGGGAGTAGTCGACGTCCACGTCGATCTGCGGCACGCCGTGGACGGTCAGCGTCGTCGTACCGACGCCGTCCACCCGTACGCCCAGGGTCTCCAGGAAGAAGCAGAGGTCCTGGACCATGTAGTTGGAGGAGGCGTTGCGGATGACGGTGGTGCCGTCGTGCCGGGCGGCGGCGAGGAGCGCGTTCTCGGTCACCGTGTCGCCGCGCTCGGTCAGCACGATGGGGCGGCCGGGGGTGACGGTGTGGTCGATCTGCGCGTGGTAGAGGCCGTCCGTCGCGGCGATCTCCAGGCCGAAGCGGCGCAGCGCGATCATGTGCGGCTCGATCGTGCGCGTCCCGAGGTCGCAGCCGCCGGCGTACGGCAGCTTGAACTGGTCCATGCGGTGCAGCAGCGGGCCCAGGAACATGATGATCGAGCGGGTGCGGCGCGCGGCGTCGGCGTCGATCGCCTCCATGTCCAGCCGCGCGGGCGGCACGATCTCCAGGTCCACGCCGTCGTTGATCCAGCGGGTGCGTACCCCGATGGAGTTGAGGACCTCCAGGAGCCGGAAGACCTCTTCGATGCGGGCGACGCGGCGCAGCACCGTACGGCCCTTGTTGAGGAGGGATCCGCAGAGCAGGGCGACGCAGGCGTTCTTGCTCGTCTTGACGTCGATGGCGCCCGAGAGACGCCGGCCGCCGACGACCCGCAGATGCATGGGGCCGGCGTACCCGAGCGACACGATCTCGCTGTCGAGAGCCTCGCCGATGCGGGCGATCATCTCAAGGCTGATGTTCTGGTTGCCGCGCTCGATGCGGTTGACGGCGCTCTGGCTGGTGGCGAGAGCCTCGGCCAACTGCGTCTGTGTCCAACCCCGGTGCTGACGGGCGTCACGGATGAGCTTGCCGATGCGTACGAGGTAGTCGTCTTCCATGGCTGCACGCTATCTCAGATATGAGATGTGCGTGCGTTCGGGCCGGGCATTCGAGTGAAATGGTGACGAAGGTGTCGCACGGCCGTCCGTGGCACCGGGGCGGGAGCGCCCGGGTTTCCGGGTCCCCGCCGTGAGAGAGCCGTCGCCCAGGGGTGCACGTGACCCGCCGTCAGGGTTGCACGATCGCTCCATGAACGCATGGCCACCCGCCCGGCGCGGGGATGCCGGCGGAACCGCGGCGCCCGTGTCCCGCGCGTCCCGGCTTTGGCGCGGTCCGCCGAGTTGCGGGACCGCCCGGGCGGTGCTCGACCTGGATAGTCCACGTACGGGCGGGTAGAGCCCGTACGTGGACCAGGAAGCTGACGGGCTCAAGGCCCTCACCGAGCGCGCGATGCGGATCCACGCGCTGTACGACCAGCTCAATCTCGCGGCTCGCGGCCGTACCTGGAACCGGGAGGAGTTCATGCTCGGGTTCGTCGGGGACGTGGGGGACCTCGCCAAACTCGTCATGGCGGAGGAGGGCGCCCGCCCCTACCCCGACACATCCGCGCACGACGCTCTCGCCCACGAGCTCTCGGACTGCCTCTGGTCCGTCCTGGTGCTGGCCCGCCTCTACGGCGTGGACCTCGGGCGCGCGTTCGCCCGGACGATGACCGAGCTGGAGGCCGCCATCGAGGCCGACCTGGAACGGGCCACCGCACGGCCCGGGGAGCCCGAATGACGGCGGAGGAGCCGGAGGGATCGGGGGAGCCGGGCGAACTCTTCGACCTGGCGGCGTACGAGGCGCGCGCCCGGAGCGGTCCGTGCTTCGTGTGCGCGGCCGTGGCCCGGAGACCGGGGTACCTGCACGAGGTGGTGTACGAGGACGCGCTCCACATCGCGTTCCTGGACCGCTGGCCGACCCTCCCGGCGAAGGTGCTCGTGGCGCCCAAGGCGCACCTGGAGCACGTGGTCGCCGACCTCGACCGCGACGGGTTCCACCGGCTGATGGAGGTCGTCCGGCTGGTGGGGCGGGCCGTGGAGGCCGTCACCGCGCCCGAGCGGACGTACCTGTACTCACTGGGGAGCCAGGAGGGCAACGCGCACGTCCACTGGCACGTCGCGGGGCTGCCTCCCGGCGTCCCGTACGCCGAGCAGCAGTTCCACGCCCTGATGGCCGAGAACGGCGTGCTGCGCCGCTCCCCGGCGGACGAACAGCGGCTCGGGCGGCGGATCAGGGAGGCGATCGGTGAGGCAGCCGCCGAGGCGGTCGGGCAGCCGGTCGGGCAGGTGGTCCGGGACCGTTCTCCGGGCTGAGCCGTTCGGGTGACGGCCGGCGAACGGCGACCGGCCGAACGGGACCGGTTCGCCGGGCCGCCCGGCGAACGGACCGGCACCGGGCCCACCGGAGTACGGGCGGCGTAGGATGCGGAACCCGGTCACCCCGGCCCGGACCATGTGACGGAGGGCGAACGTGCTGATCACTGTCGCGGACGTGGAAGCTGCGGCCGAACGGATCGCAGGCCATGTCGTACGGACCCCGACGGTGCCGAGCCCCGGGCTCTCCGCGCTCCTGGGCGCGCAGGTCACCGCGAAACTGGAACTCCTGCAGCGCACCGGCTCCTTCAAGGCACGCGGCGCGACGGCGAAGCTGCTCACGCTCGGCGAGACCCGACGGGCCGCCGGGGTCGTGGCGGTGAGCGGCGGCAACCACGGCATCGCGGTCGCGGTCATGGCCGGCGCACTGGGCATCGAGGCGACCGTGGTCATGCCGCGGTCCGCCCCCGGCCGCGCGGTGGACATCGCCGAGGCCTCCGGGGCGAGCGTCGTCCTCGCCGACACCATGCACGACGCGTTCGCCCTCGTGGACGAGTTCCGGGCCAAGGGACTCACCCTGGTCCACCCCTTCGACGACCCCGACGTCATCGCGGCGCAGGGCACGGTCGGCCTGGAGTTCGCGGACGACGCCGGGGAGCTCACCGACGTACTCGTCAGCATCGGCGGCGGAGGGCTCATCTCCGGGGTCGCCACCGCGCTGCACGCCCGCCGTCCCGGTGTACGGATCTGGGGCGTGGAGACCGAAGGCGCGCGAGCCATGTCGACGGCCCTGGCCTCCGGCGGGCCGGTGCCGGTCGAGCTGTCTTCGATCGTCTCGACCTTGAGCGCCCCCAGCGCCTCGCAGCTGACCTACGAGCACGTGTCGGCGCTGGTCACCGAGGTACTCACGGTGACCGACGCCGAGGCCGTGCAGGGCGTTCTCGACCTGGCCGACCACGCGAAGGTCTGGGCCGAGCCCGCCGCGGGATGCCTGCTGCCCGCGGCACGCCAGGTGCTGGAGCGCGTCGGCGAGGGCGCCAGGTTCGGCCTGGTGGTCTGCGGAGGCAACGCGTCCGCCGCCGACATGACCGCCTGGGCCGACCGCTTCGGACTGCGCTGACCGGTCGGCGGGGAGCGTGGCCGTCGTCCCGGTCGACCCGGTCCGCTTCCGGCCTCGCGCGTCGGACAAGGGGAGGAGCCCGCGAGATTGACCAGCCGGGCAGCGGGCGCCGGTTCGCCGGCCCTGCCGTCAGCTCGGGCTCAAGCGTCGCGCGACGGCCTCCAGCAACTCGTCCAGCGCCGCCTCGCGTGTCCGGCCGCTGGGCCGTGCCAGCCCTACCCGGCTCGGAGAGACCCCGCGGACCGGACGGAACACCACGTCCGGATGGGAGTAGAAACGGGCCGTCGACGCTGGGGCCAACGCCACGCAGCCGGCAGCCACCGCTCCGAGCCACTCGTCGGGCCGGCTCGTGACGGCACCGACCCGGA
Organism: Streptomyces sp. NBC_01335; assembly: GCF_035953295.1. Lineage (GTDB taxonomy): Bacteria > Actinomycetota > Actinomycetes > Streptomycetales > Streptomycetaceae > Streptomyces. Next base: position 6,501,642 of record NZ_CP108370.1, read on the forward strand.
CCGGGTGGCCTTCCCGCTCCTCCGTTGCCAGCCAGTACTCCCTCCAGGCCCCGGTCTCGGCTCCGGCCGCGACGAACGGCTCGTCCCACAGCTCCCGGAACTCCACCGTCCCGCGGTTCGCCAGCGGATGCCGAGTCGACAGCAGCACCCCACGTTCCTCGACGAACAACTCCCGCACGTGCAGCCGCTCCTGCCCCGGAAAGGGCAACCGCACCACTGCCGCGTCCACTTCGCCCCGGGCCAGGCCGGCACTCGCGTCCGACCAGTCGGACTGACGCAGTTCCACCCGCCACTCCTGATGCGCCTGCCGGAACTCGGCGATGACCTCGTGGACGGCGCCCAGGGCGCCCGCGTCCAGGAAACCCAGGCGCAGCGCCCGCGCCCGGCCGGTTGCCTCGATCGCCTCGTCCCAGCCCTTCAGCAGTGCGGGCACCCGCGCGGCGAGTTCTCGACCGGCCTCGGTCAGCGCCATCCCGGACCGTGAACGTGCGAAGAGCGGTACCCCGAGATCGTCCTCCAGGCGCCGGATCTGTTTCGTCAGCGCGGGCTGGGAGACGAACAGCTTCTGCGCTGCCCCGGTCAGGCTGCCCTCCTCCGCCACTGCGGCGAAGTACCTGAGCAGGCGCGTGTCCACGTCCATGCCACCAGGTTATAGAAGCAGGTATTGGACGGCACCGAAGCCCATGCGGACCCTGAAGGCATGACCGGTACCGAGCTCGCGTTTCTCGTCGTCACCCTGTTCACCGCCGCTGCCAACGTCGGAATCGCCGCAGCCGACCTCGCCGGGGCGCGCTTCGTGCTGGCCAACTCGGCACAGGTGGGTGTGCCCCGACACTGGCTGCCCCGGCTGGCCGCCCTCAAGCTGGCGGGTGCGGCCGGCCTCCTCCTCGGCCTCCCCGACGCGGCACTGCGCCCCCTGGGTGCCGCTGCGGCCTGCGGTCTCGTCCTGCTCTACCTGGGCGCGCTCGCCTTCCATCTGCGCGCCCGCGTGTTCCACAACCTCGCGTTTCCCGGTTTCTTCTTTGCTCTCGCCGTCGCCTCGCTGGCCTTGACCGTGTCCGCCTGATGGCGGCATCGATCAACGTTCGACGAGCACACTCGGATTTTGCTGCGGCAGGTCACGGGCGCCCGGGCATGACCGTTCGACGGCGATGTACTAGAGTTATCTCGACATCGAGATATCTGCCGAGGCGCACCGCAGCCGCCGCGCGGTAAGGGTTACCTAACTAATCCTTACCTTAGCGGATCGGCGAGAGGTCGTAGGCGGCACCACACGGCGCCCGCCGTGAGTGAGGCGCGGCGCGGTAGTACGCGCACATTGATGAAGGAGACTGTCGTGTCGGCGAACAGCTTCGACGCCCGCAGCACGCTGCGCGTGGGCGACGAGTCGTACGAGATCTTCCGGCTGGACAAGGTGGAGGGCTCCGCTCGCCTCCCGTACAGCCTGAAGGTGCTGCTGGAGAACCTCCTCCGCACCGAGGACGGCGCGAACATCACCGCCGACCACATCCGGGCGCTGGGCGGCTGGGACTCCCAGGCCCAGCCGAGCCAGGAGATCCAGTTCACGCCGGCCCGCGTGATCATGCAGGACTTCACCGGCGTTCCCTGCGTCGTGGACCTCGCCACCATGCGTGAGGCCGTGAAGGAGCTCGGCGGCGACCCGGCGAAGATCAACCCGCTGGCCCCGGCCGAGCTGGTCATCGACCACTCCGTCATCGCCGACAAGTTCGGCACCAGCGACGCGTTCTCCCAGAACGTCGAGCTGGAGTACGGCCGCAACAAGGAGCGCTACCAGTTCCTGCGCTGGGGCCAGACCGCCTTCGACGAGTTCAAGGTCGTCCCCCCGGGCACCGGCATCGTGCACCAGGTCAACATCGAGCACCTGGCCCGTACGGTCATGGTCCGCGGCGGCCAGGCGTACCCCGACACCCTCGTCGGCACCGACTCGCACACCACGATGGTCAACGGCCTCGGCGTGCTGGGCTGGGGCGTCGGCGGCATCGAGGCCGAGGCCGCGATGCTCGGCCAGCCGGTCTCCATGCTCATCCCGCGCGTCGTCGGCTTCAAGCTGACCGGCGAGCTGCCGGCCGGCACCACCGCCACCGACCTCGTGCTCACGATCACCGAGATGCTGCGCAAGCACGGCGTCGTCGGCAAGTTCGTCGAGTTCTACGGTGAGGGCGTCGCCGCCACCTCGCTGGCCAACCGCGCCACCATCGGCAACATGTCGCCGGAGTTCGGTTCCACCGCCGCGATCTTCCCGATCGACGACGAGACCCTGAACTACCTGCGTCTGACCGGCCGCGACGCCCAGCAGGTCGCGCTCGTCGAGGCGTACGCCAAGGAGCAGGGCCTCTGGCTGGACCCGGCCGCCGAGCCGGACTTCTCCGAGAAGCTGGAGCTCGACCTCTCCACGGTCGTCCCCTCCATCGCCGGCCCGAAGCGCCCGCAGGACCGCATCGTCCTCGCCGACGCCAAGGCGCAGTTCGCCCAGGACGTGCGCAACTACGTCTCGGACGACGAGGAGTCGGGCAAGGAGTCCTTCCCGGCCTCCGACTCCCCGGCCGCCGCCAACGGCGTCCCGTCGAACCCGACCACGGTCACGGCCCCCGACGGCACCACGTACGAGATCGACCACGGCGCCGTCACCGTCGCCGCGATCACCTCCTGCACCAACACCTCGAACCCGTACGTCATGGTCGCCGCGGCGCTCGTGGCGAAGAAGGCGGTCGAGAAGGGCCTGACCCGCAAGCCGTGGGTCAAGACCACCCTCGCCCCGGGCTCGAAGGTCGTCACCGACTACTTCGACAAGGCGGGCCTGACCCCGTACCTCGACAAGGTCGGCTTCAACCTCGTCGGCTACGGCTGCACCACCTGCATCGGCAACTCCGGCCCGCTGCCGGAAGAGGTCTCCAAGGCGGTCAACGAGCACGACCTGGCGGTCACCTCGGTGCTCTCCGGCAACCGCAACTTCGAGGGCCGGATCAACCCCGACGTCAAGATGAACTACCTGGCGTCCCCGCCGCTGGTCGTCGCGTACGCCATCGCCGGCTCGATGAAGGTCGACATCACCAAGGACGCCCTCGGTGTCGACCAGGAAGGCAAGCCGGTCTTCCTGGCGGACATCTGGCCGTCCGAGGCCGAGGTGAACGACGTCGTCGCCAACTCCATCGGCGAGGACATGTTCAACAAGTCCTACCAGGACGTCTTCGCGGGCGACGCCCAGTGGCAGGCGCTGCCGATCCCGACCGGCAACACCTTCGAGTGGGACTCCGAGTCCACCTACGTCCGGAAGCCCCCGTACTTCGAGGGCATGACGATGGAGACGACCCCGGTCGAGGACATCACCGGCGCCCGGGTGCTCGCCAAGCTCGGCGACTCGGTCACCACCGACCACATCTCCCCGGCCGGTGCGATCAAGGCCGACACCCCGGCCGGCAAGTACCTCACGGAGCACGGCATCGAGCGTCGTGACTTCAACTCCTACGGCTCGCGCCGTGGTAACCACGAGGTCATGATCCGCGGCACGTTCGCCAACATCCGCCTGCGCAACCAGATCGCGCCGGGCACCGAGGGCGGCTTCACCCGCGACTTCACCCAGGTCGACGGCCCGGTGTCGTTCATCTACGACGCCTCCCAGAACTACCAGGCCGCCGGCACCCCGCTGGTCATCCTGGCGGGCAAGGAGTACGGCTCCGGCTCGTCCCGCGACTGGGCCGCCAAGGGCACCGCGCTGCTGGGCGTCAAGGCCGTCATCGCCGAGTCGTACGAGCGCATCCACCGCTCGAACCTCATCGGCATGGGCGTCCTCCCGCTCCAGTTCCCGGAGGGTCACACCGCCGAGACCCTCGGCCTCACCGGCGAGGAGACCTTCTCCTTCACCGGCGTGACCGTGCTGAACGACGGCACCACCCCGCGCACCGTCAAGGTCACCACCGACACCGGTGTCGAGTTCGACGGCGTCGTCCGCATCGACACGCCCGGCGAGGCGGACTACTACCGCAACGGCGGCATCCTGCAGTACGTGCTCCGCAGCCTGATCCGCAAGTAGGCCCGAGCGGCGCACACCGCGCGCCGTGTGAAGCCGACGGAGGGGTCGCACCACCCCGGACGAGAGTCCGGCGGGGGTGCGGCCCCTTCCGCGTCCCTGTCGATCTCCCGTAGTGTGCGCGCCGGTTGCCGCGCCTGTCGACGCGGCGGAGAGAGGCGGTCGGAACGTGGAACCCGGGGCAGTGGCGCGGGAGCGGTCGATACGGGAGCGGCTGGCGGGCGCGGCGCGGGACGCACTGGGCGGAGGGCGGAGGCTGGAGGCGGTCGAGCGGGTCACGGGCGGCAGCAAGAAGGGCGTGTACCGCCTGGTGATGGACGACGCGACGACGGCGGTCGCCTACCTGTGGGACGAGGCGGAGAACTACTGGCCCGCCGCCGAGGGCGACGACGACCTCACCGACCCGTTCTCGCCCGGCCTCGGGATCGATCTGTTCCGGGCCGCGCACGCGCGTCTGGACGCCCTCGGGGTCCGCGTACCGGCGCTCCGCCTCCTCGACCGCGACGGCGCCCACGGCGACGGCGGCCTCGCGATCGTGGAGGACCTCCGGGGAGAGAGCCTGGAAGAGCTGCTGGCGCGCGACCGGCACGCGGCCGCTCCGGTCATGGCCCGGCTCGCGGAGTCCCTGAAGGCGATGCGGGGCCACCGGGCACCGGCGTACGGCAAGGTGGCCGTGGTCGACGGCGGAGGAACGTCGCGCGGTTCCTCGTGCGAGGAGGTCGTCCTCGGCCGGGCGCTGCGCGACCTCACCGAGGCCGCCTCGCGTGACCCCCGGATCGCCGACACCCGCGACCGGCTGGAGGAGCGGCTGCTCGGCCTGGCGGCGGCGGTGCGGCCGCGCGCACAGTACGCGGTCGTCCACGGCGAACTGGGCCCCGACCACGTGCGGGTGGACGCGGACGGCAACCCCGTGGTGATCGACATCGAGGGGGTGATGTACTTCGACGTCGAGTGGGAGCACGTGTTCCTGCGCATCCGCCTGCACGAGGCCTACGAGCCGCTGGAGGCGGACGGGCTGGACGAGGACCGGCTCGCGCTGTACCTGCTCGCCCAGCGGCTCTCGCTGACCGCGGGCCCGCTGCGCCTGCTCGACGGGGACTTCCCCGACCGGGCCTTCATGGCGGGCATCGCCGAGTACAACCTGAAGCGGGCGCTGGAGCTGGTCCGCCCCTGAACTCCCGCCGCCGAACTGCCCGTCGCACACGGAAGCGGGGCCGTACGGCGTGTGGTGAACACGCCGTACGGCCCCGCACCTGACGGCTTGGAGGGTCAGGACCCGGAGCCGTGCCGGTTACTTCCGGTGCGCCTTGATCAGCTCCTGGTACCAGCGGTAGCTGTCCTTCGGGGTGCGCTCCTGGGTGTCGTAGTCGACCCGGATGATCCCGAACCGCTTCGCGTACCCGAGGGCCCACTCGAAGTTGTCCAGCAGCGACCAGACGTAGTAGCCCTGGACCTCCACCCCGGCGTCCATCGCGGCCTTGAGGGCCGTCAGGTGGTCGCGCAGGTACTCGACACGGTCCGTGTCGTGCACGGCGCCGTCCGCGTCGACGGTGTCGTACTCGGCCGAGCCGTTCTCCGTGATGTGGATGGGCGGCAGGGCGTCGCCGTAGGTCTTCTTCAGATCCGTCAGCAGATCGGTGAAGGTCTCCGGCACGACCGGCCAGCCCATCGCGGTGCGGCGGACGTCCGGGTACTCCGTCTCGCGGAGCCGGTTGTCGGTCGCCACCCGCAGCGCCGGGTCGGCCTCGCGGTACGGGGCGTCGGCGACGACGATCGGGCGGTAGTAGTTGATGCCCAGGAAGTCCAGCGGCTGGGAGATCAGCTCCAGGTCGCCGTCGAGGCGGAAGTCCTGGTTGGTGATGAGCTCGCCCCAGGTCTCCTCGTCGCTCGCCGGGTAGCGGCCGGCGAGGATCGGCTCGGTCCACACCAGGTTGTGCTGGGTGTCCGCGCGGAGCACCGCACCGCGGTCCGCGTCGGTGTCGGCCGCCGGGAGGTTGCGGTCCAGGTTGAGGGTGATGCCCGCGTCGCGTACGCCCGCCGCGCGCAGCGCCTTCATGGCCAGGCCGTGGCCGACCAGCAGGTGGTGTGCGGCGGCCAGCGCGCCGGTGCCCTCCTTGGCGCCCGGGGCGTGCCGGCCGACGGAGTAGCCGAGGAAGGCACTGCACCAGGGCTCGTTGAGGGTGATCCAGCGCGGCACCCGGTCGGCCAGGTGCTCGGCCACGATCGAGGTGAACTCGCCGAAGCGCTCGGCGGTCTCGCGGACCCGCCAGCCGCCCTTGTCCTCCAGGGCCTGCGGAAGGTCCCAGTGGTAGAGGGTGGCGGCCGGCTCGATGCCCGCTTCGAGCAGGTTGTCGACCAGGCGCGAGTAGAAGTCCAGGCCCTTGGCGTTGGCCGGGCCGCTGCCGGTCGGCTGGATGCGGGGCCAGGCTATGGAGAAACGGTACGAGTCCACGCCCAGGTCGCGCAGGAGCGCCACGTCCTCGGGGTAGCGGTGGTAGTGGTCGCAGGCCACGTCACCCGTGTCGCCGCCGTCCGTACGTCCCGGTGTGTGGCTGTAGGTGTCCCAGATCGAGGGGCCGCGGCCGTCCTCGGCCACCGCGCCTTCGATCTGGTACGACGCGGTGGCCGCACCGAACACGAATCCCGGAGGGAAGACAGGGAACTCACTCATGAAAAGCCCTTACTTGACCGAGCCGCCGGTGATCCCGGCGGCGATGTACTTCTGGGACAGGACGAGCAGCACGGCCGCCGGGATCGCCGACAGCACCGCCGCGGACATGACCGAGCCCCAGTCTCCGACGTGCGCACCGATGTACTGGTAGATGCCGAGGGTGATCGGCTTCACGTCGTCCGTGGTGTTCAGTGTGAGGGCAAACATGAAATCGCTCCAGGCATACAGGAACGAGAACAGCCCAGCGGTGATCAGGGAGTTGCGGCTCATCGGCAGAACAACCTGGACAAAGGTGCGGAACTTGCCCGCGCCGTCGACCTCGGCGGCCTCGATGACCTCGCGGGGGATCGCCACCATGAACGAGCGCATCAGCACGATCGCGAACGGGATGCCCAGCGAGGCGTCGGCGAGCATCAGACCGGCGTACGAGTTGACCAGCCCCAGGTCCACGTAGGCGCTGTACAGGGCGTTGGCGATGACGATGCCGGGGACCATCTGCGTGATCAGGGTGCCGAACACGACGGTCTTCGTACCGCGCAGCTTGAACTGGGCGAGCCCGTAGGCGGCCGGCGCCGAGAACGCCAGGCAGATGACCACGGCGCCGAGCGCGACGCCGAGCGAGGTCAGCAGGTGGCTGCCCTGCTCCTTGAACGCGGAGCTGAAGCCCGAGAAGTCCAGGCTGTGCGGGACCGGGGAGACCTCCAGCAGACCGGACTCCGGCTGGAGCGCCGTGTTGACCATCCAGTAGAGCGGGAAGAGCATCACGCAGAGGATGACGATGCCGATGATCGTCGCGCCCCAGCGGCGCTTCGGCCGGTTCTCGGCCGGGCTGCCCGGAGTGCGGGCCGAAACGGCGGGAGTGGTGGTCGCCATGCCGTTCACTTCCCCTCGTTGCGGTTGGCCCGCAGGTAGAACACCGCGAAGACGGCGGAGATCAGGATCAGGATGTTGCCGACCACCGCGCCCGCGCCGAAGTCCAGCTGGGCGAAGGAGTTCTGGTACGTCAGGGTGCCCAGGGTCTGGGTGGAGTCGGCGGGACCGCCGTCGGTCAGGGCGAGGACCAGGTCCAGGATCTTGACGGTCGACATGAAGCCCAGCACCAGCACCACGGTGATGACCGGCTTCAGCAGCGGCAGGGTGATGGAGCGGAACTGGCGCCAGGCGGAGGCGCCGTCGAGCGAGGCCGCCTCGTACATCTCCTTCGGGACCTCCTGGAGGCCGCCGTAGAGGATCACCATGTTGAACGGGATGCCGATCCAGATGTTCACCATGATGACCGAGATCAGCGCCATGCCGGTGCTGCTCAGCCAGGGGGTGTCACCGGCACCGAACAGGCCCAGGAAGGAGTTGAGCACGCCGGTGTCCTGGTCGAGGATGCGGCGCCAGACGACACCGGACACGACCATCGGGACCAGCCAGGGCAGCAGGATCAGCGACCGCAGCACCCCGTTGAGGGGGAAGCGGCGGTTGAAGAACACCGCGAGGGCGAGGCCGATGCAGAACTGCCCGATCAGCGAGCCGATCGTGAAGAGGATGGTCTGCCACAGGGCCTTGCCGAACAGGTCGTCCTGGAAGACGTTCTTCCAGTTGTCGAGCCCGTTGAAGGGCGCCTCACCCGTGAAGAAGGTGGACGGCGTGTAGTGCTGGAAGCTCATCACGACGTTGCGGACGAGCGGGTAGCCGAAGAACAGCAGCATGAAGATCACGGCGGGGGCGATGAACCCCCACTGGGCCAGCGTGCGGCGGCGCTTGAGCGAGCCCGGCTTCGGGCTCTTGGCCGCGGGGACCGCCACGGGGGCGGACGCCCCGGACGCGGCAGCAGGTGCAGAAGCAGCGGTGGACGACATGTTCAGATACCTCAGTTCCCGCTCTCGACACGCTGCTGGGCGTGGTGGAGGGCCGACTCACTGGACTGGCCGGTGAGGGCCGACTGGAAGGCGCTCTGCAGGGCCAGGGACACGGAGGTCCAGCCGGAGCCGAGCTGCGCGGTGCGCGAGCGGGCGGTGGCCACCTGGTCGGCGAGCGAACTGAGCGACGGCACCTTCTTCCGCCACACGGCGGCGGCCTTCTCGTTGGCCGGGATCATCCAGCTGTTCAGCGCGTAGGTGACCTCCTCCTGCTCGCTGGTCATGCAGTTGACGATCTTCGCGGAGGTCTTCTCCCGCGCGGTGTCGCCGACGTCCGGGATGGTCAGCATCCCGCCGCCCAGCGGACCCACCGAGTCTTCGCCGGCCTTCGGGACCGGGATCTGCGCGATGCCCCAGTGCAGGTTCTTCTTGGTGTTGAGCGTCTCGACCTGCCACGGACCGTTGATCATCATGGCCGCGTTGCCCGCCATGAACTGGTCGTTGACGTCGGCCTGGGTCCAGTTGACGGTGGACTTGGAGAGGGAGCCGTCCTTGATGAGGCCCTTCCAGTAATCCAGCGCCTCGACCACCTTCGGCGAGTCGAGGTCGGTCTCGTCGCCGCCGTTGGACCACATGAACGGCGTGAACTGGTAGACCCCGTCCTCCGCGCCGCCCGCGCTGAGCGCGATGCCGTAGCTCCCCTTCTTGGTGAGCTGCTTGGCGGTGGCCTGCATCTCGGCCCAGGTGGTGGGCACCGGCAGTCCGGCCTTGTCGAGGATGTCCTTGTTGTAGAAGAGCGCGAGGGTGTTCACCGTGCGCGCCGCCCCGTAGTACGTGCCCTTGTACGAGCCGTAGTCGAGGATGCCCTGCGGGATGTCCGCGGTGGAGACGCCCAGCTTCTTCAGGTCGAGCAGCCCGCCGGTCTCGGCGAACGTCGGCATCTCGGAGCCGTCGAACTGGATGATGTCGGGCAGCGACTTCGAGGAGGCCATCCGCAGCGACTTCGTCATGACCTGCGCGGCCGGTACGGACTGCTGCTCGATGGTGACGCCCAGCTGCTTGCTGCAGCGCTTCAGGGTCGCGGCGTCCCAGCCGTGGTACGAGTCGTCCGTCGAGGAGTTCAGGACGGTGAACACGCTCTCGTCCCGCTGCTGGCCGCAGCCGGAGAGGGCGACGGCGCCGACGAGCGCGGAGACAACGGTGAGCGGGACGATGACCCGCCGGTCGAGACGGCGGCGCCGCTGGCGCGGTCCGGCCGTTATGTGTGCTGTCACGAGGGTGCCCTTGCGTGGGGAGTGGGCCGGGCTCCGGGAGGCAACGGTGTCTCCGGGAGGGTGTGTGTACTCCGGGTACGGGTCCGGCTGGTTCCGTACCCGGCGGAGGGCGATCCCGCGCGAACGCACGCGGGGTCACCCCGGCCGTTGGATCAGTGGAGCCGGTCCGCGGAAGCGGAAGCGGTGATGAAGCGGTCCGACATGTCTGCCTCGTGGTCGACGGGCCGGACGGCCCCTCGGCCGCCGGTCTATTTGTTCACTAGAAGTACTAATACATCTGAAGTTGATGTCGCACCAGACCTCTTCTGTGACACAACGGTCACTCCTGGGCAACTTTCCCGTCGCGTGACGGCCCACATCGGCCCGAGTGTCGATATTCAGGGTCGATCCACAGCAATCGCGGCGCATTTGTTTTGTGTACGATCAAATGAGACTCCCGGGAACGAGGTGCGCCATGCCGTCCGGAGGGACGCGCGACGTGGCAGGTCGGCGGCCGTGCGCGGCCCGCCACAGGGGCGCCGTGCGCGCGGCCCCCGGCGGGCCGGGGCGTGCGCCGGCTCCCCGGCCGGGCCGTGAGTGTCCCCGCGTCCCCGTACCTCCGGAAGGCCAACCCGGACCGACCCGGCAGACCGAACCCCGGGCCGACCGCCCGGACCGGATCTCCGGGTTCCCGGGCCTCCGGGTTCCCGAACCCGCGGACTCCCGATCCTCCGAACCACTGCAGAACGGCTAAGGACCCCCCATGAAGTTCACCGACGGCTTCTGGCAGATGCGGGACGGTGTGGTCGCCTCGTACGCCACCGAAATCCGCGATCTGCGCCTGGACACCGACCGGCTCACCGCCTTCGCCGCGGTCAAGCGCGTCGAGCGGCGCGGTGACACGCTCAACGCCCCGCTCATCACGGTCGAGGCGTACTCGCCCGCCGAGGGCGTCATCGGCGTGCGGGTCACCCACCTCGCCGGAAAGCGCAACCCCGGCCCGGAGTTCGGCCTGCCCGGCGCCACCGGGGAGGCGACCGCCACCACCCGCCGGGAGAACGGCGCCGCCGAGCTCACCAGCGGCCCGCTCACCCTGCGCCTCTCCGACTCGGGCGCCTTCGGCCTGGACTTCCTGGACGGCGAGGGCCGCCTGCTGACCGCCGCCGGCCGCAAGGGCACCGCCTTCGCCACCGTGCCGGACGGCGGCCACCACATGGCCGTGCAGCTCGGCCTCGGCGTCGGCGAGACCATCCACGGTCTGGGTGAGCGCTTCACCCCGTACGTGAAGAACGGCCAGGTCGTCGACATCTGGCAGGCGGACGGCGGCACCAGCAGCGAGCAGGCCTACAAGAACATCCCGTTCTACCTCTCCTCGCGCGGCTACGGCGTCTTCGTCAACCACCCCGGCAAGGTCTCCTTCGAGGTCGGCTCCGAGGCCGTGGGGCAGGTGCAGTTCAGCGTCGAGGACCAGACGCTGGAGTACTTCGTCATCGCCGGCCCGACGCCCAAGGACGTCCTCGCCCGCTACACCGCGCTCACCGGCCGCCCCGCGCTGCCGCCGGCCTGGTCCTTCGGCCTCTGGCTGACGACCTCGTTCACCACCTCGTACGACGAGAAGACCGTCACCTCCTTCGTGGAGGGCATGGCGGACCGGGGCATCCCGCTCTCCGTCTTCCACTTCGACTGCTTCTGGATGCGCGAGTACCAGTGGTCGGACTTCGAATGGGACCCGGAGGTGTTCCCGGACCCGGTGGGCATGCTCGCCCGCCTCAAGGCGCGGGGCCTGCGGATCTGCCTCTGGATCAACCCGTACATCGCGCAGAAGAGCGCCCTGTACGCGGAAGGGGCCGAGAAGGGCTACTTCGTCCGCACCGCCGACGGCGACGTCTGGCAGTGGGACCTGTGGCAGGCCGGCATGGCGCTGGTCGACTTCACCAACCCCGAGGCGACCGCCTGGTTCCAGAGCAAGCTGAAGGTGCTGCTCGACCAGGGCGTCGACGGCTTCAAGACGGACTTCGGCGAGCGCATCCCCACGGACGTCGTCTGGCACGACGGCTCCGACCCCGAGCGGATGCACAACTACTACACGCACCTCTACAACAAGGCCGTCTTCGAGCTCCTGGAGAAGGAGCGCGGCCAGGGCGAGGCCGTCCTCTTCGCCCGCTCGGCGACCGCCGGCGGCCAGCAGTTCCCCGTCCACTGGGGCGGCGACTGCTGGTCCTCCTTCGGCGCGATGGCCGAGTCGCTGCGCGGCGGGCTCTCGCTGAGCCTCTCCGGCTTCGGCTTCTGGAGCCACGACATCGGCGGCTTCGAAGGCACCCCCGACCCGGCCGTCTTCAAGCGCTGGCTCGCCTTCGGCCTCCTCTCCTCGCACAGCCGGCTGCACGGCTCCTCGTCCTACCGCGTGCCGTGGGAGTTCGGCGACGAGGCGGTGGACGTGGCCCGGCAGTTCACCGAGCTGAAGCACCGGCTGATGCCGTACCTGTACGGAGCCGCCGTGGAGGCCCACCGCACCGGCGTCCCGGTGATGCGCCCGATGCTGCTGGAGTTCCCGGACGACCCGGCGACCCGCACGGTGGACCGGCAGTACCTGCTCGGCGGGGACGTGCTGGTGGCCCCGGTCTTCACCGAGGACGGGCAGGTCGAGTACTACGTCCCCGAGGGCACCTGGACCCACCTGCTCTCCGGCGAGACCGTCACCGGCCCGGCCTGGCGCCAGGAGGTCCACGGCTTCGACAGCCTCCCGCTGCTGGTCAGGCCCGGCGCGGTCCTGCCGCTCGGCGCGGACGTCTCGCGCCCGGACGGCGACTGGCTGGACGGGCTCGAACTGCGCGTGTACGCCCCCGCCGGCACCGGTGACTTCACCCGCACGGTCACCGTGCCCGACCTCACCGGCGCCCCCGCGGCGACCTTCCAGGTGGTCCGCGAGGCGGACACGGTCCGTGTGACCTCGGACACGGCCCGCCCCTACACCGTCGAGCTCGTCGGCGAGGACGGCCTGCGGGTGGTCCGCGGCTGATTCGTATACGACCCGGATTCGTACACGACCCGGGTGCGACCCGGATACGGCCACCGCCGGACCCGGGTACGCCCCCCCTGTACGGCCACCGCCCCCGGTGACGCGCCCTCCCGCCCGCGCGTCACCGGGGGCGGTGCGCGCGGGCGAGGAGCCCGTCGCGGACGCGGGACACCCGTCGGCCGGCAGGTCGTGCGCGCGCGGGCCCGTCGCGCGCGGGCCCGTCGCGCGAGGGCGCGTCGCGAGGGCGGCGGTCCCTACGGAATGCGATCGTGGTCCGGCGGGTTTGCATGATCGCAGCGACACGCACGAAGAACGGACGCACCATGGGCGAGTTGATCCTGATCCGGCACGGCGAGACCGAATGGTCCCGGAACGGCCGGCACACCAGCTACACCGATCTGCCGCTCACCGAGTTCGGCGAGACCCAGGCCCGCGCGCTCGCCCCGCTCCTCGCGGACCGCCACATCGGGCTCAGCCTCGTCAGCCCCTCGGTCCGGGCCCGCCGCACCGCCGAACTGGCCGGGCTCACCTCGCCCCGCATCATCCCCGAGCTGCGCGAATGGGACTACGGCGGCTACGAGGGCATCACCACCGTCGACATCCACCGCACCCGCCCCCTCTGGAACCTCTGGACCGACGGGGTCGAGGCCGGCCCCACCGCGCACCCCGGTGAGAGCCCGGCCCAGATCGGCGAGCGGGCCGACAAGGTGCTCGCCGGGGTACGCGCGACGGCCGAGGGCCTCGCGAGCGACGAGGACATCGTGCTCGTCGCCCACTCCCACTTCCTGCGCGTGCTCACCGCCCGCTATCTGGACCTGCCCCCCGCCGGCGGCAACCTCTTCCAGCTGGCCACCGGGGCGATCTCCCGGCTGGGCACCGAGCACGGGCAGCCCGTGATCACCGCCTGGAACCTGGCCCTGCCCGAGAGCCTCGTCCGCGAGGTCCGCCGGGAGCGCTGAGCCGGCCCGCGCGCCGCCTGCGTGGTGGCGGGGGGTCGCGTACACCGCACCCCGAGGAACACCTGAGCACGACGGCCGGCACCGGAGGACACGGTGCCGGTCAGCACCTGAGCACGACGGCCGGCACCGGAAGACACGGTGCCGGCCGTTCCGCTTTCCGCGAGGCGTACCGCGGGGAGGCCGCAGTGCGTATCGCACGGCCCGACGCGGGCCGTTCCGCGCCCGCCCCTGCGGGCCTGTTGCCTTCGTTTCTTGTACGTTCGGGAATTGAACGCAGCCGCCCCATCGCTGCGGGTGTACGACATGGACTCGACCGATTCGCCCGGATCGAATTCCTCGCGCCCCGGCGCATATCGCGCGTTTTCCCTGCCCGGATCGGTGTTTGACGCCATTTGTTGTGACCCGGGCGGTGGGGGATTTCGCCGGAAACGGGCACTCCGGGCACCCCGCGCGGACCCGTGCGACGGCCGGGTGATCCCGTGTTTCCGGGCGGTTACGAGAGGGGTGCCGGGCGAATCGTCGAAATACCGGAAATGCTGCCGCCGGGCTCGGGGCGCACGGTGCCGACGTATCCGCGAGGTCTCAACTCGGGAAAGACTCCCGGGCAAACCTGCATTCGATCTTGCTCCGCCGCCCGCAAGTGGACTATACCTGTCGGCGTCTGCACAGCCGTTTCACACGGTTGCGCACTCGGAGGGGTGCGGGAGAGCGGTACGAGGCATGTCTTGAGCCGCTTCGCTGTACGTTCTTCCGACACGCCAGGCCGAGCCAGGCAATCCGGTACGTCTCTCTGCATGACCCAAGCGCAACCGACCGCGCGGTGGCGGGACCCTTCGCCTGAGGCGAGATCTCGACGGGTGACCGGTACACCGCCTGAGTCCTGATGAAGGTGAGGACTTGAGCATGGGATCGACCTCCGCCCACAACAATGAGGGTCTCGGCCGTCGCGATCTGATCAAGCGGTCCGCCGCTCTCGGCGTGATCACCGTTCCCACGATGAGCTTCCTGGCGTCCTGTGCCAGCGGCGACAGCGGCTCCGACGAGAAGGTCGAGAAGGGCACCAAGTCGGCGGAGAACCCGCTGGCCGTCAACGAGAGCGCACCGCTCGAACTGGTCATCTTCGACGGCGGGTTCGGCACCAAGTACGCCGAGGACGCCAAGGCGGTCTACGCGAAGACGTACCCCAAGGCCAAGGTCACGTTCTCCAAGACGCAGAAGATCCAGTCGGTTCTCCAGCCGCGCTTCAACGGCGGCACCCCGCCGGACCTGATCGACAACTCCGGTGCCCAGCAGATGGACATGGGCGTCCTGGTCGGCAAGAAGCAGCTCGCGGACCTGACTCCGCTGCTCGACGCCCCGTCCATCGACGACCCGAGCAAGACGGTGCGCGACACCCTGCGCCCGGGAATCGTCGAGATGGGCCAGTTCGACGGCGACCCGGTCTGGATCATGTACTACGCCTACACGGTGTACGGCGTCTGGTACTCGCAGACCGCCCTGGACAAGCTCGACGCGACGTACCCGGAGAACTGGGACGACATGCTCGCGCTCTGCGCGAAGGCGAAGAAGAAGGGCATCGCCGGCTGGACCTACGCCGGTAAGTACCCCTACTACCTGCCGTTCTCGCTCTACCCCTTCATCGCCAAGATCGGCGGTTCGGAGGTGCTCGACGCGATCGACAACCTGGAGCCGAAGGCGTGGGAACACCCCGCCGTCAAGGCCGCGTTCGAGGCGTACTACGAGCTCTACAAGAAGGGCTACGTCCTGGAGGGCACCCCGGGTCTCGACCACCGGGGCTCGCAGGGCGCGTGGGCCAACGGCAAGGCGCTCTTCATCCCCAACGGCTCCTGGGTGGAGAACGAGGAAGCCGCCATCATCCCCAAGGACTTCAAGCTGTCCGTGGGCGCTCCCTCCAGCCTCGACGCCTCGGACAAGATGCCGTTCGGCACCATCTGGGCGTCCGGCGGTGAGCCCTTCATCGTCCCGGCCAACGCGAAGAACGCCGAAGGCGGCATGGAGCAGCTGCGCATCATGCTCAGCGAGGCCTCCTCGAAGTCCTTCACCACCAGCACCAAGTCCCTGTCCGCCTACAACGGCGGCACCGACGGCATCGAGCTGTCGGACGGCCTCAAGTCCGGTGTCGCCGCGCTGGAGAAGGCCGGGACCAACGTCGTCAACCCGCGCCTGCAGGACTGGTACGTCAAGCTCCAGAAGGAGCAGATCGGCGTCTCCGGTCTCGGCGAGATGATGGCCGGCCGTGCGACCCCCGCCGAGGCGATCAAGAAGATCCAGGGCTACGCGGACGCGGCGGCCAAGGACCAGTCCATCAAGCACTTCAAGCACCAGTGATCAACGCGTCACCAGCGGCGGCACGGCAGGAAGGTCGGAGTCGGTAACGATGCAGCACGGTAAATACCGGTTCATAGTCGGGTTTTTGATCGCCCCGATGGCGTTGTACGTCATCTTCGTCGTCTGGCCCTTCATCCAGTCCATCTACTACTCGTTCACGGACTGGACGGGGCTGAGCCCCGACTTCGAGATGGTCGGCTTCGACAACTACACCAAGATGTTCAAGGACGACGTCTTCTGGAAATCGCTGGAGCACAGTGTGCTGCTGGCGATCCTGCTGCCGCTGGTGACGCTGGGGCTCGCCCTCTTCTTCGCCTTCATGCTCAATGTGGGCGGCCGGCGCCGAAAGGGCGCGGTCATCTCGGGCGTGCGCGGATCGGGTTTTTACAAGATCGCCTACTTCTTCCCGCAGGTCCTCTCCATCGCGATCGTGGCGATCCTCTTCCAGTTCGCCTTCGATCCCGCCCAGGGCATGATCAACGGCTCGCTGAAAGCGTTCGGATTCGATCACCTGCCGAACTGGCTCGGCGATCCGAAGCTCGCGCTCTGGTGCATCATGGCGGTCCTCGTCTGGTGCACGACCGGGTTCTTCGTGGTCCTCTTCTCGGCGGGCATGGCGTCCATCCCGAAGGACTTCTACGAGGCGGCCCTGCTGGACGGGGCGAGCAGGTTCACCACGTTCTTCCGGATCACGCTCCCGCTGCTCTGGGACACCGTGCAGTCCGGCTGGGTCTACATGGGGATCCTCGCGCTGGGCGCCGAGGGCTTCGCGGTGGTGAACATCATGAGCGTCGGGCCCGGCGGACCCGACTACTCGACCACCGTCCTGCCGCTGTACGTCTACCAGGCGGCGTTCCGCGACGGACAGGCCGGATACGCGACCACGATCGGCGTCGCCCTGCTCCTCGTGACCCTGGCGTTCGCCGCCGTCGTCATGAAGCTGGGCCGGCGCGAGCGGCTGGAGTACTGATGAAGACCACTGACACCCCGCCCGCCCTCCGCGAGGAGGCCCGAGTCCCCGGTCAGCGGAGCACCGGGGACGGCTCCGCGGGCACGTCCCGGGCGAAGCGCGGCGAGGGACACGTCCTCAACGTGTTCTCGCACGGTGTGCTCGTCATCTGGGCGATCCTGGTGATCCTGCCGCTGTTCTGGGCCGTGATGTCCGCCTTCAAGTCGGACAAGGCCATCTTCAACTCCCCGTGGGCGCTGCCCGACTCCCTGAGCTTCGACGCCTGGGGACGGGCCTGGAACCAGGCGCACATGAGCGAGTACTTCCTCAACACCGTTCTGGTGGTCGGGGGATCGCTCATCGGCACGCTGGTGCTGGGTTCGATGGCCGCGTACGTACTGGCCCGGTTCGACTTCCCCGGCAACCGGTTCATCTACTACCTGTTCGTCGGCGGCATGAGCTTCCCGGTCATGCTGGCCCTGGTCCCGCTGTTCTACGTCATGGACAACATGGGACTGCTGAACACGATCCACGGCCTGATCCTCGTGTACATCGCGTACTCGCTGCCGTTCACCGTGTTCTTCCTGACCTCGTTCTTCCGCACCCTGCCGACCTCGGTCGCGGAGGCGGCGCTGATCGACGGCGCCTCGCACACCCGGACCTTCTTCCAGGTGATGCTGCCGATGGCGAGGCCGGGGCTGATCAGCGTCGGGATCTTCAACTTCCTCGGGCAGTGGAACCAGTACATGCTGCCCACGGTGCTGAACACCGACCCGGACAAGCGGGTGCTCGCGCAGGGTCTGGTGGAGCTCTCCACCAGCCAGGGGTACAAGGGGGACTACTCCGGGCTCTTCGCCGGACTCGTCATCGCCATGCTGCCCGTCCTCGCCGCGTACATCGTCTTCCAGCGCCAGGTGGTGGCCGGCCTCACCGCCGGAGCGCTCAAGTAGCACCTCCGCTTCATCCCGGCTTCACCACGGAACCGCCCTACCGCCTCCGGCCGTTGGGCGGTTTCGTCCGTGTTCCCCCGAATTCGGCGGGCCTCATGTGGGGAGGTGCCGCGCTCATACGGGCTCCGCACGCTCAAGGTCTTGACGGGGCACACCCTGGAACGGTCAGCTATTGGTTCACATGTTAGAGAAAACGGCAGGAGTGAGTGAGTCGATGGAGACTCCGGGGTCGCAGACATCTCTGCATCGGGCCAATCTCGAGCGGGTCGTACGTGCCGTGCGCATGGCGGGGTCACTCACCCAGGCGGAAATCGCCAGGAGCACCGGCCTCTCCGCGGCCACCGTCTCCAACATCGTGCGCGAGCTGAAGGACGGCGGCACCGTCGAGGTGACCCCCACCTCGGCGGGGGGCCGCAGGGCCAGGAGCGTCTCGCTCAGCGGTGACGCGGGTGTCGTGATCGGGGTGGACTTCGGCCATACGCACCTCCGGGTGGCGATCGGCAACCTGGCCCACCAGGTCCTCGCCGAGGAGTCCGAACCGATGGACGTGGACGCCTCCTCCGCGGAGGGGTTCGGGCGGGCGGAAGCCCTGGTCAACCGGCTGGTCAGGACCACCGGGATCGGGCAGGACAAGATCATCGGGGTGGGGCTAGGAGTGCCCGGCCCGATCGACGTCGAGTCGGGCACCCTCGGCTCCACGTCGATCCTGCCGGGATGGACGGGCATCAATCCCAGCGCGGAGCTCGCCGCCCGCCTCGGTGTGCCCGTCTACGTCGACAACGACGCCAATCTGGGGGCCCTGGGGGAGCTGGTCTGGGGGAGCGGGCGCGGAGTCCGGGACCTCGCGTACATCAAGGTCGCCAGCGGGGTGGGGGCCGGCCTGGTGATCAACGGGACGATCTACCGCGGCCCCGGGGGGACCGCCGGGGAGATCGGCCACATCACCCTCGACGAGGCCGGTCCCGTCTGCCGCTGCGGCAACCGCGGATGCCTGGAGACCTTCGCCGCCGCCCGGTACGTCCTGCCGCTCCTGCGGCCCAGCCACGGGGCGGACCTGACCATGGACCGGGTCGTGCAGCTGGCCCGCGAGGGCGACCCGGGGTGCCGCCGGGTGATCGCCGACGTCGGCCGGCACATCGGCAGCGGCGTGGCGAACCTGTGCAACCTCCTCAACCCCAGCCGGGTCGTACTCGGCGGATCGCTCGCGGAGGCAGGGGAGTTGGTCCTCGGGCCCATCCGCGACTCCGTCGCGCGCTACTCCATCCCGAGCGCGGCGCGACAGCTCTCGGTGCTTCCCGGGGCGCTCGGCGGCCGGGCCGAGGTGCTCGGCGCGCTGGCCCTCGTGCTGAGCGAGATGGGCGATTCGACCCTGTTGGAGGCCACTCTCTCGCCGGGCACTCCTGCCTTCACTTAGATAACGAATGGCACCGTTGTCATCTCGTTAAGTATTTACTCCTTGACGCCGCCCTTGCGGCCGAGTTGACTTCCGTCCACCTCGGCCGCAACGTCGCGGCCTCGTCAGGGAGGTTCGAGTTATGAACACGCGTATGCGTCGTGCCGCTGTCGCCGTTGCCGCCACCGCCATGGCGGTCTCGCTTGCCGCTTGTGGGAGCGCCAAGGAGTCCGGTGACAAGGCCGACAGTGGTTCGTCGGCGAAGAAGGGCGACGACCTCAAGATAGGTCTGCTCCTTCCGGAGAACGCCACCGCTCGTTACGAGCAGTTCGACAAGCCGATCATCGAGAAGAAGATCAGCGAGCTCACCGGCGGCAAGGCGAAGGTCGTCTACAGCAACGCCAAGCAGGACGCCACGCTGCAGGCGCAGCAGGTCGAGACCATGATCACCAACAAGGTCGACGCCCTGATCATCGACGCGGTCGACTCCGCCTCGATCGCCAACAGCGTGAAGAAGGCCAAGGACGCGGGCATCCCCGTCGTCGCCTTCGACCGCCTCGCCGAGGGCCCCATCGACGCCTACACCTCGTTCGACAACGAAGAGGTCGGCCGGGTCCAGGGCAAGGCCCTGCTGGAGGCGCTCGGGGACAACGCCTCCAAGGGCAAGATCGTGATGATGAACGGCGCGATCACCGACCCGAACGCCGCACTCTTCAAGAAGGGCGCCAAGTCCGTCCTGGACGGCAAGGTGACCGTCGGCAAGGAGTACGACACCAAGGAGTGGAAGCCGGAGAACGCCAACGCCAACATGGAGGCGGCGATCACGGCTCTCGGCAAGGACAAGATCGTCGGCGTCTACTCCGCCAACGACGGCATGGCCGGCGGTATCATCACCGCCCTCAAGGCCTCCGGCCTGAAGACCCTCCCGCCGGTCACCGGTCAGGACGCCGAGCTCTCGGGTGTTCAGCGCATCGTCGCCGGTGAGCAGTTCATGAGCGTCTACAAGCCGTACGCCCCGGAGGGTGAGGCCGCCGCCACCATGGCCGTCTCGCTGGCCAAGGGCGAGAAGATCGCCGCGTCGGTCGCCACCTCCACGGTGGACAGCCCCACCACCAAGGGTGTCCCGACCTACCTCGTCCCGGTCGTCTCGCTGACCAAGGACAACATCAAGGACACGGTCATCGAGGACGGCGTCTACACCGCCGCCCAGATCTGCACCACCCAGTACAAGGCCGCCTGCGACGCGATCGGCCTGAAGTAGTCCCACCCGCCGGACCCCGCCGCCGCCTCCACGCGGCCGGCGGGGCCCTGGCAGGGACCGGCCCCGCACCGGCGGAGCAGCCGGCCCAGGGCCCGCCGCGCAGCGGCCCGCCCGCCCGAAGCCTGTCCGGTGCCCCGCCCCTTCATCAGCCCCGCTAACGGGCGGGGCGCCGGACGGAAACGCTTCCTCGCTTTCTCTTCTGCTCAACCACCGCGCCTCCCCCCAGGCGCGGCATCCCCGCCGGTCAGGCGGCGAAGGAGATGGTTCACGTGTCCGCTACGCCCGTGTTGGCGTTGCGAGGGATCTCCAAGCGATTCGGTGCCGTACAGGTACTCACCGAAGTCGACCTCGAGGTCCACGCCGGAGAGGTTGTCGCCCTGGTCGGCGACAACGGAGCCGGTAAATCAACGCTGGTCAAGACCATTGCCGGTGTCCACCCCATCGATGACGGCGTCATCGAGTGGCAGGGCAAGCCGGTCCACATCAACCGCCCCCAGGACTCCCAGGGTCTGGGCATCGCGACGGTCTACCAGGACCTCGCGCTGTGCGACAACCTCGATGTCGTGGGCAACCTCTACCTCGGCCGGGAGCTGCGCCGCTTCGGCATCCTCGACGAGGTGGAGATGGAGCGCCGCTCCCGCGAGCTGCTCTCCACCCTCTCCATCCGCATCCCCAGCGTCCGCATCCCGATCGCCTCGCTCTCCGGCGGTCAGCGCCAGACGGTGGCCATCGCGCGTTCGATGCTCGGTGAGCCGAAGCTGGTCATCCTCGACGAGCCGACGGCCGCCCTCGGCGTCGAGCAGACCGCCCAGGTCCTCGACCTGGTCGAGAGGCTGCGCGAGCGCGGTCTCGCGGTCATCCTCATCAGCCACAACATGGCCGACGTCAAGGCGGTGGCCGACAAGGTCGCCGTGCTGCGTCTCGGCCACAACAACGGCGTCTTCGACGTGAAGACCACCTCGCACGAAGAGATCATCTCTGCCATCACGGGTGCCACGGACAACGCCGTGACCCGTCGTGCGGCGCGCACCGCGGAGGTTTCGAAGTGACCACGGACAAGACCTCCACCGCCGCGGCGGAGAAGCCGGTCGTCAACCAGGAGGCCGCCGCAGGCGCCGCCACCGCGGTCGACCCCCGGCTGCTCGTGCGCGAGCAGGGCCTCGGCGGCTACTTCGGTGAGTTCAAGCGCAAGATCGGTGCCGGTGACCTGGGCTCGCTCCCGGTGATCCTCGGTCTGGTCATCATCTGCATCGTCTTCCAGAGCATGAACTCCGAGTTCCTCTCCGCGAAGAACATCACCGACATCTCCGTCACGATGGTCGCCACCGGCATGATGGCCGTCGGCATCATCTTCGTGCTGCTGCTCGGTGAGATCGACCTCTCGGTCGGCTCGGTCAGTGGTGTCTCGGGCGCCCTCATAGCGGTGCTCACCATCACGCACGGCATGAACGAATGGCTCGCCATCCTCATCGCCATCGTCAGCGGTGCGGTGATCGGCGCGATCCACGGTTTCTTCTTCGCCAAGATCGGCGCCCCGGCCTTCGCGGTCACCCTGGCCGGCCTGCTGTTCTGGCTCGGCTTCATGCTCAACCTGCTCGGTGACACGGGCACCATCAACCTGGACAGCGAAGGCGTCGTCGGCCAGATGACGACGTACTACTTCACCGATGTCGCCGCGGCCTACGGTCTCGCCGCCGTCGGCGTGGTGATCTTCTTCCTGTCGGCCTTCTTCGACAGCCGTCGCCGCGAGGCGGCCGGCGTCCCGGCCCGTCCGCTCGCCGACATCATCGTGCGCACGGTCGTCCTGGCGGTCTTCGCCTTCGCCGCCGCGTTCATGTTCAACCAGGACCGCGGTCTGCCCCTGGCGTTCGTCCTCTTCATCGCCGTCCTGGTCATCACGGACTTCGTGCTGCGCCGCACGGCGTACGGCCGGAAGATCTTCGCCCTCGGTGGCAGCGTCGAGGCCTCCCGCCGTGCCGGTATCAACGTCACCGCGATCCGCGTCTCGGTGTTCGCCATCGCCGGTACGTTCGCGGCCATCGGCGGCCTGTTCTGGGCCTCGAAGATCGCGTCCGCCAACCAGAGCGCCGGTACCGGCGACCTGCTGATGAACGTCATCGCGGCGGCCGTCATCGGTGGCACCAGCCTCTTCGGTGGCCGGGGCCGCACCTGGAACGCCCTCCTCGGCGTGATGGTGATCGTCTCCATCCAGTACGGCCTGAACCTCGAAGGCATCGCCACCCCGGTCCAGTACATGATCACGGGTGCCGTCCTCCTGGCGACGGTCTGCATCGACTCCGTCACCCGGAAGACCCAGAAGACGGCGGGCCGCGCCTGAACCACGGCTCCGCGCGGGTGCCCGGCGTCCCCCAGGGGGTGCCGGGCACCCGCGTGTCCGTGTGCGTCGCGTGTTCCCCCCGTGTTCGAGGCCGGTCCCGGGGGACGACCGGCGCTCCCGGGGTAGGAGCATCCAGCGCGGGTCGCGGCGGGCGCGCGACCCCGGCTCCCACGCCCGGTGGTACCCCGGGCGTGAGAAGGAACGCACCGCCCGATGCTGCGGCCCCGGGCCGGAACACTAGACTCGTCCAAATCGACACGCTCGACCAGCTCACACGCAAGGAGGCACGGGTGGACCTGCTGACCCGCATCGAGGGACCGCGCGACCTGGACCGGCTCAGCCTCGACCAGCTGGAACAGCTCGCCGGGGAGATCCGTACGTTCCTGGTCGACGCCGTGTCCAAGACCGGTGGACACCTGGGCCCCAACCTGGGCGTGGTCGAGCTGACCATCGCCCTCCACCGGGTCTTCGAGTCGCCCCGCGACAAGGTCCTCTTCGACACCGGCCACCAGAGCTACGTGCACAAGCTCCTCACGGGCCGCCAGGACTTCTCCCGGCTCAAGAGCAAGGGCGGCCTGTCGGGGTACCCCTCGCGCGCCGAGTCCGAGCACGACGTGATCGAGAACTCGCACGCCTCCACCGTCCTCGGCTGGGCCGACGGCCTCGCCAAGGCCAACGAGGTGCTGCGCAAGGACGACCACGTCGTCGCCGTCATCGGCGACGGAGCCCTCACCGGCGGCATGGCCTGGGAGGCGCTCAACAACATCGCCGCCGCCAAGGACCGCCCGCTCGTCATCGTCGTCAACGACAACGAGCGCTCCTACGCGCCCACCATCGGCGGCCTCGCCAACCACCTCGCCACCCTGCGCACCACGGACGGCTACGAGCGCTTCCTCGCCCGCGGCAAGGACCTCCTGGAGCGCACCCCCGTCGTCGGCCGGCCGCTCTACGAGACGCTGCACGGCGCGAAGAAGGGCCTCAAGGACTTCATCGCACCGCAGGGCATGTTCGAGGACCTGGGCCTGAAGTACGTCGGCCCCATCGACGGCCACGACATCGAGGCACTGGAGTCCGCGCTGCTGCGGGCCAAGCGCTTCGGCGGACCGGTCATCGTCCACTGCATCACCGAGAAGGGCCGCGGCTACACCCCCGCCCTCCAGGACGAGGCCGACCGCTTCCACGCCGTCGGCAAGATCCACCCCGACACCGGGCTGCCCATCTCCACCTCCGGCCTCGACTGGACCTCCGTCTTCGGCGAGGAGATGGTCAAGCTCGGCCGGGAGCGCGAGGACATCGTCGCGATCACCGCCGCCATGCTCCAGCCGGTCGGCCTCGGCAAGTTCGAGGAAGCCTTCCCCGACCGGATCTACGACGTCGGCATCGCCGAGCAGCACGGCGCGGTCTCCGCCGCCGGCCTCGCCACCGGCGGACTGCACCCCGTCTTCGCGGTGTACGCCACCTTCCTCAACCGCGCCTTCGACCAGGTCCTGATGGACGTCGCCCTGCACAAGTGCGGCGTCACCTTCGTCCTGGACCGGGCCGGCATCACCGGCACCGACGGCGCCTCGCACAACGGCATGTGGGACATGTCGATCCTCCAGTGCGTGCCGGGGCTGCGGATCGCCGCCCCGCGCGACGCCGACCAGGTCCGCGCCCAGCTGCGCGAGGCCGTCGACGTCGACGACGCGCCCACCGTGGTCCGCTTCTCCAAGGGCGCGGTCGGCCCGGCCGTCAAGGCGGTCGGCACCGTCGGCGGCATGGACCTGCTGCGCGTCCCCGACACCGACCGGCCGGACGTGCTGCTGGTCTCGGTCGGCGCGCTCGCCCCCATGTGCCTGGAGATCGCCGACCTGCTCGACGCCCAGGGCATCTCCACCACCGTGGTCGACCCGCGCTGGGTCAAGCCGGTCGACGAGGCCATGGCCCCGCTCGCCGACCGCCACCGGGTCGTCGTCACCGTCGAGGACAACAGCCGCGTCGGAGGCGTCGGCTCCGCCGTCGCCCAGGCGCTCCGTGACGCGGGTGTCGACCTGCCGCTGCGCGACTTCGGCATCCCGCCGGTCTTCCTCGACCACGCCTCGCGCAACGAGGTCATGGCCGAGATCGGCCTCACCGCCCCGGACATCGCCCGCCAGGTCACCGGGCTCGTCGCCAAGCTCGACGGCCGCTACGAGACCCGCGACGCGGAGCACGCCCGCGACTGACCCGCCCCCGACCGGACCCGCGCGACCGGCCCCGACGCCGGCCGCGGCCCGCGCCGGACGGCGTCCGGCACACCCCGCGTACCGCCGAATGGGCCGGTGCCGCCTCCCTGTACGGGTGGTGGCACCGGCCCATCCGCGCGACATGCTCCGCAAGGCGCCCCGAGTCCGGGGGACCTCCCCATGATGGCGCCCACGACGAGTGCGCGGAGGTACGCAGGTGAGCGTGGAGCAGGGGACACCCCCCGGCCGGGACGGTCTGTTCCGGACCAAGACGATCGAGCAGTCCCTGCGGGACACCGAGGAGCCCGAGCACGCGCTCAGGAAGTCGCTCTCCGCCCTCGACCTCACGGTCTTCGGTGTCGGAGTCGTCATCGGCACCGGCATCTTCGTCCTCACCGGCAAGGTCGCCAAGGAGACCGCGGGCCCCGCGACCGCCATCGCCTTCGCGGTCGCCGGAGTCGTCTGCGCGCTGGCCGCCCTCTGCTACGCCGAGTTCGCCTCCACGGTCCCCGTCGCGGGCTCCGCGTACACCTTCTCCTACGCCTCGCTCGGCGAGCTGGTCGCGTGGATCATCGGCTGGGACCTGGTGCTGGAGTTCGCGCTGGGCACGGCGGTGGTGGCCGTCGGCTGGTCCGGGTACGTACGCTCGCTGTTGGACAACGCGGGCTGGTCGCTGCCCGACGTGCTCTCCGGCACCGACGTGGCGTCCGGCTTCGGGTTCGACCTCCTGGCGTTCCTCCTCGTGCTGGTCCTCACCGCCGTCCTGGTGCTCGGCATGAAGCTCTCCGCGCGGGTCACCACCGTGGTCGTCGCCATCAAGGTGGCCGTCGTCCTGATCGTCATCGTCGCCGGGCTCTTCTTCATCGACTCCGGCAACTACTCGCCCTTCATCCCGGAGGCCCAGCCCCAGCCGTCCGGCACCGGCCTCGACTCCCCGCTGATCCAGGCGGTGTTCGGCTACGCGCCCACCAACTTCGGCGTGATGGGCATCTTCACCGCCGCCTCCATCGTCTTCTTCGCCTTCATCGGCTTCGACGTGGTCGCCACCGCCGCCGAGGAGACCCGGCACCCGCAGCGGGACATGCCCCGGGGCATCCTCGGGTCGCTCCTCATCTGCACGGTGCTCTACGTCGCCGTCTCCATCGTGGTCACCGGCATGCAGCACTACACCGAACTCTCCGTCAGCGCCCCGCTGGCCGACGCCTTCAAGGCGGTCGGCCACCCCTTCTACGCGGGCATCATCAGCTTCGGCGCCGCCGTCGGGCTCACCGTCGTCTGCATGATCCTGCTGCTGGGCCAGTCCCGCGTCTTCTTCGCGATGAGCCGTGACGGGCTGCTGCCCCGGTTCTTCTCCGTGACCCACCCGAAGTACGGCACCCCGTACCGTCCGACGATCCTGCTCGGCGTCGTCATCGCGATCGTCGCCGGATTCACCAGCATCGACGAGCTGGCGACCCTGGTGAACATCGGGACGCTCTTCGCGTTCGTGGTGGTCGCCCTCGGCGTGATCGTGCTCCGCCGCACCCGTCCCGACCTGCCCCGCGCCTTCCGTACCCCCTGGGTGCCGCTGCTCCCGATCCTCTCGGTGGCCGCCTCGGTCTGGCTGATGCTCAACCTGCCGGTGGAGACCTGGCTCCGGTTCGCGCTCTGGATGGTGCTGGGCGTGATCATCTACTTCGTGTACGGGCGCAAGCACAGCCGACTGGCCGCCGGCGGGAGGTGACCCGCCGCGCCGCCGCAGCCGCACCACGGCCGCGGGGCGACGCGAGAGGGGCGTGCGACTGTCAAGGCCGCACGCCCCTCTTCCGTTTCCGCAGGTCCGCAGGTCCGCAGGTCTGCGGGGGCCGTCAGCCGCCGGTCGCCGGCGACTTCTTGGCCGACTCGGGGATGGTGGCGTCCGTGCGGATCGCCTTCCACAGGTCGTCGGACTGCGGGTGGGCGGCCACCACCCGGTTCGGGTCCACCGTGTCGTACGCCACCGGCAGCATGATCGTCTCCATGGTCGACGGGTCGACGCCGTTCATCGAACGGGCGAACTCCGCCAGGGAGGTCAGCGAGGCGAGGCTGGAGTCGGTGGTCAGCGACTCGGTGGCGGCACTGGCGATCTTGTAGGACTTGGTGGGGCTGCCCAGCAGGTCCTGCTTCTTGACCTCCTTCAGCAGCGCGAAGAGGAACTGCTGCTGGAGGCCGATCCGGCCGAGGTCGCTCCCGTCCCCGATGCCGTGGCGGGTCCGGACGAAGGCGAGGGACTGGGTGCCGTCGAGCTTGTGCGTACCGGCGGTGAGGTTCAGGCCGGTCGCGCTGTCCTTGATGGGCTCGTCGACCTTGACCGTGACACCGCCTATGGCGTCGACGAGACCCTTGAAGCCGGCGAAGTTGATCTCCAGATAGTGGTCGATCCGCACGCCGGACATCTTCTCGACGGTCTTGACGACGCAGGCCGGACCCACCTGCGAGTAGACCGAGTTGAACATGACGCGCTCGGCGGACTTCATCGTGGAGCCGTCGTTCTTGACGCACTCGGGCCGGGTCACCAGCGTGTCGCGGGGTATCGAGACCGCGACGGCCTCGGTGCGGCCCTCGGGTATGTGCACGACCATCGCCGTGTCCGACCGCGCGCCGCTGACGCCGCCACCGCCGCCGAGCGCCTTGTTCTCCGCCCCGGCCCGCGAGTCCGACCCGAGGACGAGGATGTTCTGCCCGGACGTCGGCAGCTTCTCCGGCCGCTCCTTCTCGTCGAGCTTGGAGTCGATGTCGACGGCCTTGATGTTGCCGTCGAGGTCGCGGTACATCCAGTAGACCGTGCCGCCTGCCGCGATCAGCAGGACGAGGACGATACCGAGGGCGATCTTGAGGCCCCGGCGGCGCTTCGGGCGCCCGTCGGCCCCGGTCTTCCCGCGGCCCTTCGTCCGGGACGAGTTCCGTCGGGATGCCCGGCCACCCGAAGGCGTGGCGTCTTCACTCATGGAGTTCGAGTCCCTTGTTCTCGCGGCCGGGGGAGCCGTGGGGTGAATGGACCCGGGTGGGGGGAAGGGCCGGTCCGACTTGCGTAGTGCATAGCACTATAGACAGTTCGTCGAGTGTACGTACGAAGGACTGCTCGCCCACGGGAGGTGAAGGTGACCCCGCAGCGTCCGTGCCCGCCGGACGTTCACCCGGCCTCCGCCTGAACTTCCGGCGCAGGCGGGGTCTAGGATGTTGAAAATTCGAAAATGCACGCGATGTGGGACATCCTGAGCGTGCCGGATGCCTGGAAGGGTGACTGCGGACATGCGTGGACGGCCTGCTCCCGCGCCCCCGAAGGCGGACTCCGCCGGCGCCTCCGTCGCGTTGCGGGGCGCCTGGCTGACCCTCGGCAAGGACGGCCGCCTCACCCTCTACGTCCCCGCCGAAGGCGGACTGCGGCGTTGGACCGAGGAGCGCCCCGGCGGCCCGGACTGGGGGCAGCCCGTTCTCGTCCCCGTCCCGGGTCTGACCCACCTGTCCGTCACCCAGGACGCCCACGCGTACGTTCATCTCGTCGGCCGCCGGGAGCGCGGGGTGCCGGGGGGCGGCTCCGAGGTCGACATCGTCCACGCCGTCCAGTACCAGACGGGGCGTCCCGTCTCCCAGTGGCGCTCGCTGGGGAACCCCCACAAGGAGGCGGAACCCGCGAGCCGGGTCTCGGAGCCCGTGGTCGTGATGGCCGGTTCGGGTGCGGTGGACGTCTTCGTGCGGAACGCGTCCGGCGGCCTCGCGCATCGTCAGGAGCGCGGCGACGGCAAGTGGCTGGGCTGGCAGGAGCAGGACTGCGGCGGCCTGGAGGGAAACCTCGCCGCCGTCGCGCTCGCCTCGGGGCGGATCGAACTGTTCGCCACCACCCGCGAGGGAGTGCTGCACTGGTCGCAGCAGGAAGCCGGCGGGGCTCTCGGGGAGGGGCGTCCCGCACGCCTCGCGGCGGCGCCGGGCACGCTCGCCGTTCTGGAGACCGGGCCCGACCGCCCCACCTGTTACTGGGCCGACCCGGGAGGCCGCGGAGCGGTCGCCTTTCGGGCCGGTGGCTGGCCGATGGCTCTGGGAGGGGCCCCCGGCGACGGCGCCCAGACGGTGACAAGGGCTCGCCTGGACGGTTACGACTGCACCTTGCTGGCCCACCGGAGCGTGGACGGCACCGCGACGGCCGGCATCTGCGTCACGGAGAACGAGGCGAACGGAATGTGGTGGACGGACACGGGAGTCCGCTGCCTCGGAGCTCCCGCACTCGTGCAGGACGCCGTCGGCGCGGTCGTGATGGCGGTCGTCGGTGAGGACGAAACCCCCCGGATCGCCCGGCAGGTGGACGGGCCGGGCCTGACCCTTTCGGAGTGGCGAGCTCTCTGACGGCCGGTGGCGACGCGGGGTCGGAAGGCCGGCCCCGGTGTTCGGGGTACTCGCCCGCGCCGATTCCGGGGGGAACGGCCGGACACGGCCCGGGCGTGGTGCCGGGCGCGCGGGGGGCGCGGTGCTGGGGCGCACGGGCCCGGCCCGATCCGGACGAGAGGCTCCTGTCCGCTCAACCCCGTCCGGATTGCTCACATACCGTCAATGAGACCGAACCCATTGGCCTTTCGGGCCAATGGTGCGCGGGACTTCCGAACCGATCGATGAAGGCGGCAGACGGTTGTGCGGCGGAGATTGTGGCACACGTCACTTCACCTGTCGACCTCTTTGCGATACCGGCACGGAATACGCACGTTGACATCCTTTAATGTTCACTTAAGATTTGCATCTGGCGCAACAGTTCGAGGCCGCGAGCACTCGACGGGGGTGGCCCACCGCAGGTCGGGGACAGCCGACGGGTGGTGCGTGTCTTGGGAAGTCGTAGTGGGCGCAGGTGGTCTCTGCTGTCGCGAACTGGAGTGTGAAGCATGGCCTCTGGGCCCCGTCTGAGTGTCGTCGTCCCCTTCATGGACGTGGAGGCTTATCTCGCGGAGTGCCTGGAATCCATTGCGAGACAGACATTCCGTGATTTCGAAGTGATCATGGTCGACGACGGTTCGACGGACACGTCCACCGCGATCGCGGAAGAGTTCTGCACGATCGACCCCCGCTTTCGGCTGATACGCCAGGAGAGCCACGGTCCGGGGCACGCACGGAACACGGGACTGCGCGCCATGCATCCCGAAGGCGAGTTCCTGGTGTTCGCCGACGGCGACGACGTCATCCCCGAGTACGCCTACGAACTGCTCATCCGCACACTCTCGGAGTCCGGATCGGATTTCGTCTCCGGCAACGTGCAGATGATGAACTCCACGAAGAAGTGGCAGTCGCCGCTGCATCAGGGTCCGATGCAGCGGGACCGGCGTGGTACGCACATCACGCGCTTCGACGCCCTTATCTACGACCGGACCGTCTGGAACAAGGTGTTCCGGCGGAGTTTCTGGGACTACCACTTCATCCAGTTCCCCGAAGGGGTCCTCTACGAGGACTCCTGGGTGAACATGTTCGCCCACTTCAAGGCCGAGAAGGTCGATGTCATCAACGACGTCGTCTACTTCTGGCGACGGCGCGACGGCGGGGCCGCGCCCTCCATCACGCAGCGCCACACCGAGCTCAGCAACCTTCAGGACCGCGTCGCGGCCGTGCGGTCCGTGAGCCGTTTCCTCGGACAGCACCGTTCGCGTGCCTACCGCGAACACAAGCGCAAGTACGACCTCGTATGCCTCAAGTCGGACCTCATGCTGCATCTGAAGGTTCTTCCCGACGCGGACGAGGAGTACCGCGACGCCTTCATGTACGCCGCCCAGGACTTCCTGAGCGAGGCGGACGACGATCTGATCGAGCAACTCCCCGCCGACGCCCGGGTGAAGTGGCTCCTCGTCCACCAGGGCCGGCTCGCCGAACTTCTCGACGTCCTCGAATTCGAGCGGAAGGGCGGCCCGCTCCCGGTGCGCCGCCGGTTCCACAGATACCTGAACTACCCGCACCTCGGAAACCGGGAAACCGGTCTGGAGAAGCGCGACTACCGGCTCGGCAAGGAACTATCGCCGTTCAGTTCGCTCCACAGCGCCGAGTGGAACGGCGAGTGGCTGACCCTGACCGGATCCGCTTACGTGCGTTTCATCAATGTGCACAAGCGGCACATGTCGACGAAGATGCTGGCCCTGCGGAACAAGAAGCTGGGCAACACGCTCGTCAATCTCGCGAAGACCACGTATTACCCGCAGGCGACCGAGCACTCGAACCAGAATCGCTACTGCTACGACTGGGCCGGATTCGAGAGCCGGTTCGACACCACTCGCCTGAAGAAGAAGGGCGAGTGGGTCGAGGGCACCTGGGACATCGCCGCCGGCGTGTTCAGCCGCGGCCTGTTCCGGTACAAGAGCATCGGGCGCGGCGGAGCGGGATCCGCGGCCAACCCGCCGATCCGCTACGTCGACAACAACACCCGGATCGTCCCCCTTTTCGTCCAGGGCGGCCTCAAGCTCCGTGTCGAAAGGGTGCGGTGCCGCATCACACGGCACCGGGTGACCGGCCAGTACCTCGAACTCGGCGGTGTCTACCTCGGACCCACCGTCCCGGAATGGGGTAAATTCCGCGTCACCAGTCTGAACGGCGCCGGCAAACACGACTCCTGGATGTCGTTCCAGCCCGGCGGTGACGGCTGGTGCACGTTCGCCGCGCGCATTCCGCTCAGCCACCTCGTGCCCGGAACACGCGGAAACGGCGACGGCTCGGTACCCCAGGCATGGACCATGGGGAGCAACGGCTGGAAGACGACGGTCCACGTCGAGGGCCGCAAGGGGGCCCTGTACCCCGTCATGGCGCAGGACACGGACGACGGCCACTACCGGATGCCCGAGGAGCTCCAGACGCAGGAGGGCGACCGCGAGATCGTCGTCCACCGCAACGGATCGGGGTACGTCGTCCTCTTCGAGCGCGCGGCCCTGCCGCTCGTCGCGGACTACCACTGGCGCGAGGACGGCAGCCTGGAGATCGTCGGCAGGTACTCCTGCGCCGGCCAGCTGCCTCCGGACACGACGGCCGACGCGCACGTGGTGGTCCGCTCGCGCGCCCATGGCGCCGAACGCGCGGTGGCCATCCAGTGGGCCGGAGACCGCTTCCGCTGCGTGGTCACCCCCGCGGCGATGCGGACCCTCGCCGGGGACATCCCGCTCGCCGCGGGCCGGTGGGACTTCTTCCTCCGCCGTCAGGACCCGTCCGTCGTGGCCCCGGACCAGCGTCTGGCCGACCTCACCCTGAAGATCGAGCAGAGCCTCATCCCCACCTTCCCGCAGGAAGTCGAGGAAGGCGGCCGCGGATACGAGCTCCAGGCGGAGGCGTACGACAGGCTCTCCCTCCTCGTCCGCTCCGCGATGGCCGAGGACGCCCGGGGCCCGTACCGGCAGAAGCTGCTGCGCACCAAGTACTACCCCCAGGCGCGCCGTACCCACATCAAGCCCGCCGTGCTGTTCGACGCCTTCAAGGGCACGCAGTACTCGGACAGCCCGCGAGCCGTCCACGAGGAGATGGTCCGGCGCGAAGTCGCCCTGGAACACCTCTGGGTGGTCCGCGACGACCAGGTCCAGGTCCCGCCCACGGCCCGGCCCGTGCGCATGTGGTCGCGGGAGTGGTACGACGCCCTGGCGACCTCCCGTTACATCGTCGCCAACAACCATCTCCCCGACTGGTTCGAGAAGCGTCAGGACCAGGTGGTCGTCCAGACCTGGCACGGTACGCCGCTCAAGAAGATCGGCCACGACATCGAAGCCGTCCACTTCGCCGACCAGCGCTATCTGGAGCGGGTCGCGAAGGAGGTGCAGAACTGGGACATGCTGGTCTCGCCCAACAGCTTCTCCACCCCCATCCTCAAGCGGGCCTTCCAGTTCCCCGGAGAGATGGTCGAGTGCGGGTACCCCCGCAACGACATCCTGCGCCGGCCCGGCATGGAGCGCCGCGCGGCCGAGATCAGGCAGAGCATCGGCCTTCCCCCGGGCAAGCGCATCATCATGTACGCCCCGACCTGGCGCGACGACCAGTTCTACGCACCCGGCAAGTACAAGTTCGACTTCCGGATCGACCTCGACGACGCCCGCGCACGGCTCGGCTCCGACCACGTGCTGATGGTCCGCCGCCACCCCAACGTGGTGGACCCGGTCCCCGGCGCGGGGGACGGCTTCGTCTTCGACGTGTCGGACTACCCCGACATGGCGGATCTCTCGCTCATCACCGACGTGATGATCACGGACTACTCGTCGCTGATGTTCGACTTCGTCAACACTGGGCGCCCCATCCTCTTCTTCACCTACGACCTCGACCACTACCGCGACACCTTGCGCGGCTTCTACTTCGACTTCGAGCGGAGCGCCCCCGGCCCGCTGCTCTCCGAATCGGCCGAGCTGATCTCGGCCATCGCGAACGTGGACCGGATCGAGGAGGACTACGCGGAGCGGTACCGCTGGTTCCAGCAGCAGTTCTGCGACCTCGACGACGGGTACGCCGCGTCCCGGCTCGCCGAGCACGTCCTCGCGGCCGGCGGCGACCTGGACGCCCGGCGGGTCGGCGGGACGGACATCGACATGATGTTCCCCGGGCCGCACGGGCCGCTCGCCCTCGAAACCGGTGCTCCGCCGGCGGAAGGCGTGGCCCGCGCCATGACCTACCCCGCCCCGCACCGGCCCTCGGACCAGTACGCCGCGAGGACGGATTCCCTCCATGTCTGACGCAGTCCCGGCCGGCCGCCAGATCTTCGACGGGGTGGACACGTCCGGCAGGTTCCCCGTCGACTACAGGTTCGCCCACGCCAAGAACGGCAACCGGCGGCTGATGGTCGTCTTCGCCCATCCCTTCGCGCCCGACGAGTACGGGTGGGCCGACGGGGTCCTGGACGGGACGCGGTCCAACATCCTGTGGATCCGGGACAATTTCGACGGTGAGAACAGCTACTACCTGTGCAAGGAGATGGATTTCGGGCTGGAGGAGTCCGTCATCGGCCTCATCTCCAACGTCATGCACGCGCTGGAACTGACGCCGGACGACTGCATCATGTTCGGCAGCTCGACGGGCGGTACGGCCGCGCTGTACTACGGACTGAAGTACGGCTTCCGCTCCATCGTGGCCGGTGATCCGCAGTTCGCCGTCGGCTCCTTCGCGAAGCAGCACACGCAGTCCACCGCCCGCTTCATGACGGGCGAGGACGTCCCGGACCGGAACGTCGAGATCCTCGATGCGCTGCTGCCGGAGACGGTGTGGCTCAGTGGCAACCGCGACGCCGACATCTACGTGATCTCGTCGCCCGGGGGCGCGCGGTACGAGCAGCACGTGGAGCCGTACATCGGGCACTTCCGGGACTACGGCAACGTCAACTTCATCCACCACGACTCCCCGCTCGACGTCGGCCACGACAAGGCGGCCTCGCGCAACCTCCCGGTCATGCTGGGGCTCGCCCACCTCCTCGTCGACGGCGTCACTCCGCGCATCGGGTCGATCCGGACCGGGTACGAGCAGCCGGAGCGCGGCACAGCCGGTATCGACGCGTACCTGAGGTCGACCTCCCTGCTCCAGGAATCCTTCCCCGCACCCGTCGTCGACGCGCCGGTGTCCGGGGCAACGGCGCCGGGGTCGACCGTGCCGTTCACCGGCTCCGCGCCCGGAGCGGTGCGGGTGAGTCTCTGGGAGAACGGAAAATTCCTGTTCTCTCCGCAGGTCGCGCCGGACGGCCGCTGGAGCTGGGACCCGGGCCGCGACTGGACCGCGGGCAAGCACGTCGTGCGCCTGTTCGCCGTGGACGCAGTCGGCCACCACTCTCCGCGGACCGAGGCCGTCTTCCATGTCCCGGCGGTGAACGCCGCCGCGTCCGGTGCGGCAGCACCCACTCAGGGCGCCGGGGGACAGGGGGCGTACCGCGTGCCGACGACGAGGCCCACCGCGCCGATGGTGTGGGAACCGGCCGACGGCCTGCGGCTGCCGGGTCCCGCGGTGGTGCTGACGGGGTACGCCCCGGGCTCCGCACGTGTGGAGTTCGTCGAAGGCGGGCTGCGGCTCGGTGTGGTCCAGGTGGCACCGGACGGCACCTGGGCGTGGGACTCCGGCTGGTCGTGGATGCCGGGTGCGCACGACGTCGAGTGCTTCGCGGTGGACCCCATGGGAAACGAGTCCGTGCGGGCGTCGGTGCGCTTCGCCGTGGCCGGCCCGGAAGACAGCCACGGCGGGATCAGGCCGCCGGCCTCCGGCTACGCCGGGCACTACTGACCCGTGCGGACCGTCATGACGAGGGCCCGGTGGTCCGAGACGCCGGTGTCCCGGACGGCACAGCCGGTCCGGGGGAGTGCGGTGAACTCGTAGTCCAGCTTCGACCCCGAGGCATGGGTGTCCCGGCCCGCCCGCGAGGAGGGCGACGCCTGGTCGCACTCCCGGTAGCGGCGGTACGCCTCGTCCGGCCAGATCCAGCGATACGTGTCGTCCGCCGCCGTCGGAGGGGAGCTGTTCAGGTCGCCCCCGAACACGGTGCGGGGACCCGCGGCCCCGAACAGCGCCGCGAGCTGGTCGTCGCGGTACTCCCACCGCGGGTGTGCCTTGTCGGCCCCCACCAGGCTCAGATGCGCGTCGCAGACCTGGACGTCGCGGGTCGCCACGGTCGCGCACCGGATGCCCCGTCGCAGCCCCACCACCGGCTGCGGCGTCGGCACCTGTTCGACGTGGGAGAGGGGCGAGGAGGCCAGCACCGCGATGCCCGCCGTGCCGCCGAGCCGCTGCGCGCACCGGACGGGGGTGTCCGTGCCGTCGGCGGCACGGTAGGAGTACGCCTGGAAGGTGCTGTGCCAGCTCCCGCCCAGCTCCTTCCGTGCCAGGGCGAGATCGTCGGCGCACACTTCCTGGAGCATGATCACTCCGGCGCCCCCGGCGGTGGCGAGTTCCTCGACGGCGTCGATCTTCTGCCGGCGCGAGCCGGTGTCCTCGCAGCCCCACTGCCGGACGCCGCACATGTTCCAGGTGGCGATCCGCAGTTCCTCCGGACCCGCCCGGGAACTTCGCGCACGGGTGGCGGACAGCACGGTCAGCAGCGTGCAGAGACACAGCAGGACCGCGCCGAGCACGACCGACCACCTGCGACGGCGCCGTTCCCACCACATCACCCGGTCAGCTTACGCGGCACGCTCCCGCGCCCGTCCGCCGCCGTCGCGCCCCGGCACCCGGCCCACCCGCACGAGAACGGGCCGTACGGAGGTGTCCTCCGCACGGCCCGTCCACGTCAGCCGGATGCTGTCCGGCCCCGGGTGTTACGCCGGTACGCTCGCCACGCCCGGCGCCAGGAACGGCTTGCCGTTCACCCGCGCGGAGACGCCCGCCCGGTCCAGGTACGGCGTGATGCCGCCCAGGTGGAACGGCCAGCCCGCACCGGTGATCAGGCAGAGGTCGATGTCCTGCGCCTCGGCGACGACGCCCTCGTCGAGCATCAGGCCGATCTCCTCGGCCACCGCGTCCAGGACGCGGTCACGGGTCTGCTCCTCCGTCAGGACGGTGTCCCCCTGCTTCAGGAGAGCGGCGACCTCGGGGTCCAGCTCCGGCTTCCCGGAGTCGTAGACGTAGAAGCCGCGCTTGCCCGCCTCGACGACCGCCGCGAGGTTCGCGGAGACGGTGAAGCGCTCCGGGAAGGCACGGTGCAGGGTCTCGGAGACGTGCAGACCGATCGCCGGGCCCACCAGCTCCAGCAGGACCAGCGGCGACATCGGCAGACCGAGCGGCTCGACGGCGCGCTCGGCGACGGCGACCGGGGTGCCCTCGTCGATGACGTTCTGGATCTCGCCCATGAAGCGGGTGAGGATGCGGTTGACGACGAACGCCGGGGCGTCCTTCACCAGCACCGCGGTCTTCTTCAGCTTCCGGGCCACGCCGAACGCCGTCGCCAGCGCCGCGTCGTCGGTCCGCTCGCCGCGCACGATCTCCAGAAGGGGGAGGATCGCGACCGGGTTGAAGAAGTGGAAGCCGACGACCCGCTCCGGGTTCTTCAGCTTCGACGCCATCTCGGTGACCGAGAGCGAGGAGGTGTTGGTGGCGAGGATCGCGTGCGCCGGGGCGACCGCCTCGACCTCCGCGAACACCTGCTGCTTGACGCCGATCTCCTCGAAGACGGCCTCGATGATGAAGTCGGCGTCGGAGAAGCCCTCCGCCTTGTCCAGCACACCGGACACCAGGGCCTTGAGACGGTTCGCCTTGTCCTGGTTGATACGGCCCTTGCCGAGCAGCTTGTCGATCTCGGCGTGGACGTAGCCCACACCCTTGTCGACACGCGCCTGGTCGATGTCCGTGAGGACGACCGGTACCTCCAGGCGGCGCAGGAAGAGCAGCGCGAGCTGGCTGGCCATCAGACCGGCGCCGACGACACCGACCTTGGTGACCGGACGGGCCAGGCTCTTGTCCGGAGCGCCGGCCGGGCGCTTGGCGCGCTTCTGCACGAGGTTGAAGGCGTACAGCCCGGAGCGCAGCTCACCGCTCATGATGAGGTCGGCGAGCGCCTGGTCCTCGGCGTCGAAGCCGGCGCCCAGGTCGCCGTCCTTGGCGGCGGCGATGATCTCCAGCGCGCGGTAGGCGGCGGGGGCCGCGCCGTGCACCTTGGAGTCCGCGACGGCCCGGCCGCGCGCGACGGCCTGGTCCCAGGCGTCGCCGCGGTCGATCTCGGCGCGCTCGACGTCGATCTCGCCCTTGAGGACGCCGGCCGTCCACACGAGCGACCGCTCCAGGAAGTCCGCGCCGTCGAAGAGCGCGTCGGCGATGCCGAGCTCGAAGACCTGCGCGCCCTTGAGCTGGCGGTTCTGGTTCAGCGAGTTCTCGATGATGACCGAGACCGCGCGGTCGGCGCCGATCAGGTTCGGCAGCAGCGCGCAGCCGCCCCAGCCGGGCACCAGGCCGAGGAAGACCTCGGGCAGCGAGAAGGCGGGGAGCGCCTTGGAGACGGTGCGGTACGAGCAGTGCAGGCCGACCTCGACCCCGCCGCCCATCGCCGCGCCGTTGTAGTACGCGAAGGTCGGGACCGCGAGGGAGGAGAGGCGGCGGAAGACGGCGTGGCCGCCCTTGCCGATCCGCACCGCGTCCTCGTGGTTCTTCAGGACTTCGAGGCCCTTGAGGTCGGCGCCCACGGCGAAGATGAACGGCTTGCCGGTGATGCCGACGCCGACGATCGAACCCTCGGACGCCTCCTTCTCGACCTGGTCGATCGCGGCGTCCAGGTTGGTCAGCGACTGCGGGCCGAAGGTGGTCGGCTTGGTGTGGTCCAGGCCGTTGTCCAGCGTGATGAGGGCGAACCTGCCCGCGCCTGCCGGGAGGTCGAGGTGGCGCACGTGCGCCTGGGTGACGACCTCGCCCGGGAACAGCTCGGCCGCTCCCTTCAGCAGCTCGGTGGTGGAGCTCACTTGGTGCCTCCGTCGGCGTCGAAGTGCGGGTTCTCCCAGATGACCGTGGCGCCCATGCCGAAGCCCACGCACATCGTGGTGATGCCGTAGCGGACCTCCGGCTGCTCCTCGAACTGGCGGGCCAGCTGGGTCATCAGACGGACGCCGGAGGAGGCGAGCGGGTGGCCGTACGCGATGGCGCCCCCGTACTGGTTGACGCGCGGGTCGTCGTCGGCGATGCCGTAGTGGTCGAGCAGGGCGAGGACCTGCACGGCGAACGCCTCGTTGACCTCGAAGAGGCCGATGTCGTCGATGGTCAGACCGGCCTTGGCCAGCGCCTTCTCGGTCGCCGGGATCGGGCCGTAGCCCATGACCTCCGGCTCGACGCCGGCGAAGGCGTACGACACGAGACGCATCCGGACCGGCAGGCCCAGCTCACGGGCGACGTCCTCGGCGGCGAGCAGCGAGGCGGTGGCGCCGTCGTTGAGCCCCGCCGCGTTGCCGGCCGTGACGCGGCCGTGCGGACGGAACGGGGTCTTGAGGCCCGCGAGGGACTCCATCGTGGTGCCCGGGCGCATCGGCTCGTCGGCGGTGACCAGGCCCCAGCCGGTCTCGCCGGCCTCGGCGTTGGTGCGGCGCACCGAGATCGGCACCAGGTCCTGCTGGATCTTGCCGTTGGCGTACGCCTTGGCGGCCTTCTCCTGCGAGCGCACGGCGTAGGCGTCGGCGCGTTCCTTGGTGATCTGCGGGTAGCGGTCGTGCAGGTTCTCGGCGGTCATGCCCATGAAGAGGGCGGACTCGTCGACCAGCTTCTCCGAGACGAAGCGAGGGTTCGGGTCCACGCCCTCGCCCATCGGGTGGCGGCCCATGTGCTCGACACCGCCGGCCACGACGACGTCGTAGGCGCCGAAGGCGATGGAGCCGGCCGTCGTGGTGACGGCGGTCAGCGCGCCCGCGCACATGCGGTCGATCGAGTAGCCGGGGACGGACTGCGGCAGACCGGCCAGGATTCCGGCGGTCCGGCCGAGGGTGAGGCCCTGGTCGCCGATCTGGGTGGTCGCGGCGATGGCGACCTCGTCGATCTTCGCGGGGTCCAGGTCCGGGTTGCGGCGCAGCAGCTCCCGGATGGCCTTCACGACGAGATCGTCGGCGCGGGTCTCGTGGTAGATGCCCTTCGGGCCCGCTTTGCCGAACGGGGTGCGGACGCCGTCGACGAAGACGACGTCCCGGATGGTACGAGGCACGATGGCTCTCCTCCAGGGTGCGGGATGGCACTGCTGCGGGGCACGCCCGGAAGCGTGCCGCCCGCCCTCATGCTACTCGTGGGTAACCAGACTGCCCACCCCCTGTGGGAGGAGCGTCGAAGGTCACACGTGCCCGGGGCTTCGTGCGGGGACACCAACCTGGCGCGATTTCGATCCTCGCGGTACGCGACGCCGTCCTGGCCCCGGACACGACGACACCCCCGGTCGGCCGTGGAATCGGGTGACCGGGGGTGTCGGGTGTCGTCGTGCGGTGCCGGGACGCCCCGTGCGCCGCGAGGTGCCGGTCGGGCGCCGGACCGGGGCGTCAGGAAGCCGCGCTCTTGTTCAGCGCGTCCAGCAGCAGCGGGGCCACAAGACCGATCTGCCAGCGCCGTGCGCCGTACCCCGCGAGCAGGTCCTCGACCGCGCCCGGGGTGACGCTCTTCGGCGGCTCCCAGCAGACCCGGCGCACGGTGTCCGGGGTGATGAGGTTCTCCGGCGGCAGGTGCAGCCGCTCGGCGAGTTCGGAGACGGCGGCGCGGGCGGCCGAGAGCCGGTCCGCCGCCGCGGGGTCCTTGTCCGCCCAGGCGCGCGGCGGCGGCGGGCCGGTGAGCTGCTGGCCGGGCTGCGGCAGCTCGGACTCCGGCAGCGCCTTCGCGCGGTCCACGGCGGCCTGCCACTGCTCCAGCTGGCGCCGGTTCACGCGGTGCCCGAAACCGGGCAGCGCGGACAGCGCCTGGACGTTGGCGGGCACCGCGAGCGCGGCCTCCACGATCGCCCCGTCGCCGAGCACCTTGCCCGGGGAGACGTCGCGCCGCTGGGCGACCCGGTCGCGGGTCTCCCACAGCTCCCGTACGACGGCCAGCTGCCGGCGCCTGCGCACCTTGTGCATGCCCGAGGTCCGGCGCCACGGGTCCTTGCGGGGCGGGGCGGGGGGCGCCGACGCGATCGCGTCGAACTCCTCGCGGGCCCATTCCAGCTTCCCCTGGCGGTCCAGCTCCTTCTCCAGCGCGTCCCGCAGGTCGATCAGGAGCTCGACGTCGAGCGCCGCGTAGCGCAGCCACGGGTCGGGGAGCGGCCGGGTGGACCAGTCGACGGCCGAGTGGCCCTTCTCCAGCGCGTACCCGAGGACGTTCTCGACCATCGCGCCCAGGCCGACCCGGGGGAAGCCGGCCAGTCGCCCGGCGAGCTCGGTGTCGAACAGGGAGGTGGGGAGCATGCCTATTTCGCGCAGGCAGGGAAGGTCCTGGGTGGCGGCGTGCAGGATCCACTCCGTGCCGGTCAGGGCCTCGCCGAGACCGGACAGGTCGGGGCAGCCGACAGGGTCGACGAGGGCGCTGCCCGCGCCCTCGCGGCGCAGCTGTACGAGATAGGCGCGCTGGCCGTAGCGGTAGCCGGAGGCGCGCTCGGCGTCGACGGCCACCGGGCCGCTGCCGGCGGCGAAAGCGGCGATCACCCGGGCGAGGGCGTCGTCGTCCGCCACCACCGGTGGAATGCCCTCGCGCGGTTCCAGCAAGGGGATCGGCGCCGGGGCGACGTCGTCCGGGGGAGCGCCCCCGGTGGTTCGCAGTGTCGTGTCTGCTGCGGTCTCTTGGGCGTCGGTCACCCGTCAAGGGTATCCGTGTATGCGCGACACCCGACGACGGAACGTTCCGTCGTCGGGTGTCGGGCGCGTAAACCGGCCGGATCCCGCATCCCTGCGGGTGCCGGTGGGGGTGGTCAGTGGATGATGCCGGTCCGCAGGGCGACGGCGACCATTCCGGCGCGGTCTCCGGTGCCGAGCTTGCGGGCGATGCGGGCGAGGTGGGACTTGACCGTGAGGGCGGAGAGGCCCATCGAGACGCCGATGGCCTTGTTGGACTGGCCTTCGGCGACCAGGCGGAGCACCTCCACCTCACGGCCGGACAGTTCGCGGTAGCCGCCCGGGTGGCTCGGGGAACCGGGGGGCCG
This sequence comes from Streptomyces sp. NBC_01335, assembly GCF_035953295.1. Classification (GTDB taxonomy): domain Bacteria; phylum Actinomycetota; class Actinomycetes; order Streptomycetales; family Streptomycetaceae; genus Streptomyces. The sequence continues at coordinate 6,543,423 of NZ_CP108370.1, forward strand.
GCGGTGCATACGGGCGGCGTTGGCGCCGATGGGGGCGACGCCGGGTCGGTTGGGGTGGCCGATGTTGGTACGGGTGCCGGTGACGACGTAGCCCTTGACGCCGCCCGCGAGGGCGTTGCGTACGGCACCGATGTCGTCGGCGGCGGAGAGGGCGAGACCGTTCGGCCAGCCTGCGGCTCGGGTCTCGGACAGCAGGGTCAGCCCGGAACCGTCGGGCAGGTGGACGTCGGCAACGCAGATGTCGCGCGGGTTGCCGACGCGGGGGCGGGCCTCCGCGATGGACGACGCCTCGATGACGTCACGAACTCCGAGGGCCCACAGATGGCGGGTCACGGTGGAACGGACGCGCGGGTCGGCCACGACGACCATGGCCGTCGGCTTGTTCGGGCGGTAGGCGACCAGGCTTGCGGGCTGCTCTAGGAGAACGGACACCAGGCCTCCTGGGGGAGTGGCGGGACGGGCCGGCTCGGGGATGAAGCCGGGGCGAACCGTGCTTGAAGGGTCATTGACCTCTTCGGCAGCAGACCCGTCCTCCTTTAGAGGAAGATCACGATTTGGTGAGTAACAATTCGGACAAATCGGACGCGCGATCGATTGTACGACCATGGGACCGGCGGTCGGCCGGCCCGGTCGGGGAGCGCCGGACGGTGTGCGTCGGTCGGTGTGCGCGGGCGTCGTCCGCCCTCCACCGTTACGAGGCCTGCGGCCCCCGCCGCTGCGGCAGGGTGACCACCGTCGCGTCGGCCGGACCGGACGGCGGCAGGCCCGCGATCTGGCAGAGCAGGTCGCCCCAGGCCGTCAGGTGCCCCGCCGTGTCCGGCACCCCGCCAGGACCGTCGCCGGGCGTCCAGGACGCGCGGATCTCGATCTGGGTCGCGGGCCGGCGGCTGCCCAGCTCACCGAAATAGTGCGACCCCGCCCGGGTGACCGTGCCGCCCGCCGACCCGTAGGTGAGGCCGCGCGCCTCCAGTGCGCCCGTCAGCCAGGACCAGCACACCTCGGGCAGCAGCGGGTCGGCTGCCATCTCCGGCTCCAGCTCCGCCCGTACGAGCGTCACCAGGCGAAACGTTCCCTGCCAGGCGTCGTGACCGGCCGGGTCGTGCAGCAGCACCAGCCGTCCGTCCGCGAGGTCCTCCTCGCCGTCCACGACCACCGCCTCCAGGGCGTAGGCGTGCGGGGCCAGCCGCTGCGGCGGCCTGGTCGCCTCGATCTCCAGCTCGGGACGGAGCCGCGCCGAGCGCAGCCCCTCGACCGCCGACCGGAACCCGGGCGGAGTGGGTTTGCTCTCCGCACCGTCCTTACGGGAAGCGGGGTCGGAATGATCGGAGAACTGTTCCTGCGCCGGAGCCATGCGGGGAAGAGTAGGCGGAACGCGGGCCGCGCGCAGGGAGAGACACCCTGGTGGGACCGTGCACCTTGGGGCTTCGTGCGAAGATTCTGTGCGTGAGTGCCAACGACCGCCCCTCGGGCCAGCTGACCACGACCTCCGCCACCCACGACTCGGCGTTCCTGAAGGCGTGCCGACGCGAACCCGTGCCGCACACCCCGGTCTGGTTCATGCGGCAGGCGGGCCGGTCGCTGCCGGAGTACCTGAAGGCCCGCGAGGGCATCGCGATGCTCGACTCCTGCACGATGCCGGAGCTGGTCACCGAGATCACGCTGCAGCCCGTGCGCCGCCACAAGGTCGACGCCGCCGTCTACTACAGCGACATCGTCGTCCCGCTCAAGGCCATCGGCATCGACCTGGACATCAAGCCCGGCGTCGGCCCGGTGATCGCCGACCCGATCCGCACCCGCGCCGACCTGGCCCGGCTGCGCGATCTGACGCCCGAGGACGTCCCGTACGTCACCGAGGCCGTCCGCATGCTCACCGCCGAGCTCGGCGAGACCCCGCTCATCGGCTTCGCGGGCGCACCGTTCACGCTCGCCAGCTACCTCGTGGAGGGCGGTCCCTCCCGCAACCACGAGCACACCAAGGCCATGATGTACGGCGACCCGCAGCTCTGGGCCGACCTCGTGGACCGGCTCGCGGAGATCACCGGCGCCTTCCTGAAGGTCCAGATCGAGGCGGGCGCCTCGGCCGTACAGGTCTTCGACTCCTGGGTCGGCGCACTGTCCCCCGCCGACTACCGCCGCTCCGTGCTGCCCGCCTCCGCCAAGGTCTTCGACGCGGTCGCCTCCTACGGCGTCCCGCGCATCCACTTCGGCGTGGGCACCGGAGAGCTGCTGGGCCTCATGGGCGAGGCCGGCGCGGACGTCGTCGGCGTCGACTGGCGCGTCTCCCTGGACGAGGCCGCCCGCCGCGTCGGCCCCGGCAAGGCGCTCCAGGGCAACCTCGACCCGGCGGTCCTCTTCGCCCCGACGGCCACGGTCGAGGAGAAGACCCGCGAGGTGCTGGACGCGGCCTCCGGCCTGGAGGGGCACATCTTCAACCTCGGCCACGGCGTCATGCCGTCGATGGACCCGGACGCCCTCACCCGGCTCGTCGGCTACGTCCACGAGCAGACCGCGCGCTGAACGGACCGGGCCGCCCGCGCGGAGCGGGCGGCCCGGCTTCCGTCGCTCAGGCCGAGCCCGCCGCCCGTACCGCCGTGCTCGCCTTGCGGGCGGCCACCAGGACCGGGTCCCAGACGGGGGAGAACGGCGGGGCGTACCCCAGGTCGAGGGCGGTCATCTCCTCCACCGTCATCCCGGCGGTCAGCGCCACCGCCGCGATGTCCACCCGCTTCGCCGCGCCGTCACGGCCCACGATCTGCACGCCCAGCAGCCGGCCGGTGCGGTACTCGGCGAGCATCTTCACCGTCATGGGCGCGGCGCCCGGGTAGTAGCCGGCCCGGCCCGTCGACTCGATCGTGGCCGTCACGAACCGCAGCCCGACCGCCCGGGCGTCCTTCTCCCGCAGCCCGGTCCGGGCGATCTCCAGGTCGCAGACCTTGCTCACCGCCGTACCGACCACGCCCGGGAACGTCCCGTAACCGCCGCCGACGTTGGCGCCGATGACCTGGCCGTGCTTGTTGGCGTGGGTGCCGAGCGCGATGTGCCGGGTGCGCTTCGCCACCAGGTCCAGCACCTCCACGCAGTCGCCTCCCGCCCAGACGTCCTCGTGGCCGACCACCCGCATCGACAGGTCCGTCAGCAGACCGCCGTGCGGCCCGAGCGGCAGCCCGGCCGCGCGGGCGAGCGTGGTCTCCGGCTCCACGCCGATGCCGAGCACCACGACGTCCGCCGGGTACGTCCCCGCTTCGGTCACCACCGCGGACACCCGGCCGTCGGGACCGGTGCGGATCTCCGTGACCGCCGCGCGGTTCACCGTCGTGATGCCGAGGCCGTCCATCGCCCCGTGCACCAGGCGCCCCATGTCCGGGTCGAGGGTGGCCATCGGCTGCTCGCCCCGGTTCAGCACGGTCACCTCGAAACCCCGGTTCAGCATGGCCTCGGCCATCTCGACGCCGATGTACCCCGCGCCCACCACCACCGCGCGCCGCCGGTCGGTGCCCACCCGGTCGAGCGAGTCCAGAAGCGCCTGGCCGTCGTCCAGCGTCTGCACCCCGTGCACGCCCGGGGCGTCGATGCCGGGCAGCGCCGGGCGCACCGGCCGTGCCCCGGTGCCGATCACCAGCTTGTCGTACCCGGTCCAGGACGAGGTACCGGTCTCCAGGTCCACCGCCCGCACACGGCGGCCCGCGAGATCGATCTCCGTCACCTCGGTGCGGGTACGCAGATCGATGCCGCGGGCCCGGTGCTCCTCGGGCGTACGGGCGATCAGGTCGTCGCGCTCGGCCACGTCACCGCCCACCCAGTACGGGATGCCGCAGGCGGAGTACGAGGAGAAGTGGCCCCGCTCGAAGGCCACGATGCTCAGCTCCTCGGGCCCCTTCAGCCTGCGGGCCTGCGACGCGGCGGACATGCCCGCCGCGTCGCCCCCGATGACCACCAGTCGCTCCGTCATGCCAGGTCCCTTCGCCGCAGTGTGCCGACCGACCACGCTAACGGCGTTTCCGGGGTTTCCCCGCGTTCCCCTCTGCGGTCTCAGGGAGTGGGTGTCGTGCCCGCCTCCTCCCGCTCGTCCGCGACAGTGGAGGCGGCGGGAGCGGCGGGGGCAGCGGCCTCCGGGACGCGGCGGCGGCGCACCACCAGCCGCCAGACCACCAGGACCAGGGCGACGGCCGCCAGGAACGGGGCGGTGGCACCGATCGCCATCGCGATCCAGCGCAGCGCCGTGACGAACGCGTCCCACCCTCCGGTCACCGCGTCCCGGAACCCGGGATCGTCGTCCCCGGCGGCGGGGGTCTCCGGCTCGACGAGGTCCAGGGTGATCGTCGCCAGCGAGGTCCGGTCGGCCAGGCTCGCCCGCTGCGCCAGCAGGGACTCCAGGTCCGCCTGACGGCTGCTCAACTCTCCTTCCAGAGCGACGACATCGCTGATCCGTTCCGCCTTCTCCATCAGGGCGCGCACCCGGTCGACGCTCGCCCGCTGGGTCGCGACTCGGCTCTCCACGTCCACGACCTGGTCGGTGACGTCCTTCGCCTCCGAGGTGCGCGACAGCAGCTTGCCCGCACCGGTCAGCCGCTTCAGCACGTCCTCGTACCGGTCCTCCGGGACACGCAGAACGAGGTGAGAGGCGTCGTGGACGTCGTCCACCCGTTCGGTCGACTCGCTCTCCACCAGCCCGCCGCTGCCCTCGGCGGCGGACCGGGCCGCGGCGACCGCCTTCGGGACGCTCTTCACCTCGACGGACATCTCCGTGGTGCGGATGACGTGGGTGGCGGCCGCCGTGACCTTGTCCGCCGCCTTGCCGTCCGCCTTCCCGCCCGCGCTCCCGCCCGTCGTGGAGCGCGCGTCGTCCGATGCCTCCGAGTCGGCCGCGACGTCCGCGTCGCCGCCCCCGCCCCGCACGGCGGCCGCCTTGCTGTCCGAGGCGGAATCGTTCATGCCCCCGTCGTCGTTCGCGCCGCACCCGGCCACCGCGAGCAGGACGACAAGCGCCCCGGCCGCGAGACCCGCCCCCCGGGCGCGAAGGCGCGGACGCGGGTGCTCCGGGTGTCGCCGGGCTCTCTGCGTGGACTGCATGACTGGTCCCCCCAGGCTGGTGAGTCGATGTGTGCCCTTGGACGTACCGGCCCTCCGTCAGGTTTCCCGGAAGCGGTTTCGAAGCAGTCACGGTCGGGACTCGTTCCGGGTTTGAGAGAGTGGACCCATGCAGGGTTCTGAACAGCACGCGCACGCGACCACGCCGCACGTCGTCGTCATCGGCGGAGGGATCGCCGGACTGGCCGCCGCCCACCGGTTGCTCGGCAGTGGGGTACGGGTCACCCTCCTGGAGGCCTCGGCACGGCTCGGCGGGAAGCTCATGACCGGCGAGGTCGCGGGCGTCCAGGTCGACCTCGGCGCCGAGTCGATGCTCGCCAGGCGCCCCGAAGCGGTCGGCCTGGCCCGCGCCGCCGGACTCGGCGACCGCCTCCAGCCGCCCGCCACGGCCGCCGCCTCCCTCTGGACCCGCGACGCGCTCCGCCCGATGCCCAAGGGCCACGTGATGGGCGTACCCGGCGACCCGGAGGCGCTGCGCGAGGTGCTGTCGCCCGAGGGCATCGCCCGGATCGGCCAGGAACGCGAGCTCACCGCGACCGCCGTCGGAGACGACGTCGCGGTCGGCGCGTACGTCGCCGACCGGCTCGGCCGCGAGGTCGTCGACCGCCTCGTGGAACCGCTGCTCGGCGGGGTGTACGCGGGCGACGCCTACCGGATCTCCCTGCGGGCCGCCGTACCCCAGCTCTTCGACATCGCCCGGCAGGGCGGCCCGCTGCTCGACGGGGTGCGCCGGGTCCAGGAGCGGGCCGCGGCCCAGCAGGCGGGCGGGCCCGTCTTCCAGGGCATCGCGGGCGGCCTCGGCACCCTCCCGGACGCGGTGGCCGACACCGTACGGGCCCAGGGCGGCGAAATCCTCACCGCGACCCCGGTGCTCGGCCTGTCGCGTACCGAGGCCGGCTGGGACGTCCGTACGGAGACCCGGGTGATCACCGCCGACGGCATCGTCCTCGCCACCCCCGCCTGGTCCGCCTCCACCCTGCTGGCCGCCGAGTCCCCGGCGGCCTCCGCCGAGCTGGCGGGCGTCGAGTACGCCTCGATGGCCCTGATCACCATGGCGTTCCGCCGCGAGGACACCGACGCGGTGGAGGCGCTGCGCGGGCGCTCCGGCTTCCTGGTGCCCCCGGTCGACGGCCGCACGATCAAGGCCGCCACCTTCTCCAGCAACAAGTGGCAGTGGGTCGCCGACGCGGACCCCGGCCTCTTCGTGCTCCGTACCTCGGTCGGCCGGTACGGCGACGAGGACCACCTGCACCGCGAGGACGACGAGCTCGCCTCGGTCTCCCGCACCGACCTCGCCGCCGCCACCGGCCTCACCGCCGCGCCGGTCGGCACCACGGTCACCCGGTGGATCGGCGGACTCCCGCAGTACCCGGTCGGCCACCTCGCCAAGGTCGACCGCGTCCGGGGCGAGGTCGCGAAGCTGCCCGCCCTGCGGATCTGCGGCGCGGTCTACGACGGCGTCGGCATCCCCGCCTGCGTCGGGAGTGCCCAGCGCGCCGCCGACGAGATCGCGGCCGAGCTGACGGGCCGGCCGTGACGGGGGTCGCCGTCACGGGCACGGCGCGGGAGCTCACGGAGAAGATCACCGGGAAGGTCGCGGGAAAGATCGCGAGGGAGATCATCGCCACGCCGACCCTGGTTCGGGGCACGGAAGACGAGGCGGGACAATAGCCGTATGAGTGCGCCTGAGAAGATCCCGAACGCCGGCAAGAAGGCCAAGGACCTCAACGAGGTCATCCGCTACACCCTGTGGTCCGTCTTCAAGCTGCGCGACGTGCTGCCGGACGACCGCGCGGGCTACGCCGACGAGGTCCAGGAGCTGTTCGACCAGCTCGCCGCCAAGGACATCACCGTCCGGGGCACCTACGACCTCTCCGGTCTGCGCGCCGACGCCGACCTGATGATCTGGTGGCACGCCGAGACCTCGGACGAGCTCCAGGAGGCGTACAACCTCTTCCGGCGCACCAAGCTGGGCCGCGCGCTGGAGCCGGTCTGGTCGAACATGGCGCTGCACCGCCCCGCCGAGTTCAACAAGTCGCACATCCCGGCCTTCCTGGCCGACGAGACGCCGCGCGACTACGTCAGCGTCTACCCGTTCGTGCGCAGCTACGACTGGTACCTGCTGCCCGACGAGGACCGTCGCCGGATGCTCGCCGACCACGGCAAGATGGCCCGCGGCTTCCCGGACGTCCGCGCCAACACCGTGGCGTCGTTCTCGCTCGGCGACTACGAGTGGCTCCTCGCCTTCGAGGCCGACGAGCTCTACCGCATCGTCGACCTGATGCGCCACCTGCGGGCCTCCGAGGCACGGATGCACGTGCGCGAAGAGGTGCCGTTCTACACCGGTCGCCGCAAGGCGGTCGCCGACCTCGTCGCGGGTCTCGCGTAGGGTCCTCTGGTCGGCGTTCTCCCGGGGGCCCTCCCGGAAGACCGCCGACCACCCGCACACCTGGTGGCCCGACTCGCAATGCCGGCGTTTCCCGGCCACCCCCGACCCGGAAGATCAGACGGCGTCCGGACGCGTCCAGCGTCACGGACAGCCGCTCCAGCGACACCGGGTCCGGCTCCGGGTGCGGCTCGCAGCCTGCGTGCCGCACCGGCGTCCTTCCGGGGCGTGCGTGGTCCTCGTGACCCCGCACGCCCCGGGACCCAGGGCCCGCGTCCGTATCTCTCCGCGAGGTTCCGGGGCGCGGCGGCGCGACCGCCTCCCGGGCCGCCCCAGAAGAAAGTCCGAGGCCCGGTCATGACGCCTCCTCCCGTTCCGTCCCTTCCGCCCGTCACCGTCATCGGTGAGGCCGTCGCCGACGCCTTCCTCGGGACGACAGCGCCGGACGGATCGACCCCGCTGACCGTCCACGCGGGCGGCGGCCCCGCCAACACCGCCGTCGCGCTCGCCCGGCTCGGCACCCCCACGCGTTTCGCCGGCCGCCTCTCGAAGGGCCCGCTCGGCACCCTGCTGCGCGAGCGGCTCGCCTCCTCCGGCGTCGACCTCGCCGCCTCGGTCACCAGCGCCCGCCCCGCGACCCTCGCCCTCGCCCGGATCGACGAGAACGGCGGCGCCTCCTACGACTTCTACGCCGAGGCCACCGCGGACTGGCAGTGGACCCCCGCCGAGCTCACCGCGGCCCTCGCGGCCGAACCGCCCTCCGCCTGCGTCCACACCGGCAGCCTCGCCCTCGCGCTCCCGCCGGGCGCCGCCGCGATCGAAGCCGCCCTCGAACACGCCCGGCACACCGCCACCGTCTGCGTCGACCCCAATGTGCGCCCCACTCTGGTCGACGTGGAGCGGCTGCGCTCCCGGCTGCCGCACTGGTGCGCGCTGGCCGACATCGTCCGCGTCAGCGCCGACGACGTGGAGCTGCTGATGCCGGGGACCGGGCCGGACGAGGCCGCCGACCGGTTGCTCGCGGCGGGCGCCGGGCTCGCGGTGGTGACCCTCGGCGGCGACGGGGCACTCGCCCGCACCCGCGGCCTCGACGTCCGGGTGTCCGCGCCCGCGGTGGACGTGGTCGACACGATCGGCGCCGGGGACGCCTTCACGGCCGGGCTGCTGCACCGCCTCGCGGCGGACGGGCTGCTGGGCGGCCGGCTGGACGGCCTGACCGCACCCGCGCTGCGGGCCGCGACGGAGTTCGCCGCCGCGGTGGCCGCGCGCACCTGTGCGGTGGCGGGTGCCCAGCCGCCGTACGCCGCCGAGATGGCGCACTCCGGCTGAGCCGCCGTCCGGTGCGTGACCGTCAGGGGGCCGGGTCGCCCCGCAGGATGCGCTGCGGTCCGGTGCCCCGGGGGATCGCCCGGTTCAGCGAGAGCGCGTTCGGCTCGCGGTGCGGGGCGCACTCGGCGTCCCGCGCGGGCACCCGGCCCGTCAGCAGGTACGTCTCCAGGTGGGCGTTGACGCACGCGTTGTCGGCGCCGCCGATGCCGTGCGAGCCCGCGTCCCGCTCGGTGACCAGCACCGCCCCGCCCAGCCGCCGCCGCAGCTCCACCGCGCCCGCGTACGGCGTCACCCCGTCGCGCTCCGCCGCCAGGACCAGCACCGGCGGGAGTTGGCCGCGCCCGGTCCGTACGTCGGGCGGGTCGTGCCGGGGCCGCGGCCAGGAGGCGCACGGCAGGTTCGCCCAGGCGCCCGCCCAGGCGGCGAACGGGGCCCGGAGGGCCGCCCGGGTGTGGTCCCGGTCCCAGACGCGCCAGTCGGCGGGCCACACCCCGTCGTTGCACTCCACCGCCGTGCGGACCGCGTCGGCGTTCTCGTCGCCCTTCGCCGTGTACGGCCGGGGGGACGCCTGCGTGACCAGCGGCTCCGGGTCGCCCTTCGCGTACGCGGCCAGGGCCGACGCCCGCATCGCCCAGTAGTCGTCGTAGGAGGCGGCGTTCAGGAAGGCCGCCTGGAGCTGGGCGGCCCCGACCGTGCCGCCCGCCGGGTTCCGCGACACCTCGGCCCGCAGGCGGTCGTACCGGTCGCGCACCGCGTCGGCGCTCGTGCCCAGCCCGTACACGTCGTCGTGGCGGGCGACCCAGGACAGGAAGTCCCCGAAGCGGGCCTCCAGGGCCCGCGAGCGGGCCAGCCCCGCCCGGTAGCCGACCCGCCGGGCGTCCGGGTCGAGCGGCGAGTCGAAGACCATCCGGCGCACGTGCGAGGGGAACAGCGTCGCGTACAGCGCCCCGACGTACGCGCCCTGGTCCGTGCCCATGAAGGTCAGCCGCGGCTCGCCCAGCGCGGCCCGCAGCACGTCCAGGTCGCGGGCGCCGTCCAGGGAGGAGTAGTGGCGCAGCGCCGGACCGGCGGCGCGCACGCACCCGTCGGTGTAGGCCCTCGCGAGGACGATCCGCTCCCGTTTGTACGCGTACGAGGGCTGTTGCGGCGCGTCCGTGGGCGTCCCGGCCGCCTCCTCGGGGCGGCGGCAGGAGAGCGCGGGCGACGGGGCGACGCCGCGCGGGGCGTAGCCGACCAGGTCGTAGGCGCGGGCCGTCTTCCGCCAGGCCGCCCACTCGCCGACCAGCGGGAACGTGATGCTCGCGGCCCCCGGGCCGCCCGGGTCGTAGACCAGCGCGCCCTGGCGCTCGGCCGCGTCGCCGGTGGCGGCCCGCCGGCTGACGGCGAGTTCGATCTGCGGCCCGAAGGGGCGCGCGTAGTCGACCGGCACGGTGAAGGTCCCGCACCGCAGCGACTCGGGCAGCATCTCGCTCTCCGGGCAGTCGCCGAAGGCGATCCCCCGCTTCCCCGCCCGCCCGGCGGCGATCACCGTCCCCCAGGCCTCGGGCACCGTGACGTCCGCCCGGGCCACCGCCCCGGCGACCGCGGGTGCGGCCGTGGCGGATGTGGCGGCGGGCAGCGAGGCGAGGACCAGAGCCCCGGCCGTCGCGTACCGCGTGCATACTCTCACCGGTCGGTCCCTTCGTCCTTGCCCGCGAGCCGTCCTGCGGGGAAGAGGATCGTCGGGCGTACGCGGTGGTGGAGTAAAGGACCGCCGGACGGCGTGCGGAAGCGTGTCCCGCGTGACGGACCGGCGCACCCGGTGTCAGCAAGCGTGCCCGGGACCTCCCGTACGACGGCCCGTCAGCGCGGCGCGGAGCAGCGGGTCCTGCACGGCGCGCAGGCCGCGCACGGCGACGGCGGCCAACAGGTGGCGGTGAGTGCCGCGCCCGGGGCCGGACGCCCTCAGCGAGTCGAGCCACAGCTGCCCGGCGGGGGAGGCCCACGGGCTGTACGGATGGTTCTCGATCCGCACGATCAGCAGGCAGCCCACCACGAGCACCAGCGGCAGCGCGAACCAGACGATCGCCGGTCCACCGGGCGAGAGCGACCGGCCCGGGAGAGTCACGGAGGCCAGCGCCAGCACCACGATCAGCACCGCCGTGCGCTTGACCTCGCCGAGCGCCGCCGCCGTCGCGCCGCGCAGCGCGTGCGGCATCGCGAGACCGGCCGCCACCAGGCGGTCGGCCAGCGCGCGTACCGGCTCGGCCGCCGCGGCGGCGGCCCGCACCGGCGCGATCCTCGACTGGCCCCCGGGCCCGATGGCCCGGATCACGGTGCGTTCGACCTCGTCCCGGCCCTGGGGGTCCACCACCGTGGCCCAGCCGGTGTGGGCCAGCAGCAGACTCCGCCGCAGGTGCATGGAGACCAGCGCCAGATCGGCGACCCGCTCCGGACCGCCGGCCAGGAAGGCCGTCTCGTACAGGCTCAGGTCGTACGGCACCGGGTCCTGCCGCCGGGTGGAGGCGGCCGACGGCTGGGCGGCTCTGGCGGCGGCGAGACAGAGCCGCAGGCAGGAGACGGCCGCCGCGGCCCATGCGATCAACAGACATATCAACCAGACCATGTGTGATTTCTATGCGACCGGAGGAGAAGGCGGCCCGGTTCGTTCACCATACGGACACGGATGAGGGGGCGAAGTGGACATCCGCGGTGGTCGTTTCCCGTCCGCGGCCGTGTGGGCCGACGTAGCCTGGGCCGATGATCGTATGGCTCAACGGAACCCACGGTGCGGGCAAGACGACGACCAGCGCCCTCGTGCAGCGGCTGATCCCGGACTCACGGGTACTCGACGCCGAGAAGGTCGGCGAGACCCTCATGGACATCAAGCCCGGGCTGCCCTCGCTGGACAACTTCCAGCACTGGCCGCCGTGGCGCCCGCTCGTGGTCGAGACCGCCCGCCACGTGCTCGACTACACCGGCGGCACGCTGGTGATGCCGATGACCGTGCTGGTCGAGGAGTACTGGCGCGAGATCAGCGCGGGCCTCGCCCGCCACGCCATCCCCGTACGCCACTTCGTCCTCCACGCCGACCAGGAGACCCTGCGCGGGCGCATCGAGGGCGACACCGTCATGGGACCCTCCGAGTTCCGGATGACGTACCTGGAGCCGTACGCCGAGGCGGCCCGCACCTGGCTGCACCGCGAGGCCGAGGTCGTCGACACCACCCGCCTCACGCCCGACGAGACCGCCCGGCGCATCGCGGAGGCCGTGGGGAGCTGAGGGACCGGCTCGGAACGGACGGGGGACGGTCCGCCCCCGCGCTCAGCTGCTCCCGCCCCCGCAGCTCGACCCGCCGCCGCAACTGGAGCTGCTGCCACCGCAACTGGAGCTGCTTCCGCCCCCGCAGCTCGACCCGCCGCCACCGCAACTGGAGCCGCCCCCGCCGCAGCTGGAACCTCCGCTCCCGCAACCGGACCCGCCGACCGCTCCACAGCTCGAACCGGACCCCGAACCGGACCCGGAACCGCAACCGCCGCCCGGGCCCGTCCCCGCGCACCACACCACCGGCACCATCGCGGCGCCCGCCACGCCCGTGGCGTCTCCCCCGTAGTGGTGCGCGGGGGAGTACCCGCCCCGGCGGCCCCGGCCGGGCGACCGGTACCGCGCGGCGGCCGTCAACTGGTCCCGCAGCGCCGGGTCCGCCGACGCGCGGAGACCGTAGGCCGCCACCAGCTGGGCGGGCGATCCGCCCGCGGCGCGGGCCACACGGTACGCCCCCACCGCCGCCAGCCCCGCCTTGGTGATCCGCGCCCGGGCCCCCGCCCCCACCGCCAGACCGGTCACCCCGCCGAAGAAGATCGCGGGCAGCATCTTGACGATGAACGGGACCGGCATCCCGGAGTAGCCGTCGAGGGTCGCGTACTGGACGAAGGTCGCGACCAACGAGACGGGGAAGAGCACGAGAGAGACCACACTCTGGATCGCGCCCCAGCGGCGCCGTCTGCGGAGCTCCTCCGGCCGGGCCAGCAGGCCCCGGGCCGCCAGCCCGTCCCCGATCTCCTGCACGGCGGGGTGGTGCATGACCGCGAGGCGCAGGAGGTGCAGCGCCCCGTTCGGGGCGAGCGCCGACTCGTGCAGGACGGCACGCTCCACCGGGTTCTGGGCCTGCGGTCGCAGCACCGAGACGATGCCCGGTCCGCCGATCACGACGCGCCCGTCGGTGTGCAGGGCGGTGAGGGCGGTGTCCACGACCCGCGCCGGACCGCCGCCGAGGAAGGCCGCCTCGTGGTCGTCGTACACCGCGGCGCCGGAAGCGGCGTCCCGCGGGCCGCTCCGGGCGCGCGCCGAGAGGAGCAGGACGCCGGAGACCACGATTCCGAGTGTCAGCAGCAGGGCGATCAGGTTCATGGTCATCGGTTCCCCCCGGAAGATGCTCTGAGTGCGGTGGTGGACGTGGCGAGCGCGGCCCGCGCCGCACGGACGAACCGGGTCGTGCGCCGGGGCGGCCGTGCCCCCGCACGCTCCTGCCACCAGTGGGTCAGCCGCAGCCGGGCCGCGTCGTCGGCGGGCTCGCCCGCGACCAGCAGGTACTCGGCGAAGGCGAGCGCGTCACGGCGGTAGCCGGAGGCCGGCGCACGGCCCTCGGCATAGCGGAGGAACGCGGCGCGGTACCCGGCTCCGAGGATCTCCGGCAGCTCCGGCGCCACCTTCGCGACGATGCCCGCCCGCTTGGCGGCCAGCGCCCGGCTCTGTACGCCCAGCCGATCCGCGTCGAAGCCGGCCGGGGCGGGCGCTCCGGCGACCAGCGAGGCGAGCAGGCCGCTCTGCGCCCCGGCCAGACGTTCACGTGCCCCGGCCAGGGGGTCACGTGCCCCGGCCGTCGTCGCCCCGGTCCCGGCCGCCGCCGTCCGCGCCGGAGTGTTCGTACGGACCGTCCGCCGCGCCGCTTCCAACGTCCCGCGGATCATGGCGAGTTCGCCGGCCAGCTCCTCGGCGGGCGGGAAGTCGTCGTCGCGTTCCAGCAGCACACCGGGCGGGTCCACCCGGGAGCGCAGCTCCGCCAGGACGTCCAGCACCGGGGCCGTCACCGGATGGGCGTGCGTGTCGTGCCAGACGCCGTCCTTCTCGACGCCGCCCGCCACATGGACGTACGCGATGGCCTCCACCGGCAGTTCGTCCAGCGCCGTCGCGGGGTCCTCGCCCCGGTTGACGTGGTTGGTGTGGAGATTGGCCACGTCGATCAGCAGTCGGACCCCCGTCCGCTCGACCAGCTCGGCCAGGAACTGCCCCTCCGTCAGCTCCTCGTCCGGCCAGTTGACCAGCGCCGCGATGTTCTCCAGCGCCAGCGGCACCGGCAGCGCGTCCTGGGCGATCCGCACGTTCTCGCACAGCACGTCCAGGGCGTCCCAGGTCCTCGGTACGGGGAGCAGGTGGCCCGCCTCCAGCGCGGACGAACCGGTGACCGGCCCCCCGGCCCGTACGAACGCGACGTGCTCCGTCACCAGCGGCGCACCGAGCAGCTCCACCCGCGCCGCCAGGTCCGCCAGCCGCCGCGGATCGGGGCGCTCCGCGCCACCGAGCCCCAGCGCCACCCCGTGCGGCACGACCGTGACGCCCCGCGCCCGGAGCCGTACCAGCGAGTCGGGCAGATGGTCCGCGCAGAGGTTCTCCGCGACGGCCTCCACCCACTCGACGCCCTCCAGCGCCTCCACCGCGTCCGCGATCTCCGGACGCCAGCCGATCCCGACACCGAGCCTCATGACGCTCCCCCTTCCCGGGCGATCCGGTCGCTTCCCTTTGATCCGCTGCCCCCGGATTCGCCGCCCGTGGAGAGGTGATGACCCCGGCGCGACGCGGCGAACCCGAACGGGGAGACGTTCAGAGCAGGATTTGAGGTTGCGGGGGACAGCGGGGGGTGGTGACGCGATCGTGCTCCCTGCTCCGGAGGTGCCTTCGTGTTCCCCGCTCCGGGAGTTACCGCTTCGTGTTCCCCCCGCTCCGGGAGTTGCCGCTCCCCACGGGCCGGCCGTGCGGGGCAGGGCCGGGACGGCGCACCGTCAGCCGGCCGTGGGCATGGCCCTGCGCAGTGCCGCGTCGAGATCTTCGGCCAGCTCCTCGTTGCTCTTCGGCTGTCCTTCGCCGAAGAGCGGCGCGAGCTCGGTGCGCACCGCTTGTGTGAAGGCGCCGTAGTACGGGGTCCGCGGACGCAGCGCGGCGCCGCGGAGGGCGTCCAGGAGCGTGCCGGAGGCGTAGGCGGGCCGGCCCTGCTCGTCGTGCGGCATGCGGTCGGCGCTCTCGCCGGAGCCGGCCGGGGACGTCGCGGTCTGCCGGGGTTCCGGGCAGGTGAGCTTGCCCTTGTACGCGGACGTCCTGGTCGCCGCGAACCCGGCGTGCAGCAGGCGGCACTGGCTGTTCTTGCCGGTGAGAAAGCGGATGAGGTCCTGGGCCGCCCCGGCGTGCGGGGAGTCGCGCGTCACCGCGAGGTTCTGGCCGCCCAGTACCGCCTTGCCCGGCAGGGGGACGACCTGGAGCTGGGATTCGTCGAACGTCTGGCTCAACGCACCGTAGGCATAGGGCCAGTGACGCAGGAAGGCCGTCTTTCCGGCGGCGAAGTCCGCGAGCGACCCGGCCTCGTCCGCCTTGTACGTCAGGGTCAGCGCGCGGGCGGTTCTCGTGCGCAGATCGCTGATGCCGCTGAGCAGTTTCGCCTTGTTCCCCGTGTAGCGGCCCTCGTCGTCCGTGAGCGTGGCTCCGTCGTCGTCGGACGACGCGAACGCCTCGACGGCGTTGACCGTACGGCCTTCGTAGTCCTTGAGCTGAGTGGTCCAGCCGGCCTTGTACTCCGGGGGCATCTCCGCCCTGTCGACGTCGTTGATCACTTTCTCCAGATCGCTCCAGGTCTTCACCTTTCCGCGCAGGTCGGTGTATCCCAGGTCCACTTTTCTCAGATAGTCGGGCCGGTAGTAGAGGAGGCCGACGTCGCTGTTGAACGGTACGGAGTAGACGTCACCGTTCCACCGCGCGGTGCGTGCGACGGAGTCGATCACGTCGTCGTCGAGCAGGTCATCGCTCAGGGTTCGTACGAGACCGGCGGCGGCGAACTCCGGTACCCAGGTGACGTCGAGATTGACCACGTCGTAGTCCGCGCTGCCCGACTGCAGCGCGCCGAGCAGCTGGCTGCGCTGCTGATCGGCCGAACCCGACAGTTCGACGAGGTGGGCCCGGTAGGCGCCCGCGCCGTTCGCCGCCCTCTGTTCGGCGTTCCAGCCGTCTATCAACTGCTGCCGGACACCGCCCTTGCCGGTGACGTCCCGCCCGCTCGCGACGAAGATGTCGCGGGACCCGCTGCCGTCGGACGTGGGGACGACGCCCTGCCCGCCGCCGTCGGCCTCGTCACCACCACCGGTGCACCCGGCCGCCAGGAGGGAGAGTGCGAGAACCACGGCAGGCCACGGTGTCCGTGCGCGGAAGCGTCGCCGGGGTGCCGTCCGGGGTCCGGGGAGGGGGGTGATCACTGCTGGTCTCCCGAACCGGTCCTGGCGACCTCGTCCTGCAGTGCGGGCACGAGATCGCTCCGGTTGGCGTCCAGGCACCGTCCTCCGCTGGCCACCGCGATCAGCTCGTTGGGCTTTCCCGGGTCGCACGTGCCCTGCTGCACCGACACGACGACCACGGGGACCTTCCGCTCACGCGCCGACTTCAGCAATCCGGCAAGCCGCCCTCCCGCGGTCAGTTTGTCCTTCTCCTCGTCGTCCGTGAGGTAGACGATCAGCCGCGGATGCTGGTCGCCGGTGTCCTGGTCCGCCATGAACGTCCAGGCGGCCTTCAGGGCCTTGTACGGATCGGCCTCCACGTCCTCGACCCTGGCGCGCTTGTCGATCGTCGACTCCGCGTCCGCGTTCCGGTGCTGCCCGAACCCGAGCAGATCCGTGTGCGAGGCTCCGCCCTTCTCGCGGACCGCCCAGACGCCGTACCTGTCGTTGATGCCGAGGCCACGCAGCGACTGCTTCAGGATGCCGGGGGCGCCGCTCGGTCCGTGCCACTTGTCGCCCATCGAGCCGGAGCTGTCCAGCAGGAACAGCACGCTGCCCGGGCCGTTCGCGCCGCGGTACGTGCGGAGTGCGCTGTCCATGGTGTCGCCGCTCGCCGCTCCCGCGAGCGGACCGGTGTCGGCGCGTGTGCCCGCGGCGGGTTTCACGGCCCAGGCCGTCGCATCCGCACCGCCTCCGCCCGCGGGCGCCCGGAAGCCGTCCCCGCGGAAGACGCCGGCACCGTCCTTTCCGACGAGCCACTTCCTGAAGCCCTCCGCGGCCCCGTTCCTGGCGTCCCGGTCCCGCTGCGCGTTCTGCCAGGTCACCCGGACGTAGGTGAGGTCGAGCCCCGGCACGTCGTCCGGGTACTGCGCCACGCGCTCGGCACGGCTCCCCGACTCGCATCCGCCACCGGTCGTGAAGAGGTGCTCGGGAACGAGCACCGCCGTACGGTCGTCCACTTCGTCCACCTCGGCCAGGTCGCACAGCAGATCGTTCGCGGTGGGCGCGGGCGGCCCGGGATACGCGACGGCCTTCTCGGCGTCCCGGCCCGAGGCCGCCGTCGCGTAGAGCCCGCTCGACGCCAGCAGGGCGGCCTCCGCGAACTCCGGGTCGGCCCGGCGCACCTGCGCCTGGGGATACTTCGACCGGAGCCCCTTGACCAGGTCGGCGAGCTTTTGGCCGTCACGCTGCGACAGGACCTGCGTGAAGCCCTTGGGCACCGCCAGGACGATCGGCGAGGATGCCAGCGGCTGGAGGTCACTCATCGACGCGTAGGCCGGACCGGCCCCGGAGCTCGCCCGTTCCACGTCGGCCGAGACGGCCGGAATCCAGATGTCCGGCTGGGCACCGATGTCGCGCTGCGGATTGATGTCACCGGTCGCGGGCTGCTGCCAGGCCCCGGTGTCGTCCCGGAACGCCGCCACGACGTCGGCGGCGCCCGCGCTGTACGTGGTGATACCGCTGCGCCGGCAGCCGTCGCCCGTACGGTTGGCGTCGGACGCCATGTACGCCGTCGCGGCCTTGCGCACGGTCGTCTCGATGTCGGGATCGGTCAGCAGCCTCAGTTCCAGGGGCGGCGCGCAGCGTACCGGGGAGCCGAGCCCGGGCAGGACGCAGATGCCACCGGCGAGGAGCACCACGACGGCAGCGGCGGCGACGGCGGCGGCCCGTCCTCTGCGCCACCAGGGCTGCTGCGGCCGGTCCTCATCGACCGGAGGGAGGTCGGTGGCCAGCAGGACGTCCACACCGGAGGTCGCGGGCCTGCTCTGCGGTTCCCACGGCTCGGGGCGCTCCGTCTTGAAGTGCTTGGTCATGTACGCCCTGAGCTCTTCGGAGAGCGCGTGGAACCCGACATCGCCGCCCTGCCCGGCCACGCCGCCCTTCAGTATCCGCAGAAGCTGCTCCGTGAAGGGCGTGGGCCGAGTGCCGGGACCCGAGTTGATCAGGTTGTTCGCCTGCACGCTCATCAACTGGGAGACGCGCTGCTTCTCGCGGCGGGCCTCCCAGACCAGTGCGGCGTTTCCGGCGTGGCAGCAGTCGAGGATGACGACGATCTGCTCGGCCGGGCTGCTCACCAGGGTGCCGAGTATCTGGCTCCACGACTGGGACCCCTGGAACACGGCGGCGGAGCCGGCGACGACGCGCGCGTTGCGCATCTGGAGCCAGAGCTCGTCCGCGGCCGCGGGGACGGCGCCGTGGCCCGCGAAGTAGAACAGCAACAGCCCCTCGGCCGACTGCACCGCGTCGTTGAGCGCGCGGGTGAAGTCGTCGACGCCCTCGGGCCTGCACACAGTGATCTCGGCCGGCTCGAAGACCTTCCCCGTACGCAGCACCTCCGACAGCTGCGCCAGGTTGTGGCTCACGGCTCGCAGATCACGCGGCTGTATCTCCTGGTATTCGGGCACACCGACGAGCAGCGCCCGATTCGCCCTCCCCCGTGGGTCGAACCGCTGTGGCACCGGGTTAGCCCTCGCTGTCCGGCGCCTCGGGGTCGCGGTCCGGTGTGTCCGCGCGGCCGTCCGGCGGCGCGTGCGGAGTGATCTCGGGGACGGGCGGAGTCCCCTGCTCCACCGATCGGCGGTTCTCCCGCCAGGCCTTGACCCCGGACTCGGTCGCGGCCAGCACCCTCTCGAAGAGTCCGGGCGTCACCGCACCGATCAGGACCAGCACGATGTCCATCCCCGCGCCCATGGTGACGCCCGCGTCACCGGCATCGCCGGCGTCAACGGTCCTGGGACGCTCATGGATGCGGATGGTGTTGTCGTTGACCCAGCGTTCCAGACTGACTTCGCGTTCCAGCCACTTCTTCAGAGCGGCCACATCGACGTCGTCGGCCGTGTCTCCGAGCAGTGCGACGCGGATCGAGCTGTGCCCCCCGCGCTCTTCATCTGTCATAACTCCTCATGGTGTCACGGGAGTTACGACTTGTATGCGGCTGACGTCATCTGTTGTGACCACTCTGTGACGGATCTTGGGCGGGGGCGGAGCCGGCCGCGAAGTTCTGATCGCGGCGACAGCAGTGTGTGGCGCCTTCCTCCGCAGCGAGCTGCCCGGCGCTTCGCGGGAAGCCTTTGCGTGCTGTCGGGCCTGCGGGTGCGGAAGATCGTCAGCCGGCGCGCGGACCTTGAGGACCTGATGCGCGATCATCCGGTCGCGGAGGCCGAGCTGCAGACGCTCGTGGAGACGGTCCGGCAGCAGCTTCCGCCGGTCCAGCAGCAGGGGGTCCAGCGCATCGAGGCGCGCGACGGCGGATTCGCCGTCGGGGCGCAGGGGGCCTGCAGCAGGGTCATCGTCTACCGCGACCATGACACGCCGCCCACCAGGGACGGGTGTTGCACTCCGGCCAGCAGCAGACCTCGGCACCACCACGGCGGAGATCTCCCGCGCCGTGTTCGTCGCGGCGCTCACCGGACCGCTTGCCTACCGGGATGCGAAGAGGGCGCTCACGACGGCCGGGCTCGGTGCCGACGCGGACCGCCTGCTCACCGATCACGCGTACTGCTACCTACCCGGCGCCCCCAGCACCGTGCTGGAGCCTCTGCCCCGACCGCCTCGCCGGGGACTTCCTGGCACTCTCCCTCCCCGGCCACGACCTCCCCGACCACGCCTGGCAGCCTTGGTCTCTTCGCGCAGAGCAACGTCCCACACCTCCTGGAACACCGCGACGGTGTCGGGGAGATGACACATCACCGGGGTCGGGCGGGGCAGTCCATGCTCCTTCCCTCGCAGACGTACATCCAGAACACAGTCCCCGAGGCCCGCGCCGTCGTGCTTCAGCATGAACACAGAGATGGCACCGCCCACCGACAACCACCCCATATGACCCAACTGGCTACCGATGTGAGGGGTGGGCTTTACACTGCCGCGTGACGGCAGGAGGGACGGAAAACGTGGGCGGCGAAGGTCGGCAAAGGAACTGCAAAGCCGTTGGATAACGGCAGGTCGCGAAGGGTGCTCTCCGCGCGAGCGGAGGTGAACCGCCGACTTGCCGCCGGGCATCTTCGTGCCCGGGGTGCTCTCCGCGCGAGCGGAGGTGAACCGCTCCGTCTGATTCCGCATAGCCTCAAGGCTCTGTGCTCTCCGCGCGAGCGGAGGTGAACCGGCCTGGTCTGCGGCGGTACCCGCCAACGGGAGTGTTCTCCTGCGCTCGTAGGCGAACCGCCCTGTGCCGCACCCCTTGTCCTTCAGGAAGTGCTCTCCCGGCGACAGTCAGCCGGAAGGAGCGATCCCGGTGATCCCGGCGTCCCGCCCGCCCTCCCGGTCAGCCAGCCGCGCGCGCCCGCAGCGCCGGGTGGTCCGCGATCACCGTGCAGGAGCCCGGAGCGATCTCGGTGAAACCGGCGTCCCGCACCACGGGCAGGCCGCTCACGGTGAGACGGCGCCAGGTC
This sequence comes from Streptomyces sp. NBC_01335, assembly GCF_035953295.1. Lineage (GTDB taxonomy): Bacteria > Actinomycetota > Actinomycetes > Streptomycetales > Streptomycetaceae > Streptomyces. Next base: position 6,564,128 of record NZ_CP108370.1, read on the forward strand.
TCCGCGTCCGGGGTGGCCACCGAGAGCGGGAAGCCCGCCTCCTGCCACGCCTTGCGCTCCGTTTCCGTCAGCTCCCACCAGGCGAGCTGGGCACCGTGGCCGGCCTGCGCCATCGTCTTGCCCGCGGACATGTCGAGCTCCGGGTTGAGCCAGAGGACGGGGCCGGTGGTGTCCGGGGCGGCCGGCGGCTCGGGGTCGTCCAGGTCCGTGCCGGAGACCTGGAGCTTCGCCAGCTCCTTGGGCCAGCCGTCCAGCGGGACCGGCGGGTAGACGCGCACCTCGGCGGCGTCCCCGGTGACCGTGATCCCGGGCAGCGTGCACGCCTTGCGCCACTCCGCGCCCCGGGCCCGCCGCACCACCTTGCGTATCCGGGCGTCCTGCCAGTCCCGCATCGCCTGCGCCCACTCGCCCTCACCGAGCGCGCGGTCGTCGGCCAGGATGGTGAGCACCGCACGCGCCGCCGTCCGGAGCGCGTCCGTGCGGGCGGGCGGGTCGGTCTTCTCGATGTGCACCACCAGCGGCAGCACGAACTGCGGCGCCTCGTCGCGCGGGGTCGGCTCGGTCCGGAACGGGCTGTCCGCCGGAAGCGGCTCCGCGGGCTCGACCGGGGAAGCCGGGGAAGCCGGGGAAGCCGGGGAGGCCGCGGTCGGGGTCGGGGAAGCCGGGGAGGTGGCGGCCGGGGCCGTCGTGGGGATGTCGTCGCTGCTCACGGAACCAGTCTGCCAGGCGCCTCGGCCAGGCCGGGTATCCGTCCGGGCGGTGGGCCCCTTGGCTTCGTGGGCTGCTCCGGGCGAGGATGCGGCGCATGAAGAGCGATCTGTTTTCCAGCGAACACATGGCGCAGCAGGCCACCGTCCCCGGTATGACGCTGCAGAACGCCAAATCGATCAAGTACGCGGTCAACGGGGAGATGCACGCCCGCCAGGGCTCGATGATCGCTTTCCGCGGCGACCTGCAGTTCGAGCGGAAGGGCCAGGGGGTAGGCGGCATGCTCAAGCGGGCCGTCACCGGTGAGGGGCTGCCGCTGATGGCGGTCCGGGGGCAGGGCGAGGCGTGGTTCGCGCACGAGGCCCAGAACTGTTTCATCGTCGAGATCGAGCAGGGCGACGTGCTCACCATCAACGGCCGCAACATCCTCTGCTTCGACTCCACGCTCGCGTACGAGATCAAGACGGTGAAGGGCGCCGGGATGACCGGCGGCGGCCTCTTCAACAGCGTCTTCAGCGGCCACGGGAAGCTGGGCCTGATCTGCGACGGCAACCCGATCGTGATACCCGTCACGCCCCAGGCGCCGGTCTGCGTCGACACGGACGCGGTCGTCGGCTGGAGCGCCCAGCTCACCACCTCGCTGCACCGCTCCCAGAGCTTCGGCTCGATGGTGCGGGGCGGCTCCGGCGAGGCGGTCCAGCTCCGGCTGGACGGCGAGGGCTTCGTCATCGTGCGTCCGAGCGAGCTGAAGCCGGAGAAGACCTCGTCCAGCTGAGCGGGAGGGCCGCAGGGGCGGTGGCAGGGGGCGTGGCGGGGGAGCGCGGGGCCGTCGTACGCTCGGGCACCATGGACGACGACACGTACTGTGCGACCCCCGCCCCGGCCCTCGGGCCCGCCGTACCGGCCGACGCGGGAGAGCCGTACGCCGCGTGCGTGCTCTGCCAGAAGCCGACGGAGTACCCGGAGTCGACGAAGGGCGCCACCCTCTGCCCGGTCTGCGCCTGGCAGGAGGCCGGGCGGACCGCCTGCTCAGGCTGACCGGGAGCAGGCGGGAGCAGGCGGGAGCAGACCGGAACAGGCAGGAGCAGACCGGGAGCAGGCCGAGCCGGAACAGGCCGACCGGGACCCGACCGGTCAACCGCGGGCGGCCCGGCCCGGGGAGCACCCGGACCCGGCCGCCCGCCGGCCGTACTCCGCCCCGTCAGCTTCCCGCGGCGGCCGCCGTCCGCATCAGCTCCGACACCTTCACGAACCGGTAGCCGCGCGCCCGGAGTTCGGGGACGATCCGGCGTACCGCCTCCTCCGTGGCCGGGGCGGCGCTGCGGGTGCAGTGCAGGACCACCAGCGAGCCGGGAGTCACGCCGTCCAGCACCTGCTGGGCCACCGCGTCCGAGTCGGTCGCGAACGCGTCGCCACCGACCACGTCCCACTGGACCGCCGTCACCTTCTCGGGGGCCAGCGCGCGCAGCGCCTCGTCGTCGTAACAGCCGCCGGGGAAACGGAAGTACGGGACGACGTTGCGCGCCCCCGCCTTGCGGAAGGCGGCGAACGCGCGCTCCACCTCGTCCTTCATGTCCTCCTTCGCCACGGTCGGCAGGCCGTAGCAGGGGGAGGTGAAGGCGTAGTGGCTGTACGAGTGGTTGGCGATCTCGAACGTCGGGTCGGTGCCGATCGCCCGGGCCTCGTCCGGGTACTCCTCCGCCCAGCGGCCGGTCATGAAGACGGTCGACTCGACTTTGAGGCGGCGCAGCAGCGAGATCAGCGGCGGGTTGTCGAACGATTCGCCCGCCGCTGCCCGGTCGCCCTCGTCGGCGGTCATGTCGGCGTCGAAGGTGAGCGCCACGACCTTCTCGCCCGTCAGGGCCCGTTCCTTCGGTTGACGTTCGAAGACCGGGGTGCGGCCCTCGGGGCCCGGAGCGAGGGTGGGCGGCCCGGCGGGCGGGGCCGGGCTCGCGAACGCTGAGGGGGTGGCGCCGTGCTGTGGCCGCGCGGGGGTGGGGTGCCCGCCCGGACTGCCGCATCCGGCGAGCACCCCACTCAGAACCGCCAGGCCGGCGAGACAGGCAAGGCCGGCCGGAGGTGGGATTCTCCGTGCTGAGACTTTCCGTGGTGAGGTTTTCACGCACGGAAAATATCGGACAATATGATTTATATGGGTCAGGTGGTCTGCGCGGCGCTCGGTGCGCCCCGATCGGCCGACGCGGCCCCCTCCGGCACCGACGCGGCCCCCTTCGGATCCGGGACCGGCTCGTTCTCCGTCGCGGCGGAGGGGATCTCGCCTTCGGCTTCGGGCTCACGTCCCCAGGGCGTGTGGTGGAACAGCAGGTTCAGCAAGAAGGCCGTGAACGCTGCCGCCGTGATGCCGCTGCCGAACACGATCTGGACCCAGGAGGGGAACTTCGCGTAGATGCCCTCGGACATCTCGGGCAGCAGTCCGATCCCCAGCGCCACCGCCGCGATCGTCAGATTCTGCCCCCGGTCCAGGTCCACCCGGCGCAGGGTGTTCACGCCGACCATGGTCACCGTGGCGAACAGCACCAGGGCGGCGGCTCCCACGACGGGGCCGGGCAGCGCGGCGACGAATTCGCCGAGCCTGGGGACCAGGCCGAGCGCGACCAGGATGCCGCCCGCGACCGCCGTGACGTACCGGCTGGAGACCCGGGTGAGGCGGATGAGCCCGACGTTCTGTGAGAAGAGGGTGTCCGGGAAGGAGTTCATCGCGCCGCCGAGCACGCCCGACAGCCCGTCCGCCGCGAGGCCGCGCGCCAGGTCCTTGTCCGTCAGGGGACGCCCGGTCGCCTCGCCCACCGCCAGCATGGTCGCGGTCGACTCGGTGAAGATCACCAGCATCACCACGCACATCGAGACCACGGCGGAGACCGGGAACTCCGGGGAGCCGAAGTGGAACGGTGTCGCCAGCCCCAGCCAGTCCGCGTCCGAGACGCCGGAGAAGTCGGTGAGGTCCAGGGGGAAGGCGACGGCCGTGCCGACGACGAGGGCGATCAGGATGCCTATCTGCCCGGCGAACCCCTTGACGAAGCGGCTGAAGAGCACGATGAAGACGATCACCCCGGCGGCCAGAGCGAGCCGGGTGCCCGACGCGTAGTCGGCGGCCTTCGGGTCGTTGCCGGTGATCAGTCCGGCGGCCACGCCGATCAGCGAGAGGCCGATGACGGTGATGACCACGCCGCTGACGAGGGGCGGGAAGTAGCGGACCAGCCGTGCGAACGGCACGGCCATCAGCAGCCCGAAGAGTCCGGCCGCCAGCATCGATCCGTACACGGCCCGCATGCCGTACTCGCCCTGGATCAGGATCATCGGTGTCACCGACGCGAACGTGGCGCCCGTGACGACCGGCAGCCGTACGCCGAGCACCTTGCCGATGCCGAGGGACTGGATCAGCGTGATCACGCCGGCGACCAGCAGGTCCGCGTTGATCAGCAGGCCGATGGTCGAGATGTCGAGCCCGGCGGCGCCGCCGAAGACCAGCGGCACGGTCACGCAGCCGGTGTACATGACGAGCACGTGCTGGAAACCGAACGCGGCGAGCCTGCCCGGGGAGGGGCGCCGGTCGACCGGATGGACGTCCCGTTCCCTCGGCGGAACCGGTGCGGGATCCGGTGCGGGATCTGATACGCCCATGTCATGCCCTCCTGTGCAGGTCGCTGCGTTGGAGTGCATTGAGCCAGCCGTTCTTTGAGAACGTGCGGCCGTGCGATGACGCGAGTGTTACGGAGATGGGGGCCGGGGCCGGGGGCCGGGGGCCAGGGGCGGGCAACGGAATGCGACCCGTGGCCCGACGGGCCGTCATGGGAGCGGGCCGCACCCGTCGACGGCCGTCGACCGCCCGCAGCCGCACGGCCCGCAGCCGCCCCGCCCACCGCCGCCCCGCCCACAGCCGAACGGGCCACCGCCGCCCGGCGAAACCGGGGCGGCGGTGGCCCGAGACCGGACGGACGGTCAGGCGAGGGTGGCCGTCAGGGTGATCGTCGTACCGGACAGTGCCTGGCTGACCGGGCAGTTGGCCTTGGCGTCCTCGGCGGCCTTGACGAAGCCCGCCTCGTCCAGGCCGGGCACCTGGCCCTCGACGGTGAGGTGGATGCCGGTGATGCCGGTGCCGGGCTGGAACGTCACCTCGGCCTTGGTGTTCAGGCTGGTGGGCGGGGTGCCCGCGCCGGCCAGACCGTTGGACAGGGCCATCGAGAAGCAGCTGGAGTGCGCGGCGGCGATGAGCTCCTCCGGGCTGGTCTTGCCGTTGGCCTGCTCGGCGCGCGAGGGCCAGGAGACGGGGAACTCGCCGACACCGGACGAGTCGAGGGTGACGAGACCCTTGCCCTCCAGCAGGTTGCCTTCCCAGACCGTGTGCGCCTGACGCGTGGTAGCCATGGTGAATCCCTTCGGAAAAACGGTGTGCGCGGTCGCGCGGGACCACGGCACCTCATGTGCCGCGGAACCGGTGAACGACGCGGCCACCCGGAGGAGTCGCGCCGTCACCCCCACGAACCTACTGCGCCACCAGCCCCTTTGCGTCCCGGGCCAGTGCCGTCAGCCGGGAGATGGCCCGGAAGTACTTCTTCCGGTACCCGCCGTTCAGCATCTCCTCACTGAACAGCCGGTCGAAGGGTATGCCCGAGGCGAGAACCGGGATCTCACGGTCGTACAGCCGGTCGGCGAGCACCACCAGGCGCAACGCCGTCGACTGGTCGGGCACCGGCACCACACCGGTGAGGCAGACCGCGCTCACCCCGTCCGTCATCGCCCCGTACCGGCTGGGGTGCACCTCGGCCAGGTGACCGAGGAGCGCGGGGAAGTCGTCGAGGGAGGCGCCGGCGGTGGCGTACGCGGCCCTGGTGACCTGCTCGTCGTCGAACGGCGGCGGGGCCTCGGGCAGGCCCCGGTGCCGGTAGTCCTGGCCGTCGATCCGCAGCGGGCGGAAGTGCGCGGAGAGCCCCTGGATCTCGCGGAGGAAGTCGGCGGCGGCGAACCGGCCCTCACCGAGCTTGCCCGGCAGCGTGTTGGAGGTCGCCGCCAGCGCGACCCCCGCCTCCACCAGCCTGCTGAGCAGCGAGGAGACCAGCACGGTGTCACCCGGGTCGTCGAGCTCGAACTCGTCGATGCAGAGCAGCCGGTGCCCGCTCAGGGTCTTCACGGTCTGCTGGAAACCCAGCGCGCCGACGAGGTTCGTCAGCTCCACGAACGTGCCGAACGCCTTCAGCGCCGGTTCGGCGGGGGCGGCGTGCCAGAGGGAGGCGAGCAGGTGGGTCTTGCCGACGCCGTACCCGCCGTCGAGGTAGACCCCGCGCGGACCGGCCGGGGCGGCGGGCTTCTTCGCGAACCACCTCCGCCTGCCCTCGCCCGACGCGTACGCCCCGCCGAGACCGGCGGCGAAGGAGCTGAGCACCGTGACGGCCTCGCTCTGGCTCGGCTGGGTCGGATCGGGGACGTACGTGGCGAAACGCACCGAATCGAAACGCGGCGGCGGCACCATCTCGGCGACCAGGCGATCGGCGGGGACGTGCGGCCGGCGGGCGCACAAGGACAGCGGAGCCGCGCCGGAGAGGGAATCTGCCCCCGGAGCGGTGGTGGAGGACGACACAACGGTCCACCTTAAGGGCCGTGCCACACTGCCTGACATGCGAAGCCTGTTCCCTGTGACGGACCTGACAGTCACCGCCGCCCCCACCGCGACCGGTGCCGGCGACCGCGAGTGGAGTTTCGACGAGCTGGCCGCGGCGTACGCCTACCCGGCCGGTCCGGGTCCCTGGCTGCGCGCCAACATGGTCACCACCCTGGACGGCGCCGCCCAGCACGACGGCCGCTCGCAGGCCATCTCGTCCCCCTCGGACATGCGGATCTTCGGCACCCTGCGGGGCCTCGCCGACGTCGTGATCGCCGGCGCCGGGACGGTACGTACGGAGGGGTACCGGCCTGCCCGCGCCCGCGAGGTGTTCGCCGCGCGGCGGGCGGCGGCCGGCCAGTCGCCCGCGCCCGCCGTCGCCGTGGTCAGCGGAAGCCTCGACCTGGACTTCTCGGCTCCGCTCTACACCGAGCCGCTGGTCCCGACCCTGGTGCTCACCGGCTCGGCCGCGCCGGCCGAGCGGGTCGCCGCGGCGGGCAAGGCCGGGGCCCGGGTGGTGGTCGCCGGTGAGGGCACCCGGGTCGACCCCGCGCGAGCCGTCCGGGAACTGGCCGCCCTCGGCCTGACCCGGCAGCTGACGGAGGGCGGGCCCCGGCTGCTCGGCCAGTTCGTCGCCGCGGGCGTCCTCGACGAGCTCTGCCTGACCGTCTCGCCGGTGCTGACCGCGGGCGAGGCGCAGCGGATCGCGGGCGGCCCGTCCGTACCGGTGCCGGAACGCTTCGCCCTGGTGGGGCTGCTGGAGGAGGACGGGTTCCTCTTCACCCGGTACCGCCGTCCCTGAGGTGGTACCGGACGTGGCCTCGGGCGGCCCGGGGACACCCGCCGACTCTTAACGGAATTTACCGTTCCGCTTGGCTTCCGCTGGGCACACTTACCTCTGCAATCTCCGTGCGATCACGGGGAAGGATGGTTTCAGCAGCGGCCCCCCACGAGGCCGGCCGAAGGAAGAAGCGGAAGGGCGCCCGTCGTGTTCACAAGCGTTTTGATGATCGAGAAGCCGCTCACCCCCGAGGACGTCGACTTCGTCACGACCCTCCACGGCGACGAGCGGATCTCGTTCATCGTGCTCATGCAGCCGCGCGGCGACCAGGCCGACGTGCTGCTCCGCGCGATCGACGACGTGGCCCTCGGCGAGCTGCGGGACGCCGCCCGGGAGGGCGAGGAGCCCGAGGGGAAGGACGCGCTCGAACCCGCGCGCCTCGCCCTCGAACACTCACTGCGCGCCCTGCGGACGTCGGGCTCCGAAGCGGTCGGTCAGGTCGTGGAGGACCACCCGCTGGACACCCTCAAGACCGTGGTGGACGACGCGGAGGCCGACGAGGTCATCGTGCTGACCGCCCCGCACTACGTGGAGGAGTTCTTCCACCGCGACTGGGCCTCCCGCGCCCGCCACAAGGTCGGCGTCCCGGTGCTCAAGCTCTTCGCGCACAGCGAATAGGCTGGGCACCGGTGCCGGGCCGACCCGGCACCACGACCGACTTCAGGGAGAGAACACGCATGGCACCCGGTATTCCTGCCGCCATGGAACGGCCGCACTTCATCGGCATCGGCGGCGCCGGAATGTCGGGCATCGCGAAGATCCTCGCCCAGCGGGGCGCCGAGGTGGCGGGCAGCGACGCCAAGGAGTCGGGCACCGCCGAGGCGCTGCGCGCGCTGGGGGCGACCGTCCACATCGGTCACGCCGCGGCCCACCTGGCCTCCGACGCGACCTGCGTGGTCGTCTCCAGCGCCATCCGCGCCGACAACCCGGAGCTGGTGCGCGCCGCCGAGCTCTCCGTCCCGGTGGTGCACCGCTCCGACGCGCTCGCCTCGCTGATGACCGGTACCCGCGCCATCGCCGTGGCCGGCACCCACGGCAAGACGACGACCACGTCGATGCTGGCCGTCGCCCTGTCCACGCTGAACCTCGACCCCTCGTACGCCATCGGCGGCGACCTGGAGGGCCCGGGCACCAACGCCGCCCACGGCGGCGGCGACGTCTTCGTGGCGGAGGCCGACGAGAGCGACCGCAGCTTCCAGAAGTACGACCCCGAGGTCGCGATCGTCCTCAACGTCGAACTCGACCACCACGCCAACTACGCCTCGATGGACGAGATCTACGAGTCCTTCGAGAAGTTCGCCGGAAAGATCACCCCCGGCGGCACCCTCGTCGTCGCCGCCGACCAGCCAGGCGCCGTCGAGCTCACCCGGCGGCTGCGCGAGAGCGCCGGGGCCGACCTGAACATCGTCACCTACGGCGAGTCCGAGACCGCCGACGTGCGCGTCCACAAGGTCACCCCGCGCGGCCTCACCAGCGAGGTCACGGTCCTGCTGAACGGCAGGTTCCTCACCTTCACCGTCTCCGTGCCCGGCCGCCACTACGCCCACAACGCCGTCGCGGCCCTCGCCGCCGGCGTCGCCCTCGGCATCCCCGCGCACAACCTGGCCTCCGCCCTCGGTACGTACACCGGGGTCAAGCGCCGCCTCCAGCTCAAGGGCGAGGCCGCGGGCGTCCAGGTCATCGACTCGTACGCCCACCACCCCACCGAGATGACCGCCGACCTGGAGGCCATGCGCGGCGCGGCCACCGACGCCCGCATCCTCGTCGTCTTCCAGCCGCACCTCTTCTCCCGCACCCAGGAACTGGGTACGGAGATGGGCCAGGCCCTCGCCCTCGCCGACGCCTCCGTGGTGCTGGACATCTACCCGGCCCGCGAGGACCCGGTTCCCGGCGTCACCAGCGAGCTGATCATCGACGCCGCCCGGGCGGCCGGCGCCGACGTCACCGCCGTGCACGACAAGGCGGACGTCCCGGGGGTCGTCGCGGGAATGGCGAAGCCGGGTGATCTCGTTCTCACCATGGGAGCGGGCGACGTCACCGACCTCGGCCCGCGCATCCTGGACCACCTGTCGAAGTGAGGGAGCGAGCCACCGTGCCGTACGACATCGAGAAGCCAGACGAGCAGTGGCGGGAAGAGCTCTCCCCGGCCGAGTACGCGGTACTGCGCCAGGCCGGTACCGAGCCCGCCTTCCGGGGCGAGTACACCGACACCAGGACCGAGGGCGTCTACTCCTGCCGCGCCTGCGGGGCCGAGCTGTTCCGCTCCGACACGAAGTTCGAGTCGCACTGCGGCTGGCCGTCCTTCTACGACCCGAAGGACACCGACGCGGTCGAGCTCATCTCGGACACCAGCCACGGCATGGTCCGCACCGAGGTGCGCTGCGCCCGCTGCGGCTCCCACCTCGGCCACGTCTTCGAGGGCGAGGGGTACGAGACCCCGACCGACCAGCGCTACTGCATCAACTCCATCTCCCTGAAGCTGACGCCCGACGCCTGACGGTTCCGACGTGTGTGCCCGTCGCCGGGTACGTGCGCGAGAAGGGCCGGAGCCCGCGTGGCTCCGGCCCTTCTCGCATGCCCGGGTGCGGGCGGGCGGGGGTCAGTGGCCCCCGGAGAGTTCCCCGCTGAGCCGCTCGTGGAGACGGGCGCTCGGCTCGTTCAGGCCGGTGATCTTGACGGTCTTGCCCCGCTGGGCGTACCGGGCGGTGATCGCGTCCAGGGCGGCCACCGACGAGGCGTCCCAGACGTGCGCGGCGGACAGGTCGATCACCACCCGCTCCGGGTCCCCCGCGTAGTCGAAGCGGCCCACGAGATCGTTCGACGAGGCGAAGAAGAGCGCCCCGGTCACCCGGTAGACCACGGTGGTGCCGTCCGGGTCGGTGACGGCGGTGACGTCCGCGACATGGGCCACCCGCTTGGCGAAGACCACCGTCGCGAGCAGCGAGCCCACGACCACACCGATGGCGAGGTTGTGGGTGGCGACCACGACCACCACGGTGACCACCATGACGGCGATCTCCCCGGCGGGCATCCGCCGCAGCGTCTTCGGGGCGACGGAGTGCCAGTCGAAGGTGGCGAACGAGACCATCGCCATCACCGCGACCAGGGCGGCCATCGGGATCTCGGAGACGACCGGCCCGAAGACGATGCAGAGCACCATCAGGAACGCGCCGGCGAGGAAGGTCGACAACCGGGTGCGCGCCCCGGACACCTTCACGTTGATCATCGTCTGGCCGATCATCGCGCAGCCGCCCATGCCGCCGAAGAAACCGGTGACGATGTTGGCGATGCCCTGGCCGACCGACTCGCGGGTCTTGTCGGAGCGGGTGTCCGTGATCTCGTCGACCAGCTTCGCCGTCATCAGCGACTCCATCAGGCCGACCAGCGCCATCGCGAGCGCGTACGGAGCCACGGTCGTCAGCGTGTGGAGGGTGAACGGTACGTCCGGCAGCCCCGGTACCGGCAGCGACGACGGCAGCGTGCCCCGGTCGCCCACGGTCGGCACCGCGATCCCCGCCGCCACGGTGAAGGCGGTGAGGACCACGATCGAGACCAGCGGGGCCGGGACGACCGTGGTCACCTTCGGGAAGAACACCAGCAGCGCCAGACCGGCCACGATCAGCGGGTAGACCGCCCAGGGCACGTCCCGCATCTCGGGGACCTGCGCCATGAAGACCAGGATCGCCAGGGCGTTCACGAAGCCGACCATCACCGAGCGCGGCACGAACCGCATCAGCCGCGCCACCCCCAGCGCTCCCAGGACGATCTGGAAGACCCCGGCGAGGATCACGGCGGCGACCAGATAGCCGAAGCCGTGCTCACGGTTGAGTGGCGCGACCACCAGGGACACCGCCCCGGTGGCGGCGGAGATCATCGCCCGGCGCCCGCCGACCACGGAGATCACCACGGCCATGGTGAAGGCGGAGAACAGGCCGACCGCCGGATCGACCCCGGCGATGACCGAGAACGAGATCGCCTCGGGAATCAGCGCGAGACCGACCACCAGACCGGCCAGCACCTCGGTGCGCCAGACCTTCGGGTCGCCCAGCCAGTCGGGCTTCAGGGCGCGCAGCCGCCCGGCCGGGGAACCGGCGGAGACGGCGGGGACAGGGGGGACGGTGAAGGACAAGGCAGCGGAAACCTGTCGTGCTCGGGCACACCACCGGGTCGGGCCGGCCGAGGGCGCGCATCAGGGCGCGGAGCGCCGGGACGGCACCCCGCGGTCGGGCCCGTGACCGGGACCGGAAGCAGAGGGGAACGGACGGACCCGGGGAGGATCCGTACGGACCGGGGCCGGGCGCGAACGGCACGGGACGGACAGGCGGCGGCGGATCCACGGCACGCGCGCCCTGCTCTTCCCTGCACGGTTACCTCGCGGGACCGGACGGACCTCCACCGGGGGCGGCGTCGGCCCCGGCGCGGTGGCGCGGACGCGCGGAGCGTACCTTCACCACACCGAAAACCCTACCCCGATGTCGGGGCAGGGTTCGGTGGCGGCCGTCACACGGGGCCGCGAAGAGGGTGCCGCCGCCACGAAGGGGACGACCGGAGCACGCTGCCGTCCCCTCGCGGCCTTGCGTTTCCGTCCTGGGGGCGCCGGGCAGGGCCGGGGCCTGCGGCGGACCGGGGCCCGCGGCGGACCGGGGCCGTTTCGGGCCGGTCAGGCGGCGCGGGCGAGCTCCGCGCGGCCGAAGAGCAGCGCGTACCCCTGGGGGAGTGCCTGGAGCAACCGGGCGAGGAGGTCGGGGCCGGCGAGCTGGGCCACCGTGGTCAGGACGGAGCCCGCGTCCCAGCGGGTGGTGGCGGTGCTCGCGCCGGTCGCCAGCGCGAGCGAGGTGACGAAGTCGCGTCCGGTGAGCGGAGTTTCGGGTCTGCCGGCGAGGAACTGGGCGGCCGCCTCCCGGGGGAGCCGGGCCGCCAGGATCTTCCGCTCGTCCCCGGCCAACTGCCCGCCGAGACCGCCCAGTACGAGACGTACCGCTTCCTCGGCCCGTTCCCGGGTCGGGTACGCGCCGTCGTAGCGGACCTTTTCGAGCATCAGGGTGTAGGACATGGCCGGAACGCACTGGGTGGAGTCAGTCGTGTTCTGCATCGTTCGGCAGTCGCCTCTCTCGTCGCAGTGGCCTTCTCGCCCGCGCCGGAGGTGGAACGTACAGAGCCGGTGCGCGCGGGGTGCGGGGCTGGTGCTCAGCCGTTACCCCCGCTCCGCCACCTCACACGTGCGAATCGGAAGTGGGGCGGACTTCCGGTGACGGGGCGTCGGACGGCTCACCGGTGGCGCCGCCTCCGGTGAGATCGTGCCGGTCGCCGAGGACGCCCCGGCCATGGACCGGTTCGTGGGCTTCCTCGGACGCGATCCCGGGGCCGCCCCGGCGTCCGCCTGACATCCGCGCGGCCCGGCGGCGGCCCGGCCCCCGCCCGCGCCTCAGGGGCGGCGCACCTTGCCCGCCAGGCGGCGGCCGATCCGGCCGAGCGGACCCACCGGGCGCCGGTTCCAGGAGCGGAACGCCTCCGTCCGGCCGCTGCTGCCGGCCCGCCCGACGGCCTCCTCGACCGCCTGGACCCCGGCCGCGGAGAGCTCGCGCACCGCGGGGCGCAGCACCTCGTCCAGCAGGGCGCCGCTGATGCGCGCCCAGTGGGCACCCGCGTGCGGATGGGCGCTCCAGGTCAGATAGCAGTCGGCGGCGAACGCGGGGTCGGACCGCAGCCGGGCGAGTACGGGCTCCTCCCGCGCGGCCCTGCCGTAGGCGGCCAGCAGGTCCGGGTCGTCGGTGTGGACGAAGGCGTACAGCTCCTCCTCGGGCCGCTCCGGCGCCACCAGGCGGCGGGCGAGCGCGCCGGACGCGTGCTCCCAGACGCCCGGCTCCACCGGTTCGGCGGCCGGGCGCAGGGCGAGCAGCCGCGCCGCCCAGCCCTCCCCGGCGGTGGCCTCGTCCGGCGGTACCGTTGCCGCGTCCGTGGCCGGGGCGGCACCGGCCCCGCGCATCGCGCGGGCGAAGTCCAGCAGCAGCAGAGCCCCGCGCTCCCGGCCCAGGATCTGGTGCGGGAAGCCGCGCAGCAGATCGTGCGCCAGGCCCGCCGCGTCCGCGTCGTCGGCCGCCGCACCGAGCGCCGCGCCGACCAGGTGCGACCAGGTACCCGCGCTGCGGTGCGCGTCCGAGGTGGCCGCCTCCAGCAGCATCCGGGCCTCCCCGGCCGTCGGCCCCCGGTCCGCCCAGACGAGTCCCACGGCGGAGCGCAGCACCAGCGGCTCGGCGAACGGCGAGACTCCGGCGGTCCGCAGTACCCGGCCGAGCGCGGCGCCCCTGTCGTCACCGCAACTCGCCCTGATCGCCCGCGACTCGGCGCACATCCGCAGATGCGGCAGCGACTGCGTCCCGGTGAACGGGAGAGGCACACGCCCCAACAACCTTTCCATGGAGGCCGGATCGTCCGGCGCGATCCGGTCCAGCGCCACCAGCAGCGCGGTCCGTACGTCGAACTGCTCGTCCAGCAGCTCCAGCAGGGCCGGCCCCCAGGAGAAGTCGGCGGCGGCCGGCAGTGCGGGGGCGACCCGCTCCACGACGGCGGGCAGCAGCTCCGCGCAGTCGACGCCCAGGAGCCGCGCCACCCGGAGGAGCTGGACCGTCCGCGCGATGTCGAAGGCGGCCCCCGCACCGCCCAGTTCGGCGAGGATCTCCGGTGCGAGCGCCTCGGAGACGGCCTTGCCCTCGGGGCCCGCGAAGGCGCTCCGGTCGGGGAGCACGAGGGAACCGTTGCCGCCGCGTACCGCCTCGGTCACCAGCATCGCGGCGAGCGGAGCGGTCGTGGCGGCCGGAGACCTTCCGTCCAGGGCGCCGAACAGCCTCCCCGCCGCGTCGAACTCGCCGCCGGTGCGATCGTCGAGCCCGGGCGCGGTCAACGCGTCGACCAGCCTGCGGGTCTGCTCCTCGTCCAGTGCGTACGGCCGCTCCGCCGCCCAGTCGGCCGCCGTGGAACGCTCGTCGGGACCGAGGGCGACACCGGCGCAGAGCGCGGTGACGGCCAACGGCCCCGCGGCGAACGGCTCGCCGTGCAACGCACGCGCCCTGTCGAAGAGTTCGGGCGCCCGGCTGCGCCAGACCCGGGCGGCCGTCTCGGCCCAGACGTCACCGGACGCCGGGGACGGGCGGCCGTCCGGGGCGCCGCACACGTGCACCCGGACCTCGGCCGCGTCGAGCAGATGGACGTCCTCCGGGAGCACCCCGACCACCTGCTGCGGGGCGAGCGAGGGCCGCCGGGAGTACGTGGTGAACGTCAACTGCTCCGCGTGGTCCGGCGGCAGCACCGCAGAGGCCAGTCCGATCCAGCGGGCCACGTCCTCGCTCTGCCGCTCCACGAGCGCCACCGGCGCCGTGGCGCCCGACGCGCTCTCCACCCGTACGCGGCGCAGATCGGCGAAGACGGCGGCGAGCCACGGGCCCCGGGAGACCGCGAAGTCGCCGAGGGCCTCACGCTCCAGGCCGGGGTGGGCATGCGGCGAGGTGAGCGGGTCGGGTACCGCACCGCCGGGGGTGACGGACACCCAGCGGGGCGAGCGCCAGGCAGTGATCGGCAGCCGGTCACCCGGCAGGCGCGCACCGGCGGGCAGCAGCACGGCATGGGTGTGGAACCGGAGGTCACCGGACCCGCCCGGCGGGGCCAACGGCACCCCCCGGGCCAGCAGCCTGCTGCCGTCCGAGAGGTGGGTGAAGCTGAACGCCTGTGGCATGGAGCGGAGTTCGGCGTCCGTGGGGAGGAACGGCACGTCCCTCGGGGGCTCGTACCCCAGCAGGGGTTCGATCTCCGAGAGCAGTGCCGTGGGTATCCCGTGGGCGACGGCGGTGAACCGTCCCACCGTCCCCTCGTCCCCCGGAGCGGCCGAGGTGTAGTGCAACTGCGCGAGGCTCATGCCCGGGGCCCTTTTCGTCCTGCGGCGACCGTCCCCGAACCCGCGTGCGCGCAGGCCCGTTCCGGTGACGCGCGGGGCCGGCCGGCGACCGGGGCGGGGAGCGTTCCGCAGTCGCGTGGGGGCGACGCTATCAAGCTCCGGCGGGCGTGCGGAGCGATCCGCCTGCCCGGTTCGCCGGGACCCCGCCGGGCCGGTTCGCGGGGACCCCGTCGGGCCGTTCCCCGGCGGGAATGGTCGGACACGGCCGAGGGCACGGGGCGGGCGGCGGGCGTGAGCCCGCGCACCCTGCGTCCTCACGCGGGCTGGAGCAGGTCCCAGCGGTTGCCGTACAGGTCCTCGAAGACCGCGACCGAGCCGTACGCCTCGTGCCTCGGCTCCTCCAGGAACCGCACCCCGGCCGCCGCCATGCGCGCGTGGTCCCCCGCGAAGTCCTCGGTGTGCAGGAAGAATCCGACCCGCCCGCCCGTCTGCGCCCCGACCGCCGCCCGCTGCTCCCCGTCCTTCGCGCGGGCCAGCAGCAGACCCGTACCCGAAGCCCCGGCGCCGTGCGGACGGACCACGACCCAGCGCGTTCCGTCGCCCCGGTCGGTGTCCTCGGCCAGTTCGAAGCCGACGGCGTCCCGGTAGAAGGCGATGGCCTCGTCGTAGTCGTGGACGACCAGGGTGGTCAGGGCGATGTGCGGCATCTCGGCTCCTCGGAAGTGGGTGCGTGCGGAACGGTTCCGGTTATACGTAACACTAACGAGCGCGGGGAGTCGGCCCGCAGAATGCCCCCTATGGACACGTACGACCTCGCCCCGCTCGCCGCCCGCGCCCGGTCCCTCATCGTCCCCGGCCGCCGCCGGATCCTGGGGATCGCCGGGCCGCCCGGTGCCGGAAAGTCGACCCTCGCCGCCGCCCTGGTCGAGGAGCTCGCGGGCACCGCCGTACTCGTCCCCATGGACGGCTTCCACCTCGCGGGCGCCGAACTGGAGCGGCTCGGGAGGACCGCCCGCAAGGGCGCGCCGGACACCTTCGACGCCGCCGGGTACGCCGCGCTCCTGCGACGGCTGCGCGAGGCGGGCAGCGGCGGCGCCCCGGCGTACGCGGCGGCAGAGGGCGAGACGGTCTACGCCCCCGCCTTCGACCGGGCGCTGGAGGAGCCGATCGCCGGGTCCGTCGCGGTGGAGCCCACCACCCCGCTCGTCGTCACCGAGGGGAACTACCTCCTCCACGACGAGGGGCCCTGGGCCCCGGTGCGCGGGCTGCTCGACGAGGTCTGGTACCTGGACGTGGATCCGGACGTACGCGTGCGGAGGCTGGTCGACCGGCACGTACGGTTCGGCAAGCCGAGGCCCTACGCCGAGCGGTGGGTGGCCGGCTCCGACGAGGCGAACGCCCGGCTGGTCGAGGCCGGACGCGACCGGGCCGACCTGGTCGTCGGGCCGCGCCCGCGCTGAGCGACAGCGGGTTCATGGGCTACGGCGCAGGAGCGGCAGCCGGTTCACGGCCGACGGCTCAGGAGCGGCAGGGCTCCTGGCCGGAGAGCCAGGCCGTGGCGGCCTTCAGGGCCTTGTCCGGCCCGCGCGTCTCGGGAATCTCGACGTCGGGGGTGAGCGGCCCGTCGTGTACGAGCCCGGTGCGGTCGGCCTCGCGGGCCACCGTCACGACGACCATCGCACCGTCGGACAGGCGGTACGCGGAGTTCGCCGTGGGAACCCCCGTGGTCGCCTGCCCGAACGTGCGGGTACCAGGGCGCCCCAGGAAGGAGATGACCACGGCCTCTCCGGCGCTCGCAGTCCTCCGGCTCGTCAGGACGGCGACGGGCGGCATCGGCCGGGCGAGAGGAGTGGCCGCCCCCCAGGTGTCCAGGTACGTGCTGGGCGTACCGTCCTGGACGGCCCAGGCTTCCTTCCGGCCGTCCGCGTAGACGGCGGCGCCGGCCTCCCCGTCGCCGAGGATCGGTCCCACGGCGGCGAGCGGGGGCCACATGTCCCCACCGCTCTCGCCCCGCAGGTCGACGACCCACCCGCAGGCACCCTCGTCGTCGATCCCCGTGACGGTGGACCGGGCCGCGCGGATGTACGGGGCGGCCACTTCGTCGGAGGCGACCGGAGGCAGCATCAGATAGCCGATGCCGCCCGGGAGGCGGCGCCCCTCGGGGAGCATCAGCCCATCGGCCGACGCGTCCTGGGTCCGGGCGACGTCCTGCGGATCGAGGAAGGTGCTGTGCCGGTCGCCCAGGTCCCGCAGCGCCTGCCGGATCGGCCCGTACGTCTCGGCGGGCGTCCGCGCCTTCGCCGCATGGGCGAACGCGTCCCGGCGGACCTTCGGCCAGTCCACCTCCGCCTTCATCAGGGAGTGCTTCTCCATCAGGTCCAGCGCGGAGGTGAGATACGCCCTCGCCTTCGGCGCCATGCTGTCCTCCGGCTCGGCGCCGCCCCCACCCGTGCATCCGGCCACCATCAGCACGGCCGACACCAGGGCCAGCCGGGCCGGCCGCCTCGACATCCGCGTACCTGCTGCAACCCCCACCGCATACCTCCGCGTTGTCCGGCGGCGCACCCCCTGCGGATCACCGCAGTCCGCCGGAGAGAGCCTCCGGCAGCCGCCATGATCGGCACCCCCCCCGCGCGCCACTCTCCTACGGATCGACCGGCCGGCGCCACCTTTACCGGCGGCGGGCGCTCCCGGCAGGAGGCGCGGCCTGGCTCCCCTTTGACCTTCAAGCCGCTTGAGAGCCGACAATCGCGCCCATGGACGACACCGACGTGCTGATGAGTATCGGCGCCTTCGCCCGCCGGGTGGGCCTGGCTCCGAGCGCTCTGCGCTTCTACGACGACTGCGACGTGCTGCCTCCCGCGCACGTCGACGCCGCGACCGGCTACCGCTACTACTCCGCGGCGCAGGAAGCCCGCGCGGTCCTGGTGCGGTGGCTGCGCGAAGCCGGGATGCCGCTCACCGACGCCTCGGTGGTGCTCGGCGGAACCCGCGCGGAAGCCCGCGCCGCACTCGAAGCCCACGCCAGGAGGGCCCGCGAGTCCGCCGCGGCGGCCAGGACGGCGATCGAGGAGATCCTCCGGGACCTGCCGGGCGGCCCGCCCCGGGCCACGGCGCGGATCGGCGGGGCGGAGCTGGCCAGTGCGGTCCGGCAGGTCGTTCCGGCGGTCGCGTCGGGGCCCGCGGCCGACGAGTTCCCGGTACTCGGCTGCGTCCTGGTCGAACTCGGGCGCGAGGAAGTGCGGCTCGTCGCCACGGACCGCTACCGGCTGGCGGTCCGCGCCCTGCGGCCCTCCTCCGCCTCCGTCGAGGGGGAGGCGTGCGGGTTCCTGCTCGGCGCGGCGCAGGTGCGGGACCTCGCGACCTGGGCCGTACGGCTGCCGGACCTCGGGATCGAGGTGGACGGAGAAGGCGTACGGCTCCACGGCGCAGCCGGCGAGGTACGCGACCTGGTGACCGTCCACGGGACCTTCCCCGACTACCGGCTGATCCTGGACGGCCTGCCGGCCGCGCGCCACCGGATCGTCGCGGACCGGACCGCCCTGCGCGCGGCGCTCGTCACCGACGCGTACGACGGGCCCGTCACCCTGCGGACCGACGGGCAGCGGCTCACCGTCGCCTTCCGGGGCACGGTCACCGCCGCACCGGCTGCCCTCTGCACCGGGCCACCCGTGCGCGTCGCCTTCGACCCGGCGGTCCTCCTGGCGGCGCTCGACGCGGGCGTCGGCCCCGACGTCCTGCTGGAGGTCTCCGCCCCGGACGGGCCCGTGGTCGTCCGCTCCGCCGACCAGGGCAGCTTCACCACCCTGGTCATGCCGGTCCACGACGAGCAGCGGCTTCCCGGCCGGGCCATCGGCGCGCCGGCCACTCCCGCCTGACGCGCGGGGACCGTTCCGTTCAGCTCCGTACGTCGAAGTCGTCGGCGGCCGGGCCGGTCACCTTGCGTTCGAACCGGCCGATGGCGACCGTGACCGCCATCCCCGCTTGCGCGTACAGGAGATGCGCGCCCGTCAGGCTCTCGCTGTCGACGTCCAGCCCGACCGAGGAGGCGCCGCGCCCGGCGAAGAGGGCGAAGGAGCTGAGCAGCAGGGACCGGCCGATCCCGAGGCGGCGGTCCTTTCGTCCTACCGCCAACTGGCCTACCTCGCCCGCGGGTTCGCCGCGGACGTCGCGGAACCGGCAGAGCGCCGCCCCCGCGATCCGGCCCTCGCGCTCCGCGAGCAGCCAGAGCGAGGGGTCGAAGCCGTCGTACAGCAGGTCGTCGGCCCAGACGTCGTACGGCCGGGGCCCGGCGCCCCAGCGGTCGCCGAACGCGTCCTCGACGCAGGCGTGCACCGCCCGCAGATCCTCGGCGGTCCCGGTGCACGACCGCAGGGTGACCCCGTCCGCCCACACCGGCGCGGCGAGCGGCCCGTCCACTGCGATCGCCATCCGCTGGTGGACCCGTGTCCGGCGGTAGCCGCGCGAACGCAGCAGCCGTTCCGAAGCGCCGCCGAGGTAGACGTAGTTGACCAGCGAGAGCGTCCGGCCGGCGTCGGCCGCGAGCTCGGCGGCCCGGGTCTCCGCCAGCTCCAGCAGCCGGGTGCCGACGCCCGCGCCCTCGTGGCCGGGATGCGTGTACGCGTCGGCGTGGGCGCGGCCCTCGCCGGGCTCGGCGGCCAGGTGCCCGTACCCCGCGATCTCCCCGCCGGGACCCGTCACGATCCACGCGTCCCGCTCCCGGTCCAGACGCGACCAGATCCGCAGGTACTCGTCGACGGTCTGGGCCGCCGCCGTGGCGTCCCCGGCCCGGCCCGCGGCGTTCACGGTGCGGAGGATCGCCGGGAGGTCCGGTTCGAGGGGCGTGCGTATCTCGTATCCCGGCTGCATGGCGCGTCCTCGCTCTGGTGCTGGTGCTGGTGGGCGTGCCCGGACCCGTGCCCGCGCCCCGGTAGGGAACCAGGAAGCGGGGTGGCCCGGCAACCTGTTTTGGATCATGATCTCGCCGGTGTCGGCCCCGCCACGCCCGCCCGGCGCTCGCGTCCCGCGGCGGGCGGCGGCAGGATGCTCCGTGCGGCGCGCGCAGTGGTGCGTCGCCAACGGCAGCCGTACCGGCAGCACCTCTGGAGGCCCCCGCATGACCAGCCCGACCCCGCCCGAGCCCTTCACCGCCGACGTCTACCGCGCCCGGATGGCCCGTGCGGCCGACTCCGCCGCCGAGGCCGGGCTGGCCGGTGTCCTGGTGGCGCCCGGCCCGGACCTCGTCCACCTGACCGGCTACCAGCCCGTCAGCACCGAGCGCCTCACCCTTCTCGTACTGACCCCCGGTCAGGAGCCGGTGCTGGTCGTACCGACGCTGGAGGCGCCCGACGCCGAGGCGGCGACCGGCGCCCCCGCCCTCTCGCTGCGCGACTGGACCGACGCCAGGAACCCGTACGAGGTGGCCGCCCCCCTCCTCGACGCCGCCGGCCGGTACGGGATCAGCGACAACGCCTGGGCCATGCACCTGCTCGGGCTCCAGCAGCTGCTGCCCGGTACCTCCTACGCCTCGCTCACCCAGGTGCTGCCGATGCTGCGGGCGGTCAAGGACGCGGCGGAGCTGGAGCGGCTCGCGGCGGCCGGCGCGGCGGCCGACGCCACCTACGAGGAGATCCTGAAGGTCCCCTTCGCCGGGCGTCGGGAGACCGAGGTCTCGGCGGACCTGGCGGAGCTGCTGATCGGATTCGGCCACTCCCAGGTGGACTTCGCCATCGTCGGCTCCGGCCCGAACGGCGCGAACCCGCACCACGAGGCGGGGGAGCGGGTCATCGAGCACGGCGACATGGTGGTCCTCGACTTCGGCGGCCTGCGGTACGGCTACGGCTCCGACACCTCCCGTACGGTCCACGTCGGCGAGCCCACCGCCGAGGAGCAGCGCGTCCACGACGTGGTGCGCGAGGCCCAGGCGGCGGGGTGCGCCGCCGTGCGGCCCGGGGTCGCCTGCCAGGATGTCGACCGGGCGGCGCGCGCCGTCATCACCGAGTTCGGCTACGGCGACCGGTTCATCCACCGCACCGGCCACGGCATCGGGGTCACCACCCACGAACCGCCCTACATGATCGAGGGCGAGGAGCAGCCGCTGGTGCCGGGGATGTGCTTCTCCGTGGAGCCGGGGATCTACCTCCCGGGGCGGTTCGGGGTGCGGATCGAGGACATCGTGACCGTCACCGAGGACGGCGGCAGGCGGCTCAACGCCACCGCCCGGGAGCTGGCGATCGTCGGCTGACGGCTCCTTGCCCGCCGGCAGCACCTCGTCCGCTCACGGCTCCGTGAACGGCTGACGGCTCCTCGTCCGCCGGCAGCTCCTCGGCGGCCGACGGCTCCCGCCGGCCGACCGGGGCGACGAGGTGCCGGTCCGCCGCGGTCGCCCCGGTCACCCGTCGGCCAGCACCACGCAGGACTCGGCGGGCAGCCGCAGCAGTCCGTCCGCGCCCGGTGCCTCCACCGGCTCCCAGGCCGCCAGCACCCGTCCGGTGCCGGCCCGGTTCCGCCCGCCGCCCAGCGGGACGGCGACGGGCCGGCCGGACAGGTTGACCGCGATCCGCACGTCGCCCCGGCGCAGCGCCAGCCACCGGGCCTCCTCGTCGAAGGCGACCTTCACCGAGGCGAGGTCCGGGTCGCGCAGGTCGGGCACGGCCCGGCGGAGCGCGATCAGCTCCCGGTACCAGGCGTGCAGCCGGTCGTGCGGGGCGCGTTCGCGTTCGCTCCAGTCCAGGCAGGACCGCTCGCGGGTCGCGGGGTCCTGCGGGTCCGGGATGTCCTCCTCGGCCCAGCCGTGCGCCCCGAACTCCCGCCGCCTGCCGTTGCGCACCGCCTCGGCCAGCTCCGGGTCGGTGTGGTCGGTGAAGAACTGCCACGGGGTCCGCGCCCCCCACTCCTCGCCCATGAAGAGCATCGGGGTGAACGGGCCGGTCAGCACCAGCGCCGCCGCGCACGCCTGGAGGCCAGGGGTCAGCGAGGCGGCGAGCCGGTCGCCGAGGGCCCGGTTGCCGATCTGGTCGTGGGTCTGGGCGTACCCGACGAAATGGTGGGCGGGGGTGCGGGTGACGTCGACGGGGCGGCCGTGCGACCGCCCCCGGAAGCTGGAGTACGTGCCGTCGTGGAAGAACGCCCGGGTCACCGTCTTGGCCAGCGCGGCCAGTGGCGCGGCCGCGAAGTCCGCGTAATAGCCCTGCGCCTCGCCGGTCAGGGCGGTGTGCAGGGCGTGGTGGAAGTCGTCGTTCCACTGCGCGTGCAGCCCCAGCCCGCCCGCCGCGCGCGGGGTCGTGGTGCGCGGGTCGCAGAGGTCGGACTCGCCGATCAGCGTCAGCGGCCGGCCCACCTCGGCCGCCAGCGCGTCCACCCCGGCCGCCAGCTCCTCCAGGAAGGTCAGCGCCCGGGTGTCGGCGAGCGCGTGCACCGCGTCCAGCCGCAACCCGTCGAGCCGGTAGTCGCGCAGCCAGGCCAGCGCGCTGCCCAGCAGATACGCCCGCACCTCGTCCGACCCGGGGGCGTCCAGATTGACCGCCGCGCCCCATGGGGTGTGGTGCGTCTCGGTGAAGTACGGGCCGAAGGCGGGGAGGTGGTTGCCGGACGGCCCCAGGTGGTTGTGGACGACGTCCAGCAGCACCGCGAGCCCCAGCCCGTGCGCGGTGTCCACGAACCGCTTCAGCCCCGCCGGGCCGCCGTACGGTTCGTGGACGGCCCAGAGCGACACGCCCTCGTACCCCCAGCCGTTGATGCCGGGGAACGGGCAGACCGGCATCAACGACACGTGCGTGACGCCCAGTTCCGCCAGATGGCCCAGCTTTCGCGCCGCCGCGTCGAAGGTGCCCTCGCCGGTGTACGTACCGACATGCAGCTCGTACAGCACGCCGCCCGGCAGCACGCGCCCCCGCCAGTCGCTCCGCCAGGCGTACGCCTCCTGGTCGACCACCGCGCTCGACCCGTCCGGACCGTCCGGCTGGCGCCGGGAGCGCGGGTCGGGGAGCAGGGGCCCCTCGTCCACCGAGAAGCCGTACCGGTCGCCGTCGGCCGCGTCCGCCTCGACCGTCCACCAGCCCGCACGGGACCCGTCACGCCCCATCGCCAGCCGTGTGCCGGACAACTGGAGTCCGACCGACCCGGCCCCGGGGGCCCACACCTCGAACCGCATCCGCCACTCCCCGTCCGTCATGTGTCAGTGATTCGTATGAAAAGCCGGAAGCGCCCGAGGGAAGTCCGGACCAGCTTTCATGATCGGCTGAAGTCGCACGCCCCGCCCGGAATACTGGACCGGTTCCGCTGGGGCGACCGAAGAGATGTCCCGTGTTCCGTGCATCCGCGCACAGGAGTACGGATCACCCCTTAAGGTCTGCTCTGATCATTGCCCTGCCCGATCCTGCTCATACGTACGCCGACGTACGGCTGATGGAGGCCGAAATGACCGTGCCGAAGTTCCCTCCCGGTTTCCTCTGGGGAGCCTCCGCCTCCGCGTTCCAGACCGAGGGAGCCGTCGAGGCCGACGGCAAGGGCCTCTCCGGCTGGGACGCCTTCGCCGCCGTGCCCGGCCGCATCAAGGACGGCACCGACACCACCCGGGGGACCGGGTTCCACGAGCACTGGCGCGAGGACGTCGGTCTGCTCGCCGGGCTCGGAGCCGACGCCTTCCGCTTCTCCGTCAGCTGGCCCCGCGTGGTGCCCGGCGGCAGCGGCGCGGTCAACCCCGCCGGACTCGACTTCTACGACCGGCTCGTCGACGAACTCTGCGCCCGGGGCATCACCCCCGCCCCCACGCTCTACCACTGGGACACCCCGCTGCCGCTGGACGAGGAGGGCGGCTGGCTCAACCGCGACACCGCCTACCGCTTCGCCGAGTACGCGGGCATCGTCGCCGAACGGCTCGCCGACCGCGTCCCCATGTGGATCACCATCAACGAGCCCGCCGAGGTCACCCTGCTGGGCTACGCCCTCGGCCAGCACGCGCCCGGCCGCACCCTGCTCTTCGACGCCCTGCCCGCCGCCCACCACCAGCTCCTCGCCCACGGACTGGCCGTCCGGGCGCTGCGCGCCGCAGGAGCCTCCAACATCGGCGTCGCCGTCTCGCACAGCCCCGTCTGGACGGCCGGCGACTCGGACGAGGACCGGGACGCGGCCTCGCTGTACGACACCCTCACCAACTGGCTCTTCGCCGACCCGCTGCTCGCCGGCCGCTACCCCGACGAGGGGTTCGCCGCGCTGATGCCGGGCCCGGTCGCCGACGACCTGAAGACCATCTCCACCCCGCTGGACTGGTACGGCGTCAACTACTACAACCCCACCCTCGTCGGTGCCCCCCGCCCCGAAGCCCTCGGCTCCTTCGCCGGGTTCGAGATCCCCGCCGAACTTCCTTTCGGCATCAGGGAGATCGAGGGGTACGAGAAGACGGACTTCGGCTGGCCCGTCGTCCCGGACGGGTTGCGCGAGACCCTCGTCCAGCTCCGCGACCGCTACGGCGACCGGCTGCCGCCGCTCTACATCACCGAGAACGGCTGCGCGGTGGACGACGCCGTCAGCGACACCCGCCGCATCGCCTTCCTGGAAGCCCACTTGGGCGCCCTGCACCGTGCCATCGGTGAAGGCGTCGACGTACGCGGCTACTTCACCTGGTCGCTCACCGACAACGTGGAGTGGACCGAGGGGGCCAGCAAGCGCTTCGGACTCGTCCACATCGACTACGAGACCCTGCGCCGGACCCCGAAGGAGTCCTACGCCTGGTACCGCGACGTCATCCGGGCCCAGCGCGCCCCGGCCGGAACCGTTCCGGTCGGAACCGTTCCGGCGGAACAGGGTTCGCCGGAGCTGGAGTTCATCGGACAGCAGGCCGCCGGGGCGGCGGAACCGGCCGGCGCCGAGACCGCCGTACGACCGGGCTGACCCGGGCGCGGGACGGGCGGGGCTTCCCGACCGGGCCCCGGTGACCGATACTTCGCGCCATGGTTGCTCAATGGTGGACCCAGGCCGGCCTGGGGATGTTCGTGCACTGGACGCCCGCGTCGGTCCCCGGCTGGGCCCCGCCCTACACCGCGCCCGCCGGCCTCCCCCTGGCCGGACGGGCCGCCCCGCTCGCCTGGACCTCGTACGCCGAGTGGTACGAGAACGGGCTCCGCTTCCCTGGCAGCCCGGTCTCCGCCCACCACCGGGCCACCTACGGCGACAAGCCGTACACCGATTTCGGCCGGGAGTTCGAGGACGGGCTGGCAGGCTGGGACCCCGCCGCGTGGGCGCGCGCCTTCCGCGCCGCCGGCGCCCGCTACGCCGTCCTGGTCACCAAGCACCACGACGGCTACTGCCTCTGGCCCTCCGAGGTGCGCAACCCGAACCGGGCCGGCTGGCACACCACCCGTGACGTGGTGGGCGAGTTCGCCGAAGCGGTCCGGGCCGAGGGGCTGCGCTTCGGGGTGTACTACTCCGGCGGGCTCGACTGGACCTTCGACAGCCGCCCGGTCGGCACCGCAGCCGACATGCTCGCCTCCGTGCCGCGCGGCGTGTACCCCGACTACGCCGACGCCCAACTGCGTGAACTCATACGGCGGTACCGCCCGGACATCCTCTGGAACGACATCGCCTGGCCGGCCGGCACCCCCGAGATCCGCCGGCTCATCGACTTCTACCGCTTCACCGTCCCGCACGGCGTGGTCAACGACCGGCTGCTGCCGCGCTCACCGCTCTGGCGCACCTTCGCCCTCCCGGGCGCCGGGGCGCTGTACGACCGTTGGGAGCGGCGGACGATCGCCCAGGACGAGGGGTTCGTCCCGCGCAAGCCCCCGTACTACGACTTCCGCACCCCGGAGTTCGCCCGCTACACGGGCCCCGACCCGTACGAGATCACCCGCGGCATCGACCACAGCTTCGGCTACAACCGCAACTCCCCGCCCGATGCCTTCCTCGGCCGCGACACCCTCGCCGCACTGGTCCGGGACACCGCGGCCGACGGCGGCAACCTGCTGCTCAATGTCGGACCGCGGGGCGAGGACGCCGCGATCCCCGAGGAGCAACTGCTGCGGCTGGAATGGCTCGCGCAGGACCGGCCGGCGGAGGCTGAGAAGACCGGTTGACCGCCGGGCGGGAGGTCAGTCCCAGACCATGTTGAGGGCCCGCTCGAAGTTGACGTACCCCAGCCGCCGGAACGCCCGGCCATCGGCTGGTCGCCGAGGTCCGTGGCGGCTCGGACGCGCTCGACCCCGTCCTGTGCGGCGAGCACCCGGGTCCCCTCGGCGAGCAGGTCGTCGACGTACCCCTGCCCGCGGCGGCAGACGACAGCAGTGCACCGGACGCCCGCGCACCGCCATTTCTCCCAGGTGTTCGGCTCAGTTGCTGATCGCGGGGGCCTCGCGCAGATGGGTCCGGTCGGTCACCTGGGCGAGCAGGAAGGACGCCATGTCGGCGCGGTGGAGGGAGAGGCCCACCACCCCGTGGCCGTAGTGCCCGACCTTGATCTCTCCGGTGGCGGGGCCGTCGTCGAGTCTGGCCACGCGCACCAGCGTCCACTCCAGGTCGCTGGCGCGTACCGCTTCCGCCGCCGCGCGGACCTCGGCCCAGGCGCGGGGTGCGGCGGTCCTGACGAACCGGACGAGGGCCTTGAACCTGAGGTCCGGCCGGTCCGCCGGGTCCGGGACGCTGCACGTGGACACCACCACGAACCGTCCGACGCCCGACGCGTCCATGGCGGCGATGATCCTGCGGGTCGCGGCGCTCTCCGAGCCGACGCCCTCGATGACGGCGTCGGCGCCGCGGACCGCTTCGAGGATCGCCTTCTCGTCGTCGAGTTCACCGGCCACGACGGTCAGTTCCGGGTGCGTGAAGCGGAGCTTGCCGGGGTTGCGGGCGTAGGCGGTGACCGTGTGTCCCGCGTCGAGGGCCTGGCGTACCAGTAACTGGCCCATCCGGCCGGTCGCGCCGAAGACCGTGATTCTCATGGGGGCTCTGCCTTCCTCGAAACCACTAAAAATTCTTTAGTGGTGACGGTAGCACGGAGGGTCGGCCGTGTGTCGAAAGTCCCGCCTGACCCGCCCTCCGGGCGGACGCCGCTACGTTCGGCACACGGCCTAAAATGGGCAGCACCATGAATCAATCCGTAGACCCCCAGACGGCGCGGTGCATGCAGATTCTGTCGGTCGTCGGTGATCTGTGGACCCTGGCGATCGTGATGACCCTGCAGAAGTCGGCGATGCGCTTCAACGAGCTGCACCGGGCCATCCCGAAGGTCAACGCGGTCACCCTGACCAGCCGCCTGCGCAAGCTCGACGAGGCCGGCATCGTCGTCCGGGTCGCGGAGTCGAGGAGCAAGCAGTCGACGGTGTACGACCTCACCCCCTTCGGCCGGAAGCTGCTGCCCATCGTCGACGCCGTGCGCACCGTCGCGCTCGACCTGGAGCGCTCGGGAGAGGCCCCCGCGCGCTGAGCCGGCCCCTGGCCGCTCCCCGGGACGGACCGGCCGCCGATGCTCCCGCCCCGGTCCGGCACCGCCCCTTCTGGACACCCCGGGCCGCCCGGCCCGACAATCACCCTGTGACGTCCTCCTCCGAGTTCCACACGTATCCCGCGCGGGTCTCCGACGCCCAGCGCGACCGTGTCCTCGGCGTGCTCAGGGAAGGTGCCGCGCAGGGCCGCCTCTCCCACGACACCTTCCTGCGCCGGATGGAACTCGCCCTCGCCGCCCACCGCCCCGAGGACCTGGCGGCGCTCACCGCCGACCTGCGCGCGGAACGCGCCTGGAGCCAGGGGCTGTTGCGCGCGGTGGGCGGAGTCTCGGGCTTCCCGGGGCGGCTGCGGATGGCCTGGCGGGCCGGGAAGCTGCCCCAACTCCTGCTGCCCGCCCCGGGGCCGTACCCGCTGCTCATCGGACGCGACCCGGGCAACGGACTGCGGCTCAACCACGAGACGGTCTCCCGTAACCACGCCGAACTCACCGCCCGGGGGCGGCTCTGGCTGCTCCGGGACCTCGGCTCGACCAACGGCACCTGCGTCAACGGGCAGCGGGTCGTCGGCCTGGTCCCGGTCCGGGAGGGCGACCAGGTGAGCTTCGGCCACATGACCTTCCGCCTGACCGCACCCCCGCCCCTCCCGCCGGACCGGCCGGCGGCCCTCCCGCCGGACGGCCTGCCGCCCCTCTGAGGCCGGGCCGCCCGCCTGCCGTCCGACGCCTGCCGCCCCCTACCCCCGCGGCCCCCTCCTGAGCAGCGCGACCGGGCGTGCGGCGAACAGCTCGGACGCCTTCACCTCGCCCCCGCCGAACTCACCTTCCGTGGCCAGGAGATCGTGCCAGGGGCCGGCGTCCGGGAGCGGCAGGACCGTGTCGGCCCAGCCGCCCGCCTCGGCGAGCCGGAGCGAGAGCCGGGTCACCGCAGTGACCACCTCGCCCGACCGGCAGAACGCCACCGCGTGCTCCGCCGCCGCACCCCGCGCGGTGAGGGGGACGTACGTACCCGACTCGCCGAACACGTACGGGAGTTCGGCGCGGAGCCGGAGCGCGGTGGCGGTCAGGCGGGCCTTCTCGTCCGAGGTGCCGGATGCCTCGGTGGCCGCCGAGGGCCCGGCTCCGGGGTCCGGCTCGGTGAAGGGCCGCCGGTTGTCCGGGTCCACCAGGGCGAGGTACTCCCGCTCCGTGCCCTGGTAGAGATCGGGAACTCCCGGCATCGTCAGATGGACGAGTGCCGCGCCCAGTACGTTGGCCCGCACCTGGGGGGCGAGCGACCGGGCGAAGGCGGCGAGGAGGTCCCGGGCGGTCCCCCCGGCGCTACCGGGCCCTGCCGCGACGAAGTCGGACACCGCGCGCTCGTAGGAGGCGTCGGGTTCGGTCCAGGTGGTGTGGAGGCCCGCCTCGCGCACCGCCTTGAGCAGCGCGGGCTCCAGCCTGCCCGCCGTCTCGGAGGCCGGCATGTCCACGCAGCCGAAGGCCGACTGCCAGGCGCCCCAGGCGAGTTGGGCGTCCGGCGCCTTCGCCGGAGTCGCCGCCGTCGCCTGGCGTACCAACTCCGCCCACTGGGAAGGGCATTCGGAGAGTACGGCGATCCGGGCCCGGACGTCGGCGCTGCGCTTCGTGTCGTGCGTGGTGAGCACCGTGCCGGTGGTCGGCCAGTCCCGCGCCAGCCGGGCGCAGAACGCGTGGAAGGCGGGGGGCTCCACCGCCGGCCTGCCCGGCCGGCCGCCCACCTCGGTCGCCGAGATCAGCGGTACGTACCGGTAGAACGCCGTGTCCTCCTCGGACTTGGCGTGCAGGGCGGACGCGGTCTGGGCGAACCGGGCGCAGAAGGAGACCTGTTCGGGGCCGTCGCCCAGCCTCCCGAGCGCGAGCTCCCGCACCACGTCCACCGCCCCGGCCTCCTCGGGTACCAAGAACGCGGCCTTCGCGTCCCGTACCGCCGCATCCGGCAGAGCCGCCTCGGCGGACTCGGTGACCGGGCCCCCCGCCCCGACGTACGGCCGGTACACCGGGACGCGGACCAGCAGTTCGGTCACGGCGGTGTGCAGGGCCCACGGGGCGTGGTCGCGGAGCCGGGGGTCCCGGGCGCAGATCCGTGCGGCCAGCCGGGTGAGCCAGGCCGTCTCGGCGGCGAGGTCGTGGCCGACGACGTGCCGTGCGGCCCGCCGCGCGGTCTCGGGCCAGGTGCCGCCCTCGTCGGCGGAGGGGTCGGCGAACGCACGGTAATGGCCGAGGAGTTCGGCCGATCCGAGCGGGTCGGCGAAGAGGCCGTCGACGCGGTGCAGTGCGTCGTAGCCGGTGGTTCCGGCCACCGCCCAGCCGGCCGGGAGGGTCTCCTCGCCGGTGAGGATCTTCTCCACCACCGTCCACCGGCTGCCGGTTCCCGCGGCCAGCCGCTCCAGGTACCCGGCGGGGTCGGCGAGGCCGTCCGGATGGTCGATGCGCAGCCCCTCGACGACACCGTCCCGGACGAGTTCGAGGATCTTGCCGTGGGTGGCGTCGAAGACCTCCGGGTGCTCGACCCGCACGGCGATCAGGTCCGAGATGGTGAAGAACCGCCGATAGTTCAGCTCGGTGCGGGCCAGCCGCCACCAGCCGAGCCGGTAGTGCTGGGCGTCCAGCAGTCCGGGCAGTGCCAGGTCCTCGGTGCCCGGGCGCAGCGGGAACTCCTGCTCTCCGTGGCGCAGCACCGTCCCGTCGACGGTGAGCCGTCCCAGCTCGTCGCCGACGGGGCCCCCGAGCACGGGCAGCAGCACCTTTCCGCCGCCGCCCTCCCAGTCGATGTCGAACCAGCGGGCGTACGGCGAGGACGGCCCCTCGCGGAGCACCTCCCACAGCGCCCTGTTGTGGCGCGGGGACGCGGCCATGTGGTTCGGCACGATGTCGACGACCAGCCCCATCCCGTGCGCGCGGGCCGTCGCCGCGAGTTCGCGCAGCCCCTCCTCGCCGCCCAGCTCGGCGCGGATCCGGCCGGGATCGGTGACGTCGTACCCGTGGCGCGACCCGGGCACCGCCTCCAGGACGGGGGACAGGTGGAGATGGGAGATACCGAGCGAAGCGAGGTACGGGACGGCCTCCCCGGCGTCCGCGAAGGTGAAGTCCGGTTGGAGCTGGAGCCGGTACGTGGCGGTGGGCGTCATGACCGTTTGAGTACCCACTCGCGGCCCGTCCGTGTCATCCGCCGCGCTCCCGGCTGCCCGCGACCGCACGGATGCACCCGGAGGAATTCACCCGGACGGCGGGCGCGGGACACTGCTCCCGCACCCGCCGTCCGGGCGCTCAGGCGGGGCGCTTGAGGACGGTGAGGCTCCGGCCGATCAGCGAGAGGTGCTCGCCCGCCGCGACCTTGGGCCCGCTCCCGGGCGGCACCCCTTCCGGGCGGCCCGTGTCGACCACGACCTCCCACTGCGCGCCGTGGTTGACGGGGACCGCGAAGTCCAGCGTCTCCGCACCCGCGTTGAACATCAGCAGGAAGGAGTCGTCGAAGATCCGCTCGCCGCGCGGTCCGGGCTCCGAGATGGCGTGCCCGTTGAGGAAGACGGTCATGGCCTTGGCGTGCGCGGCCTGCCAGTCCCGCTGGGTCATCTCCGCGCCTTCGGGCGTGAACCAGGCGATGTCCGAGAGCTCGTCGTGGGTGCCTTCGACGGGACGCCCGTGGAAGAAGCGGCGCCGCCGGAACACCGGATGGTCCCGGCGCAGCCAGACCATGGCCCGGGTGAACTCCAGCAGCCCGTCACCCGGTTTCCGTACCGCCTCCGCACCATCCTCCCCACCCTCGCCGGCCTCGCCCGGTTTCCGGGCGGGATCGGGCCAGTGCACCCAGGAGAGTTCGTTGTCCTGGCAGTAGGCGTTGTTGTTGCCGTTCTGCGTGCGGGCGAACTCGTCGCCGTGGCTCAGCATCGGCACGCCCTGCGACAGCATCAGCGTGGCGATGAAGTTGCGCATCTGCCGCGCCCGCAGTTCCAGCACCCCGGGGTCGTCGGTCTCGCCCTCCGCCCCGCAGTTCCACGAGCGGTTGTGGCTCTCGCCGTCGCGATTGCCCTCGCCGTTGGCGTCGTTGCGCTTGTCGTTGTACGAGACGAGGTCGTGCAGGGTGAAACCGTCGTGGCAGGTGGTGAAGTTGATCGAGGCGAGCGGGCGGCGGCCGTCGTCCTGGTAGAGGTCGGAGGAGCCCGTCAGCCGTCCCGCGAACTCCGCCAGCGTCCTCGGCTCGCCCCGCCACAGGTCGCGCACGGTGTCGCGGTACTTGCCGTTCCACTCGGTCCACAGCGGCGGGAAGTTGCCGACCTGGTAGCCGCCCTCGCCGACGTCCCAGGGCTCCGCGATCAGCTTGACCTGGCTCACCACCGGGTCCTGCTGCACCAGGTCGAAGAAGGACGACAGCCGGTCCACCTCGTGGAACTGGCGGGCGAGCGTCGCCGCCAGGTCGAAGCGGAACCCGTCCACGTGCATCTCGGTCACCCAGTACCGCAGCGAGTCCATGATCATCTGGAGTACGTGCGGGGACCGCATGAGCAGCGAGTTCCCGGTGCCCGTGGTGTCCATGTAATAGCGCTGGTCGTCCGTCAGACGGTAGTACGAGGCGTTGTCCAGCCCCCGGAAGGAGAGCGTCGGGCCCAGGTGGTTGCCCTCGGCGGTGTGGTTGTAGACCACGTCGAGGATCACCTCGATGCCCGCCTGGTGCAGCGCCCGGACGGCCTGCTTGAACTCCAGCACCTGCTCCCCGCGGTCGCCCCAGGAGGCGTACGCGTTGTGCGGGGCGAAGAAGCCGATGGTGTTGTAGCCCCAGTAGTTGGCGAGCCCGGCATCGGCCAGACGGTGGTCCTGGACGAACTGGTGCACCGGCATCAGCTCGATCGCCGTGACGCCCAGCTCCGTCAGATGGGCGATCACCTCCGGATGCGCAAGGCCCGCGTAGGTGCCCCGCAGCTCCTTCGGCAGCCCCGGGTGGAGCATCGTCAGGCCCTTCACATGGGCCTCGTAGATCACCGTGCGGTGGTAGTCCGTACGCGGCCTGCGGTCGTCGCCCCAGTCGAAGTACGGGTTGACCACGACCGAGCTCATCATGTGCGGCGCCGAATCGAGGTCGTTGCGCGCGTCGGGCCGCCCGAAGGGGTAGCCGTACACCGCCTCGCCCCACTCGATCTTCCCGGCGACGGCCCGCGCGTAGGGGTCGAGCAGCAGCTTCGCGGAGTTGCACCGCTGCCCGTTCTGGGGTTCGTAGGGCCCGTGCACGCGGAAGCCGTACCGCTGACCCGGCATGATGCCGGGCAGGTAGGCGTGACGGACGAACGCGTCGGTCTCGCGGAGCTCGACCGCCGTCTCGGATCCGTCCTCGTGCAGCAGACACAGCTCGATGCGGTGGGCGGCCTCCGAGAAGACCGCGAAGTTGGTCCCGGCGCCGTCGTACGTGGCGCCGAGCGGATACGCCTGTCCCGGCCAGACCTGCATAGATATGACTCTTCCACTTCTGATCCGGGTGTGGTGCGGTTCTTCAGCCAGATAATCCCCGAAAGAGGCGCGCACACCTAGTACGTCGGCCGGTGCGGTCGCGAACGGGAGGCGTCGTGCGCCGTGTACCCCGGCGCGGGCCGTCAACACGCCGCACCGCGCGACACCCCTTCGGCCCGCACGGGTCCGGCGGACCCTCGCGGTCGCCCCGAACACGGGCCCACCGCTGGTCACCTCACTATGAATCAGCTCACTCCGTCCCGGCCCCCGCCAGGGAACCCGTGCTTTCGGTACACCAGTTGACGGAGCGTCCTCGGCAGGGGGCTGCACGGGTCCGTGCTCGCGGAGTACCCTTCCGTGATCGTTGGGTGGGGGAGTGGAAGGCGGTGCGCGGGTGAGCTCGGGAGGGTTCGAGCTGCCTCCGGGTGACGTGAGTCACGAGGGGGAGTCGAACGACGGACCGCCCGGGACGGTATCCCTGGCGCAACCCCTGGAGATCGGCGCGGAGCTGGGATGGAGCGCCGAGGACTGGGGCGAGGTGCGGACACGTGCCCAGCGCGCCGGCCGTGCGTACATCTGGCTGAATCTCGTCGAACAGCGGCTCCGCGCGGTCGTCTCCGCCGTGCTGCGCCCCGTCTACGCTCCGGTCAACGGCGAGGACTGGGTGGTGGCCGCCGCCGGGCCCGCCGGGCAGGAGTGGGTGCAGAGGGCCGTCGCGGTGCGTGAGGTGTCCCGCAGGAAGGGCTATCTGCTCGACCCGGCCGACGACAACGTCCTCAGCTTCCTGACTCTGCCTCAGCTGCGCGAGCTGATGGTCCAGCACTGGCCGTGCTTCGAGCCCTACTTCGACGACCGGCGCGACGTGGAGCTGGCCCTGGACGAGCTGG
Source organism: Streptomyces sp. NBC_01335 (assembly GCF_035953295.1). GTDB lineage: Bacteria > Actinomycetota > Actinomycetes > Streptomycetales > Streptomycetaceae > Streptomyces. The sequence continues at coordinate 6,597,959 of NZ_CP108370.1, forward strand.
AGGTCGCGCGGAACGTCGTCTCCCGCAACCGCGCCCTCAACGAGGCCGTCCACGCCCAGGCCGAGCGCGCCTCCCAGCGGCTCCTGACCATCCTCGGCGGCGGGGCCGCCGTCCCCTCCTCCGACCGGCTCCCCGTCGACGCCGTCGAGTCCCTGGTCGGCGACCGGTACGCCGACGTCGTCCAGGTCCACCCCGACCGGGTCCGGCTCCAGCGCCAGCTGCCCGCCGAGGACCTGTTCGGCAACGCGCGCCGGCTCGACGCGATCGGCATAGGGCTCAACCTGCTCGTCCAGAACTTCTCCGGGCGCCGCCTGGTCCGTCTCGCCGAGACCGGCTGCCGGATCAGGCTGCTCTTCATCAACCCGGCCAGCAGCGCGGTCCGCCGCCGCGAACGGGAACTCAACCTCCGCAAGGGCGAGCTGAGCCGGTCGGTGGAGATGAACATCCTCCACATGCGACGGGTGCGCGCCCGACTCCGCGACCCGGGAGCCTTCCAGATCCAGGTGTTCGACGAGACCCCGCGCTTCACCGCCTACCTGGTGGACGGCGACGGCCCCGACGCGGTCGGCGTCGTCCAGCCCTATCTGCGCCGCGCCCGCGGGATGGAGGCGCCCGTCCTGGTCCTCCGGGGCGGCGGGCGTGCGGTCGTCCGCGCGGGGCAGGAGGCCGAGCACGGGCTGTTCGAGACGTACCGCGAGGAGTTCGAGTCGGTGTGGACCGACTCCCGCCCGGTCTCCTGAGGCTCGCGGAAGCCCTTCCTGAGGCTTCCCGAAGTCCCTCCGGGAAACACCGGACCGTCCTCCGGGCGGCGCCGGGCCCGGCCGCCCGCCGACCCCGCCCGCCGACCGGTGTGTCAGTGGTGCGTGGCAGGGTGTTCCTCACTGGGGGTAAGCACCATGGAGGAGGTACGGGATGAGCTGGATCAGTGGGCCGCTGGTGGCCTTCGACCTGGAGACCACGGGCACCGACGTCGAGACCGACCGCATCGTCACGGCGGCGGTCGTGCGGCTCGATCCTGACGGGACGGTCGCGGAGGAGCGCACCTGGCTGCTCGATCCGGGGGTGGCCATACCCGAACAGGCCTCGGCGATCCACGGCATCTCGACCGACCGTGCGCGCGAGCACGGGGCGCCCGCCGCTGCCGCCGTCGAGGAGATCACGCGGACCGTCGCCGACGGGCTGCGCTCGGGGACGCCCCTGGTGGTGATGAACGCGCGCTACGACCTCTCCCTGCTCGACCGCGAGTGCCGACGCTACGGCGTCGAGTCGGTCAGCGAGCGGCTGGGCGGCGCGCCCTCACCCGTCATCGATCCGCTCGTGATCGACAAGCACGTCGACAAGTACCGGAAGGGAAGGAGGGCCCTCCACGCCCTCTGCGCCCACTACGGAGTACCGCTCGACGCCGCGCACGACGCGAAGGCGGACGCCGTGGCAGCCGCCCTGGTGGTGCGCCGGATGGCGGAGAGGCACCTGCCGGTCGGAGCGATGTCCCTGGCGGACCTGCACGACCTCCAGGTGCGCGCGGCTGCCGAGCAGTCGGTCTCCTTGCAGGCCTATCTGCGGCGTACCGCCGACCCGGCGGCAGTGGTCGAGCCCGCCTGGCCGCTCGTTCCCCGGAGCGGGTGACCGCCTTCGGGAGCCGGACCGCCCCGGTGTCATGTCGCCGCACCCGCACGGTCCGGTGAAGCGCCTTCCCCGCCGTGCGGCGCCGGGACGCCCCGACGGCCCGTGCGGTCCATCTCACGCCATTCCGGCCGCAGTCCGGCCAGGTTCGTGGTGAGGAAGTACAGGGCCCCGCAGGTGAGCAGCACCGGTGTGAGCCCGAGAGCGGTCACCGCCGCCCCGGCGAGAAGCCCGCCGACGGGGATGCCGGCCCAGGCCAGCGAGTCGCCGAGCGCGTTGACCCGGCCCAGCATGCGGCGCGGCACCCGCTCCACGAGGACGGCTCCCAGCACGGGGTTGATGAAGCCCCCGCCGAAGCCGGCGACGGCGAAGACGGCGACGACCGTCCACAGCGGGGCGTCCGAGGCGAGGACCAGGAATCTCGGAGCCCCGATGAGGAGGAACCCGCCGAGGACGACGAACTTGCGCCGGAGCCCGTGCGCGGTCGCCGCGGCGATCAGGCTCCCGGCGACCGCCGCCACGCCCAGCGCACTGCCGGTCAGACCGATCGCGGCCGGGCCGTGGCCGGACTCCCGGGCCCACAGGGGGATGAGCACGGAGTTGATGGCGGCGTCCAGCAGGTTGGTGACGCCCACCGTGACGATGACGGTGAGCAGCAGGGGTTCGCCGCGGAGGAAGGTGAAGCCTTCGCCGAACCGCCGCCAGTAGCCCGGTTCCTTCGAGCCCGCAGCCACCGGTTCCTGGTCGGCCGCCCGCCCGACGCCGCGGGGCAGAGCAACTCCGATGATGATCGATCCGAGCGCGAAGGAGGCGGCGTTGAGGGCGAGTCCGGTCAGGGTACCGAGCAGCGCCACCAGGGAACCGCCCACGGCCGGCCCGAGGGTGGACGCGAGGCGCTCGATCACGCCGGACACGCCCATGGCGCGCTCCAGCGGTACTCCGCCGCGCTCGGCCGCTTCCGGCACCATGACTTCCTTGGCCAGGTCGCCGGGGCCGCGGGCCGCGCCGACCACCGCGACGAGGGACAGCAGGAGCGGAAAGGACAGCAGGTGCAGGGCGTGGAGGAGGGGGACCAGGGCGGCGGCGACCGCACTGACCGTGTCCGTCGTCCACGAGACGACCCGTGGGCCCATGCGGTCCACCACCGGCCCCGCGAGCGCCTTGACCAGGACGTACGGAGCCATCTCGCAGAAGGCGACCAGTCCGGTCCGGGTGGCGCTCCCGGTCGTGACGAGCACGAACCAGGGGAGAGCCACGGCCGAGATCCGCGTACCGGTCAGCGATACGGCCATGGCCGCCAGCACTCCGCCCAGCGGCCGTAAGGACCGCCCGTCGGGTATGCCGCCGGTGACCGGGGCAGTAGCCCCGGTCATGACTCCTCCGACGCGATCCCGGAGCCGGTGCGCTCCTCGGGCGGAACGCGTGTGTCCGGCTCGGGCAGGATGTGTGTGATGAGGTCGACCCGCTGCGCCCCCTTGGGAGCACCGGCGGCGGCGTCCGGGCCGTCCGCCCGGTAGCGGGCGACGACGGCCCTCAACTCCTGCCGCAGGGACACGGCTTCGTCGGGGGTGAGCCACAGGGACCAGTCGCTCATGTCGAAGGTCCCCCGCCACGCCTCGGGCAGTGTCTGCACCTCGTTCAGCGCCTGCTGGGCGCGCAGGGTGTAGGTGGCGGCGACGGACTGAAGGTACGCCAGCGCTGCTTCGGGCTCCTGGTCGACCAGGTTCCAGTCGCTGAGCTCGGTCGTCCGGTGGACCGAACGCCACCAGCGTTCCCGCGCGTTGCCGCGCTCCGCGTCCTCCTCGACGAATCCGGCCGCACCGAGTTGACGCAGGTGATAGCTGGCCGTCCCGGAGTTCACCCCCAGCCGCTCCGCGAGGCGGGTCGCGGTCGACGGGCCGTGGCTCCGCAGCACCTCGACCAGCTGCACGCGCAGCGGATGCGCCAGGGCGCGAAGTCCCTTGGCGTCCAGGACGACTGAGTTCTTCTCGGTGGAGCCGTCGGCTCTCTCCGTGGCATCGGTCATGGCGTACACCGTAGACCGCAAAGAGTTCTTCGCAAAGGGTTGTTTGCGAAGAACTCTTTGCGGTCTCTGTCCGGCAGGGATCGACGGGAGGGGCCGCCGCACCTCAGAAGGGGTACCACCGCACCTCCGGGTCGCCGTCCCGGAGCGAGGCGACCCGGCGGCGGAACTCGTCGAGCGCCTTCGGGTTGGCCGGAGCGTGCTGGGCGACCCAGGCGCAGCTCGCCGTCTCCCGCGCCCCGCGCAGCACGGCGCAGCCGTCCCACTCCCGTACGTCCCAGCCGTAGGCGGCGGTGAACGCGTCGTACGCGTCGGCGGGCAGCCCGTACCGGTCGCGGGAGAGCGCGAGCACCACGAGGTCGTGCTCGCGCAGGTCGAAGGAGAAGGTCTCCAGGTCCACCAGCACCGGGCCGTCCGGGCCGACATGCACGTTGCGCGGCAGCGCGTCGCCGTGCACGGGGCCCGGGGGCAGGTGCGGTACGAGCGCGGCGGCGGCAGCCGCGAAGCCGTCCCGGCGCGCGCGCAGATAGTCGGCGTCCGCCGGGTCGATCGCGTCGCCCGCCAGCTGGAGCCAGCGCTCGACCCCGCCGAGCAGCTCGCGGCGGGGCAGGGTGAGGTGCTCCGGCGCGGGCAGCGCGTGCACCAAGGTCAACAGGGGGGCCAGATCGCGCGGTTCGGGCGCCCGCACGGCGTCCGGAAGCCGGTGCCAGAGGGTCACCGGGTGCCCCTCCACCATGCGGGGCGCGGGCTCGGCGGCGCGTACGGCCGGGACCCCGCAGTCCGCGAGCCAGCCGGCCACGGCGACCTCGCGTGCGGCGCGTTCGCGCAGCTCCGGGTGGTGCGTCGCGTCGCGGCCGACCTTGACCACCAGATCACCCACGGCGAAGGCCGCGTTCTCGCCCAGTGCCAGGAGTTCCGCCCCGGAGGCGGGACCGGAAGAGCCTTTTCCGGCCAGTCCTGCCGCGGTCAGTACCTCGCGTGCTCGCTCTTCGTTCATGGCCCGATTTTCGCATTCCCGCAGGCCACCTTGACGAACGGTCGGCTCGTCAGGACCATGACGGAGGCCGGGTGAGCGGCCAGAGCGGCAGGAAGCCGATCAGATGAGACGAAGAGGGCAGACAGTGACATTGGCGACTCCGGCCGCGACGGAGCGGACGGGCGGTCGGTGGTCGGGCGGTCGGTGGCCGAGGCAGCGCCGCGCGGACGACGGGCGCGGCGGCGAACGGGCCGCCCGGGACAGGGCCACCTGGTTCCTGGTGCTGCCCGCGCTCCTCCCGATCCTCGTCCTCAGCGTCGGACCGCTGCTCTACGGCATCGGGCTCGCGTTCACCGACGCGCAGTCGGGCCGCACCCGCTCCACCCAGTGGATCGGCGCGCTGAACTTCCAGGACCTCCTGCACGACACCCTCTTCTGGGACTCCTTCCGGATCGGACTGCTCTGGGCGGTCGGCGTCACCGTCCCCCAGTTCGTGCTCGCCCTCGGCCTCGCGCTGCTGCTCAACGAGAACCTGCGGATGCGCTGGCTGGCCCGCGCGCTGGCGATCATCCCCTGGGCGATGCCCGAGGTCGTCGTCGGCATCATGTGGCGGCTGGTCTACAACCCGGACGCCGGCATCCTCAACGAGACCATCCGCGACCTCGGCCTCGGTGACGGCCGCGACTGGCTCACCGGCTTCGGTACCGCGCTGCCCGCCGTGATCGTCGTGGGCGTCTGGGCCGGAATGCCCCAGTCCACCGTCGCCCTGCTGGCCGGACTCCAGAACACCCCGCACGAACTCCACGAGGCCGCCGCCCTCGACGGCGCCGGGGCCTGGCGCCGCTTCCGTACCGTCACCTGGCCCGCACTCAAACCCGTCGCGCTCTCCATCACGGCGCTCAACTTCATCTGGAACTTCAACTCCTTCGCCCTGGTCTACGTCCTGACCAGCGGCGGACCCGGCGGACGGACCCGGCTGCCGATGCTCTTCGCGTACGAAGAGGCCTTCCGGTACGGACAGTTCGGCTACGCGGCGGCGATGGGCTGTGTGATGGTCGCGGTGATCTCCGTGATCCTCGCCGTGTACCTCGCCGGCCGGCTCCGGGGAGGCGACGACAAGTGAGCATGCGTACCGGACGTGCCACCCGCGCGGGGCAGTACCTCGCGCTCACCGGGTACCTCGTCTTCCTGGCCTTCCCGTTCCTCTGGCTGATCTCCACGGCCTTCAAACCCGCCCGCGAACTGGGCTCGCTGCACCCCACCTGGATTCCCCGGCACCCCACCCTGGACAACTTCCGCCAGGCCTTCGACGAGCAGCCGCTGCTCCAGGCCGCCGGGAACTCGGTCCTGGCCGCCGTCAGCGCCGGAATGATCTGCGTCCTGATCGCCACCCCGATGGCCTACGTGATGGCCCGCCACCGCGGCAAGCTCTCGGCCGCCGCCACCGGCTGGGTCGTGATCAGCCAGGCGTTCCCCTTCGTCCTGCTGATCATCCCGCTCTTCCTCATCCTCAAGAACCTGCACCTGATCAACTCCCTGGCGGGCCTGATCATGGTCTACGTCGTCTGGTCGCTTCCCTTCGCGCTCTGGATGCTGGTCGGCTACGTCCGGGCCGTCCCCGCAGAACTGGAGGAAGCCGCCTCCGTCGACGGCGCCGGACGCCTGCGCACCCTCGTCTCGGTCACCGCCCCGCTGCTGGCCCCCGGCATCGTGGCCACCGCCCTCTTCGCGTTCATCACCGCCTGGAACGAGTTCTTCTTCGCCCTCGTCCTGCTCAAGACCCCGGAGAAGCAGACCTTGCCGGTCGTCCTCACCCACTTCATCGGAGCCGAGGGCGCGGCCGACCTCGGTCCGCTCGCCGCCGCCGCGTTCCTCGCCACCCTGCCCTCGCTGCTCCTCTTCGCCTTCATCCAGCGCCGGATCACCGGCGGCATGCTGGCCGGGGCGGTGAAGAGCTGATGCGCGCGCTCACCAGGGCGGCCGCCGCGGCGGCCACCGCGCTCACCCTGCTGCTCGCCGGATGCTCCGGCGGCGGCGCGGACGGCACCGACGCCGACGGGACGGTGCACCTGCGCTTCCAGTCGCTGGCCTGGCAGACGGAGTCCGTCAAGGCCAACAAGGAACTCGTCGCGGAGTGGAACGCCACCCACCCCGACATCCAGGTGGACTACGTCCAGGGCAGCTGGGACAGCGTCCACGACCAGTTGCTGACCTCGTTCGAGGGCGGCGAGGCGCCCGACATCATCCACGACGCCTCCGACGACCTCGCCGACTTCGCGTACGGCGGCTACCTCGCCGATCTCCGTACCCTCCTGCCCGGCCGGCTGACCGAGGACATCCCGGCGGCATCCTGGTCCACCACCACCTTCGACGGCGGCGTCTACGGCGTGCCGTTCCTCCAGGAACCCAAGGTCCTCATCGCCAACACCAAGATCCTCAGGGCCTCGGGCGTCCGCATCCCCACCGCCGACCGGCCGTGGAGCTGGCAGGAGTTCCGCCAGGTCACCAAGGAGCTCACCGGCAAGGGCCGGTACGGGGTCGCCTGGCCGCTCAAGGAACCCGTCTCCGTCACCCTCAACCTCGGGCTCTCCGCCGGAGGACAGCTCTTCCACCGGGGCGAGGACGGGAAGGTGGACCTCCGCTTCGGCGAGGGCGACTCCGTGGTGCCCCGGACCATCCACGACCAGGTCACCGTCGACCACAGCGCCGCCCGGACCGCCCTCGGCATGGGCGGTTCCGACACCCTGCCCGGGTTCTTCGGCGGCAAGTACGCCATGGTGCCGCTCGGCTTCGCCTACCGGCAGCAGGTCGTCGAACAGGCCCCCGAGGGCTTCGAGTGGAGCGTGCTGCCCGCACCCGCCGGCAGCGACGGCACGGCCCAGGGGGTGAGCCCGCAGACCCTCTCCGTCTCCGAGGACAGCCCGCACAAGAAGGAGGCGGTGGAGTTCATCGACTTCCTGCTCGACCCGCCCAACACGGTCCGCCTCGCCAAGGGCGACTGGATGCTGCCCACCGGCACGAAGGCGCTCGCCGACCCGGCTTTGCACACCGAGGACCAGGGCTGGGCCACCGGCACCGCCCTGGCCCAGCAGCTCCGACCGGCCCCCGCCCAGTCCGTACGCGGCTACCCGGAGTGGAAGGACAAGGTGGCCACCCCCGCGCTCCAGGAGTACTACAGCGGCACGATCGGCCTCGACGAGCTGACGGACCGGCTGGTGGACGACGGGAACCGGGTCCTCGCCCGCTACCAGCGCTGACCCGCCGGACCCCGCCCGTGCGGGGGAGCGGCTGCACGGTGGGCCGCCCGCGCGGCGCGTGGCTGCGCGGGCGGCTGCCCGTGCGCGGGCCGTGGCTACACGGTGGGCCGCTGGAGCCAGAGCCACTGCGCGTAGGTGAGCGTCCCGTGGTCGGCGGGCTCCCGGGTGACCAGGCTCCCGTCCCGCATGGCCCGGCCCATCGCGCCGGGCAGCGGGACCTCCACGACCGGACCCCGCTTGCCCGTGTGGTGCGCGTACGCCCTGACCATCGCGGACATCGACTCGACCCGCGGCCCGCCCAGGTCGGGGACGCGCCCCGCAGGGGAGCCGGTGGCCAGCTCCACCAGCCGCTCGGCCACCTCGCGGGCGGCGACCGGCTCGGACTTCATCCTCGGTACGGCCACCAGCGGGCCCACCCTGATCTGCCCGTGGATCTGCCCCGCGAACTCGTGGAACTGCGTCGCCCGCAGGATCGTCCACGGCACCGCGCCGCTCTCGACCAGCCGCTCCTGGGCCACCTTGCCGGCGTAGTAGCCGTGCGGGGCCCGGTCGATGCCGACGATCGACAGCGCGACGTGGTGCCCCACCCCGGCCGCCTGCTCCGAGGCCTGCAACAGCCGGGTCACCGAGGTGAAGAACTCCGCCGACGCCTTGGCGGACATGGTCTGCTTCGACGTCACGTCCACCACCGCCGTGACCCCCTGGAGCGCCTCGTCCGCACCGGAGCCGGAGACCAGGTCGACACCGTTCGAACGGGACAGCACCACCGCCTCGTGGCCCCGCTCGCGGACCACGTCGACCACATGCCGCCCGACGGTGCCGGTGCCGCCGGCCACTGCGATCTTCACGCGGATCTCCTGTCACCGGGCATCGGGCTTCGAACGGATCTTCCAGGGAGAACTCCGCCGACCTGCTCCGGCGCCCTCCGGCACCGATCATCCCTCCGCCCGGGGCGGTCGGCACGCGGGCGCCCGGACCGGGGAAGGCGGCCTTCGGCCGGACGGCCGAGGGAATTCCTCCGTCCCGGATCACCTGTCCGGGGCAGCCCTTAGGGTGAGCCCCATGACGACGACGTACGCACTCCTGCTGCGCGGCATCAACGTCGGGGGCCACCGCAGGGTGCCCATGCCGGAACTGCGCGCGCTCCTCACGGAACTGGGCCACAGCGGTGTGACCACGTACCTGCAGAGCGGCAATGCGGTCCTCACCGCGACGAGCGACGACGAGAAGGAGGTCGCGGCGGAGATCGAACGGGCCGTCGAGAAGCACTTCGGGTTCGCCGTCGACTGCCTCGTCCGCTCCGGCGCCTACCTCCGCGCCGTCGCCGACGCATGCCCCTTCCCCGCCGCGGAGTTGGAGGGGAAACAGCTGCACGTCACCTTCTACGACGAGCCGGTCACCGAGGACCGCTTCGCACCGGTGGACCCCGCCGCCCACCTGCCGGAGGAGTTCCGGCTCGGCGACCGCGCCCTTTACCTCTACGCCCCGGACGGCCTCGGCCGCTCCGACCTCGCCGCCGCCCTCGCCCGGCCGGCCGTCACCAAGGGGCTCGTCGCCACCAGCCGCAACTGGAACACCGTGGCCAAGCTCGTGGAGCTGACCCGTGACTGAACTCCCGTACCCGGTGGCCGAGGCCATCGAGAACGAGCTGCGCCTGCTCGACCCCGAGGTACGCGGCTCAGCGCCGCTCCTCGCGACGGTGCTGCACCCCGAGTTCCGCGAGATCGGCACCAGCGGCCGGCTCTGGGACCGCGCCGCGATCATCGCGGAACTCACCTCCGAGGCCACCACCCGCCCCGGCCCGCTGACCGCCTCCCGGATGGAGGGCGTCGAGCTCTGCCCCGGTCTCGTCCACCTGACCTTCGACACCGAGCACAAAGGCAGCCGCGCACACCGGAGTTCACTGTGGCGGCTGACCGACGGGGGCTGGCAGCTCTACTTCCACCAGGCCACCCCGTTCGTCGAGGACCCGTTCAACCAGGCCTGATCCGGGGCGCGCCCCGGATCAGCGGCGGGTGACCCGCTGTGCCCGTGCGCTCCAGCGACCCTCCGTGCGCGTGATGCGCACCGGGTGGCCGAAGCAGTCGCTGACCCGGTCCGTGGTCAGCACCTCGTCGGCAGGCCCCGACGCCACACACTTCCCGCCGCGCAGCAGCATCGCGTGCGTCGTGGACGCGGGCAGCTCCTCCAGATGGTGCGTGACCAGCACCGTCGCCAGCTCCGGGTGCTCCTCGCGCAGGGCGTCCAGACTGTCCAGCAGCTGCTCCCGGGCCGCCAGGTCCAGGCCGGTGGCCGGTTCGTCGAGGAGCAGCAGCCGGGGACTCGGCATCAGGCTGCGCGCGATCAGCGTCCTGCCCCGCTCGCCCTGGGAGAGCGCAGGCCAGCGCGACGCCTCCTTGCCGCCCATCCCGAGCATCGCCAGCAGCTCGTCCGCCCGCGCCCGCTCGTCGGCGGTCGGCGACCAACGCGGCAGCGGCTCGACCGAGTTGGTGAGGCCCGTCAAGGCGACCTGGCGAACCGTCAGCGATGATTGGAGCGGGTGGCGGGGGTTGACGTGCCCGAGCAGCGTACGCAGCTCCCGCAGATCCACCCGGCCCAGCGTCCTGCCGAGCACCTGCACCGTGCCCCGGGTGGGGTGGGTGACCGCGCCGAGCAGCCCCAGCAGGGTGCTCTTCCCGGCGCCGTTGGCACCCAGGAGCGCCCAGTGCTCGCCCTGCCGGACGGTGAGCGAGACGGTGTCCAGGATCGCCCTGCCGTCACGGACCACGGCGACCTCGTCGGCGTGGATCACCGGTACCGGCTCCGCGGGGGAGGGCTCGGCGGGGAAGGAGTGGGGGCGGGCGACGGGGGCCGTGGTCACGATGGTTGCTCCTTACATCCATGCATCCGACCTGTGGACCTTATCGGTCCGGGATGTGGACGTGGAGCCGGGTCGGCCACCCGGGGACGCTTTCCGGCCGACGAGGCCCGCGAGGCCCGCGAGGTCGCGGTCAGGCCGACGAACCCGATGAGGTCGCGGTCAGGCCGACGAACCCGATGAGGTCGCGGTCAGGCCGACAGGGGAAGCGCCCGGGCCGCCCGCGCCTCGTCGTACCGCGCCAGCAGCAGCCGGGCCAGGGCCGGGGAGGCCCCGAGCACCTCGGAGAGCACGTCCGCGCCGGCCTCGGCCGCACCCGCGACGATCCGGTCCGGAAGCCGGCCGGGCGCGATGACGTACGGCGCCACGGCCACCCGGTCCACCCCCTCGGCGCGCAGCGCGCGCACCGCGTCCCCGGTGCGGGGGAACCCACCGGGCGCATTGGCGGAGGCGAACGCAGGCCGCACGGCGCACCAACCGGTGTGCCGCAGCTCCCGCGCGATTTCAGCGATCACTGCGATCGCCTCCGGGTCCGTGGAGCCCGCCGAGGCCAGAACCAGCCCCGTCGAGCGCTTGTCGGCGGCGGTGAGCCCGGCCTCGTACAACCGCTGCTCCAAGGCGGAGTGGAGCAGCGGGGACGGGCCGAGAACGCCTGCCTGCCGGATGCGCAGCCGGGGCAGCCGGGCCCCGGCCTCGCGCAGCACCGACGGGATGTCGGTCTTGGCGTGGAAGGCCCGGGTGAGCAGCAGCGGCAGCGCGACGACCTCTTCCGCGCCCGGGGCGCCCGAGTCGCCCGAGGTGCTCAGGGCGTGCAGGCGTTCCAGCACCCTGGGCACCGACGGCGCGTTGAAGTCGAGGAAGCCCGTCTCCACGCGGAGCCCCGGCCGCAGCGACCGTGCCCGCGCGGTGAGCGCGTGCACGGTCGCCGCGTGCCGCGGATCGCGGCTGCCGTGGGCGATGACGAGGAGGACGGGTGCGTGCATGGAGGTGACTCAGTTCTTGACGAGAAGACCGCGGCTGCGCAGCACCCACCGCTCCAGCGGACTGAAGATCAGCAGGTCGATCGCGACGCCGACGAACAGGATGAGCAGGATCGACAGGAAGATGCCGGGCATGTCGAAGTTGTTGCGGCCGTTCTCCAGCAACTGCCCCAGCCCCAGGCCGAGATCGGGGGAGGAGGCGATGATCTCGGCGGCCATCAGCGAGCGCCAGGAGAAGGCCCAGCCCTGCTTCAGCCCCGCGAGGTAACCGGGGAGTGCCGCCGGCAGCACGATGTGCCAGGTGCCGCGCAGCCCGGTGGCGCCGATGGTGCGGCCCGCGCGGAGGAAGAGCGGCGGGACCTGGTCGACGCCGGAGACCAGGCCGTTGGCGATCGACGGTACGGCGCCGAGCAGGATCACCGCGTACATCGTCCGGTCCACGAGACCGAGCCAGATGACGGCCGGGGCGACCCAGGCCACCGAGGGCAGCGACTGGAGACCGGAGAGGATCGGGCCGAGCGCCGCGCGGACGACCCGCACCCGGGCCACCAGCAGGCCGAGCGGGGTACCGATGACGACCGCGAGCACGAAGCCGAGCAGGCCACGCGAGACGCTGGTCCAGATGACCTCCAGCAGCGTGCCCTTGACCCACATGTCGGACGCGCTGTCCCAGACGGCGGACGGCGGCGGCAGCTTGTAGTCGTCGGTGACCTTCGCCCAGACCAGCACCTGCCAGACCAGGACGACCAGGACCACCGCGAGGACCGGCGGCAGGACCTTCTGGCCGAGGATCTCCCGTACCGGGGTGCGCCGGACCTGTACGGCGTCCAGCGCGTCGAGCCCGGCCTCCAGGCCCGCGAGGTCGTCGCGCTTCGCGGTGCCGGCGCCGCCCACCGGGTCGGCGGACTTGATGTCAGTGCTGGCCATGGCGGCGGATCTCCCCACGCAGTTCTTCGGTGATCTCGACGGAGAGCTCCGCCACGGCGGAGTCCTCGATGCGGCGCGGGTGTTCGATGCCGACCGTCCACTCGCGGGCGATCCGTCCCGGCCGGGACGACAGCAGCACGACCCGCTGGGCGAGGCGCACCGCCTCGCGCACGTTGTGGGTGACGAAGAGGACCGAGGCGTTGGTCTCCCGCCAGATCCGGGTGAGTTCGTCGTGCAGCACGTCGCGAGTGATCGCGTCGAGCGCCGCGAACGGCTCGTCCATCAGCAGCAGTTGGCTGTCCTGGGCGAGCGCGCGGGCCATCGCGACCCGCTGGCGCATACCGCCGGAGAGCTCGTGCACCCGCTTGCCGTACGCCCCGCCGAGGCGTACGAGTTCGAGCAGCCGCTCCGCCTCGGGGCGGCGCTCGGCCTTGGCCACCCCGCGCAGCCGCAGGGCGAGTTCGATGTTCTTGCCCGCGGTGAGCCACGGGAAGAGGGCGTGCTCCTGGAACATCAGGGCCGGCCGCCCGCCGGGGGTCTCGATGGACCCCGCGGACGGGCGGTCGAGCCCCGCCACCAGGTTGAGCAGCGTCGACTTGCCGCACCCGGAGGCTCCCAGGAGGGTGACGAACTCGCCGGGAGCGACATCGAGCGTGATGTCGTCCAGGACGAGCTGCTGACCGGTGGGTCCGGCGAAGGACTTCGAGACGTGGGTGATACGAGCGGCGTGCTCGACCGACGCGCGGTCCTCGGCCTTGGTGAGGGTGCTGGTCGCCATGGTCGTCACCTCCTGGGAATCCTGGTTCGGGTGGGCGGACGGACTACTTGACGCCGAGACCGGCGTCGTCGACCGCGGGCTCGCCCTCGGCCTTCAGGACCTTGTTGAGCAGGGTCAGGTCGTAGATGCCGTCCAGGTTGGGCTTCTCCAGCAGGCCCGCCTTCACCGCGTGGTCGGCCTCCGCGTTCAGCGTGGCGGCCAGCGGGTCATTGGTGACCAGGATCGACTTCCAGGCCGGGTCCAGGATCTCGGGGGCGAGCGCCTTGCCGCTGAGCGCCTCCAGCGCCTTGTTGGTGGACGCCTTGGCCAGGTCCGGGTTCGCGTTGATCCACTTGTTCGTCTTCACCGAACCGCGCAGGACCGCCTCGACCACGTCGGGGTGCTCGGTCAGGAACTTCTGCGACACGATGATGTTGGTGATGACGAACTTGTTGTCCGGCCACAGCGTCGTCTCGTCGAGCAGCACCTTGGCGCCCTCGGAGACCAGCTTGGACGCGGTCGGCTCGGGGACCCAGGCGCCGTCCAGGGAACCGGCCTTGTACGCGTCCGGCGTCACCTTGTTGTCCGAGCGGACGACGGAGACGTCACCCTTGCCGCTCTGCGCGTCGACCTTCCAGCCCTGCTCGGATATCCAGTTGAGGAACGCCACGTCCTGCGTGTTGCCGAGCTGCGGGGTGGCGATCTTCTTGCCCTTGAGGTCCGCCAGCGTCTTGATCTTGTCCGGGTTCACGACGAGCTTCACGCCGCCGGAGGCCGAACCACCGATGATCCGCAGGCCCTTGCCCTGGGACTTGGTGAAGCCGTTGATGGACGGCGAGGGGCCGATGAAGCCGATGTCGATCGAGCCGGCGTTGAGCGCCTCGATCTCGGACGGGCCCGCGTTGAAGGTCGAGGTCTTGACCTTCGTGCCACCGAGCTCCTTCTGGAAGGTGCCCTCCTGGACTCCGACCAGGGCGGTGGCGTGCGTGAGGTTCGGGAAGTACCCGATGCTCACGCTGTCCGCGGAGAGCTTCTCCGCCCCGGCGGTGGCGGCGGCGTCCGTCTTCTTCGAGTCGTCGTCGGTCGACTCGGAGCCGTAGCCGCAGGCGGTGAGAACCACGGCGAGCAGCGGCAGTGCGGCGGCAGCGACGAGGCTGCGGCGGACGGTGGTACGGGTGGCTGGCACGGGAGGCTTTCCTCTCGTTGGCCGGGCTCTACGTCCCTCGGGTCTCCGAGGGCGTGGCCGGGCAGTCGGCAGGTCTTCGTCTGTACGGGCGGTGCGTGTGGTGCGGGAGGGCGCGCAGGCAGTGCGCGTACGTCATCGCGCACATCGCGCCACCCCGCCCTGACCGCTGCCGAGGGCACCGCTGCCCACCCGGCCGCCCTCCTTGGCGAAGGAGGAGAAGAAATCGGTTCCCATCAGAAGTCCCATTCGGCGTCGTCGTCGGCCGCTTCGGGTACGGACGCGCCCCGGGCGGCCTCGGCGAACGAGGCGCCCGCCATGCCGGCCGAGAGGGTCGTACCGTCCGCGGGGTCGATCAGGAGGAACGAGCCGGTACGCCGGGAGTCGGCGTACGCGTCGAGCGCGAGCGGTTCGGCGGTACGCACCACCACCCGCCCGATGTCGTTGGCGACCAGCTGCCCCGGGGCGGGGTGCTGGGAGAGGTCGTCGAGCGTGAGCCGCGAGGGGATGTCCTTCACGATCGCCTTGACGGTGCGCGTGGTGTGCTTCAGCAGCACCCGCTGACCGACCGAGAGCGGCTGGTCGGCGACGTGGCAGACGGTCGCCTCGACGTCCTGGGTGGAGGCCGGGAGGCTGCCGCTCGGCGCGATCAGGTCGCCGCGCGAGACGTCCACGTCGTCCGCGAGCCGCACCGTCACCGACTGCGGGGCCCACGCGGTGTCCACGCTCACGCCCAGCGCGTCGATGCCCGCGACCGTCGTCGTACGGCCCGAGGGCAGTACGGTGACGGGCTCGCCGACCCGCAGCACGCCGGAGGCGATCTGGCCCGCGTAGCCCCGGTAGTCCGGGTGCTCGGCGGTCTGCGGCCGGATCACGTACTGCACCGGGAAGCGCGCCGGGCACTCGGTGAGGTCGTGGCTGACCGGGACGGTCTCCAGGTGCTCCAGGACCGTCGGGCCGCCGTACCAGTCCATGTGCGCGGACGGGTCCACGACGTTGTCCCCGGCCAGCGCGGAGATGGGGATCGCGGTGATCTCCGGGACGCCGAGGGAGGCCGCGTACGCGGTGAACTCCTTGGCTATCGCGGCGAACACCGGCTCCTCGTACCCCACGAGGTCCATCTTGTTGACGGCGAGGACGACGTGGGGGACGCGGAGGAGTGCGGCGACGGCGGCGTGGCGGCGGGTCTGTTCGACGACGCCGTTGCGGGCGTCGACGAGGACGACGGCGAGTTCGGCGGTGGAGGCGCCGGTGACCATGTTGCGGGTGTACTGCACGTGGCCGGGGGTGTCGGCGAGGATGAACCGGCGCCGGGGGGTGGCGAAGTAGCGGTAGGCGACGTCGATGGTGATGCCCTGCTCGCGTTCGGCGCGCAGGCCGTCGGTGAGGAGGGCGAGGTCGGGGGTGTCCTGGCCGCGGTTGCGGGAGGCGTGTTCGACGGCTTCGAGCTGGTCGGTGAGGACCGACTTGGAGTCGTGGAGGAGGCGGCCGACGAGGGTGGACTTGCCGTCGTCGACGGAGCCGGCGGTGGCGAAGCGCAGCAGCGTGGTCTCTGCCAACGGCTGTGTGGTGGTGGTCATTTAGAAGTACCCCTCGCGCTTGCGGTCTTCCATCGCGGCTTCGCTCATCTTGTCGTCGGCGCGGGTGGCGCCGCGTTCGGTGAGGCGGGAGGCGGCGATTTCGGTGATGACGGCGTCGAGGGTGGTGGCGTCGGAGTCGACGGCTCCGGTGCAGGACATGTCGCCCACGGTGCGGTAGCGCACGAGGCGGGTCTGGGTGGGTTCGGTGTCCTTGGGGCCGCCCCAGTCGCCGGCGGTGAGCCACATGCCGCCGCGGTTGAAGACCTCGCGGTGGTGGGCGAAGTAGATGGCGGGGAGCTCGATGTGTTCGCGCTGGATGTACTGCCAGACGTCGAGTTCGGTCCAGTTGGAGATCGGGAAGACGCGGACGTGTTCGCCGGGGGCGTGGCGGCCGTTGTAGAGCTGCCAGAGTTCGGGGCGCTGGCGGCGGGGGTCCCACTGGGAGAACTCGTCGCGCAGGGAGAAGACGCGTTCCTTGGCGCGGGCCTTCTCCTCGTCGCGGCGTCCGCCGCCGAAGACGGCGTCGAAGCGGTGGTGCTGGATGGCTTCGGTGAGGGGGACGGTCTGGAGGGGGTTGCGGGTGCCGTCGGGGCGTTCGCGCAGGGTGCCGGCGTCGATGTACTCCTGGACGGAGGCGATGTGCAGGCGCAGCCCGTGGGCGGTCACCGTGCGGTCGCGGTAGTCGAGGACCTCGGGGAAGTTGTGGCCGGTGTCGACGTGCAGGAGGGTGAAGGGGATCGGTGCGGGGGCGAAGGCCTTCAGCGCGAGGTGGAGCATCACGATGGAGTCCTTGCCGCCGGAGAAGAGGATCACCGGCCGCTCGAACTCCCCCGCCACCTCACGGAAGATGTGCACCGCCTCCGACTCCAACGAGTCCAGGTGGCTGAGCGCGTACGGGTGGACGGTGCCTTCCGGCACGGTGGCGACGGACGTCACGCCAGGCCCCTCTCGGTGAGCAGCGCGTGGAGCGCGCTTGCGGACTCCTGCACGGTCTGCTGGTGCGACTCGATCCGCAGGTCGGGTGATTCGGGCGCCTCGTAGGGGTCGTCGACCCCGGTGAGCCCGCTGATCTCGCCCGCGGCCTGCTTGGCGTACAGCCCCTTCACGTCGCGCACGGAGCACACCTCGACGGGCGTGGCCACGTGCACCTCCAGATAGGGGGTGCCCTCGGAGTGGTGCCGCTTGCGGACGGCGTCACGACTGTCCGCGTACGGAGCGATCACCGGAACCAGCACCTTCACGCCGTTCGCCGCGAGCAGCTCGGCGACGAAGCCGATCCGCTGCACGTTCGTGTGGCGGTCCTCGCGGGAGAAGCCGAGACCCGCGGAGAGGAACTCCCGGATCTCGTCACCGTCGAGGACCTCCACCCGGTGGCCGCCGCTCTTCAGCCGGCCCGCGAGTTCGTACGCGATGGTGGTCTTGCCCGCGCTCGGCAGACCGGTCAGCCAGACGGTGGCTCCCGTCTCCGTCACGCTCATCGATATCTCCTGATCAGTCGTCATCAGCCGTGCAGCCCGCACTCGGTCTTGCCCCGACCCGCCCAGCGGCCGGCGCGCGCGTCCTCGCCCTCCAGCACCCGGCGGGTGCAGGGCGCGCAGCCGACGGAGGCGTAACCGTCCATCAGCAGCGGGTTGGTGAGCACCCCGTGCTCCAGCACGTAGGCGTCCACGTCGTCCTGCGTCCAGCGGGCGATCGGCGAGACCTTCACCTTGCGGCGCCTCGCGTCCCAGCCGACCACCGGGGTATTGGCCCGGGTCGGGGACTCGTCGCGGCGCAGCCCGGTCGCCCAGGCGGTGTAGCCGGTCAGCCCCTCTTCGAGCGGCTTCACCTTGCGCAGCGCGCAGCAGAGGTCGGGGTCGCGGTCGTGCAGCTTCGGGCCGTACTCGGCGTCCTGCTCGGCCACCGACTGACGGGGCGTCAAGGTGATGACCTTCACGTCCATCACCGCCTCCACCGCGTCCCGCGTCCCGATGGTCTCGGGGAAGTGGTAGCCGGTGTCGAGGAAGACCACGTCCACACCGGGCCGGGCCCGGGACGCGAGGTGGGCCACCACCGCGTCCTCCATCGAGGAGGTGACGCAGAACCGCTCGCCGAAGGTGTCCGCCGCCCAGCCGAGGATGTCCAGCGCCGAGGCGTCCTCCAGCTCCCGGCCCGCCCGCTCGGCGAGTTCCTCCAGCTCGGCGTCGGTGAGCCCACCGGCCCGCAGAGAGTTCGTCATGTGCGTTCTCCTTCCGCTCCGTCGCGCACCAGTCCCTGGGTCAGCAGGCCCAGGAACTTCAGCTGGAACGCGCGGTTGCAGGACGCACATTCCCAGGCGCCGTGCCCGGTCTCGTGCGGGCGCAGGTCCTCGTCGCCGCAGTACGGGCAGTAGAACGGTGCGGCTCGCTCGCTCATGACAGCGACTCCGCGGTGGCCCGCGCCGCCCAGGTGGCGAAGCGCTCGCCCTCTTCGCGCTCCTCCTGGTAGCGGCCCAGCACCCGCTCGACGTAGTCCGGCAGCTCGGCCGAAGTGACCTTCAGGCCACGGACCTTGCGGCCGAAACCGGCCTCCAGACCGAGCGCGCCGCCCAGGTGCACCTGGTAGCCCTCCACCTGGTTGCCGTCGCCGTCCAGCATCAACTGGCCCTTGAGACCGATGTCCGCGGTCTGGATACGGGCACAGGCGTTGGGGCACCCGTTGATGTTGATGGTGAGCGGCTCGTCGAACTCCGGCAGGCGGCGCTCCAGTTCGTCGATGAGCGAGGCGCCGCGCGCCTTCGTCTCGACGATCGCCAGCTTGCAGAACTCGATGCCGGTGCAGGCCATCGTGCCGCGCCGGAAGGACGAGGGGCGGACCTGGAAGTCCAGCGCCTCCAGCCCTTCGACCAGCGATTCGACCTGGTCCGGCGCCACGTCGAGGACGATCATCTTCTGCTCGACGGTGGTGCGCAGCCGGTCCGAACCGTGCGCGGCCGCGAGGTCCGCGATCTTGGTGAGCGTGGCGCCGTCCACCCGGCCGACGCGCGGGGCGAAGCCGACGTAGAAGTTCCCGTCGTTCTGCTCGTGCACGCCGATGTGGTCGCGCCAGCGGGAGGTGGGCTGCGCGGGGGCGGGGCCGTCCAGCAGCGGGCGCTTGAGGTACTCGTCCTCCAGCACCTGGCGGAACTTGGCGGGTCCCCAGTCGGCCATCAGGAACTTCAGCCGGGCGCGGGTGCGCAGCCGGCGGTAGCCGTAGTCGCGGAAGATCCCCACGACCCCGGCCCACACGTCCGGTACCTCGTCCAACGGCACCCAGGCGCCCAGGCGTTCGGCGAACCGCGGGTTGGTGGAGAGACCGCCGCCGACCCAGACGTCGAACCCGGCCCCGTGCTCGGGGTGTTCGACGCCGACGAAGGCGATGTCGTTGATCTCGTGGACCACGTCCTGGACCGGCGAACCGGAGATCGCGGTCTTGAACTTGCGGGGCAGGTTGGAGAATTCCTTGCTGCCGATGTACCGCTCGTGGATCTCGTCCACCGCGGGTGTGCCGTCGATGATCTCGTCGGCCGCGATGCCCGCCACCGGCGAACCGATGATCACGCGGGGGCAGTCGCCGCAGGCCTCCGTGGTGGAGAGTCCGACGGCCTCCAGCTTCTCCCAGATCGCCGGGACGTCCTCGATGGCGATCCAGTGCAGCTGGATGTTCTGACGGTCCGTGATGTCCGCGGTACCGCGGGCGTACTGCTGGGAGATCTCACCGATCACCCGCAGCTGGGCGGAGGTCAGCCGGCCGCCGTCGATGCGTACGCGGAGCATGAAGAAGCGGTCGTCCAGCTCCTCCGGCTCCAGCACGGCGGTCTTGCCGCCGTCGATGCCGGGCTTGCGCTGGGTGTACAGACCCCACCAACGCATGCGTCCACGAAGGTCGTTCGGGTCGATCGAGTCGAAACCGCGCTTGGAGTAGATGTTCTCGATGCGGGCGCGCACATTGAGAGCGTCGTCGTCCTTCTTGAACTGCTCGTTCCCGTTGAGGGGGGTGTAATGCCCCATCGCCCACTGGCCCTCGCCGCGGTGGCGTCCGGCCTTGCGGCGAGGCGTGGTGGTCGCAGGCTGTTCAGGGGTAGCGGCCATGACAATACGTCCTTCGGGACTGCGGGAGGGCGGCTCTGAGCTGCGCACTCGCGTGGACGCGGTGGTGCGACGGGGCTTGCAGAGGAAAGGGAGCGCGGCGGTGCTGGGACTCTCAGCCCGCCGGACAGATGGCGCTGGACATGCGGCAGAGGTCGACGTGACGTCGACTCACCAAGGCAATTCCAGTTCCAGACATGACGGAAGCGTGTCACGCGCATCTCCGGCCAGTCCATAGCTATCCATCATGCGGACGAGATCGTCTCGCACGGTGAGACGATGTGGCTTGTGTCACCCGTACGCGTCACCGTTGGGTCCTCATAGGTCCCGCAATGTCCCAAAAGGTGCCCACGGGCCCTCCATCAGGCGGGTGTTCAGCTGGTGGACGCCCAGCTCAGCCTGGGTGGGTGCGCCGGGGGTACGTCCGGATACGCCGGGGCGCGCGCCGGAATGCTCCGGCGCGCGCCCCTCCCGCTCAGACGGGAAACGCCCCCGGCCACGGTCCGGGGGCCGCCACCTCGGGCTCCGGCGCGACCTTCGTGTCGAAGAGCCGGAACCCACGGCGCTCGTAGTTGGCCAGGGCGTGCGGACCGTCCAGCGAGCAGGTGTGCACCCACACCCTGCGGGTCGCCTGCCGCCCGGGCCACCGCTCGGCGAGATCCCAGGCGCGCGCGACGCCCACACCGAGCAGATGGCCGCCGATCCGGCGCCCCCGGAAGGCGGGAAGGAGCCCGAAGTACATGATCTCCACGACACCGTCGTCCTGCGGGTCCAGCTCGATGTACCCGGCCGGCGTCCCGTCGACGTACGCCACCCATGTCTCGGCCCCAGGCCGGTCCACGATCTCCTGCCACTGCGCGTACGTCAGGCCGAGCCGGTCCGTCCACCGGACGTCCCCGCCGACCGCCGTGTAGAGGAAACGGCTGAACTCCGGCGACGGCACCTCGGCACGGACGACCGTCACGTCGCCGTCCGGCGCCTTCGCGGGTTCGAGATCGGCGGGAGAGGTCTGCTCCAGGGACCAGGTGGTCACGTCGGTGGTGGGGGCGGCGGGGCGATCGGGGCTGTTCATGGGCGTCAGGGAACCACGAGGGCCACCCGGGCGGCGAGGCGGGGGGCGGGACGGGCCGGAACGGGCCGCCCTCCGGGGCGTCCGTGCCCCACGCGCCGTCTTCCGGGGCGTCGGTGCCCCACGCGCTGTCTTCCGGAGTGTCCGGGGCGCCCGTAATCCGGGGGGCCGTCTCCCGAAGGCGCCCCGGACCCCAGGAACGTCCTCGCCCTCAGGAGTTCCGCGCCGACGCCCTGGCGCGCACCACCACCGGCGCGGTCGAGTTCGGCAGCAGATCGGCCGGTTCCTCCGGGTGCACGACCTCCACGTCGACCCCCTCCCGGAAGCGGTACGGGCGGTGCGCCAGCACCTCCGCGAGGTGACGGCGCATCCGGGAGATCTCGGCGCGCACCGTCACCGTGCGGGTGCCGTCGCCGAAGATGTCCCGCGCCAGCTCGGAGGCCGTACACCCCTCCGTGCGCAGCGCCAGCGCGTACAGCATCTCCGCGTGCCGGGGCGAGAGCCGCTGCGTCCAGGTCCCGACCGGCCCGGCCACGTGCACCACCGGCTGCCCGGCCCGCCCCAGGTCCAGCACCACCCGGCGCGGCGGCCCGTCCGAGGCGTTCTGGGACGTCCCGTCCACCACCTGGACCAGCCAGCCCCCGGGCAGCGGCTCCACCCGGCACATCCCCAGCGACGGGAACCACACCCGGCCGGCAGCGAGCGACTTGGGCAGCGGCAGCCGGTCCACCGGCGGCATTCCGGCCACCGCCGCCAGCCATCCGTGAGTGTCGACGGCGAGCGCCCGGCCGCCGATCCGGCAGAGGATCGGCGCCGCCACGGACCGCAGCCGCTCGATCGTCGCCAGGTGGCGGTTGCGTATCTCGCTCTCGGCGAGCTTGGCCACCGAATCCACCAGGGCCAGCGTCGCCGGGTGGAAGGTGGACTCCGGACCGCTGACGTCGACGATGCCGATCAACCGCCCGTCACGCGGGTCACGCACGGGGGATGCGGCGCACGTCCAGCTTTGCAGGACGTCCACGAAATGCTCCGCGGAGTGCACCCGAACGGGGGTACGCGCGGCCAGCGACGTACCGATCGCGTTGGTCCCCCGCACCGGCTCGGTCCACGTGGCACCCTCCTCCAGCCGGATGCCCCCCGCCCGTCGCAGCACGGAACGGTCGCCCTGGCGCCACAGCACGCGTCCCTGCGCGTCGGTGACCACCATGATCTGCCGGGTGACGTCCACGAAGGAGGCCAGGCCTTCGCGCAGCGACGGAATCACCGCGCCGAGCGCCGTGGACCGCCGCTCGTGCTCGATCTCCTCGGCCTCCATCAGCGCGCCGTCCGGCGCCCGCTCCGGATCGACCCCGCTGCGCAGCGCCCTGGACCAGGAAGCGTCGATCTCCGCCCGGGGCGCCGCGCCGGCCGGCCGGCCCGAGAGCCGCGCGTCGCGGGCCCGGCGGAGCGCGCGTACCGCGTCGGCGGGCGCCGGCGGGGGCGTTCGGGCAGAGCCTGTCTCCATCACTGGCTTCACGAGTTCTCCCCCACACAAGGTGCCTCGGGCCCCGGTCGAGGTCCCAAGGTACTCATCCTCATCGCCGCTGGGGGCCCGCGCGTTCCACGTGCCCGCCCCGCTTGCAACCCTTTGCAACTCTGGCCAAGCCTCGGGCGAAGGGTGAGAATGTGTCCACACCGTTCGGCGCGGCTTCGCGTCGGCGCCGCCCGGTGCAGCACCGGCGGGGAGGGTGGTGCCGTGTCGGCGCAGCACCACCCTCCTTCGCTGTCACCGGCCGCCCGTGCCCGTCGGCCGCCCGCCGGCGAACCCCCTGCACTCCGCGACAGGCCCCGGCTCAGCGCCCGTCCACGACCGGCCGTGCCCGCGAGACGACGGACGCCAGGCCGAGCGTGTGCGGCAGCGTCCCGAACGCCGAACCCCAGTCACCGCCCAGCCGCGAGGCGCAGAACGCGTCGGCGACCTCCGGCGGCGCCCAGCGCACCAGCAGCGACCCCTGGAGCACCAGCGCGATCCGCTCGACGATCCGCCGGGCCCGCGCCTCGACCCCGTCCAGATCGGCCAGTTCGGTCAGCAGGTCCTTGATCGCCGCGTCCAGCCGGTGATCGGCTCCCCGCGCCTTCCCGACCTCCCGCAGCAGCGCGTCCAGCGCCCTCGGCTCCCGCTGGAGCGCGCGCAGCACGTCGAGGGCCTGCACATTGCCCGAGCCCTCCCAGATGGAGTTGAGGGGCGCCTCGCGCAGCAGCCGGGGCATCCCCGACTCCTCGACGTACCCGTTGCCGCCCAGGCACTCCAGCGCCTCGCCCACCACCGCGGTGCACCGCTTGGTCACCCAGTACTTCGCTGCCGGTACGGCGAGCCGCAGGAACGCCCGCTCCTCCTCGGTGTCGGTGTCGTACGCGGCGGCCAGCCGCATCCCCAGCACCGTCGCCGCCTCCGACTCCAGGGCCAGGTCGGCCAGCACGTTGCGCATCAGCGGCTTCTCGATCAGCAGCCCGCCGAACGCGCTCCGGTGGGTGCTGTGGTGGATCGCCTGCGCCACAGCCTGCCGCATCAGCGCGGCGGAACCGACGACGCAGTCCAGCCGGGTCGCCGCGACCATCTCGATGATGGTGCGCACCCCCCGGCCCTCCTCGCCGACCCGGCGGGCCCACGTCCCGTCGAACTCGACCTCGCTCGACGCGTTGGACCGGTTGCCCAGCTTGTCCTTGAGCCGCTGGATCGCGAACACGTTCCGGGAGGCGTCCGGCAGCACCCGCGGCACCAGGAAGCAGGTCAGACCGCCCGGGGCCTGCGCCAGGACCAGGAAACCGTCCGACATGGGCGCGGAGCAGAACCACTTGTGCCCGGTGAGCAGGTACTCGCCCCCGGCGGCGAGCGGCTCGGCCCGGGTGGTGTTGGAGCGGACGTCCGTACCGCCCTGCTTCTCGGTCATCCCCATCCCGAAGAGGACCCCGGACTTCTCCGTGGCGGGCCGCAGCCCCTCCTCGTACACGTGGGAGGTCAGCAGGGGCTCCCACACGGCGGCGAGCTCCGGGTCGGTACGGAGCGCGGGCACCGCGGCGTGCGTCATCGACAGCGGGCAGCCGTGCCCCGCCTCGGCCTGCGTCCAGACCAGGAAGCCCGCCGCGCGCCGGACGTGGCCGCCCTCCCGGCCCCAGGCGTCCGTGAGCCCGGCCGTCACGGCGTGACCCAGCAGACGGTGCCACGCCGGATGGAACGCGACCTCGTCGATCCGGTGTCCGTACCGGTCGTGGGTGCGCAGTTCCGGCGGATTCTCGTTCGCCTGCGCCCCCCACTCCTGCACCTGGGCCGATCCGGCCGCCTGGCCGAGCGTGCTCAGCTCCTGCCGGGCCTCGGGCAGGATTCCGGGGGCGAGATGTCGTTCCACCGCTTCGGACAGGGCGCGGTCCGCGCCGAAGACGTCGTAGCCGACCAGCGGCGGTACCTGATTGGTCACTGTGTGGGTGGTGGCTGCCATGCCGATACGGTAAGGACGTGCAGGCAGCAAATGAAACACCCGAGCGGAGATCGAGCCGGCTCCACCGTGCCCGAGTTCTCTACCGCAACGTCTCCAAACGGCAGATGGCGTGGCATCTGCTCAAGGACACCGTCAACTCGTGCATGGAGTACCGCATCCTGGGGCTCGCGGCCGAGGCGGCGTTCTTCACCCTGCTGTCCCTGCCGCCCCTGCTGCTCGGACTGATCGGCCTCCTCGGGTACGTCGACGACTGGACGTCCACCACCACGGTCGCCTCCATCGAGCGCAACATCCTCGACGCCGCGCAGACCGTCCTCTCCGAGCGCGGCGTCAACGACTTCGCCAAGCCGCTCCTGGACGACATCACCCACGGGGCGCGCCCCGACGTCATCTCCATCGGCTTCGCCATCGCCCTGTGGTCGGGCTCCCGCGCGGTGAACGTCTTCGTCGAGACCATCACCGTGATGTACGGACTCGACGGCCAGCGCGGCATCGTCAAGACCCGCCTGCTCGCCTTCCTGCTGTACGTCGTCGCCCTGCTGCTGGGCGCGGTGGTGCTGCCGCTGCTGGTGGCGGGCCCGGACCGGGTCGTCGAGCTGGTCCCCTGGGGCACCGAGGTCCTCGCCGTCCTGTACTGGCCGCTGGGCATCGTGCTGACCATCGCCTTCCTGACCACCCTCTACCACGTGTCCGTCCCCGTGCGGTCGCCCTGGATCGAGGACGTCCCGGGGGCACTGGTGGCCCTGGCGATGTGGGTGATCGGCAGCTTCGTCCTGCGGTTCTACCTGACCAGCACCGTCGAGGGCCCGACCATCTACGGCTCGCTGGCCGCCCCCATCGCCGTACTCCTGTGGATCGGCGTCTCCGCCTTCGCGGTGCTCGTCGGGGCCGCGGTGAACGCCGCCATCGACCGGGTGTGGCCGTCCCTGGCCACGGCCGCCGCCCGCGAGGCCAACGACCTCGCCCGTGCCGCCCAGGCCGCCGAGTTCGTGGCCAGGACCCGGCCGTCGGCCTGGGCGATGTACGCGGACGACGAGGACGGCGCCGACGACGGCGGCGACATGCCCTCCGAGTTCCCCGAACGCTGGTCCCGCTTCCTGCCCCCGGACGACCTGAAGTCACGGCTCCACGCGGCCTGGGACAAGGAGTCGAGGGAGACCAGGGAACACAGGGCGCACCGGGACGACAAGGCCCACCGGGAGGACAGGGCGCGCTGGGACGGCACGGAGGACCAGGAGCCGAACTCCGCCGACGGCCCGGTCGGCGGCTCCACCTGGCGGCCGGGGCCGCCGAAGTAGGACTGGAGCCGGGCGCTCCGCACGGCGGGCGGGAAAAGCGGGGGCGGTCGGACGCCAGTCGGGATTAATGTCGCGGCGGGGGACAGGCGCGGCGCCCGGTACGGGTGTGCGCCCTGTGACGCGCGCGGGCCCGGCACGGGCCGGTCACGTCGATGCCACGGGCGAGCCGTGGGCCCCCTGCCGAACGAACGGGGAGTTCACGCCTTGCGCACCCTTGCCTTCCGCGTCCTGACCGTCGCCCTCACCACGGGGGTGGCGGTGGGCGCTCCCTTGCCCGCCTTCGCGCTGTCCACGCACACGCCGGACCGCCCGCCACTCGACCGACTGACCACGGAATACCGCCCCTGCGACGTGGTGACGCCCACCGCGATGCGCTTCTCACCGACGCTCCGGGCCGTGCTGAGCGACCCCGACGGCGATCCGGTCAGCGGCCGGTTCGAGGTGAGCTGGAACGCCCCCGGCGCCACGTCGCCGAGCAGCCTGACCCTGGACACCACGGCCAAGCCCAGCGGATCGCAGTTCTCCGTCACCGTGCCGGGCACCGTCCCGGACGGGCCCGTCAGCTGGCGGGTCCGGGCCGAGGACGCCGACGGGTACGGCCCGTGGAGCGACGAGCAGGGACAGGGCCGCTGCCTGTACGCCATGGACACCCAGGTGCCGGCCGCTCCGCAGGTCTCCTCGTCCGACGTACCGCTCGACGGCGACGAGTGGCTGGACATGATGGGCCGCTACCGCACCGTCACCTTCTCCTCCACCTCGCCCGACGCCACCTCCTACCGCTACACCTTCGGCGGAGGGCCCCTCCTCACGGCACGCCCCGACCACCCCGGAGAGCCGGTGACGGTACGCATCACGCCCCGCTCGACGGGGGTGTCGGTCCTGGAGGTGCAGACGGCCGACGGGGCCGGGAACGTCAGCGACCCCACCTTGCACTGGCTCCGGATCGGTTCGCCCGCGGGCCCCGTCGCCCGGTGGAAGCTCGACGACCCGGCGGACTCCACGAGCGCCGAAGCCGCCCCCGGAGTACCGGCGACGGCCTCGTCCGGCGTCGTCTTCGGCTCGGAAGGACCGAGCGGTACGCCCCTGACCGGGGCTGCGTCCTTCGCCGGTACCTACGGCGACGGCCTCCGGTCCGAGGCCACGGCCGCGGACCCCGCCACCACCTTCACCGTGAGCGCGTGGGTCCGTCCCGAGGACGTCGGCCGCGGCATGACGGCGGTCAGCCAGACCGGCTTCCTGGCCCCCTCCGACTTCGCTCTGGGCACCACCGTCGACGACGACGGGAAACCGTCCTTCGCCTTCTCCCTGCCTTCGGGGCCGGCCGGCTCCGGTGACGTGGACCGGATCACCGGCGGCACGCCCGTACCGGGGGAGTGGTCCCACCTCACCGGCGTCCAGGACCCGGTGGCGGGCACCGCGCGGCTCTACGTCGACGGGGCCCTGGTCGCCTCCGGCGACACGGCCGTCCCGGACGGACAGCCCCTCGGACACGTGCAGATCGGACGCGAGCTGGAGAGCGACGGAACCCACTGGACCGGAGCCTGGCAGGGCGACCTCGCCGACGTGACGGTCTGGGACCGCCTCGTCGGGTCCGACGAGATCGCCGCGCTCGGCCACCGCACGCCCCAGCGCACCGGCTACTGGGCGATGGACACCGTGCGCACCGACGGTCCGACGACCGACACCCCGGACGCAGGGGGCCGGCAGAGCCTCATCCTCGACGGGGACGCCCACCTCGACACCACCGACCCGCTGACCGGCGCGGGCAGCATCTCCCTCGACGGCGACGGCGACCACCTCGACAGTGACAGCCACCAGATCGACACCGACCGGAGCTACACCGTCACGGCCCAGGTACGTATCCACCCGTCGACGCCCGACCGGGACATGGCGCTCCTCGCCCAGGGCGGCGACCAGGCCGACGCCTTCACCCTGCGCTACCGGGCGGCCGACGCCGCGTGGGAGGCCGTCTTCGCCCACGCGGACAGCGCCGAGGCGGAGACCACGAGGCTGACCGCCCTCTGCTTCGACGGCATGCACAGCCTCGCGGTGCAGTACGACAGCACGGCCGCCCAGGTCCGCCTCTTCCTCGACGGCTACCTCGTCGACAGCGCCCCGTACGCGGCGGAAGACGCCTGGAACGCCTACCGGAGCCTCCAGGTGGGCCGGGACGGCGACGGACAGGGCGGAGCCCACTACCTCGACGGCGACGTGGACGAAGTGCGCACCTACGCAGGTCTGCTGTCGGAGGCGGAGATCTACGAGCTGTCCGTACCGGGAGAGCACCCGGACCTGTGAGCAGGCGGGCGGCGCTCTCCACGGGCGCCGCCCGGCCGCGCCCACCCCGGCCGCCCACCCCGCCGCCCGTGCGGGGCTCCTCCGGTCGCACGGCGCCTCTCAGCAGTCCTCCGGGGCCGTCCCAGGATCGGTCAACGACAGCCCCAGCTGGGCCCGTTCGGTGACCCAGCGGGTCGGGCGGTGGCGCGGGTCGCCGGTCGTGGCGTACAGCGCGCGGCTCAACTCCCGCATCCGTGCGGCCCCGACCCGGTCGCCCCACGCCAACGGTCCCTGCGGATAGCCGAGTCCGGTGGTGACGGCGAGGTCGATGTCGGCCGGGGTGGCGAGCGACCGCTCCGCGATGGACGCCGCGACCGAGACCACGGAGGCCAGCAGCCGCTGGGCGACGGAGCCCGCCGTGTCCCGTACCACCGACACGGCGTGCGGCTCGGTGCCGTCCGCGGCCCGGGCCAGCACCGCGCGGGCGTCCCCGGCCGCCTCCGGATCGCCCGCCGGGGTCACCGCCAGCACCCGGCGGCGGCCCGCCGGCGGCAGCGGGTCGACCCCGAAGGTCCGCTCCGGCGGCAGCCCCTGCCCGGCGACCGCGGCGGCGACCGTGGTGCCCCAGACCGGCACCAGCACCACGGCGCGCGCGGACGGCGCCGCGCCGCGTTCGACCCGCGCCCCCGCCGCGTCCAGCGAACCGAGCAGGGCCGCGGTGTACGTGTCGCCGGCGTGCAGGTCCCCGGCCGCGAGGAAGACCGGCCGGCCGGCGTCGCCCGTCACCGGCCGCTCCGGGGCGGGTCCGCCCGCCCCCGGCGCCCCGTAACCGAACCAGCCCCGGTCCGTCTTGCGGCCGTGCAGGCCGGCGGCCACCCGGTTCGGGGTGAGGTAGGAGGGGCGGAGCCGGTCCTCGTGGCGGAAACCGGTCCAGATCGAGTCGATGACGGCGGCCGTCACGTCCAGCCCGGTGAGGTCCATCAGTTCGAACGGTCCCATCCGCAGCCCCAGGACGTCCCGGGCGATCCGGTCGATGTCCGCGGGACCCGCCACCGACTCCTCCAGCAGCGCCAACGCCTCCGTCACCAGCCCCCGCCCCGCGTGGTTGACGAGGAACCCCGGGGTGTCGGAGACGGTCACCGCACGGTGCCCGCACCCCTCCACCAGCGCGGTGAGGGCCGCCGGGATCTCCGGCCGGGTGGCCGCGCCCGGCACCACCTCCACGATCCTCATCAGCGGCACCGGGTTGAAGAAGTGCAGCCCCGCCAGGCGCGAGGGGTCGGTGAGCGTCGCCGCGATGCGGGTCACCGACAGCGAGGACGTATTGGTCGTGAACACGGCGGACGCGGGCAGCACCCGCTCCAGCTTCCCGAACACCTCGGCCTTGGTCTCCAGGTCCTCGCGGACCGCCTCGACGACCAGCTCCACCCCGGGCCCGGCCGCGAACGGGTCGTCCAGCGGCACGATCCGGTCCGCCGCCGCCGCGGCGTCCACCGCGCTCAGCCGCCCCTTGGCCACCGACCGCTCCAGCATGGACCGTACGTGGCCGAGGGCGTCGGCCACCGCCTCCGGCCGCACGTCCGCCAACTCCACGGTGTGCCCGCCCGCGGCGGCCCACTGCGCGATACCCCGGCCCATCGCTCCGGCACCGACGATCCTGATCCGCATGACAGAGGGTCCTTCCGACGACGTGTCCGGGCGGGCCCAGCGTAGACAGAGCCGCCGGGACGGGACGGGACGGGAACGGATCCGGCCCGGTGGCGTACCTCACCGTGACCGGCGTCATGGAGCGGCGCGCGCCACCCGCATACCCTCGGGCCCGAAGGACACCGTGCCACCCCGCAGTTGCCCGCGTACGCCGTCCCGGCCGCGAGCCGCGCCCGCAGAGAGAGGTCCCACCGTGACCGACCCGCTCGACGTCGTCGTCTGCGAACCGCTGCGCACCCCGATCGGCCGTTTCGGCGGCTCCTTCGCGCAGTCGACCCCCGCCGCCCTCGCCGCACGCCTCGTCTCCGAGGTCGTCGCGCGGACCGGCGTCGACCCGGACCGGATCGACGAGGTCATCCTCGGCCACTCCTACCCGACCTCCGAGGCACCCGCCATCGGCCGGGTCGCCGCACTCGACGCGGGTCTCCCCGTCACCGTCACGGGTACGCAGGTCGACCGGCGCTGCGGCT
The DNA here is from genome assembly GCF_035953295.1 of Streptomyces sp. NBC_01335. Lineage (GTDB taxonomy): Bacteria > Actinomycetota > Actinomycetes > Streptomycetales > Streptomycetaceae > Streptomyces. The sequence continues at coordinate 6,628,504 of NZ_CP108370.1, forward strand.
CGGGCCTCCAAGCCGTCCTGGACGCGGCGATGCAGATCCGTACGGGCTTCAGCGAGGTCGTGATCGCGGGCGGGGTCGACGTCATGAGCGCCGCCCCCTACTACACCCACGACGGACGCTGGGGCATCAAGGGTCCCGGCCTCCAGCTCCACGACTCCCTCGCGCGTGGCCGGGCCACCGCCGGCGGCCTCCACCACCCCGTCCCCGGCGGCATGATCGAGACGGCCGAGAACCTGCGCCGGACGTACGGGATCAGCCGTGAGGACCAGGACGCGCTCGCCCTGCGCTCCCAGCGGCGCGCCGCCCGCGCCGCCGCCGAGGGCCGGTACGACGCGGAGATCGTCCCCGTCACCGTCCGGACCCGCAAGGGCGAGCTGACCGTGAGCGCCGACGAGCACCCCCGCCCCGACACCACCGCCGAGCAACTGGCCGCGCTGCGCACGGTGATGGGGAAGTCCGACCCGGAGGCGACGGTCACCGCCGGCAACGCCAGCGGCCAGAACGACGCCGCTGCCGCCTGCCTGGTCACCAGCGCCGCCACCGCCGAACGCCTGGGCCTGACCCCGCTGGTGCGGCTGGTCTCCTTCGCCCGCGCCGGTGTTCCCGCCTCGACCATGGGCATCGGCCCGGTGCCCGCCACCCGGACGGCGCTGGAGCGTGCCGGACTCACCCTCGCCGACCTCGACCTCATCGAGATCAACGAGGCCTTCGCCGCCCAGGTCCTCGCCTGCACCCGCGAGTTGGGTCTCGGCGAGAAGGACCACGAGCAGCGGATCAACGTCAACGGTTCCGGCATCTCCCTCGGCCACCCCGTCGGCGCCACCGGCGCCCGCATCCTGGCCACCCTCAGCCGGGAGATGCACCGGTCCGGGGCCCGCTACGGCCTGGAGACCATGTGCATCGGCGGCGGCCAGGGTCTCGCCGCGATCTTCGAGCGCGTCACCGGCTGACCGGCCGCACCGGTGGACGTACCTTCACGGATCCACCGGATACGACGGAAGGCCCGGCCGGGGAGCGGACACTCCCCGGCCGGGCCTTCCCCGCGACGTACGTCAGTTGCGCGCGTCCCGGGCACGGCGCATCAGCAGCACCCCGCCGAGCAGCATCGCGGCGCTCGTGCCGGCGGCCAGGCCGGTGGTGGCCGCACCGGTCTCGGCCAGCTCCGGCGGAGCCGGTGCGACGGGGGTACCCGACGGCGGCTCGTCGGCCGGGGGCTCCTCCGCCGGGGGCTCCTCCGACGGCGGCTGGTCGACCGGCGGCTGGGCGGTGGGGGGCTGGTCGACCGGCGGCTGGTCGGTGGGAGGCTGGTTCACCGGAGGCTGGTCCACGGGGGGCTGGTCGACGGGCGGCTGGTCGACCGGAGGCTGGTCGACGGGGGGCTGGTCGACCGGCGGCTGGTCCACGGGCGGCTGGTCCACCGGGGGCTGGTCGACCGGCGGCAGATCGATGGGCGGCAGGTCCACCGGAGGCAGGTCGGGCGTGTCCGCGTTGACGCAGGTGTTGCCGAAGGCCGGGTTGAGCAGCGCGATGACGTTCACCGTGTTGCCGCACACGTTGACCGGGACGTGGACGGGGACCTGGACCACGTTTCCTGAGCCGACCCCGGGGGAGCCGACCGCCGCGCCGGACGCGCCGGCATCGGCGTACGCCTGGCTGCCGGCGACGGAGAGGAGCCCCGTGGCGGCGGCGATGAGCAGCGTGTTTTTCTTCAGAACCTGTCGCATTTCCTGCTCTTCCTTGGAAATTTCCGTATGAGTGGACTCGTCCGAGGAATGCCGGACGGGCTTCACTGGGCGACCGGGGCCGGAGACCTTGGCGGGGCAGACGTCCCACGTGCGCGCTGGATAACAGCCCTAACGAAACGCGCCCGCGATGGAAACTCGGAGATTTGCGGGAAAGTTTTTGTCACTCGAACGGGTTACGTGCGAATGCAGTCAATGACGCACTGTCCGAAAAAAGGTTGCCTCCACGCCTCAACGCCTCACAACCGGAAGGTGGGGGCGTCTTCCCTGCGCTGTCCCGCTGTCCCGCTGTCCCGCTGTCCCGCTGTCCCGCTGTCCCGCTGTCCCGCTGTCCCGCTGTCCGCGGCCGGGGCGGGTGCGCCGCGGGTGCGATTTCCATGACGAATACAACGGAATTCCTGGAGGGCCTCAGCGGAACCTTCGGGGCCGCGCAGGGGCCGTGCGTGAGCCGCGCAGGCTCGCACGCGTGGTCGGGCGCCCACTCGGACGGGCAGCGATTCCCGCATTTCCGCAGGTGGGCGAGGCGGTTGCCAGGCAATCGGGTGAATGCGGAGAACCAAAGCCCGGGCAGCGAGTTGATCAGGCCGCTCCTCCACGGGGCAACGAGTACGAGAAGGGTTAATCGTGATCAAGAAGGTTCTGGCGACGGGTGCCGTCGCCGCATCCATCCTCGGTCTCGGGGCCACGCAGGCCATGGCCATCGGCAACGACGGCGGCACGACCTCGGTCAACGGCAACGGTGCCACGCAGTCCTACGGCAACGCCGAGACGCGCGGTGACTGGAGCCCGCAGTTCGGCCTGGTCCAGGGCTCGCTGAACAAGCCCTGCGTCGGGCTGCCGCTCAAGGCCAACCTCGGTTCGCTCATCGGCCTGGTCCCGATCTCGGTCCAGGACATCAACGTGCTGTCCTCGCCGCAGAACCAGCAGTGCACCGAGAACTCGACCCAGGCGAAGGGCGACGAGGCGCTGTCGCACATCCTGGACGACATCCCGATCCTCTCCGGCAACGGCGCCGCCAACAACTGATCCACGCGCCCGCCAGGGATTGCGGGACAGCCCTGAGGGCCCGGGCCGACGGCCTTCCTCCCCGTCCGGCCCGGGCCCGTCCTCCGCCGTCTCCGCGGCAGTGTTCCTGACGGCCGTCCGTGCCCGCGTGCCTGTCGCGACGCCGACGGTCGTCGGATCATCGCACCATGCGGGTGGATTTCCAGAAAATCTCTCCTGTGAGAGTTTCGATTCCGCCAGCTCCTCGTTATGAAGGAAAGCGTCGGAGTGACGAGCGATCGACAGAACGCTCGTGCGGCACGAAATGCGTGACCGCCTCGGACTCCGTCGCGAGAAAGGGATGAAAATGAAGTACACCAAGGTTGCCGCTGTCGCCGCCGGAACCCTGATGGCGCTGGGTGCCGCCGCCCCCGCCATGGCCGACGCCGGTGCCGAGGGCGTCGCCGCCGGTTCCCCGGGCGTTCTCTCCGGGAACGTCATCCAGGTTCCGATCCACATTCCGCTCAACGTCTGCGGCAACACGATCAACGTGATCGGCCTGCTGAACCCGGCGTTCGGCAACACCTGCGTCAACGCCTGAAAAAGGACCGGGTGAGCGGAGCTCACTCATGGTCGGCCCCGGATCGCCTCGGCGACCCGGGGCCTTCGCCTTTCGCCGCGGAGAACGGCCCCGCGAGCCAGGGGGACGGGGTAAGGGCTTGCCGGAGAAGGTCCGGAAAATTACCGTCCCACACAGTTTCCGGGGCCATCCGGGCTCGTTGTCCTGGTGCAAGCGGCAGGAGTCACAAGCAAAGAAGGCTTGTGTGCGGTCGCCCTGAGCGGCCGATACGGCTGCCGCTCCAGAAGGGAAGCTGAAAGTGAAGTACGCGAAGACCGCCGCGTTCCTTGCCGGTTCGGTGGTCGCCCTCGGAACGGCCGCCCCCGCGTTCGCCGCCGCGGCAGCACCCACCGCCCCCGTCTTCAGCCTCGACACCGGCCTGAACCAGGTCATGGACAACGCTCCGCAGGTCGTCGACGCGCTCGGCGGCACGGTGGACGGCGCGACGGAGACGATGAAGAAGGACGGCACCGTCGGCAAGCTCGCCGGTGAGGCGAAGAGCGCCGCCAAGGGTGCGACGCCCCTTCTGGGCGGACTCTCGCTCGGCGGCTGACACCCGGTCACGGAAACCCCGCCTCTTCCCCCGGCCCGTCCGAGCGGAAAAGGCATTGCGCCGGACCGGTCCGCGCCGGAGGCCGACTTCGGGTCCGAAGGCCGACTTCCGGTGACGGAACACCATTTGAGTGAACCGGCGCAACCAATCCCGCATCCGAGAGTTGATCAGATCGCTCCGGACAGGCGGGCACGTAGACATTTCGAGAAGGGCATTTCCATGTTCAAGAAGATTATGGCCTCCGCCGCCGTCGCGGCGTCCGTCGTCGGCGTCTCCGCGGCGTTCGCGCCGTCCGCCATGGCCATCGGCAACGACGGCGGCACCACGTCCGTCAACGGCAACGGCGCCGTGCAGTCCTACGGCAACTCCGCCACCCACGGCGACTGGAGCCCGCAGTTCGCGCTCATCCAGGGCTCGCTGAACAAGCCCTGCATCGCGCTGCCGGCCAAGGCCAACCTCGGTTCGCTCATCGGCCTGGTCCCGATCACGGTCCAGGACATCAACGTGCTGTCCTCGCCGCAGAACCAGCAGTGCACCGAGAACTCCACCCAGGCGAAGGGCGACGAGGCGCTGTCGCACATCCTGGACGGTCTCCCGATCCTCTCGGGCAACGGCGTCGGCAACAGCTGACGCGCACGGGTGCGGGGCGGTGCCGCGACGGCATCCCCCCGTACCCGTCGGGGCATCAGCACCCGACCGCATGGGGCCTGTTCCCCCGTACGACCGATCCTTCGGCCGTACGGAGGGGGCAGGCCCTTCGCCGTGTCCGCGGTTCGTCCGGCGGCTCCCGCCCGGCCGTACGGGCGGGGCGCACCGCCGGGTGCGACCCCCGTACGGCCCCGGACCGGGACGGGGCCGGGCTCCCTGACCCGCCCCGGTAAGGCCGTTGGGCCGGATGCCGCAGTCCCGCCGCCGCGGCGGCCCAGCGGGGGTAGGGCTCTCCCATGGACCAGTACGACAGTCAGAATCCGCCGCAGGGGCAGCGGCCCGCGGAGAGCGACACCCCCATCTACGACCGGCTGTTCGCCGAGTGGCAGGCGGCGAACCGAGGCTACGAGCCCGTGCCCGCGGCTCCCCGCGTTCCGGCGGCGCGAAATCATCGCAAATCGCCCGAACAGTAGACCAAAGGCGTCTATTTCACGCCAGATCAAACCCATTTGAGTGGTACTGCGCAACCGAATCTGCGGCACGGGGTTGATCAATACGTTCCACAACGGAACGCTCCGAAAGGTGAAGCGTGATGAAGAAGATGATGACCGGCGCGGCAATGGCTGTGTCCCTGATCGGCCTGTCCGTCGCCGCGGCTCCGATGGCCCTGGCGATCGGCAACGACGGCGGCACCACGACGGTCAACGGGAACGGTGCCGAGTCGGAGGTCGGCAACAGCGAGACCAGGGGCGCCTTCAGCCCCCAGAACCAGCTCATCCAGGGCACGCTGAACGACCTGTGCCTCGGTGTGCCGGTCAAGGCCAACGTGGGCTCGCTGATCGGGCTCATCCCGATCACGGTCCAGGACGTCAACGTTCTGGCCAACCCGCAGAACCAGCAGTGCGCGGACAACTCCACGCAGGCCAAGGGCGACGAGCCGCTGTCGCACGTCCTGGACGACATCCCGGTCCTCTCGGGCAACGGCGCCGGCAACAACTGACCCGCGCGCGGCCGGGCGGCCGGCGGGGTTCTTCCCGCCACCGCCCGCACCCGCGGGTGAGGCACCGCTCGTGACGATGCCCACCACCCCACGGGGGGTGGTGGGCATCGTCGTGTCCGGAGGAGCCGGAGGAGCCGGAAGGGCCGGAAAGGGCGGGGGAGTCGGTGGAGCCGGAGGTCCGGGCGAGTCGCGCCGGTCAGCCGAGTGCGCGCACCGGCATCAGGCAGTGGGCGGACGTGGCGACGATCTCGGGGTTCGCGGCGTACGCGCGCAACTGGTCTTCCGAGACCGGCCGTCCGGGCACCGCCTCGGGCCAGGGGCGGGTCGCGAACATGCCGTACACCTGGCCCTGGTCCCTGGTGGCGGCCAGCCACTCGTCGGGTGCCGGGTACTGCGCGGTGAAGTGGGGGAGGGTCAGGACGGCCTGGCCGGATTGGACGAGGAGCTTGACCTGGAGTCCGGGCTGCTCGGCCGCGTTCGCGACGCCGCCGCCGACCTTGAGGCCGGCCCGTTCGAGCGCCGTCCGCATGGAGGCCTCGCCGACCACCGGACCGTCCCGCCCGTCCCCGAGGGAGTAGGTCAGAAGAAAGGCGACATCGTGCCCGCTCTCGGGGTTCCGGCCGCTCCATCCGATCACGATCTGGGTGCCCAACTGGGCAGGGGAGTAGGGGTAGGTGGACGTCTGGGAGGAAGTCATGCTCGGCACCCTAACCGTGGCGGACCGGGTGTTGTGCACGCTTATCACCTGAACGAGGGAGATTTACGCGTAACTCCGGCGCAGGACGCGGGGAGCACGCACGGCTGCGACCGCCGATGTACGGAGGGCTCCCGGTAATTGCGTTGACGGGCACCGGGGGCGACTGGCTAGGGTGGACAGCGTTCCCCTGCGACACCGCACGGGACGCCGAGTCGGCGAACGGCCACCGGCGAGGAACCAGGAGGTGAGGACATTGATGACTGTCACGGCGACGGGCGCTGCCCGCAATCGGACGAGCTCTGTTCTCCCCCCTGTGGCCACCGGCTGACCTTCACCTCTCTCCGCGCCGAAGCGCGCGCTGCCGGGGCCACCCTGTGAAGGGTTTCCCCTTGTCTCTCTCCTCCCTGACCGCTCTCTCCGGCCACTCGGCCCCGTCGCACCCCCTCACGCCCTACGGCTGGGACGACGACTGGGCCGCCGCCTTCGCCCCGTACGCCGCGCAGGGACTCCTGCCCGGTCGTGTGGTGCGGGTGGACCGGGGTCAGTGCGATGTGATCACTCCCTCCGGCACCCTGCGGGCGGACACCGCCTTCGTCGTGCCCCGCGACCCGATGCGGATCGTCTGCACCGGGGACTGGGTGGCCGTCGACCCCGACGGTGACCCGCTGTTCGTCCGTACGCTGCTGCCGCGGCGTACGGCCTTCGTACGGTCGACCTCCTCGCAGCGCTCCGAGGGGCAGGTGCTCGCCACCAACATCGACCACATCGTCATCTGCGTGTCCCTCGCGGTCGACCTCGACCTCGGCCGGCTCGAACGGTTCCTCGCGCTCGCCCACTCCAGCTCCAGCGGCGACGCCCTGCTCGGCGGCGACACGGATGCCGGTGGACAGCCCGAGATCGTGGTCGTCCTGACCAAGACGGACCTGGTGCCGGACGCGGCGACGCTCGCGCACCTCACCGAGGACGTGGCGGCCGTGGCGCCCGGCGCGCAGGTACTGACGGTCAGCTCGCACACGGGTGAGGGCGTCGACGTGTTCACCGCCCTCGTCTCCAGCGGTACGAGCGTGCTCATCGGCATCTCCGGCGCGGGCAAGTCGACCCTCGCCAACACCCTGCTCGGCGAGGACGTGATGGAGGTGATGGCCACCCGGGACGTCGACGGAAAGGGCCGCCACACCACCACGACCCGGAATCTGCTGGTCCTGCCGCACGGCGGGGTGCTCATCGACACCCCCGGGCTGCGTGGGGTCGGACTCTGGGACGCCGAGGAGGGCGTCGGTCAGGTCTTCTCGGAGATCGAGGAACTGGCCGGGCGCTGCCGCTTCCACGACTGCGCCCACCTCTCCGAGCCCGGCTGCGCGGTGACCGCCGCCATCGAGGACGGGTCCCTCTCCGTGCGGCGGCTCGACAGCTACCGCAAACTGCTGCGCGAGAACCAGCGGATCGTCGCCAAGACCGACGCCCGCGTCCGTACCGAGATCCTGCGCGAGTGGAAGCGCAAGGGGGCGGAGGGACGGGCCTCCATGGAGGCCAAGCGGGGGCGTGTCCGGTAGGCGTCACTCCGCACGGCCGCCGGGCCGGGTCCCCGGTCCGGCGGCCGTGCGGGGACAGCCTTTAATGAGTGGCATGACCTATTTCATGTACGACATCACGGGCACTCCGGTCGAGGAGCCCGACGCCGACGCCGTACGGGCGGCCGTGGTCTCCCTCGGCGAGACGGAGCGCGAGAACCCGGACATCTCGCTCACCCACGAGTCCGGCTGGTCCCTGACCGCTTACGCGGGCGGGCTGCTGCTCTGGGAGAACGTGGAGGACGACTCGCTCGTCCCCGGCGTGATCGAGAAGGCCACCACCGAGGACGTGCTCCGGCTCTTCGGCAGGCTCGCCGCCGGGGACACCGACACGGTGGAGGCGGAAGGCTGGCGCCGCGACTGAACCGCCGCGCGGACGGGCGCGGGCGTTCCTGGGCCGTCGGGTGCACCGGCACTCAGCCCAGGACCACCGCGCCCAGCCACGCCCCGGCCACCAGCAGACACGCGTACAGCTCCACCAGCACCGCGTACCCCGTCGCCCGCATCACCGACCTGACCGAGGCCCAGCCGGCGCTCCGGGACCCCAGCCGCAGCCGCTCGACGCCGTAGACACCGCCGACGTAACCGAGGGCCCCGCCCACCACCGGCAGCACGAAGAACCCCCCGATGGCGGCCAGCCCGCCGACGAGCAGGGTCCGGCGCGGCGCCCCCGACTCCCTCGGCCGACGCGGCGGCAGAAGGGGTTTCAGCGCCTGGTTCAGCAGCAGGACCGCCGTCGACCCGATCAGCACCCCCCAGGCGAGCGGCGACACGTCGGTCAGCGCCCACCAGAGCACGGCGGCCCAGACGATCGCCTGGCCCGGTACGCCGGGTACCAGGACCCCGACCAGCCCGAGCAGCATCACCAGGGCCACGGCGACGAGCTGCCACACACTCATCTGACCAGCCTGCCGGAGACCCCGGGTTCCCGCGCGTCAGCGCAGGTCGGACGGGTCGGAAGGGTCGTGCGGGCCGGACGGGGCACGCCCGGTCCCGGAGCGAGGTCGGCGGCCCGGACCCCGCCGCGGCGGGCCGGGGCCGGGTACGGAGTCAGCGCCGGGGGTGGCTGCGGGCCACCCAGCCGCGCTCGTACGCGTGCCAGCCGAGCTGGAGCCGGGTCGACACACCCGTCAGCTCCATGAGCCCCTTCACCCTGCGCTGCACGGTCCGCAGCCCCAGCTCCAGCTGCTTGGCGACACTCGCGTCCGTCAGACCCGCGAGCAGCAGCGACAGGATCTCCAGGTCGGTGGGGTCGGGGCCGCTCTCGTCCTCCTTCAGACACCCCTGCTCGCCCAGCCGGAGCGGCATCGCCTCGCGCCAGACGGCCTCGAACAGCCCCATCAGCGACTCCAGCAGACCGCTCGCATGGACGACCAGAGCCGCGGGCTCGGCGTTCCGGCCGGTCAACGGCACCATGGCCAGGGCCCGGTCCGCGACCACCAGCTTCGTCGGCACCCGCTCCACCACCCGGCACTGCTCGTCCCTGCCCAGCGCGACCGACAGCTCCAGGATGCCCTGCGGCAGCGACAGCACCTCGCGCTCGACGACCACGCGGAACGACACCCCGCGCGCCGCCGCCCGCTCCTCCGACTCGTTGTCCATGCCGCTCACCGCGATCGGGTTCCCGGTCACCAGCGCGCAGACCTCGAACGCCGCCCCCAGCTGCAACTGATGGAAGCGATGGGCCACCGCGTTCGCCCCGGTCACCACCTCCACCAGGTCGTGCACGGTCGGTTCGCTGGCCTCGGCGCGGTACTCGGCGGCCAGCAGCGCCGACGCCAGCTCCGCCTGGTCCAGCTCGTGCCGCTGCTGGATCAGCAGGGCGCCCAGCGCGACGCCGGGCGGCGCCGCCACCCACCGGTCGGAGCGCGCCGACGACTGCGCGGCCAGCCCCTGCTGCTCCAGCCGGCGCAAAGTCCGCTCGGTCTCCGCCTCCGGCAGCCCCAAACGGTGGGCGAGATGTGGGAGTTCGGCCGCCCCCAGGGCGACCAGCGCACGGTAGGCCGCTTCCTGTCGTTCGTCGAGACCTATGGCACTCAGCATTCCCCTCGGGCCCTCCCCGGACGTCGTGAATCACGCACCACCTGCACCGGCGGACCCGACGTGGCGGGAAACGGCCACGGCGCAAACCCGCCGCGCCCATCATCCCCGTACCGATGGCCCCCCTGCCAAGGTGGCATCACCCGAGGGCTGTTCCGTGTTTTCCCTGGACACGCGCCGAACAGTCGCGCGGGCCGCCCGGACCGGCCCGTCGGGCGCCCTTCCCGTGGGGGGTGGGGCAGTCCGGCGGGCCCAGGCGGCCTCAGCCCTTAGCGTCGGGCACCCACCGCCCGGCGGGAACGGCCGGACATGGCCCGGGTGTCTTTTTCCGAGGTCCCGGTTCGGGCCGCCGTTCGCGGTGACAATAGGGGGATGAGTCAGCAGGGGGAGAACTCCACCGACCACGAGGACGAGTGGTGGCGCAAGCTCTACGACGGGGCCGCGCCGGACACCGGACCCGCCGCCGCACGGGACACTCTGGACGACCGCTTCGACTCCGCCGCGGACGCGGTGAGTTCGCCGACGGATCCGGCCGAGGGCCCGACGTTCCCGGCCGACGACCCGGCCGACCCGTACAGCGGCCCGTACGACCGGGCCGCCGACATCGGCCCCTACGATCCGGCTGACCCGTACGCCCACGCCGACCTCGACGAGGAAGCCCTCCTCGCGGACCGGGACCACGAGGACACGGTCATCACGGACGCCTGGCGCGGCGCGGTGTCACCCGGCACGCGCCCGTCCGCGCCCGACTCGCCCACGCCGCGCCCGTCCGCGCCCAACCCGCCCATGCCGCGCCCGCCCGCGCCCGACCCGCCCACGCCGCGCCCGCCCGCGCCCGACCGGCGACCGCCCGACCCCCGCTCGCCGGTGCTCGGACCGCCGCCGCAGCGCCCGCCCGCCCCGGGCCCCGCGTCGCCGCCCGGCGTCGTCCGGTTCGCGGCACCGTGGGAGACGCCCGCCGGGCCGGCCGTGCCCCGTACCTTCGCCGTGCCCGTACCCCCGCCCCCGCCTCCGGCGGAGAGCCGGAACGACACGGCCGGTGGCAGGCACGCCAAGGGCCCCGCCCCGCAGGAAGCGGGTGCGCCGCTCCCGGTCACCGGGCGCCGGCCGGACGCTCCCGGCCACCTCGGGGAGCGCCCGCCGGCCTACGAGCCCGAGCCCGCCACCCTGCCGGCCACCACGCCGCTCAACCTCGACGGACTCGTCCCCGACACCGTCCTCGACGGTGCCCGGTACGGCACGTACGCGCTCCGCACCGTCTCCGTACGCGGCGACGCGGCCCGGTTCCGCGGCGAACCCCGGAGCGACGCGCTGCTCACCGCGCGGTTCGGCAGCGGCGAGGGCGGCCTCGTCCTCGTCGCCGTGGCCCGGGGCACCCGGGGCGCCGAAGGGGCGCACCTCGCGGCGGCGGACGCCTGCCGCTGGATCGGCGGTGGGGTCGGTCGCAGCCACGCGCGCCTCTCCGAGGACATCCGGGCCGGGCGCCGGGGCGAGCTGAAATCCGGGCTGCACCGGCTCACCGACCGCACGTACGGCAAGCTCAGGTCCCGCGCCGCCGAACTGGGACTGGACCCGCGGGAGCACGCGGTCGGGCTGCGCTGCCTGCTGCTCTCCGCCGACCCGCGCTGCCGCACCCGGGTGTTCTTCGGCGTCGGCGGCGGAGGCCTCTTCCGGCTGCGCGACGGCGTCTGGCAGGACCTCGAACCCACCCTCCCCGAGGGCGGGGCGGCCACCGGTGAGGCGGTCGTCGGCTTCGGCTCCCCGCCGCGCGACCCCTACGCCTCCGGCCCGCCCGACACCGCCGAGGACCGGCTGACGCTGGACCTCCAGATCCCGACGCCCCCGGGGCCGTACATCGAGGACCCGCTGCCCCCGCCCCCGGAGCCCTTCAGGTTCCGGGCCTCCGTGGCCCGTTCGGGCGACACGCTACTGCTCTGTTCCCCCGGACTCGCCGACCCGATGCGTGCCGAGCCGGCTCTCGCCGGGGAACTCGCCGCGCGCTGGGCTCCCGAGGGTCCGCCCGGCCTCGCGGACTTCCTGGCGGACCTCCACATCCGGATCGACGGGTACGCCGAGGACCGCACCGCCGCCGCGGTCTGGGAGGCGTAACCGCGCCCGCCATGGGTTGATGGACTGCGGAGACCGTCCGGCTGCGATCCCCGGAGGTTCGGGAGTTTCGGATTCCGGAGTCCGGACAGCCGATCGTGCACGGAGCACGGGCAGAGAGGCACATTCCCATGGCCAAGCAGAACGTGTCGGAGCAGTTCGTCGACATTCTCGGACGGGCGGGAGTGAAGCGGCTGTACGGCGTCGTCGGCGACAGCCTGAACCCGGTCGTCGACGCCGTCCGGCGTCACCCCGGGATCGAGTGGATCCAGGTCAGGCACGAGGAGACCGCCGCCTTCGCGGCCGGTGCCGAGGCGCAGATCACCGGTGACCTCGCGGCCTGCGCCGGCTCCTGCGGCCCCGGCAACCTCCACCTGATCAACGGGCTGTACGACGCCCACCGCTCCATGGCCCCGGTGCTCGCCCTCGCCTCGCACATCCCCTCCGGCGAGATCGGACTGGGCTTCTTCCAGGAGACCCATCCGGAGCTGCTCTTCCAGGAATGCAGCCACTACAACGAGATGATCTCCAACCCGCAGCAGATGCCCCGCCTCCTCCAGACGGCGATCCAGCACGCCATCGGGCGGGGCGGCGTCAGCGTCGTCTCGATGCCCGGCGACGTCGCCTCCCAGCCGGCGCCCGAGAAGTCGGTCGAGCACGCCCTGGTCACCTCGCGGCCCACGGTCCGCCCGGGCGACGAGGAGATCGACAAGCTCTGCGGGATGGTCGACAAGGCCAAACGGGTGACCCTGTTCTGCGGCAGCGGCACGGCCGGCGCGCACGCCGAGGTGATGGAGTTCGCCGAGAAGGTGAAGGCCCCGGTCGGCCACGCGTTGCGCGGCAAGGAGTGGATTCAGTACGACAATCCGTTCGACGTCGGGATGAGCGGGCTGCTCGGCTACGGCGCCGCGTACGAGGCGACCAACGAGTGCGATCTGCTGATCCTGCTCGGCACCGACTTCCCGTACAACGCCTTCCTGCCGACCGATGTGAAGATCGTCCAGGTCGACGTCCGCCCGGAACGGCTGGGGCGGCGGTCCAAACTCGATCTCGCGGTCTGGGGTGACGTGCGTGAGACGCTGCGCTGCCTCACTCCGAGGGTGAAGCCGAAGAGCGACCGCAAGTTCCTCGACCGGATGCTGAAGAAGCACGCCGACGCACTGGAGGGCGTGGTCAAGGCGTACACCCGCAAGGTCGAGAAGCACACGCCGATCCACCCGGAGTACGTGGCCTCGGTCCTGGACGAGATCGCCGACGAGGACGCGGTGTTCACGGTCGACACCGGCATGTGCAACGTCTGGGCGGCGCGCTATCTCACACCCAACGGCAAGCGGCGGGTGATCGGTTCGTTCAGCCACGGCTCGATGGCCAACGCCCTGCCGCAGGCGATCGGCGCCCAGTTCACCGACCGCAACCGCCAGGTCGTCTCGATGTCCGGCGACGGCGGATTCTCCATGCTGATGGGCGACTTCCTCACCCTCGTCCAGTACAACCTGCCGGTCAAGGTCGTACTGTTCAACAACTCCGCGCTCGGCATGGTGGAGTTGGAGATGCTGGTGGGCGGACTTCCCTCGTTCGGTACGACCAACAAGAACCCGGACTTCGCCGCGGTGGCCCGCGCGTGCGGCGCCTACGGCGTCCGGGTGGAGAAGCCGAAGCAGTTGGAGAGCGCCCTGCGGGACGCCTTCAAGCACAAGGGCCCGGCGCTCGTGGACGTCGTCACCGACCCGAACGCCCTCTCCATTCCGCCGAAGATCAGCGCCGACATGGTGACCGGCTTCGCGCTCTCCGCCGGAAAGATCGTGCTGGACGGCGGGGTGGGCCGGATGCTCCAGATGGCCCGGTCCAACCTGCGCAACGTACCCCGGCCCTGAAGAAGCCCGTACCCGAGGGATTTTGGGGGGTACGCGCCGCCGGTGGGGGGCGGCGGCGCGTACCGGAACCGGGTGTCGCGGTGGGATCGAAGCGTCAGCAGCCGTGGTCGACGAGGTCGAAGGTCACGTAGTGGTCGGCGGTGTAGTAGTCCTGCACCGCCGAACCGGTGACGATCCGCCGGGCACCCCGGGTGGTGGAGCCCGGTGTGACGACCGTGTACTCGTGGTAGTAGCCGGTGGCCTTGCTGGGCAGGACGCCCTCGCGGTTCTGGAACACCACGCCGTCCTGCGAGTAGGGGAAGGGGCCCCCGGCGTCGATGAGGTCGAGCGTGTCGTGCGCCTGGGACGGCAGGTCGGAGTAGCAGATGCTGCCGACCGACGCGACGGAGAGCAGCGTGTAGGGGGAGGAGGCGGCGTACGCCGGGGAGGAGGCGTACGCCGCCGCGGAGGTGGGGGAAGGCTCCGCGACGGCGGCCGAGACCGGGGCGCCGACGAGGAGCGCGGACAGGAGGGCGGCGGTGCCGCCGAGCGTGATGACCCGTGGGGGGATTCGCATGGGCTCTATGATGACGCGCGTAGATCCCTCCGCGTCAACGGCAACTCCCCGGAATTTTCGGGAAGTTAACCAACGGCGTCACCCGCGGGCGCCACTGTGCGCGACGAAGCGTGATCGCGCGGTGGCGGGGCATGCATTCCGTGAGGACGTTCGAGGGATCGAGGCAGAGGGAGGCTGAATCGGCGTGCGGGCGGGGGACATGATGGAACGTCACAACAAGGCCGGTCACCGTGGGGGCGGGGGACGATCCCCCGGCGGCGGAGAGGGGCAGGGCGAATGCCTGTACCGCCGGCTCGGGCACACGGACAGCTCCGCCGTCGGAAAGGTCCGGCGCGATCTGCGGGACTTCCTCCGGCCCCGGATCGGCACGGAGTCCGTGGAGACGGCGGAACTGCTGATGAGCGAACTACTGACCAACGCGCTGATCCACACCCGCAACGGCGCGGCCGTCACGGCCACGGTCGAGGGGGCGCGGGTCCGGGTGGAGGTGCGGGACTTCGCGTCCGGCATGCCCCGGTCGTACGTACCGAACGCCGACGACGGTACGCACGGCAGAGGCCTGATCCTGGTACGGAGCCTCGCGGACGCCTGGGGGGTGGAAGCGCAGGTCCTGGGCAAGGTGGTCTGGTTCGAGGTCGCGGGTTGAGGCTGTCCCGCCAGGAATTGCGGGACAGCCCTTCGGCTCCGTGGGCGGGGCGGATCACGCTCCGCCCACGTACTTCTTCCCGCCCTTCCCCGTAAGGGCGTTACCCGGATGATCAGCCGAACTGCTGCTCAAGATCCTTGAGTTTGCGCTCCAGGGAGTCGAGCCGCGGCAGCGCCTGGGTGTCGTCCTCGGCCGTGAGGTCGACGGTCAGGGGGTCGCCGCCGGATCCCGGCGCGCCGTTCTTCGGGCCGGGATCGCCCGCGGCCCGCGGTGAGCCGCTGACCGCCTGCAGCGGCGGCCGGGGGCGCAGCGGGAGCTGGCCGGGTTCCGTCGTGGCGGATTCCACCGCGGGCCGGTCCGAGTTCGGCGAGGGGGGCAGTGCGGGGGCGTCCACCTGGCGGCCTCCCCGCCTGCTCCAGGCGCGGTTCTGGCGGTTGAGCGCCTTGATGCGCGCCCGGTCCAGCTTCTCCTGGTCCCGCCTGCGGATGCGGTCCTGCTCCTGCTCGCGGCGGTCCTCGCGCACCTCGTCGACCGCCTCGTCCAGGGTGCGCACCCCTTCGAGGAGCATCAACGACCAGGCGTCGAAGGTCTCCCGGGGTGCACGCAGCCAGCGGACGATCCGGATCTGCGGCAACGGCCTGGGAACCAGGCCCTGTTCGCGCAGGGCGGCCCGGCGGGTCTGCTTCAGGGCGCGGTCGAAGAGCACCGCCGCCGAGAGTGACATCCCGGCGAAGAACTGCGGGGCGCCGGCGTGGTCGATGCCGCGCGGTGCGTGGACCCAGTTGAACCAGGCCGCCGCACCGGCGAACGTCCACACCAGCAGCCGCGATCCGAGGGCCGCGTCTCCGTGGCTCGCCTCGCGCACGGCCAGGACGGAGCAGAACATGGCCGCACCGTCGAGGCCGAACGGGACGAGGTACTCCCAGCCTCCGGAGAGGCCCAGGTTCTGCTGGCCGAAGCCGACGAGGCCGTGGAAGGAGAGCGCGGCGGCGACCGCCGCGCAGCAGAACAGCAGGATGTAGGAGGCGGTGGCGTAGAGGGCTTCCTTGCGCCTGCGGCGGTCCTCGCTGCGCTCCCAGGTGTCGTCGGCCGAGGCTTTGCCGGCGGCACGCTTGCCGCGTGCGACCACCGTCACCGCCGCCATGACTCCCACGAGCAGCACGGCGCCCGGAAGCAGCCAGTCAAGCGACATGTCGGTCAGTCTCATGCGCGGTTCCTCGGGTCACGTAGGGCGTTTCGGACGCCATCGTGACGGAACTTCCGCACGTCTCAAGCGGATTCGGGGGAAGAGCACGCCTTCGGGGGGCTTTGAACGTACAGGTGACCGCATTTGGGTCGAACTGCCGCACGAGGGAGAGGAGTTGTATTCGAGTCGGGCTCGCTCGTGCGGGTGGTGTCGATTACGCGGCGGCGCTCAGCTTCTTCACGCGGTCGCTGTCGCAGGTGCGCGGGCAGGTGACGCAGGTGTCCTCGGGGCGGAGCGTGTAGAAGAGGCAGCAGCTGGCGCGGTCGCGGGTCGGCAGCGACTCGCCGTTGGGGCCGGTCAGTTCGCGGAAGCCGGCGGCTCCGACGTACGGCTTGGTGGCGCCCGGGAGCAGGCGCTCCAGTTCGGTCATCGCCCGGGTCTCCTCGCCCAGCAGGTGGGCGACGTACCAGAGGCCCTCGACGATCTCGTCCGTCGCCATGCCCCACAGCGCCCGCTTCCCGCGCCGCATGCGGGGCCCGAAGCCCTCCAGGACGGGGCCCATGTGGGCGGCGACGGAGGCCAGCACCTCGGCCCGGAGAGCCGCCTCGTCCGGAACCACGCGCGCGTCGGGATGCGAGGCCGCCGGGTCGTCGGGCAGGCAGGAGAACGCGCGTACGCGGACGGCGAAGTGGCCCAGCGCCCGCTGGAACGCCACGTCCTCGACCGGGAGCAGGGGCACCCTCCGGTGCAGGAACCAGGGCAGGGTCACCAGCAGGCAGGCGGGCCAGGCGTACCGGTGGAGCCCGAAGCTGGCCACCACGTCCGGGCGGGCCTGCTGCTGGTAGTCGCGCAGGATCTGCGCCTCGTCCCACTCCAGGAACGTGTCGACCACCGCGCCGCCCGAGGCCAGGCCGCCCGCGTGCACCCAGCCGGAGCCGGAGGGCAGCGGAGTCGTCGCGTCGAGCACGTCGGTGCGCAGGCCGGGGAAGACCTCGGCGAGGCGCGCGTACGCGGACGCCACGGGAGAGGCCGGGGCGGTGCCGACGGGCACCGTGGGAACGGTCATGCGGGACCACCGAATCACGAGCAATGGCAGGCAAGGCTTACCTTACCCGAAGTGATCGACGTGTGAACCTGGGGGTCCTGCGCCTATCGTGCACGGGTGGCGGCGACCGTGCGGGACGGTGCGGACGGGGACGCGGGGACGCGGGGACGAGGAGGACCGGTGGAGCAGGGCAGAACGCGGGAGGACGCGCTCGCGTTCCCCGCGTACCCGGAGCGTGCCGGGGCCGGAGCGTCCGAGGCGTCCCGGACGCCAGGAACCTCCGGGGTGTTCGGAGCCGGTCCGGCCCCCCGCGTACCCGAACAGGCCGGACGCGGCCCGGCGCGTGGTGAGCACCTCCACGGTGAGGCAGCCGTGCCCCCGCCCGTCCGTCGGCACTCCGTGCGCGGGCAGATCCTGGACGCCCTGCGCGACGCCCTGGCGGCCGGGGACCTGGTGCCGGGCCAGGTGTACTCCGCTCCCGCACTCGGCGCGAGCTTCGGCGTGTCCGCCACCCCGGTGCGCGAGGCGATGCAGCGGCTGGCCGCGGAGGGCGCCGTGGAGGTCGTGCCGAACCGGGGCTTCCGCGTCGTCGAGCGCGGACCGCGCGAACTGGCCGAACTGGCCGAGGTCCGCGCGCTGATCGAGGCCCCCGTGGTGCTGCGGCTCGCCCGGACCGTGTCGGCCTGCCGCTGGGGTGCCCTGCGGCCGCTGGCGGAGGCCACGGTCGCCGCGGCCGCGACCGGTGACCGCTCGGCCTACGCGGAGAGCGACCGCGCCTTCCACCGCGCCCTGCTCGGCCTCGCCGGCAACACCCAGCTGGTGGCCCTCGCCGACGACCTGCACCGCCGGTGCCCGGGGCCGCTGCCCGGGGCGGCGCCGGGCCGGCCCGGCGGGCTGCGGGCCGACGCGGCGCAGCACACCGCGCTGCTGGACGCGCTGATCGAACGCGACATGGCGGCCGTACGCGCCCTGGTCGCGGAGCACTACCGGAGCCCGGCGGACGACTGAGCGAGGCGTGAGCACCGCACAGGCGTCCGCACGGGCCCACCGCCCCGCACTCGGTTCGCCGAGCCGACCGCCCTCAGTTCGCCGCGGCGACCTCCGGTTCCGGCGGCTGGTCGAGCAACGGGGCGAGCCAGGTCGGTACGCCGCCCAGCAGCCGGAAGAGGCGCCCCGCCTCGGCGCGCAGCCGGGTGGCCACCGGTTCGGTCTCGGTCTCCGCGAGCGAGATCAGCGCGGGGGCCGTCCCGACCAGGTAGCCCAGCTCCTCCCTTATCCGCAGCGACTCCGCGAATCCGTGGCGTGCCTCCGCGAGCTCCCCCGCGCCCAGGGCCAGGGACGCGAGGTGACGCCAGGTGAAGGAGAGCAGTAACGCGTCCCCCCGGGCCGTGGCGCCCGCGTGCGCCCGCCGGAAGGCGGCCCGCGCGGAATCGGGTGCCTGGGCGATGTTCTGCGCGATCAGCCCGCGCCGGAAGTCCAGCAGGGGCCGGCCGGGCGCGTCCGGGGCGAGCAGGGCCGCCGCGCGGCTGAGCGCCACGGACGCCTCGTCGGCCCGGTCGCGGATGCCGAGCAGGGTGGAGGCGTACGCCAGATAGCCGCGTTCGCAGGCGGCGGCTCCCCGCTCGGCGTTGTCCTTGGCGAGCGCCTCCGCCGCCCGCAGGGCCTCTTCGGCCTCGGTCCAGCCCTTGGTCGTGTACAGGCAGCGCTCGGTCAGCAGGACGGTGCGCTGGAGGGCCGCGGCCGGATCGGTCGCGGCGCTCGGTCCGAGCAGTGCGGCGGCATCCGTCCAGCAGGCGCGGGAGCGCAGCCGCCACACCGCGGTCAGGAGAGGAGGTTCGTCATCGGCTGTCGTTCCGGACCCAGACATGGCGGTGTACGCCACATTGCCTCCCCGAGCGCGCCATTGAGCTGTTGAGTGTGGGCGCATCTCAGCACGGATCGGCAGCCCGGCCAAGAGGGCGGGCCAGGTTCAGGTGAAAGATTTCACAAACGGGTGCCGGCCTTGCGGGGCCCGGGCGGCGCCCGTCCGGACGAGGAAGGTCAGCTCATGCGCAGGGCGAGGAAGAAATCGAGCTTGTCCTCCAGCCGCGAGAGGTCGCGGCCCGTCAACTGCTCGATACGCCCGACGCGGTAGCGCAAGGTGTTGACGTGCAGGTGGAGGCGGGTCGCGCAACGGGTCCAGGAGCCGTCGCACTCCAGGAACGCCTCCAGGGTCGGGATCAGCTCGGCGCGGTGCCGCTCGTCGTAGCTCCGCAGCGGGTCCAGCAGCCGGGCCGTGAAGGCCCGGCGTACGTCGTCGGGGACGAACGGCAGCAGCAGGACGTGCGACGCCAGCTCGTCGTGGCCGGCCGCGCAGACCCGGCCGGGGCGGGCCGCCGCGACCCGGCGGGCGTGCCGGGCCTCCTCCAGCGCACCGCGCAGCCCCTCGGCCGAGTGGACCGCCGCGCTGACGCCCAGGGTGAGCCGCCCGTCGTCCGCGAGTCCCGCCGAGAGCGGTTCGCGGACCGCGTCCAGCAGGGCTCCCGCGCGCAGGGCGGGGTCCGCGCCGTGGGCGCCGTCGTCCGCTCCGTCACCGGGCACCGGCCCGGCGGGGCCGACCGTCGGCAGCGGTACGAGCGCGATGGCCTCGTCCTCCGTGTACGCCACCGCTATCCGGTCCGCCGAATCCGGCCCGGTGACCGCCGGGTCGACCAGGATCTCCTCCAGCAGCGCCTGCGCCACCGGACCGCCCGCCGGGTCCTCGGCGCCGCCGCGGGCCGGGGAACCGCCCTCCGGCGCCTCCCACTCCACCCGCGCCACCACGACCTGCCAGTGCGGAGCCGTGCCGAGCCCCGGCAGCAGCACCGGCGCCGCCACCCGCAGGCGGGCCGCGATCTCGGCCGGGGCGGCACCGGTCTGCACGAGCTCCAGCACCTCCTGGGCGAGCCGGCGCCGTACCGTACGGGCGGCGTCGCGCCGGTCGCGTTCGACGGCGATCAGCTGGGTGACGCCCTGGAGCAGGTCCAGCCGGGCCTCGGGCCAGTCGCCCGGGTCGGCCTCCACCGCGAGGAGCCACTCCGAGAGGGCGGACCCGCGGGTGTCCCGCGGGGCCGGCACGGCGCCCCGGCCGGTGTTCCGGATCGGGAAGAGCGCGTACGTGGTGCCGTCCACCGAGGTCGCGTGCGGACCCCGGCGGCCGGTCCTGGCCGCCGCCAGGTGGCGGCCGGCGAGAGCCGTCGCGACCGGGCCGGGCAGTGGCTTCCCGGCGTCGGCGATCCGGCGCCCGGTGGGGGAGAGCACCCACGCCGACAGGGAGAGATCCCCGGCGAGCAGGTCCAGGACCACCTCGGGACCGCCGCCCGCCGGACCCGAGGTCATCAGCCTGCGGTGCCGGTCGACGACGGCGGCCAGATCCCCGGCGCGCTCGCCGGACACCTGGCGTACGACGTACTCGGTGATCGTTGCGAAGGCGACCGTCTCGTTCACCGCGAAGAGCGGCATGCGGTGGTGCCGGCACGCCTCGACCAGGTCGTCGGGTATGGGGCCGAGCTCGGCCTCGCCCGCCGCCAGCGCGCTGACCCCGGCCTGGGCGAGTATCCGGACGAAGGGCTCCGAATCCGTGGCGTCGTGGCGCCAGGCCAGCCCGGTGAGCACGAGCTCGCCGCCGGAGAGGTAGCGGCTCGGGTCGCGCAGGTCCGTCGTCATGACGCCCCGGACCGGACGGTCCAGCTCGTCCTCGCCGCCGAGCAGCCGCAGCCCCAGCGCGTCGGTGTCCAGCAGTGCGCGCAGCCGCATCTCGTTGCCGCCGATCTGTTTTTCGTAGTTCCAGGAGTCCTGTGAATTGCGGCGAGGTTTCCGACCCCCACCATTCGTTCGAATCTACAAGACGAGCGAGGAGACCAGCCAACTCCTTCATTGTTTCGGTGACTGCACCGGTTGGAGCACGGCTTGTGTACTGGAGGCCACCCTGCGTCAACAACTGATGAAGGGCGACCGCTCCCCGGACCGTTCGCCGGCCCCACCCGGACCGCTCCCCGGCCCACGCGGACCGCTCCAGGCCCCGCACGGGGTCCCTTCCACCCTGCGCAGCCCATCGAGAAGAGAGCCACTCATGGACTTCCTTCGCCCCGCCGCCTGGGAGGACGCGCTCGCCGCCAAGGCCGAGCACCCGGCGGCCGTCCCGCTCGCGGGCGGCACGGACGTGATGGTCGAGATCAACTTCGACCACCGCCGCCCCGACCACCTCCTCGACCTGAGCCGGATCGGTGAACTCTCCGACTGGGAGGTCGGCGAGCGGACCGTACGCCTCGGCGCCTCGGTGCCGTACAGCGCGATCATGGAACACCTCAGGGCCGAGCTCCCCGGACTGGCCCTGGCCGCGCACACCGTCGCCTCCCCGCAGATCCGCAACCGGGGCGGGGTCGGCGGCAACCTCGGCACCGCGTCCCCCGCCGGGGACGCGCACCCGGCGCTGCTCGCCGCGGGCGCGGAGGTCGAAGCGGTGTCCGTACGCGGCACCCGGATGATCCCGATCGACGCCTTCTACACCGGCGTCAAACGGAACGCGCTCGCCCCCGACGAACTCATCCGCGCCGTGCACATCGCCAGGGCGGACGGCCCGCAGCAGTTCTCCAAGGTCGGCACCCGCAACGCCATGGTCATCGCCGTCTGCGCCTTCTCGCTCGCCCTGCACCCCGAGACCCGCACGGTGCGCACCGGCATCGGTTCCGCCGCGCCCACCCCGGTCCGCGCCACCGCCGCCGAGGAGTTCCTGAACGCCGCGCTCGACGAGGGCGGCTTCTGGGAGAACGGCGACACCCTCACCCCGTCCCTCGCCCGGGAGTTCGCCACCCTCGCCGCCGGATCCTGCAACCCGATCGACGACGTCCGCGGCACCGCCCGCTACCGCCGGCACGCGGTCGGCGTGCTGGCCCGCCGCACCCTCGGCTGGACCTGGGAGCAGTACCGCACCGGCCGCACCCTCGAAGGAGCCCGCTGACCATGCGCGTCCACTTCACCGTCAACGGCCGGCCGCAGCAGGCGGACGACGTCTGGGAGGGCGAGTCCCTCCTCTACGTCCTGCGCGAACGCATGGGCCTGCCCGGCTCCAAGAACGCCTGCGAGCAGGGCGAGTGCGGCTCCTGCACCGTCCGCCTCGACGGGGTGCCGGTCTGCGCGTGCCTGGTCGCCGCCGGACAGGCCGAGGGCCGCGAGGTCGTCACCGTCGAAGGGCTCGCCGACTACGCCCGCCACCGCGCCGACGCCCACCCCGGCAGCGGCTGTCCGGCCGGCGCCTGCGGCACCGGCCTCGACGAGGCCCGCGCCTGGCAGGCCGCCCCCGGACCGGACGGCCCGCCGCTCTCCCCGGTCCAGCAGGCCTTCGTCGACGCCGGAGCCGTGCAGTGCGGTTTCTGCACCCCCGGACTACTGGTCGCCGCCGACGAACTCCTCGAACAGCACCCCTCCCCGTCCGACCAGGACATCCGCGAGGCGCTCTCCGGCAACCTCTGCCGCTGCACCGGCTACGAGAAAATCCTCGACGCGGTCCGACTCGCCGCCGCCCGTTCCGCACAGGAGGCCTGACCATGGCGACCACCGGCACCCCGGTCGGCCTCACCCAGGGTTCACCCACCCGGGGCGGGATCGGCGAGTCCACCCTCCGCCCCGACGGCACCCTCAAGGTCACGGGGGAGTTCGCCTACTCCTCCGACATGTGGCACGAGGACATGCTCTGGGGCCACACTCTGCGCTCCACCACCGCGCACGCCGAGATCCGGTCCATCGACACCGCCGAGGCGCTCGCCACCCCCGGCGTGTACGCGGTCCTCACCTACGACGACCTGCCCGCCGCCGTGAAGAACTACGGCCTGGAGATCAAGGACACCCCCGCCCTCGCCCACGGCAGGGTCCGCCACCACGGCGAACCGGTCGCCCTGGTCGCCGCCGACCACCCCGAGACCGCCCGCCGCGCCGCCGCGAAGATCCGCGTCGACTACGCCGAACTCCCCGTCGTCACCGACGAGGCGTCCGCCACCGCACCCGGCGCGCCCCTGCTGCACGAGGACCGCGACGACCACTACGGCCTCCACGTCCCGCACCCCAACGTCGTGCACCGCCAGCCGATCGTGCGCGGCGACGCGGCGGCGGCAGCGGCCCGCGCCGACGTGACCGTGCGCGGCGAGTACGTCTTCGGCATGCAGGACCAGGCCTTCCTCGGCCCCGAGTCGGGGCTCGCCGTCCCCGCCGAGGACGGCGGCGTGGACCTCTACGTCGCCACCCAGTGGCTGCACAACGACCGGGCCCAGATGGCGCCCGTCCTCGGCCTCCCCGAGGAGAAGATCCGGATGACGCTCTCCGGCGTCGGCGGCGCCTTCGGAGGCCGCGAGGACCTGTCCATGCAGATCCACGCCTGCCTGCTCGCGCTGCGCACCGGCAAGCCCGTCAAGATGGTCTACAACCGCTTCGAGTCCTTCTTCGGGCACGTCCACCGTCACCCCGCCACGCTCACCTACGAGCACGGCGCCACCCGCGACGGCAAGCTCACCCACGTGAAGTGCCGCATCGTGCTGGACGGCGGCGCCTACGCCTCGTCCTCCCCGGCCGTCGTCGGCAACGCCGCCTCGCTGTCGGTGGGACCGTACGCCGTGGACGACGTCGACATCGAGGCGATCGCCCTCTACACCAACAACCCTCCCTGCGGGGCGATGCGCGGCTTCGGAGCCGTCCAGGCCTGCTTCGCGTACGAAGCGCAGATGGACAAGCTCGCCGCCGAACTCGGGCTCCACCCGGTCGAGTTCCGCCGGATCAACGCGATGGAGCAGGGCACCCTCCTGCCCACCGGGCAGCCCTGCGACTCGCCCGCGCCGGTCGCCGAACTCCTCCGCCGCGTCAAAGCCCGCCCGCTGCCGCCCGAACGGCAGTGGCTGGAGGCCGGCTCGGCGGGAGGCCCCGGTTCGGTGGACGTGCGCGCGCTGCCCGGCGGGCTCTCCAACACCACGCACGGCGAGGGCGTCGTACGGGGCGTGGGGTACGCGGTCGGGCTGAAGAACGTCGGCTTCTCCGAGGGCTTCGACGACTACTCCACCGCCCGGGTCCGGATGGAGGTCATCAACGGCGAGGCGGTCGCGACCGTGCACACCGCGATGGCCGAGGTCGGGCAGGGCGGTGTCACCGTGCACGCCCAGATCGCGCGTACCGAACTCGGCGTCGGCCAGGTCACCATCCAGCCCGCCGACACCCGGGTCGGCTCGGCCGGCTCCACCTCCGCCTCCCGTCAGACGTACGTCACCGGCGGCGCGATCAAGAACAGCTGCGAGGCCGTCCGGGAGCGGGTGCTGGAGCTGGGGCGCCGCAAGTTCGGTACGTACCACCCCGCTTGGGCCACCGCCGAACTGCTGCTGGAGAACGGCAAGGTCGTCACCGACGGCGGCGAGGCCCTCGCCGGCCTGGCCGAGGTCCTGGAGGACGAGGTGATCGAGGTCGAGCTGGAGTGGCACCACCGCCCCACCGAACCCTTCGACATCCGCAGCGGCCAGGGCAACGGCCATGTGCAGTACTCCTTCGCCGCCCACCGGGCCGTCGTGGAGGTCGACACCGAACTGGGGCTCGTGAAGGTGGTCGAACTCGCCTGCGCCCAGGACGTCGGCAGGGCGCTCAACCCGCTCGCCGTCGCGGGACAGATCCAGGGCGGGTCCACCCAGGGGCTCGGCATCGCCGTGATGGAGGAGATCCTCGTCGACCCGGTGACCGCCAAGGTCCGCAACCCGTCCTTCACCGACTACCTGATCCCGACGATCCTCGACACCCCGCCCATCCCCGTCGACGTGCTCGAACTCGCCGACCCGAACGCCCCGTACGGGCTGCGGGGCGTCGGCGAGGCGCCCACTCTCTCGTCCACCCCCGCGGTCCTCGCCGCCATCCGGGCGGCGACCGGCCTGGAGCTCAACAGGACCCCGGTGCGCCCGGAGCACCTCACCGGCACCTGATCGCGGCGCGCGGTGCGGCGACGCCGCCGTACGCGCGCCGACACCACCGGGAGCCGGCCCCGCCCGAGAGCCGAACCGGCCGAGAGCCGCACCGCCGAGAGGAGCAACCCGTGCTGGACATCGCCGCGGAACTGCACCGATGGACCCTGGAGGGACGGGACTTCGCCGTCGCCACGGTCGTCCGGGTCGCCGGAAGCGCACCCCGGCAGCCGGGCGCCGCCCTCGCCGTCGACCGGGCCGGTGAGGCGGTCGGCTCGGTCTCGGGCGGCTGCGTCGAGGGGGCGGTGTACGAACTGTGCCGCCAGGCCCTGGACGACGGAATCACCGTGCGTGAGCGGTTCGGCTACAGCGACGAGGACGCCTTCGCGGCCGGCCTCACCTGCGGTGGAACCATCGAGGTACTGGTCACCCCGGTCCGGGCCGGCGACGCCGTCCGGCCGGTCGTGGCGGCCGCGCTCGCTGCGGCGGCAGCCGGCCGTCCGGCCGCTCTTGCCCGGGTCACCCACGGGCCGGACGAACTCATCGGCCGGGCCGTGGTGGTGGATGGGGGCTCCTCAAGTGCCTTGTCAGGAAATGAAGATGACTCGACGTCAGCTCTGGGATTCGAGCAGTCCGCCGTCGCGGAGGCGCGGGCGATGCTCGCCGCGGGGCGCACCGGCACGGTCACCGTCGGCGCGGACGGCTCGCGGTGCGGCCGGGCCGTCACCCTGTTCGTGGAGTCGAGCGTGCCGCCGCCCCGCCTGATCGTCTTCGGCGCCGTCGACTTCGCCTCGGCCCTGACCCGCGCGGCGGCGTTCCTCGGCTACCGGGTCACCGTCTGTGACGCCCGGCCGGTCTTCGCCACGGCCGCCCGTTTCCCCGAGGCCGACGAGATCGTCGTCGATTGGCCGCACCGCTACCTCGCCACCGCCGAGGTCGACGCGCGTACCGTCCTCTGCGTCCTCACCCACGACCCGAAGTTCGACGTACCCCTGCTGAAGACCGCGCTGCGGCTGCCGGTCGGCTACGTCGGCGCCATGGGGTCGCGGCGTACCCACCGGGACCGGGAAGCGGCGCTGCGGGAGGAGGGTGTCACCGCAGGTGAACTGGGCCGTCTGCACTCGCCGATCGGGCTGGACCTCGGAGCGCGTACGCCCGAGGAGACCGCCCTCTCGATCATGGCGGAGATCGTCGCCGAGCGGCACGGAGGCACCGGCGCGCGCCTCACCGGCGCCCACACCCCGATCCACCACGAACCGGTCCCGTCGACGGGCGCGGCCCTGGCAGGCACCGCTCCCGCGGACCTCGCATCCCTGGACATCGCCGCCATGAACGCCCTTTCCGCACCGGGCGGTTAACCGCCACGGCGGATTCCTGCCACCGTGAAACCGCTTTGCCGTCCGCCATTTACCGGTAGATCAGCACCATGACATTTTCAGCCCCCTCCGTTTCCGGCCGGGCGAGACCCGCTCGTCAGGGACGCACGCTCCTGCTCATAGCGACTTCCGTCGCACTCGTGAGCGGTGTCATGCTCCCCACCGCTGGTTCCGCTTCCGCGTCCCCCCACTCGGTGACCCCCCAGGCCCCGGCCGCCCACACCCGGCAGACGGACGAACCGCAGAGCCACGACATCACCCTCGTCACCGGCGACGTGGTGCACTACGTCGAGGGCGCCGGAGCCGGCGACCGCGGCACCGTCACCGTCGACCGCCCGCACGGCGCGACCGGCGGCGTCCATGTGCAGCAGGCAGGCGGCGACCTCTACGTCCTGCCCGACGAGGCCACCTCCCTCCTCGCCGCCGGGAGGCTCGACCGCAGGCTCTTCGACATCACCACGCTGGTCGAGATGGGGTACGACGACGAGGGGACCGGCGGCATCCCACTGATCGCCACCTACCCGCAGGGCGTGGCGCGTTCGCTGCCCGCCACACCGGACGGCGCCAGGAAGGTGCGCACCCTGGAGTCGATCCACGGGGCGGCGCTCACCGCCGACAAGACCGACGCCTGCACCTTCTGGGACAGCATCTCCCGTACACAGAGCGCCCGTTCGCTGGACGCGGGTATCTCCAAGCTCTGGCTCGACGGTCGTTCGACGGCGCAGCTCTCGGAGTCGGTGCCGCAGATCAACGCACCCGCCGCCTGGGCGGAGGGATACGACGGAACGGGTATCAAGGTCGCGGTCCTGGACACCGGCATCGACGCCGACCACCCGGACGTCAAGGACCGCATCCTGGAGTCGAAGAGCTTCGTCCCCGGCGAGGACGTGGACGACAAGAACGGCCACGGCACGCACGTGGCCTCGACCGTGGCCGGTTCCGGCGCGGCCTCCGGCGGGCTGAACAAGGGCGTCGCCCCGGGTGCCGGGCTGCTGATCGGCAAGGTGCTCGGGAACAGCGGCGAAGGTGCCGACTCCGGCATCATCGAGGCGATGGAGTGGGCGAAGGCCGAAGGCGCCGACGTCGTCTCCATGAGCCTCGGCGCCCAGGTGCCGGACGACGGCAGCGACCCGATGGCCCAGGCGGTCAACGCGCTCTCGGCCGACGGCGGGCCGCTCTTCGTCATCGCGGCCGGCAACTCCTACGGCGCCGGCACCATCAGCGCGCCCGGCTCGGCGGCCGAGGCGCTCACCGTCGCCGCCGTCGACAAGCAGGACAACCGCGCGCCCTTCTCCTCCATGGGCCCGCTGATCAACACCCACGGCCTGAAGCCGGACCTGTCCGCCCCGGGCGTAGGCATCAACGCCGCGGCCTCCCAGTCGGTTCCCGGCATGGAGGGCATGTACCAGTCGATGGACGGTACGTCGATGGCGACCCCTCACATCGCCGGTGCCGCCGCCGTCCTCAAGCAGCGCCACCCCGACTGGTCCGGCAGCCGGCTCAAGGACGCGCTGATGAGCTCGTCCAAGCAGCTCCCCGCGTACACCCCGTACGAGCAGGGCACCGGACGCGTCGACGTGAAGGCAGCGGTCGACACCACGATCGTGGCCACCGGCTCCGTCGAGGTCGCCGACTACGCCTGGCCGCACGACGCCTCCGACGAGGTGGCGCGGCGGACCCTCACGTACACCAACACCGGCAAGCAGGACGTCACCCTGCACCTGGCGACCGACACGGACTCCGCGGCGTACACCCTCTCCACCTCGGAGCTGACCGTCCCGGCGGGCTCCACCGCGACGGCCGTGCTCTCGATCGATCCGGCCAAGGTCGACGCGGGCACCCTCTTCTCGGGCCAGGTCCTCGCCACCGACGCGACCGGTGCGACCGCCGCCCACACGGGCTTCGCCGTCAGCAAGGAGGAGGAGCGCTACGACCTCACCATCCAGCTCCGTGACCGTGCGGGCCAACCGGCTGACGGACAGGTCGTGTTCGCCGCGCTCGAAGACCCGAACCTGAGCGTCGTCAACGTCTCCGGCTCCACCACACTGCGGCTCCCGCCGGGCAACTACACCGCCTGGACCGCGCTCGATATCGACGGCGACCGCGCCGACTCCAAGGCGCTCGCCTTCCTCGCCGCACCCGAGACGATCCTCACGGACGGCCCGCGGACCATCACCCTCGACGCGTCGAAGGCCCACAAGATCAGCACGCGCGCCCCGCAGGAGTCCGAGACCCGCCAGCTCCGCTACGACATGGCCCGGACGGCACCCAGCGGCCTGGTCCAGCGCGACCTCTACCAGATCCCCCTGGCCTACGACGAGTTGTGGGCCGCGCCCACCAAGAAGGTCACCCAGGGCACCTTCAGCTTCCTGACCCGCTGGCGCCTGGGCGAGGAGCAGATCGACGTCACGGCCGACGGGACCGATGTCCCCGTCACCGTGCAGGGCGGCTCCGTCGTCGCCGAGGACCGCGAGCAGAAGCTGGCCGCCGTCTATGCCGGCGACGGAAGTGCCGCCGCCTACAAGGGGCTTGGCGCCAAGGGCAAGGCTGTGGTCATCGACCGCAGCGACACCGTCGCCCCCGCCGACCGGCTCGCCAACGCGGTCGCCGCAGGAGCCTCGGCACTCTTCGTCGTCAACGACGGCCGAGGTGTCGCCTTGGAGACCTACACCGACTGGGGCACCGAGACCACCATCCCGGTGGCCTCCGCCCAGAAGCTCGCCGGTCAGGCCCTGATCAAGGCAGCCCGGCGCGGCAAGAAGATCAGCGTCGACCAGAAGAAGTTCGCCGACTACGTCTACGACTTCGTCGACCGCCACGACGGCACCATCCCCGACCGCTCCCTGGCGTTCACCCCGTCCACCCGCCAACTGGCCAAGGTGGAGAACACCTTCTACGGCGCCAGGAAGACGCTCGGAGCCGGCTACCGCTACGACATCCCGGATTACGGACCGGGCGTCGGCTTCGAGGAGTACGAGCAGTTCCCGGGCGTTCGCGACGAGTGGGTCACCCCGCTGCCGGGCGACTCCTTCTGGTACGAGAACCACTCCGTCTTCAACGCGGAGGCCACCGACACCGCCGCCGAGATGCGCAGCACCGACCTCGACTACACGGCCGGCCGCACCTACAAGGACGACTGGTTCGCCCCGGTGACGAGTCCCCGCCTCGGCACCGGCTACTGGGGCCCGTTCCGTACCTCGTACAACGACATGCAGTTCAACATCAGCGCGTGGACCGACTCGGGCGAGGGGCACTCGGGCTCGATGCCCTCGGACGAGTACGACACCACGAGCTACGCCTTCTACCAGGGGGACACCC
Organism: Streptomyces sp. NBC_01335; assembly: GCF_035953295.1. GTDB lineage: Bacteria > Actinomycetota > Actinomycetes > Streptomycetales > Streptomycetaceae > Streptomyces. Next base: position 6,658,408 of record NZ_CP108370.1, read on the forward strand.
TGATCAAGAAGGGGGCGGGCCGGGCCGGTTACGCCTGGGACCTCTCGCCCGAGAAGCTGCCGTACCGACTGGTCCTCGACTCCCGCCGCGACGCGGAGACCTGGAAGTCCTCCACCCGCACGCACAGCGAGTGGTCGTTCCTCTCGGGTCAGCTCGACGCGGGCGAGGCCGGTTACGCGCAGAGCGACATCCCGCTGATCCAGCTGGACTTCGACGTCGACACCGACCTCGCCGGTGACGTGAAGGCTGGCAAAGAGGTCGAACTCGGCCTCGGGGCCGGGACGCAGGCCTGGCTGGACGGCGCGGTGAAGGCAACGTCCGCCTCGTTGCAGGTCAGTTACGACGACGGGGCCAAGTGGAGCACCGTCAAGCTGCGCAGGACCGCGTCCGGCCAGTGGGCCGCGACGTTCACCCCGCCGAAGAAGGGGGCCTCCTCGGTCTCCCTCAAGGCGCACGCCGAGGGCCCGGACGGCCTCGCCGTGGACCAGGAGATCATCCGGGCGTTCGGCCTGAAGTGACCTCCGGGCGCTGAGGAGCGCAGGCTGCTCCGGCGCCGGGACACACCGGTGGCCCCGCACCCCTCGCCGGGGGTGCGGGGCCACCTGCTCGTGGCTCGGTGAGGTCGGTGGGTGCGGCCGGCACAGCGCTCCACCTGGCCTTCGGAGAAGCGGCCACCGCCGCCCCCACGGCCGGGTCAGCCCGGCTTGACGGCCCGCGTCGCGAAATAGCCCGACAGGTAGGGAGCGGACGCGTCGGACTGGTGCGGTGCTTCCGCGAAGCCGGTGAGGACGAACCCCGCGGCGAGTTGCCCGCCGATCTGGCCGGTGAGGGTGTGGCTGTACTCAAGAGCGGCATCAGCGCCGAACTTCGCGGCGCGTTCCTCGGCGGAGTACTGCGTGACGTCGCTGTAGGGCAGTTTGTGCACGACGACCAGCTCGCCGCGCTCGTCGAGCGCCTCGTGGTCGAACAAGTACGCATCAGGGTTGAGGAAGCCCGCGAGCAGGGTTCCGCCCGGCCGCAGGACGCGGAAGCACTCGCGCCACACCGGTGCCACGTCCGGTACGAACAGGTTGGACACCGGATGGAACACGACGTCGAACGCCGCGTCGCCGAAGGCACCGAGATCGCGCATGTCGCCCAGGACCGTGCGCAGCTCGAGTCCGTCGCGCGCCGCCACCATCCGGTCCTGGCCGAGCTGGCGGGGCGAGTTGTCGAACACGGTGACCCGCGCCCCCGCGGCGGCGAGGACCGGACCCTGCTGGCCGCCGCCTGAGGCCAGGCACAACACGTCCTTGCCGGTGAGGTCCGCCGGCAGCCAGGAGCGGTCGACCGGCTCGTGCCCGATGAGGACGATCGACCAGTCGCCCGTGCGGGCGCGCTCGACGTCCTCAGGGCTCACCGGTCTCGACCACTCGTTGCCCTCCTGGACGTACTTGTCCCAGGCCGCCCGATTGTGGGCAACGGGGTCGACAACAAAGTCCCGCACGTACAACTCCCTGCCACAGCCGAATGGACACCTGCGGTTCCGACACCTCGGTTCCGACACCTGCGGTGCCGACGCTTCGGTGCCGTCAGCCAACACGATGCGGGGCGCGGACTCAACGGAATTGCCGGGCACCGAGGTGTCCACCGGTCACGGGCGGTCGCGCGGAGGGCGCGTGGCGCCGGTCGGAGGCCCCCGCCGCCGCGGACGTCGCGGTCCGGGGCGGCCGCGTACCCGCTCATCTGCGAGGACCGGGTGCGCCACCGGCCCGCAGGTGCCGTCCGGACGCGGCGGCGGCCGTGACCCCTGGCCCTGCCCCCGGCCACGGCCGCGCCGGTGGGGTCAGCTGCCCGACTGGAGGGCCGTCCAGGTCGCCGTACCGACGATGCCGTCCACCGACAGCCCGTGGCCGGTCTGGAAGGTGCGCACGGCGGTGGCGGTGCCCGATCCGAACTGCCCGTCGACGGAGACGGTCGTGCCGAGGGCCGCCGTCAACGAGCGCTGGAGGCGCTTGACGTCCTCACCGGCGCTGCCCTGCCGCAGGTCGGGAGTGGTGCCGGCCGACAGCAGGGCCGTCCAGGTCTTCGCACCCACGATGCCGTCCGCGCTCAGCCCGCGGGCCCGCTGGAAGGCCTGGACCGCCGACGTGGTCGCGGAGCCGAACACCCCGTCCACCGAACCCGCCTCGTAGCCCTGGGTGTTGAGGAGCTGCTGCACGGCCTTCACCTGGGCGCCACTGGAGCCCGACTGCTGGGTCGTGTAGGAGGGGAAGCTCAGCGCGTCCGTGGTCCCGCCGGCGGAGCCGTCGACCAGCTGCATGTAGTAGGTCCAGTCCCAGTAAGGGCCCGGGTCCGTGTGGTCGTTGCCGGGCGCCTCGCTGTGCCCGATGATGTGCGCCCGGTCCTTCACGATGCCGTGCCGGTCGCAGAGGTAGCGGGTGAGCGCCGCCGAGGAGCGGTACATCGCGTCGGTGAACCAGGTCGGATCGTCGATCCAGCCCTCGTGCTCGATGCCCAGGGACGAGGCGTTGGCGCTCTTCGCGTGGTAGGCGGTGTCGCTGTCGCGCACCATCTGGGTGATCTGGCCGTCCGAGGAGCGGATCACGTAGTGGGCGCTGACCACGGCCGCGGGGTCCTGGAACCAGCTGATGGAGCCCGCGTACGAGCCCTGGGTGACGTGGATGACGACCTTGTCGATGTCCGCCGTCCGGCCCGACTTGTAGTTGGTGGTGCTGGCGGGAACCCAGAGCGCCGACGGGTAGTCCGTCGAGCGGGTGCTCACGTCGCTCGGGGCGAGATCGCCCTTCTCCGGGGAGACCGGACGCGAGGTGACGGTGATCTCCTCGCCCCCGGGGGTCTTGGCGCGCAGACCGCCGGCCAGGAAGGAGTAGACCGTGTCCGCGTAGAGCGCGGCTGCGGGGCCTTCGGCGCCGCCGTACCGGGCGACGGCCGGGTACCAGGAGTCGACGTCGAGCCGCTCGTCCCGGTCGAGCCCGAGGGAGTCGGCGTACGAGCGGAGCACGGCCGCGCCGCCGAGGACGTTCGTCGCGGTGTTCTCGCGCAGCTGGGCGGCGGAGGCTCCGGTGAGGGCGGCGGCCTTCTCCAGGGACCGGTTGGTCGGGTTGCTCACCAGGTGCATCACGCCGTAGCCGTTGTCCTGGCTGGGGAGTCCCTGGTGCCCGTCGAAGTGCGACTCGCCGTAACCGACCGCCGCGAGCAGGTCGCGGGGCACGCCGTACTCGCCGGCGGCGCGGGCGAAGGCCCGGTTCAGGGAATTGGCGGTCGGGTCCGGCGCGGCCGAGGCCAGGGCCGGCTGTCCCGCCGCCACGACGGCCGCGACGGTGAGGGCCGCCAGGGCGGCGGCGGAGGCGCGACGGCGCACGGGGGCCGAGGGGGGTCTGGGCATGTCTGCTCCTGCGTGTGTGGGGGAGAGGGAGCCTTCGGTCCGGTGGGGTGGACGGAGGGCTGCAGAGCGGGCACAGGCTATCCATCTGAAGAATGCATGACAATGACGACCCGGTGCGACGCGCCGGGTCAACACCCCATCGGCGCAACGTATCTGACGAGGTGTCGGCACATGGCGGAGCCCGCCTCCCGAAGGGGGGCGGGTTCCGGGGAAGCGGGGGCTACCAGCGGTCGCGGTGCACGACCTCGGCGACCGGGCGGCGGCGGACGGGGCCGAAGTTCCCCTTCGGCCACCCCACCGGAATCGCGGCGAAGGTCCGCATCTCCTCGGGGATGCCGAGCACCTCCTTCCACTCCTGCTCCAGCATCAGGTGCCAGATGGTGACGTTGGCGGCCAGGCCCAGGGCGCGCGCCGCCAGAAGGAGGTTCTGCACCCCCGGATAGACGCAGGAGCCCTCCGCCAGAGCCTGGAAGCGGTCCTGCGTGGCCATCAGGCGCTCGCTCGCCACCGGCCCCAGCGCCACGGCGGAGGCGATCAGGCCCTCCTCGTCCAGGCGGGGCTCGGGGAACCGGTAGCACGGCACGACGAGCGCGGGCGTGTCGGCGAAGTGGTCGCGCTGGTACTCGATCGCCGCGACCATCCGGCCGTACGCCGCCTCGTCCATGCCCTTCGGCGCGTACTTCCCCGTCGTCGCGAGATAGGCGTCCACGCACCGCTTCCACAGCGGCGCGAGCTCCGCCATCACCTGGCGGTCGGTCACCACGACGTACTCGTACGCCTGCATGTTGCCGCCGCTCGGGCCCCAGACCGCCGCCTGGACCAGCCGCTCCACCGTCTCGTACGGCACCGGGTCCGGCGAGAGGCGGCGCATGGCGCGCATGGTGGACATGGTGGCGAAGAGGGCGGGATCCTCGGTCGCGGAGGCGTCCGTGCTCAGTGTTTCCGTTGTCATGATCGCGGAGTGTACGGGCCCAAGAGGCGACCCGGACAGGGGCGTTGGGCGTACACGAGGGGACCGCGCCGGGGGGCCGTCCGGCAGCGGTGTTCACCCGGGCGGCGGCCACGGATTCGTACACCTGCCCAGACCCCCTCCGCACGGGGGAACGCGGGGCCGATCAAGCTCCGTGAGGGCGTATAAAGGGCCCTTCGGAGCAGCCGGCGTCCCCCGATGGCCCACCTCATCCCCACGCGGCAGGCGTCACCGCGTCACCGAGCGGAGGAGCGCCCCATGAGCACCTCGGAACACATCACCGACCTGCTGGTGTCGAACTTCGGTACCGACCGCGAGTCGATCGGGGACGATGTGCCGCTCCGTCGGCTACGTCTGGACTCCCTCGCCCTGGAAGAGCTGAGGCTGCTCATCGAGGACCGGATGGACGTCGACCTGGAGGACGTCGAGATCACCTCCCGCGACACCGTCGGCCGGCTCGTCTCCGCCGTGCACGACAAGGTCACCGCGTGACGGGCCGGCCGGTCCCCGGACCCTGGCCGCGTCCCCGCCCGGAGCCGTTCCACGCCGCCGTGACCGGCATCGGCCTGATCACCGCCGCCGGAGTGGGCACCGGCGCCTCGTGGCGCGGGGTCTGCGGCGAGGGGGACGAACCCTCGGTGCCGCACCGCAGCGAACTCGAAGGGCTGCCCTGCGACTTCTTCTACACCGTCACCGGCCTCGACACCCGGGCCGAACTCGGCATCGCCGCACAGCGGTTGATGGACCGGTTCTCCCAACTCGCCGTCATCGCGGCCCGCGAGGCGGTGGCCGACGCGGGACTCGCCCCCTCGGTCTGGGACAGCTCCCGGGTCGGCGTCGTGATCGGCTCGGCCCACGGCGGACTTCCGTTCTACGACGAGCAGCACACCGCCCTCGGCGAGCGCGGCGCACGCCGGGTCTCGCCGAAGCTCGCCCCTCTCGTCGTCGTCAACGGCGCGGCCAGCAGCGTCACCCTGGACCTCACCGTCCACGGCCCCAGCCTCGCCGTCTCCACCGCCTGCTCCTCCGGCACCGTCGCCATCGGCACGGCGCACCAGCTCCTGCGCACCGGGGCCTGCGACATCGTGATCGCGGGCGGCGCCGAGTCGGTCTGCTCCCGGCTCCTGATCGCCAGCGCCTGCCAGATGAAGGCGGTCTCCACCCGCAGGGACGACCCGCGGTCCGCCTGCCGCCCCTTCGACACCCACCGGGACGGCTTCGTCGTCGGCGAGGGCGCCGGACTGCTGGTCATGGAGCACCCCGACCACGCCCGCGCCCGGGGCGCCACCGTCCGGGCCCACGTCAGCGGCTACGGCGCCGCCAGCGACGCCTTCTCCACCGTCGCGCCCGAGCCCGACGGCCTCGGCGTCGAACGCGCGCTGCGCACCGCCCTCGCGGACGCGGGGCTCACCGGCGCGGACATCGGCCACGTCAACGCGCACGGCACCTCGACCGTCGCCAACGACCTGATCGAGGCGACCATGCTCCACCGGGTCCTCGGCGACCAGGCCCTCGTCACCTCGACGAAGGCGATGACCGGTCACACCCTCGGCGCCGCCGGAGGCATCGAGACGGCCCTCACCGTCCTCGCGCTCCAGCACCAGCTGGTCCCGCCCACCGTCAATCTCGACGCGCCGGACCCGGAGATCCCGGTCGAGGTGGTGAGCAAGGAGGCCAGGCGGCACACCTTCGACCACGCGGCGAAGACCTCGCTGGGCTTCGGCGGCCACAACGCGGCCCTGATTCTGACCCGGGCCTGAGGCGGGAGGAGAGCGAACCATGGGCGAGGAGATCATCCGGTCGCTGTCGGTGCGGGGGGTGCCCTTCGCCTACCGCCTGCTGAAGCACGGCGGCGGCCCCGAAGGGCCGGAGGCGGCGCCCCCCGCACCGGTGCCGGGCGCCGGACCGGACGGTGCGCGGGTTCCGGGGCCGGGCGCCGGACCTGACGGGGCTCGTGTGCCGGGGGGCGAGCACGCCGTCACGGCCACCGGCCGCGTGACCGAGCCCGTGGTGGTGCTCGGCGGCGCACTCCAGGGCATGTACGGGTGGCCCCAGATGGACGACCACCTCGGCCCGCTCGCCGACGTGGTGACCGCCGACCTCCCCGGCATGGGGAGCGCCGGCGCACTGCCGCCCGGACCGAGCGCCGTACTGCTCCGTGAGGCGGTCACCCGGATCGTCGACGACCTCGGCGCCCCGCGCGTCAACCTCTTCGGCTTCTCGTACGGCACCGCGATCGCCTTCGACTGGGCCCGCCACCACCCCGGCCGGGTCGCCCGGATCGCCCTCGGCGGGGTCCCCACGCACATCTCCCCGACCCAGCGCGACCACTGGCAGCGGGCGGTGGAACGGATGACCGCCGGCGACCCGGTGGGCCTCGCCACCCTCGCCGCCGAGGCCCTGATGTGCATGGAGCCCGAACGGTACGTCCACCGGGGCGCGTTGGCCCAGCGCTATGTGCGCCGGTCCTTCCTGCACGCGCTGCGCACCTCGCCGCACGCCGCGGACTCGCTGGTACGCGCCCTGGGGGACCGGCCCGACTTCTCCGGTGGGCTCACCGGGGTGCCGGCGCTGGTCTTCGCCGGCGAGCACGACACGGTGACCTCCCCGGAGCGGCAACGGGAGTTCGCCGCGACGGTCGAGGGCAGCCGGTTCCTCACGCTCGCCGACGCCGACCACTGGGTGGTCCTGGAACGCGCGGACGACGTCGCCGAGTTGGCGGCCCGCTTCTTCACCGACCGCCCGCTCCCCGCCGACCGGAGGTCCTGCGCGGTGACCCGGCAGAAGCACGCCGCGTCGGGCCGGACCGGCGGCTGAGGCGCCGCGGTGCGTTCAGGCTGCCGGTGGGCAGCCTGAACGTCGTCAGCCCGTCAGCCCGTCAGCCGAGGCGCCTGTTCCTGGGCCAGGCGGACCAGGAGGCCGCTCACCGGGTCCGTGGGAGGGCCGCCCGCGGACGGACGGCCCCCGTGGTCACCGGTACGGGTCAGCTGCAGGGGTCAGTGCCCTTTCCCGTGCCCCTTGTCCTTGTCGTCGCCCTTGCCGTGCTTCTTCTCGTCGTGCTTCTTGCCGTCCTTGGCCGAGCCGCCGCCGAGGGCCACGCGGACGATCTGCGGGTCGTGGTCGCTCGCCTGGTCGGCGAACTCCGCGTTGATGTGCACCACGTCGTAGTCGAGCCGGCGGACGCCGGGGCTCGTCAGGATGTGGTCCAGCGTCTGGGAGTTGCCCTCGTACACGTAGCTGTACTGCTCGTTCGCCGGCAGCGTCGTGATCAGCGGCTTGAGGACCTTGCCGTCGGTCAGCCTGGTCACGGCCGGGGAGAACGCGAAGTCGTTGAGGTCGCCGAGCGTGATGACCTTGGCCGACTTGTCCGCCGCCAGCAGTGACTTGACGAAGGTGTTGACCTCGGCCGCCTGCTGGATGCGCTTGACCTCCGAACTGCGCTCCGGCTCCTGGTTCTTGCCGTGCAGGGGCAGGTCGCCGCCCTTGGAGGCGAAGTGGTTGCCGATGACGAACACGGTCTCGCCGTTGAAGCGGAACTCGCCCACCAGCGGCTTGCGGCTGTCCGCCCACGCGGCGCTCGTCGGGTTGATCCGGCCGGGCGAGGCGGAGAGCTCGACGCCCTTGCGGGTGTCCACCGCGGTGACGGCGGTCGTCGCGGTGCCGCCCGGGCGGTCCACGAAGGAGACCCGCTTCGGGTTGAAGAGGAAGACGTTGCGGATGTTCCCGCCGGGCTCCCCGCCGTCCTTGCCGTCCTCGGGGGCGATGTAGCGCCAGGAGTAGCGCGGTCCGCCGGCGGCGACGATCGCGTCGGTGAAGCGCTTCAGGGTCGCCTCGGAGCCGACCGTGCCGTCGCTGGTGGCGCCGTTGTCGTCCTGGATCTCCTCCAGGGAGACCACGTCCGGCGAGGAGAGGTTGACGGCGATGCCCGAGGCGAGGGTGTCGAACTTCGTCTGGTCGTCGAGGGCGTCGAGGTTCTCCACGTTGTACGTGGCGACCGCGAGTTCCTTCTTCTTCTGCTTGCGGGTGACCTCGCGCTTCAGCCCGTTGTCGGTCCGCGTGCCGACCTCGGTGGCCTGGAGGGCGTAGCCGCCGAAGGAGACGTAGTCCAGGACGCCCGTCGTCGTGCCGGAGAGCACGTCGCCCACGTTCGCGGTGGGGACCGGCCGGGCGGTGTCCAGGGACATCACCTCGATGCGCCCGGTGTTCTGGTCGGTGTACGAGGTGTAGAGCGTGCCGCCGCGCGCGCTCGGGTTCTCGTTCGGCTTGACCGTGACCCACATCTCGCCGTACGAGTTCGTCGCGCCGATGACCCGGGTGTCCGCGATCTGCACGCGGACGCCTTCGAGGGACTCGTACAGGTCGAGGGCGTAGGTGTCCGGCTGCAGGGGGAGCGCCTCGATCGAGCCGCCGCCCGCGGTGGGCGTGTACGCGGCGGGTACCGAGGACGCGTCGAGCACGACCGGCGCGGGCAGGGCGTTGCCGTGCGACAGCACCGTGGTCTTCGGGGTGCCGATCTCGGTGACGGACTGGGTGCCGGTGCCCGGGTAGTACTCGTCCACCTTGCCGCTGACCAGGACCGAGTCGCCGGCGACGACGCCGGGAGCGGCGGAGCCGGTGAAGACGAAGACCGCCTCGCTGGTGCGGGCGTCCGCGTCCGGGGCGGTGTCCTGGAGCCAGTAGCCGCGCGAGCCGCTCGTGCGGACGCCGGTGACGACGCCCGGTACCGCAGTGACGGTCTGGCCGTCGAGCGGCGAGAGGCGGGTGGTGCCCTGGATGTTGTGCACGCGGACGGTGCCCGGCTCGGTGGGCTCGCCCGGCTCGCCGGGGTCGGTGGAGCCGCCGCCGGAGGTCTGGCCGGCCGTGTTGACCGGGGTCGGGGCGCCCGCGGCGAAGTCGGCGGAGTTGTCGTCGGTGTCGGCGAGCGAGGCGGCACGGGCCACCGAGGAGGTGGCGGACGGGGCGGGGGCGGGGCCGGTCTCGCGGACGACGGCGGAGCCGTACCCGACGAGGTCGACGATCCGGGTGTCGATGGCGCAGTCGGCCGCGGTCTTGCAGGTGAGCGGGGTGGTACCGGAGACCAGGGCGACCGTGCCGCTGCCCGCGGCCATCGCGACGGTGCCGGTGGCGTCCGGGGTGGGCAGGGCGACCGTGCCGCCCGTACCCGCGGACTCGGCCACGAGGTAGCGACCGCCCGGGGCGACGGAGCCGGTGAGGGGGGACACCTGCCAGAGCGAGCCGGCGGACGGGGTCCCGGGCAGGTACTGGACGCTGTAGCCCGAGAGGTCGAACGCCGCGCCGCCCGCGTTGCCCAGCTCGATGAAGTCACGGGTGAGCGTGGCACCCGAGTTGCCCCCGCCGCCGTAGACCTCCGAGATCACGGCGCCCGCGGACGGGGTGGCGAAGGCGGCGGGCAGGGCCGTCACCGACAGCGCGACGGCGACGACCCCGGCCAGCGCGGCCGAACGGGCTCTGGATATCTGCACGGGTACTGCCCCCAAAGTGTGTAGTGAGAGCAGAAAGCTATGCGCGTAGAACGTGCATGACAAGGCATCAGAGGTTAAATCCCCGCATCGTGTGGGTGAGTTGCCGGTGCGGCGGGGTACCGGTCGGTGATGTGTTCGAGCATGAAGGAGCAGACGGCGGGTGGTACCCGACGCGTACGGACGGCACGGCCGGGACCGGGTGATGACGCACCGGGTCCGACGCCGCGCGCTGATCCGCCGAGGACGGCGGGACACCCCGTAGGGTCCGAAGCATGACTCCGAGCTCGGCGCGTCCCGGTCCGCAGGGGCCCGGTACACCTCCCGGTTCCCCTTCCGGCTCCGGCGGCTCCGGGCCGGGGGAACCCGACCCCCACCGGTGGCGCGCCCTCGCGGTCTGCCTGGTGGCCGGGTTCATGACCCTGCTGGACGTGTCGATCGTCAACGTGGCGCTGCCGTCCATCAAGGAAGGGCTGCGCACCCCCGAATCGGACCTCCAGTGGGTGCTCTCCGGCTACGCCCTCGCCTTCGGGCTCTTCCTGATCCCGGCCGGGCGGCTCGGCGACGCGCGAGGACGGCGCCCGGTGTTCATGATCGGGCTCGCCCTCTTCACGCTCTCCTCCGCTGCCTGCGGCGCCGCCCAGTCCAGCCTCTGGCTGGTGGTCGCCCGACTGGTCCAGGGGCTCGCGGGCGGTCTGCTCTCGCCCCAGATCTCCGCCCTGATCCAGCAGATGTTCTCAGGGCGCGAACGCGGCCGGGCCTTCGGGATGTTCGGCACGGTCGTCGGCATCTCCACCGCCGTGGGGCCGCTGCTCGGCGGGCTGCTGATCCAGCTGGCCGGCGCGGAGGAGGGCTGGCGCTGGGTGTTCTACGTCAACCTTCCGCTCGGCGTGGTCTGCCTGCTGCTGGCCCGCAAGCTGCTGCCCGACACCCCGTCGGCCGGCCGCGTACGCGCCCGCGACCTGGACCCGCTCGGTGTGCTGCTGCTCGGCGCGGGCGTGCTCTGCCTGCTGCTGCCGTTCGTCCAGGCCCAGCAGTGGCACGGCGACGAGAAATGGCTGCTGCTCCTCGTCGCCGCGGCGCTGCTCGCCGCCTTCGTCGCCTGGGAGGCGCGCTGCGCGGGCGGGGGCACCCAGCCGGTGCTGGACCTGTCGCTCTTCCGGCTGCGCTCGTACTGGCTGGGCTGTCTGCTGATCCTGCTGTACTTCGCCGGGTTCACCTCGATCTTCTTCGTCACCACGCTCTACCTCCAGTCCGGTCTCGGCTACAGCGCCCTCCAGGCAGGCCTGGCCATCTCCCCGTTCGCGGTCGGCTCGGGCCTCTCGGCCATGATCGGCGGCCGGCTGGTGAGCAGGTTCGGGCGCCCACTGGTCGTCGTGGGGCTGGGCATGGTCGCGGTCGGTCTCGCCGGAACGGCCCTCGCCGTGCACCAGGTACCGGGACACAACGCCGGATGGGCGATGGCCGCCCCCCTGCTGTTCGGGGGCATCGGCAGCGGGCTGGTCATCGCCCCCAACCAGACGCTCACCCTCTCCGACGTACCGGTGGCCCACGCGGGCAGCGCGGGCGGCACGCTCCAGACCGGCCAGCGCGTCGGCTCAGCGATCGGCATCGCGGCGGTCGGGTCCGTCTTCTTCGCCCAGGTCACCGGCGACGGGTGGGCCACGGCGTACGACCACGGCCTCATCGTCTCGGTCGCCTTCGTCTGCGCCGGACTCCTCGCCGCGATCGCCGACGTGGTGGCCGGGCGCCGACACGGCAGGCGTACGGGCAAGGGGGCGGGGGCGACCGGCGGCGCGTGACGGGCGGGGCGTGACCGGCGCCCGGAGGCGGAGCCTTCTACTTCACGCGGCGCGGGGGCAGCGGGTTCCCGGAGGCGAGCGGCGACCGGGAGAGCTCCAGGCAGCCCACGCCGATCAGGGCGACCGCCACCAGCTCCGGCAGCAGCCACCATCCGGTGCGCAGCGTCTCCCCGAAGAGCGTCACCCCGTACAGGATGCTGATCAGCGCGTCGCCGAGCGTCAGCATCGGCTGGACCGCCACCAGCGTGCCCGCCTGAAGGGCGTTCTGGAGCAGGTACAGCGCCCCCACCCCGGCCGCCGCCGTGGCGTAGAGCTGCCAGGCGGCGAGCAGTTGGGTCACCCCGCCCGAGCCGTCGAGGCGGCCCATGGCGTCCTTCATCAGCGCCGCCGTCAGCGCGTAACCGCAGGCGGCGGCGAGCCCGAGCAGCGCCGCACGGGTGTTGCGCCGGGACGCCAGGGCCGCCACGATCAGGGCCGCCTCGAAGATCCCGGTGACCACGAGCGCCACGACCCAGTCGGTGCCCCGTACGGTGTCGTGGCCCCCGCCCGGGGCCGCCGACGCCATGCCCAGGGCCAGGCCGATCGTCACGGCCGCGACGCCGTACCAGACCTGGCGCGGGACCTGGACGCGCATGACGAACCCGGCCAGCAGCAGGGTCGAGGGGAGCTCGATCACGAAGATCGGCTGCACCACCGCGATCGGCCCGGTCGCGAGCGCCACGGCCTGGCAGACGGCCGCGACGACCACCAGCGCGATCCCGCCGATCCACACCTTCTGGCGCAGCAGATGGCCGAACAGGGAGAGCCGCATCGCCGCGGAGTCCGGCACGTTGACGGCCGCCCGGCGCTGGAGGACCGAGGCGGCGCCGTTGCTGAGCGCGGTCAGGACGGCGAACAGGACGCTGATCACCGGTCCATCATGCGGGCGCTGAGGCTCCCGCCCCGGTCACACGGGCTGTTCGAGTGTGTCGGCGGTCCCGGGCCGTCCCTCCTCCGGCCGCCCGGCGGAACACCGGTCCAGCGACCCCATCGCGGACCGGAACTGTCCGCAAGTCCGCGTACCGTGCCGGACATGGCCGCACAGAAGAACCCTCCCGGACCCCGCCCCGCCCCCGGGCCGGTGCGCCCGGCCGTGCTCTCGGCCCGGGCGCTCAACCGGGCCACACTCCACCGCCAACTCCTGCTCGAACGGTCGGAGATGTCTCCGAAGGAGGCCGTCGCCCACATCGTCGGACTCCAGGCGCAGAACACCCGGCCGCCCTACTTCCAGCTCTTCTCGCGCCTCGCCGACTTCGACCCCGCCGATCTCTCCGCGCTGATGGAGTCGCGTGAGGTCGTACGGATCGTCACCCTGCGCTCCACGATCCACACCCACACCGCCGACGACGCCCTCACCGTCCGCCCGCTCGTCCAGCCGGCCCGCGACCGCGAGCTGAGACTCTTCCGGCAGGGGCTCACCGGGGTGGACCTCGACCGGCTCAAGGAGATCAGCCGGGCACTCGTGGAGGAACGGCCCCGCACGGTCAAGGAGTTGCGCACCGCGCTCCTCGCCGCATGGCCCGACGCCGATCCGCTCGCCCTCACCGTGGCGGCCCGCTGCGCGCTCCCGCTGGCACAGACCACGCCCCGGGGCCTCTGGGAGCGGAGCGGGCAGGTCACGCTCACCACGCTGGAGCACTGGCTCGGCCGCTCCGCCCGAGCCGCCCCGGCCCCCGACACTCCGGCCCCCGACACCCCGGCCCCCGACACCCTGGTGCTCCGCTACCTCGCGGCCTTCGGCCCCGCCTCCGTGAAGGACCTCCAGAGCTGGGCCGGGCTCACCCGGATGCGCGAGGTCTTCGACCGGCTGCGACCGGTGCTCCTCACCTTCCGCGACGAACACGGCGTCGAACTCTTCGACCTCCCCGACGCCCCGCGCCCCGGCCCGGACTTCCCCGCCCCGCCGCGCTTCCTGCCCGAGTTCGACAACGTCCTCCTCGGCCACGCCGACCGCACCCGGGTCATCCCGGCCGAGTTCAGCGGGCGCAACGGCAAGGGGAACCAGGCGTACGGAACCGTGCTCGTCGACGGGTTCCTCGCCGCGATCTGGCGCCTCGACCGTACGGACGACACCGCGACCGCCACCGTCCAGCCGCTGGGCCGGCTCGGCCGCGCGGACCGGGATGCCGTCGCCGAGGAGGCCGTACGTCTGCTGACCGTGATGACGGACGCGGGCGCGCACGACGTCCGCTTCGCCGACTTCGTGGACTTCGGCGACTCCGGGGACTCCGGGGACTTCGGGGGGTGAACCGCCCCGGGTACCGGCGGGGTCCGCGGGCAGAAGGGGCTGGTTGAATCGGGGACCATGACCGGTCCGGTCCACAACGAGGAGGACACATGTCGGCAACCAGCGCGACCGGGACGTTCCGGGCCGCCCGGGACTTCCTGCTCCAGCACCGCGAGGACTGGGCGACCGCCTACGCGGGATTCCGGTGGCCCCGGCCCGACCGCTTCAACTGGGCGCTCGACTGGTTCGACGTGATCGCCGAGGGCAACGACCGTACCGCCCTGCACATCGTGGAGGAGGACGGCCGCCGCACCGAGACGTCCTTCGCCCGGATGTCGGCCCGGTCCAACCAGGCGGCCAACTGGCTCGCCGCTCAGGGCGTGCGCGAAGGCGACCGCATCCTCGTCATGCTCGGCAACCAGGTCGAGCTGTGGGAGACCGCACTCGCCGCGATGAAGCTGCGCGCCGTGGTCATCCCCGCCACCCCGCTGCTCGGACCGCTCGACCTCCGCGACCGGGTCGACCGGGGTCAGGTCGCCCACGTGCTCGTGCGCGCGGAGGACACCGGCAAGTTCGACGACGTGCCCGGCTCCTACACGCGCATGGCGGTGGGCGGTGCGGGCGACGGCGCCCGGGTCCCGGAGGGATGGCTCTCCTACGCGGACGCCGACGAGCACCCCGAGGTGTACGTACCGGACCGGGAGACGTTCCCCGACGAGCCGCTGATGCTGTACTTCACCTCGGGCACGACCGCCAGCCCCAAGCTGGTGGAACACACCCATGTGTCGTACCCCGTCGGCCACTTGGCGACGATGTACTGGATCGGGCTGCGGCCCGGAGACGTCCACCTGAACATCTCCTCGCCCGGCTGGGCCAAGCACGCCTGGTCCAACCTGTTCGCCCCCTGGAACGCCGAGGCAACCGTCTTCATCTTCAACTACCAGCGGTTCGACGCGAGTCGGCTGATGGCCGAGATGGACCGGTCGGGCGTCACCAGCTTCTGCGCGCCGCCGACCGTCTGGCGGATGCTCATCCAAGCCGACCTCACCCAGCTCGCCAACCCGCCGCGCGAGGTCGTCGCGGCCGGTGAGCCGCTCAATCCCGAGGTCATCGAGACCGTGCGGCGGGCCTGGGGCGTGACCGTCCGGGACGGCTTCGGCCAGACGGAGACCGCCGTCCAGGTCGCCAACTCACCCGGCCAGCAGGTGAAGGCCGGCTCGATGGGCCGCCCCACCCCCGGCTACAAGGTCGAGCTGCTCGACCCGCTCACCGGTGAACCCGGCGCCACGGAGGGGGAGATCTCCCTCGATCTCTCCGCGGCCCCGACCGGTCTGATGACCGGCTACCGCGCGGACCCGGAACGCACGGCCGAGGCGATGGCGGGCGGCTACTACCGCACCGGTGACATCGGCTCCCGCGACGAGGACGGGTACATCACCTACATCGGGCGGTCCGACGACGTCTTCAAG
Organism: Streptomyces sp. NBC_01335; assembly: GCF_035953295.1. Lineage (GTDB taxonomy): Bacteria > Actinomycetota > Actinomycetes > Streptomycetales > Streptomycetaceae > Streptomyces. The sequence goes on from NZ_CP108370.1 coordinate 6,673,783, forward strand.
TCCTCGGACTACAAGATCTCGCCCTTCGAGCTGGAGAGCGCCCTGCTGGAGCACGAGGCGGTCGCCGAGGCCGCGGTCGTGCCCGCCCCCGACCCGGTCCGGCTCTCGGTGCCGAAGGCGTACGTCGTGCTCGCCGAGGGCTGGGAGCCCGGGCCGGACACCGCGAAGGTGCTGTTCGAGCACTCCCGTGCCGTACTCGCCCCGTACAAGCGCCTGCGCAGGCTGGAGTTCGCGGAGCTGCCGAAGACCATCTCCGGCAAGATCCGCCGGGTCGAACTGCGTGAGCGGACCGCCCGCGCGGCCGGTACGGAGTACGCCGAGGGCGACCTGCGGTGAACCGCGGCCGCGACCGGCATGATCCGAACGAAAGATCCTGACCGCTGCCGGTCGCGGCCGCGTGGTGCGCCTCGGATCCTCAGGCGGCCTCGACTATTTCCGGCGCCGGGCCCCGGGTCGCGGCCGCCCACTCGATGAGCAGGACCTCGTACGCCTCGGAGGACCAGTCGCGTCCGGCCCGGGAGTCCACGAGCGCCCGGATGGCCTCGTTGGTCTCGACGGCGGACGGGTTCGCGGGACGCTCGTGGCCGGGCGCGGAGACCACGGCCCCGGTCGCGCTCGTGGGATCGGCCGAGGGAGAGGTGTGGGTGCAGGAGGACGTGTGGCGGGAGGTCAAAGCCATGCGCACACGCTAGCGTTCGCCACTGACAACGTCGGCCCGAGGGGCGACGTCGGTCCGAGGAACGAGGCCCGGCGCCCGGGAGGGCGGCGGTGTGCCCGCCGTCAGGCCGGCGGGCCGGGGCAGCACGATCCGGGCCGGTTCGCGGCGCATGCAGACGCGGGGGCGGCGGTCCAGCCCGCTGCCCACCTCCTCGGCCCTGATCCGCCGCAACCCGTCCGTGAGTTGGTCCTCGCGCAGCACGGTGAACCCGATGCGCGCGTAGTACGGCGCGTTCCACGGAACGTCGGAGAAGGTCGTCAGGGTGAGCGCGCCGAGTCCCTGTCCCTCCGCCCACACGGCCACGTGATCGATGAGCGCCCGGCCGATGCCCAGCCGGGCCGCGGACGGATCGACCGACACCTGTTCGATGTGGGCGGCGCCGTCCACCGGGTCCGCGATCAGATAGCCGACGGGTGTCCCGTCCGCGGGGGCGTGGGGATGGGCCGCCACCCAGCAGCGTCCGGCGGCCCGGTAACTCTCCAGCACTTCGAGGGGCGGCGGTTCGTCGTCGGCGACGTCAGCCATTCCGAGTGCTCTGAACGGTTCCCCTGCGGCGCGCTCGATGTCCTGCAGTCGGCGGAGATCGGAGCGTCTGGCGGAGCGGATGCGCATACGGCCCAGTATGGCGAGCGCCGGCCCGCCGGGGTGCCGGGACTCCGGAAGTCGGTGCCGGACGCACCCGGCGGCGCCGGTGCCCTGCCGCTGCGTCCCCCTCACGCCCCCGTGCTGAGCAGATCCTCGGCGGCGCCGTTGACCGGCCGCGCGGTACCGGTGAGGTCCATGGCGAACAGTGGCATCGACACCAGATCCGCGCGCCGGACGGCTGCCTCGTCGTATCCCGCGAGCGAGAAGAAGACCCCGGAGACCGACTCACTCAGCGCGTTCAGCCAGAGGCATTCGATCTCACGCACCCCGGTCGGACAGGTCGAGGTCTCGACCTGGGCGAGCGCCCCGTCCGCCCGCAGGTCGACGCGTGAGGCGGGGCGTTCGAGCGGCTGGGTGACCCGTTGGAATCCGAGCCAGCCGAGGTACAGCCCGGCCGCCGTCACCGCGTCCCGCGCGGTGCGGACCGGCAGGGGCTCGAAGGGCGGGCGCGGAGGGGGCGCGGTGCGGGGGAGCGGGATGTGCGCCGGTGGCTCGGCGCCGGCTTCCGGGGCCGTACCGCGCTCGGGCTCCGGGTCCGTCCAGGGGGACGTACCGGGGGCGGCGGGGGACTCCGTACGGACCGGGACGCGCAGGACCGTGCCGCAGGGGCAACCCAGTTCCGGCTGCGGCCAGTGGTCTTCGCGCCCGCAGTCGGCGCAGCGCGCGGTGACCCAGCAGTCCGCCCAGACGCGCCGGGTGATCACGGTGGCGGGTGCCCCGTGCACCGTTCGCAGGGCGGTGGGGGCGCCGCAGGGACACGAGTAGACCGGGATCACGAACGCCCGGTCACGCAGACAGGCGGGGCAGCGCACGTGCACAGGTTCCACAGTGTCTCCTTCCGCCGGCGCCCGGGTACCGACGCGGCGTTCTGTGGGTGAGTGACTGGGTGAGTGGGTGGTGGGCGGGTGGTGAGAGGGGGCTGCGAGCGCTGCGCTCCCGGCCCGCCGTCCGCCTCCGCACATCGTCCTCCAGAGCCCGGTCCCGGGTAAGGCGTTTGGCGCGGTTTTCGGCCGATCCGGGCCGTCGGAGCCGTTCTCGGGCCGTTCTCGGACCGTTCTGGGGCCGCGTTACAGTCGGGGCCGAGCCGGCCCGCACACCGGCCGGAACCCCTGGGGAGGCACCGTGCGTCTGAGGGTGGAATTCACCACCGAACCCTTCGATCTCGACGAGGCCCCGGCGCACGCCGTGGTGGCCCGCGAGGTCATCGGCGCGGCCCCGTTGGACACGGTGGACGTCGGGCCCTTCGGCAACACGGCGGAGGGCGGTGCGGACGTGGTGCTGGCGGCCGTGGACACGCTGCTCCGGCGCACCCTCGCGGCCGGGGCCACCCGGATATCGTTCCAGGTCAACGTGATCGGCGAGGGGGAGGAGCGGTGAGTGCCGGCCCTGCCCGGGACCGCCCGGCCCTCGACCGTGCTGCCCCGGGCCACCCCGCTCCCGACCACCCCTTGGTCGCCGCCGTGAAACCGCTGGCCGACGCGATGGGCGCCGAACTGCTGGACGTCGGACGGGCGCGGCCGGACGACGTGGTGCTCGCGTGGGAGGGCCAGGACGTCCTGGCCGTACGGCTGCCGCAGCTCTCGGAATCCCTGGACCACATCCTCTCCGCGATGGAGCGGACGTACGGCGGGCCGCTGGCCGGACTGGACCGCCGGGCGAAACAGTCCGTGGTCCGCACCCTGGAGGCCCGGGGCGCGTTCGCCGTACGGCACGGGGTGGAGACGGTGGCGAGCGCCCTCGGGGTCAGCCGCTTCACCGTCTACAACTACCTCAACCGCGAGAAGGGGGCCTGAGGGGAGCCGTCCGCGCGCCACGCGGAACCGGACCCCGACGCCGACAGGCCAATTTCAACAAAGTGTTGACGCGGCGTCGCGCGGAGGCGTTAGCTGTTCGCAGCCCGCACGGCGCACAGCACGAAACAGCGACGATCAGCGCGGAGGCTCCGTGACATCGAGCTCCCCACCGGGCCTGGCCCGGTTCAACGCCCTGGCGCACGACGAAGTCGCCGACGTACTGACCGAGATCTGCTCCAGCGGTGCCTGGGGCGCCGCACTCCTCGCGCGGCACCCCTTCACCACCGCCGACGACCTGCTCACCGCGAGCGACGCGGCCACCGCCGCGCTGTCCGTGGACGACCTGGCCGAGGCGATGGCCGGTCATCCGGCGATCGGGCGGCCGAAGCCCGGCGATCCCGTGTCCGCGCGGGAACAGCGGGGGATGGCGGGCGCCTCCGACGCTCTCAGGGCCGAGATGCTCGAACTGAACCTGGCCTACCAGGAGCGCTTCGGCCATGTCTTCCTGATCTGCGCCACCGGGGCGACCGCCGGGCAGATGCGCGACGCGCTGCGGGCCCGTACGGGGAACACGCCCGAGCGGGAGAGCGCGATCGTGCGCACCGAGCTGGGCAAGATCAACCGTATCCGGCTGACCCGCCTCATGACCGAAGGGGAGTGAGGGTCCTGAGTACCGACACCACCGCCTCGGTGTCCACGCACGTCCTGGACACCAGCATCGGCCGCCCCGCGGCCTCCGTCCCCGTCCGCCTCGCCACCCGCCCCGACGCCACCGCCGGGTGGACGCCGCTCGGCGGCTCGGTGACGGACGCGGACGGCCGCTGCGCGGACCTGCCCGCCCTGCCCGAGGGGGCGGCCCAGGTACGGCTCGACTTCGACACCGACGCGTACTTCGCCCTGGAGACGGAAGGACCGTCCACCCCGTCCGCCGATGGCGGAACGTTCTTTCCGGAGGTGGCGATCACCTTCGCCGTCCGTCCCGGCGAGCACCACCACGTACCGCTGCTGCTCAGCCCGTTCGGCTACTCCGTCTACCGGGGCAGCTGAGGGCCCGCCGGCCCGCGGCCCACCCCGTCGCCGAGGTGAACACCCCGCGGCGGGGCGGCTCGCCGTACCCGTACACATCCCGCTCGCCGTCCGTACCCGTACACATCCCGCGCGAACACCGCCTGTCCGTACCCCGTACCCCGTACCCCGAACGCCCCCGGGCCCGCATCCCTGACGGCGCCGCCTCCCGCTTCCCGCAGAAAGGTCCCGGCACCCATGACCACGCACGCCCAGCAGTCCTCCGAGGTCGCGGCCCCCCGGCCCCGCACCGTGGTGCTCGGCCAGAACCAGTACGGCAAGGCCGAGAACCGGGTCGTCAAGATCGTGCGCGAGGGCGCCACCCACCACATCAAGGACCTCAACGTCTCGGTCTCCCTCTCCGGCGACCTGGACGAGGTCCACATCTCCGGTGACAACGCCCACGTGCTGCCGACCGACACCATGAAGAACACGGTGTACGCGTTCGCCAAGGAGCACGGCATCGACTCCGCCGAGCAGTTCGGCATCCACCTCGCCCGGCACTTCGTCCGCTCGCAGCCCGCGATCACCCGGGCGCGCGTGCGCATCGAGGAGTACGCCTGGGAGCGCATCGAGGACCCCGCCGCCGGCCCGGACACCCCGCGCCACTCCTTCGTACGGAAGGGGCAGGAGGTCCGCACCACGCAGATCCGTTACGACGGCGAGCGCTGGGAGGTGATCTCCGGGGTGAAGGATCTCACCGTCCTGAACTCCACCGACTCCGAGTTCTGGGGTTACGCGAAGGACCGGTACACCACCCTCAAGGAGGCGTACGACCGCATCCTCGCCACCGACGTCTCCGCCCGGTGGCGGTACAACTGGTCCGACGAGACTCAGGAGATGCCCAGCTGGGAGGAGTCCTGGGAGCAGGCCCGCGCGCATCTGCTCCGGGCGTTCGCCGAGACGTACTCCCTCTCCCTCCAGCAGACGCTCCATCAGATGGGCGCCCGGGTCATCGAGAACCGTGCCGAGATCGACGAGATCCGCTTCTCGCTGCCGAACAAGCACCATTTCCTGGTCGACCTCGGGCCGTTCGGACTCGACAACGCCTCCGAGGACGGTGCCGTCTACCTCGCCGCCGACCGTCCCTACGGACTGATCGAGGCCACCGTGCTGCGCGAAGGCGCCGCGCAGTCGATCCCGGCGGACCTCACCAACCTCTGAGCAGCTGCGGGGCCCGGCCGTACAACGCCGGCCGCCCGCACCGCACTTACCGAAGGATGCACGATGACCGATCCGGCAGGGCTTCAGCGCCTCGTCATCGAGAACTGCGCGATCGCCACCGTCGACGCGCACGACACCGAGTACGCCGACGGCCATGTCGTCGTCGCGGGCGACCGCATCGAGTACGTCGGCGCGGGCCGCGCCCCCGAGGGGCTGGCGAATGTGGCCCGCCGCATCGACGGAACCGGCCATCTGGTCACGCCGGGGCTCGTCAACACCCACCACCACTTCTACCAGTGGATCACCCGGGGCCTGGCCACCGACCACAACCTCTTCGACTGGCTCGTCGCGCTCTATCCGACCTGGGCCCGCATCGACGAGCCCATGGTCCGCGCGGCGGCGCAGGGTTCACTGGCGATGATGGCGCGCGGCGGCGTCACCACCGCGATGGACCACCACTACGTCTTCCCCCGGGGCTCCGGCGACCTGTCCGGGGCGATCATCGGCGCCGCCCGGGACACCGGCGTACGGTTCACCCTCGCCCGGGGCTCCATGGACCGCGGGCAGAAGGACGGCGGGCTGCCGCCGGACTTCGCCGTGGAGACGCTCGACGCCGCGCTCGAAGCCACCGCCGCCACCGTCGACGCCCACCACGACCCGTCGTTCGACGCGATGACGCAAGTGGCCGTCGCGCCCTGTTCCCCCTTCTCCGTCTCCACCGAACTGATGCGGCAGGGAGCGGAGTTGGCGCGCGCCAAGGGGGTGAGACTGCACACCCACGGCTCGGAGACCGTGGAGGAGGAGCAGTTCTGCAAGGAGTTGTTCGGGATGGGGCCGACGGACTACTTCGCGTCCACCGGCTGGCTCGGCGAGGACGTGTGGATGGCCCACTGCGTCCACATGAACGACTCCGACATCGCCGCGTTCGCGCGGACCGGTACGGGCGTCGCGCACTGCCCCTCCTCCAACGCCCGTCTCGCCGCCGGGATCGCCCGGGTGCCGGACATGCTCGCGGCCGGCGTCCCGGTCGGTCTCGGCGTCGACGGCACCGCGTCGAACGAGTCCGGCGAACTCCACACCGAACTGCGCAACGCCGTTCTCGTCAACCGCCTGGGGCCGCACCGGGAACGGGCTTTGACGGCGCGTCAGTCTTTGAGGCTCGGCACCCACGGCGGGGCCCGGGTGCTCGGGCGGGCCGACCAGATCGGCTCCCTGGAAGCCGGGAAGCTCGCCGACCTGGTGCTCTGGCGGATGGACACCCTCGCCCACGCCTCCATCGCCGACCCGGTCGCGGCGCTCGTCCTCGGCGCGGCGGCGCCCGTCACCCTGTCGCTCGTCGGTGGCAGGCCGGTCGTGGAGAACGGCCGCCTGACGACGGTGGACGAGGACGCCGTCGCCGTCGCCACCCGTGACGAGGCCAGGCGCCTCGCGCGGCTCGCCGCCGGGGGCTGACCTCCCGGGTGGGCCCCCGTCCGGCCGGGCACGGCTCCCGGCCGGACGGCGGACGCGTGACGCCGCGTCAGCCGATGTGGTAGCTGTCCCCGTACACCTTCCAGTCGAGCGGCGGGTTCAGACCGAGGTTGCCGTTTCGCAGGAAGACCCGCTGCGCGGTGTCGACCCGGGTCGTGTCGGAGTGGGCCTCCTCCTGCCGCATCGCCCACACGCGGGCGTCGAGGTAGGCGGTCAGGTAGACCGTCTCGTCGCCGCCCTTCGACGGCGGCTGGGCCGAGGCGAGCGCCCTCTTGCGGATGGCGCCGAAGCTCGCGCTGTCGTCGCCCTCGCCGTGCATGACGAGCGCGTCGTAGTACGCGAACTGCCCGAGCGTGGAGAGCCCGTCGGCCTTCGCCTGCTTCACGGCCGGGTCGAAGTACACCCGGTCGCGCTCGTCGTCCTGCACCTTGCGGAAGACCGGGTCGGTCAGCGCGGCCTTCTCCCAGGCGGCGGTGAACCGGGAGCCGAGACCCGCGTGCGAGTCGGTGCCGTCGACCTCGCGCAGCGCGGGCAGGAACGGCGCGAGGAGGTTGCCCGGGGCGCGCTCGGTGTAGAGCTCCACCACCTCCAGCATGTCGCCGGTGCCGGAGCAGAATCCGACGATGCCGCCGGTGTAGCCGCGGCCGTCTCCGATGTCCTCGATGTACTTGTACTGGTCCCGCCACTCCAGGGAGGAGTTCTCCGCGCTGGAGACCAACTGCATGGCGATCTCCTTCTTCGCCGGATCGTCCAGCCCCACCGTGGGGGCCGCCGCGACCGGCCGGACCGCTTCGTGACGCATCGCCACCTCCTGGGTCGGAGAGTCTGCCAGGGCGGTGGCCGGGGCGACGGTGAGGGCGAGTCCGAGGGCGGTGGCGACGGCCACCGAGGGGAGAGCGGTACGGCGGCGGGTGGCTGCGCGAGGGGCCCGGGAGGCCGGACCGGGGGAGGCGTCGCGACTGTGGAACACGGCATCGGCCTGGGTGTGAGGCACCTGTCCTCCATCGGAGACACGTTGATCATCTGCTCTGTCGCGAGCTTCCTATCAGGCATTTCGTGTCTCACCGGCCTCCCGTTCCGGTCGAAACGCCGTGTCACCCGCCCGGGCCAGGACGGGCGGGAGCGGGCGGTCCTGGCGGGGCCGGCGAGGGGGGAAGGACCGGCGTCCCGGGAGCCCCGCACCGCCCGGCCGGCGGGGTGCGGGGCGGTCTGCGGAGAGGCGGGCCGCCCCCCGGTTGCCTCAGCCGTCGATCCGGAAGCTCTCCCCGTACACCTTCCAGCGCAGCGGGGTCTCCAGCTGGAGCTTGCCTTCGCGCACGAACCGGCGCTGTGCCGTCTCGATCCGGCTGGTGTCGGTGTGCGAGGGCTCCTTGGCGATGGCGTCCACCCGGGCGTCGAGGAAGGCGTTGAGCCAGGTCTCCTCGTCGCCGCCCTCGGCCGGGGTGTCGGCGGCGGCGAGCGCCTGGCGGCGGATGGACGCGAAGCCGACCGTGCCCTCGGTGTCGCCGGCGCCGTGCATGACGTACGCGTCGTAGTAGATGAACTGCCCCAGGGCGCTGAGCCCGTCCTTCTCGGCCCGGTCGACCGCCGGGTCGAAGTACCCCGCGTCCAGCACCGCGTCCTGCGCGTCGCGGAATGCGGAGTCCTTCGCGGCGGCGGCCCACGCCTCGGTGAAGGGCGTGCCGAGACCGGCGTGCGAGGGGGTTCCGTCGACCGCCCGCAGGGCCGGGACGAACCGGGCGAGGGCGTTGCCGGGGCGGGCCTTCGTGTACCGCTCCACCACGTCGAGCATGTCGCCGGTGCCGGAGCAGAAGCCGATGATGCCGCCGGTGTAGCCGCGTCCGTCGTGGATGTCCTCGATGTACTTGTACTGGCCCTGCCAGTCCAGGGTGGAGTTCTCCGCGCTGGAGACGAGTTCCATGGCGATCCGCTTCTTCGCCGGGTCGTCGAGCCCCCTCTCGGGCTCCTCGTCCGTACCGGAGCAGGCGGTCAGCAGGGCGGTGGCCAGCAGGGCGACGGAGAGGGTCGCGAGGGAGCGGCGGGCGGCGGGCCTGGCGGTGCGGTTCACCCCGTAAGCCTGCCAGGCCGGGGTGAGGGCGTTTCACCCCGGCCACCGGCTGTAGCGTCAGGGGTATGGAAGATCAGTCTGTTGTGGATGTCGGCGATGTGCGGCTGGCGTACCGGACGTGGGGCGACCCCTTCGGCTCGCCGGTCGTCCTCCTGCACGGTCTCGGCGGTTCGTCCGCCGACTGGGAGGCGACCGGGTCCCTGCTCGGCGCCGAATGGCGGGTGTACGCCCTCGATCTGCGCGGGCACGGTGAGAGCGACTGGCCGGACGAGTACGCGTTCGAGCAGATGCGGGACGACGTGGTGGGCTTCCTCGACGAGTGCGAGCTCGACCGGGTCGGCCTGGTGGGCCACGGCATGGGCGGCACCGTCGCCCTGCTGCTGGCGGAGGAGCACGCCGACCGGGTGGAGCGGCTCGTCCTGGTGGAGACTCCCGCGCCCTTCCCCGGCGACCCGGGACCGGCCGGGCGGGCCGAGGGACCGGTCGACTACGACGAGAACGCCGTGCCCGAGGTCCACGCCCAGCTCTCCGAACCCGACCCGGAGTGGGCGGAGGCGCTGGGCGAGATCGTCGCGCCCACGATGATCATCGCCGGCGGGCCCGAGAGCACCCTGCCGCAGGCGCTCCTTCCGGAGGTGGCGTCACGCATCCCCGACTGCCGCCTGATCACCGTGCCCGGCGGGCACCGGATGCACGAGACCCGCGCCGACCAGGTCGCCCAGCAGATCAGCGAGTTCTTCACCAGCTGAGCCGGCGGCCGGCGTCGCGCACGGCGGACCGACGCGAAAGGGAGGCCCGACGAATCCGCCGGGCCTCCCTCTCACGCACGTGGTGCGGCCGTCAGTCGGCCTCTCGCGCACCTGGTGCGGCCGTCAGTCGGCGCCGAACTCCATGGCGGCGCTGTCGAGCAGCTTGTCGCCGCCGGGGGCCTCCCCGCGCGAGGCGATCTCCTGGGCGTTGCCCTCGGGCATCGCGCCGATCAGCGGCGTCGACGCGGCCTGCGCGCCGATCAGCGCCTGGTGGGAGCTGCCGACCATGCCGATGGCGGCGTACTGCTCCAGCTTGGCGCGGGAGTCGGCGATGTCGAGGTTGCGCATGGTCAGCTGACCGATGCGGTCCACCGGGCCGAAGGCCGAGTCCTCGGTGCGCTCCATGGAGAGCTTGTCCGGGTGGTAGCTGAACGCCGGTCCGGAGGTGTTGAGAACCGAGTAGTCCTCGCCGCGCCGCAGCCGCAGGGTCACCTCGCCGGTGACGGCCATGCCGACCCACCGCTGGAGCGACTCGCGGATCATCAGCGCCTGCGGGTCCAGCCAGCGGCCCTCGTACATCAGGCGGCCGAGGCGGCGGCCCTCGTTGTGGTAGGTGGCGAGGGTGTCCTCGTTGTGGATCGCGTTGACCAGGCGCTCGTAGCACGCGTGGAGCAGGGCCATGCCCGGCGCCTCGTAGATGCCGCGGCTCTTGGCCTCGATGATCCGGTTCTCGATCTGGTCGGACATGCCCAGGCCGTGCCGGCCGCCGATGGCGTTGGCCTCCAGCACCAGGTCGACGGCGGAGGAGAACTCCTTGCCGTTGATGGTGACCGGGCGGCCCTGCTCGAAGCCGACGGTGACGTCCTCGGTCTCGATCTCGACGGACGGGTCCCAGAACCGCACGCCCATGATCGGGTCGACGCTCTCCAGGCCGGTGTCGAGGTGCTCCAGGGTCTTGGCCTCGTGGGTGGCGCCCCAGATGTTGGCGTCGGTGGAGTACGCCTTCTCCGTGCTGTCCCGGTAGGGCAGTCCGTGGGCGAGCAGCCACTCGGACATCTCCTTGCGACCACCGAGCTCGGTGACGAAGTCGGCGTCCAGCCAGGGCTTGTAGATGCGCAGCGACGGGTTGGCCAGCAGGCCGTAGCGGTAGAACCGCTCGATGTCGTTGCCCTTGAACGTGGAGCCGTCGCCCCAGATCTGGACGTTGTCCTCCAGCATGGCGCGCACGAGCATGGTGCCCGTGACCGCCCGGCCGAGCGGGGTGGTGTTGAAGTACGCGCGCCCGCCGGAACGGATGTGGAAGGCCCCGCAGGTCAGCGCGGCGAGCCCTTCCTCGACGAGGGCGGCCCGGCAGTCGACCAGCCGGGCGATCTCCGCCCCGTAGGCGTGGGCGCGCCCGGGCACGGAGGCGATGTCGGGTTCGTCGTACTGGCCGATGTCGGCGGTGTACGTGCACGGCGCCGCGCCCTTGTCGCGCATCCACGCGACCGCGACGGAGGTGTCGAGGCCGCCCGAGAAGGCGATACCGACGCGTTCCCCGACGGGCAGAGAGGTCATTACCTTAGACATAGGAAAAGTATGCACTTCGATGCATGTTCATGCAACCCGGTCGGCCGAGTCGTGGCTCACTCGATGCACTCGATGGGGGCATGGCGAGCAAAGCGTCACCCAAAACTCCTTAGGGTGACCGACTCGTCACGCAAGGTTACCGGGTTCCACCGGGGGTAGGTCTCGCGTCGCCCCCCGGGTGTCCCCTCGGCTCCTGCCGACGGGACGAGGTGCCAGGGGGTGGAAGTGGAAGCCATCGCGTATCCGTCCCTTCGGGGGCGGGAGATCCAGGGAGACCCCTCATGGCAGTACGGAAGACCGCCACGACCCTGCTGGCCGCCGCGACGCTCGTCGCCGGCTCGCTCCTCGGGCTGATGGGGCCGGCGTCGGCCTCCGCCCGGCCCGACGAGGCCGCCCTCGCGGCGAAGGCGCTCGCGGGCGCCCGGCAGCACGCGGTGGAGTCGCCCGCCGTGGTGAAGTCCGCCGCCGCGGCGCTGTCCTGTTCCTACACCTACGTGTGCGGGCAGGGCTCCAACGGCAACAGCTTCGCCTACACCAAATGCAACACCCTGTACCAGCTCCCCAACCTCACCGGCAGCGGCCCCCTCATCAACAACCAGACCCCCGGCACCGTCGCCTACTTCTACGACAAGAACCAGAGCTACCTCTTCTCCTCCACCGCCTACCAGTCGACGACGGTCAACTGGACCCCGGTCTGGTACGCCATCGCCTGCTGACGGACCGCCGGTGATCGCGGCGGGGTGCTCGTACGGCTCCGGGGCCGGTGGTCCGGGCGCCCTGCCGCAACGGTCTTCCGGGTGTCCGGGCGTCCAGGCGCCAGGGCGGAATCCGGCGCTCCATAACCATGCCGGCGGGCCCCGGTGCAAGTCGGGTGAGGTACACATCCGCACATTGCGGAACGTTCCTTGTACTCCCCTTGTGACCCGCCCGTGCGCCGTGCCATACAGGTCTGGACCAATGCCCCGGACGAAAGGCGGCAGCGCCGTGCACCTTCCCCCCACGCGTGTCGTGTCGACCTGTTCCGCCGTACTCCTCCTCGCTCTGCTCACCGGCTGCGGCGGCCCGGCCGCCGCAGCCGACACGAAGGCGCCCACCATCCCGCAGGGCGTGACCGCCCAGGTGAGCAGCTCCACCTCCGTGCACGTCATGTGGGAGCCGTCCTCCGACGACAAGGCGGTCACCGGATACGAGATCTACCGCGACGGCACCCGGGCGAAGACCGTCCCCGCGGCCACGCACATGATCGACGTCGACGGGCTCACCGCGTCCACCGCCTACACCTTCACCGTCCGGGCCCGGGACGCGGCCGACAACCTCTCCGCGCCCGGCCCGGGCATACCCGCCACCACCCAGCCCACCCCGCCCGACGACCGGGCGGCGCCGTCCGTCCCCGGATCGCTGCGCGCCGGCGCCGTCGGCACCGACAGCGCGACCCTGTCCTGGAAGGCATCGACGGACGACGTCCGCGTCTCCTCCTACGACGTCTACCAGGAGGACTCCCGCATCCACAGCGTCTCCGGCACCGTGACGAGCGCCCGGCTCACCGGCCTGCGCCCCGGCACGGTCTACACCTTCACGGTCCGCGCCCGCGACGCCTCGGACAAGTCCTCGGGCGACAGCCGTTCCGTCGACGTCACCACCACGTCCGCCCCCGGCGCCCCCGCGAGCACCGCCCCCACCGGTCTGCGCACGGAGACGAAGGGCGGGCCCGGCGACTACACCGCCGCACTCTCCTGGGACCAGCCCCGGGTGGGCGGGGAGATTCCCGCCTACGAGCTCTACCTCGACGGGAAGTTCACCACGACCATCGTCTGGGGCGGTACACCCCCGAAGGGCCGCGCCACCTACGAGCTGACGCTCACCGAACCGAAGGGCACCCGGCACTCCGTCAAGATCCGGGCCAAGCTCCCCGACGGCACGTGGGGCGACTTCTCCGCGCAGCGCACCCTCGTTCTCGGCGGCTGAGGGGCCCGGGCGCCGCCCACGGCACCCGGCAGCGCGGACGAGCGGGAGCGCCCGCCCTGTGGTCCATTGACCCTGGGGCGTGTCCGCGCGAGCCCCGTGCCCCGCGACGCCCGCCGGGTGCACGGCGGGGACCGGCACGGACACGGCCCGCGACCTCGGACGCGAGTACGTGAGTACGTGAGGAACAGGGGTGTGCACCATGGACCTGAGCACCCGGGTCGACGCGCTGATGGACGGTCTGACCGCCGACCCGGAACGGCTGACGGCCCTTGCGTCCATCGGCTTCGCACGCGCCGAACCGAACCTCCGGTTCCACCCCTCGCAGGACCCGAGGGAGGCACGCGGCCTCCTCGTCACCCACCTGGAGGCACTTGGCCCGTCCGGTGTCGCGCCGACCGCCGAAGCGGCCTTCCTGCGGGAGTTCGCGGCCGGCCACCGGGCCGGAGGTGCGGCGTGAGCACACAGGTGACGGGCGGCGCCTCTCCCGAGGAGGACCAACCGGAGAAGCGGAAGTTCACCTTCCCGAGCGCGCTGACGATCCTCGCCCTGGTGACCCTCGCCGTCTGGGCGCTCGCCTTCCTCATCCCCTCCGGGGCGTACGACCGCAACGCCGAAGGCGCCCCCGTCCAGGGCACCTACCACCGGGTCCCCTCCGACCAGAGCTTCGTCGACCGGCTCGACGACCTCTTCCTCTCGCCCGTCAACGGCCTCTACGGAATCCAGGACGCCGAGACCGGCCAGGTCGGGCCCGATCTCGCCGGCGAACTGTACGGCAGCGCGGGCGTGTTCCTCTTCGTCATCGCGATCGGCGCGTTCATCACCGTCGTCTTCGCCACCGGAGCCCTCGACCGGGGCATCGGCCGCCTCGCCCACCGGCTGCGCGAGCGCGGCGCGCTGCTCATCGCCGGCGTCATGGTGGTCTTCTCGCTGCTCGGTACGGTGGAGGGCTTCGCCGAGGAGACCCTGGGCTTCTACGGGCTGATCGTCCCGCTGATGCTCGCCCTCGGCTACGACCGCATGGTCGCGACCGGCACGATCATCCTCGGCGCCGGCATCGGGGTGCTCTGCTCCACCGTCAACCCGTTCGCCACCGGCGTCGCCTCGTCCGCCGCCGACATCTCCCTCGGCGACGGCATCGTGCTGCGCGGCGTCATGTGGATCGTCCTGACGGCCGTGACCATCGCCTACGTCGTCCGGTACGCCTCCCGGGTCCGCAGGGACCCGGCACGCTCCCTCTCCGGCTTCCTGCCCGGCGACCGCGAGCAGTCGGCGGCGAAGAGGGAGGAACCGCCCGCGCTGACCCCGCTGCACCAGGTCGTCCTGGTCCTGGTCGGACTGACCTTCGCCTTCATGATCTTCTCCGTGGTGCCGTGGTCCAGCGCCATCAGCGGGGACGCCGACGCCACTCCGTACGGCTTCGAACTCGGCTGGTCCTTCCCCCGGCTGGCCGCGCTCTTCATCGTCGCCGCGGTGGTCGTCGGCGTGGTCGCCCGGTTCGGCGAACAGAGGCTGAGCGCGACGATCGTGCAGGGCGCGGCGGACTTCATCTCGCCCGCGCTCGTCATCGTGCTGGCGCGCGGGGTCACCGTCATCATGAACAACTCGCGGATCACCGACACGGTGCTGCACTCCATCGAGGGAGCGGTGTCCGGGGTCTCCTCCGGCCTCTTCGCCGTCGTCGTGTTCATCGTCAACCTGCCGCTGGCATTCCTGATCCCGTCCACCTCCGGGCACGCCACCCTCGCCATGCCGATCCTCGCGCCCCTCGCCGACTTCGCGGGCGTCTCGCGCGCCGTGGTGGTCACCGCCTGGCAGGCGGCGAGCGGCTGGATGAACCTCTGGGTGCCGACGACCGCCGTCACCATCGGCGGAATCGCGCTGGCGAAGATCGGCTACGACAAGTACCTGCGCTTCGTCTGGCCCCTGCTGGCGATCCTGTTCGTGCTGATCTGCGGATTCGTCGCCCTGGGCGCGGCGTGGACCTGACGGGTCCCAACACGGCTGATCCACGGATGTTTCACCCGGTGTCCCCGCGGCCCTCACCACACGTTCACGGCTGTTTCTCCGGCCGGTCCCGGATCAAGGACGTATCAGTAATCGGGGCGGGTCGGACAACGGACTTGCCGGACGAGTCCTTCTGGAGGTAGATCTACTCCACGACCCTGGGGAGGGGCGCCACCACTGGTGGGGGGATTCTGCTCCGTCATGCCGTGCGCCGGTGCCATGACCGACACCGAAGGCACGTCGACGGACGCCATTCATCCGACACCGCACACGTGCGGCTCGGCACCGGCATGTGCGCCGCTCCCCGTGGAGTCGTCTTTTTCCACAGGAGGCAGAATGCCCAACCCCGCAATACCCGGGTCCCGGCGGACCCGGAGGATGGCCACATCGGCAGCGATCGTCTGCGCCGGTCTGCTGGTCAGCGGTTCGATGACGATCACCGCGCACGCGGCCGGGAACGACGCCGCGACCCCGGGCACGGTGACCGCGCCGCAGAGCGCCTTCACGAAGCCCACCTTCACCATTCCGGGCCGCGAGAAGGCCGTGGCTCCCCAGCCGCGCAACCTGATGGCCCGTTCCGCCGTCGACGCCTCGGCCGCCCAGCGCGCCGACTTCGACGGTGACGGCGCCGGAGACCTCGCCTACCGCGAGGGCTGGGGCGACGTCTACACGGACTGGGGCAACGGTTACGCCGATGTCCTCTCCGGCGAGACCGCCCAGGTCAAGGACCTGCTGCTGCCCGGCGACATGACCGGCGACGGCAAGGCCGACCTGCTGGTGGTGACGCCCACCGGATCGCTGCGGCTCTACAGCGGAGCCAACGCGGCCGTGGACGGTGGCCTCAGCTCGTACACCACGCTCAGCAGCGGCTGGCAGGCGTACAACAAGCTCGTCGTCCCCGGTGACCTGAACGGTGACGGCGCGCCCGACCTGCTCGCCCGCAGCACCGCCGGACTGTTCCTCTTCCCGGGCACGGGCAAGAACTTCGGCAAGGGCATCCAGATCGGCGGCACCGGCTGGAGCCAGTTCGACCAGCTGGTCGGCGCGGACGACCTCACCGGTGACGGCATCGCCGACCTGGTGGCCCGTAACGCCGCCGGGGTCTACGTGTATCCCGGAAACGGCAAGGTCACCGGATACCCGTTCAAGACCCAGTTCCAGATCGGGGGCACCGGCTGGGCGCAGTACAACCAGATCACCGGCGGCACCGACTACAACGGCAACGGAACCGCGGACCTCGCGGCCCGCGGCTACGACGGCAAGCTGTACTTCTACGACGGCAAGGGCACCGGATTCTTCCAGGCCCGCGTGCTGTCCGGTCCGGGCTGGAACACGGTCTCGCAGCTGGCCGGGGCCGGCAACAACGCGGCCTACGGCAAGTCCGGGGTCTTCGCCCGCACCAGCAACGGCACCCTGTACTACTACGAGGGCACCGGATTCGGGAAGCTCTCGGCGAAGTACCTGATCGGATCGGGCTGGACCCGCTCCGAGATCCGTCTCACCCACAGTGTCTCGCTCCGGTCGGACGGAAGCTCCGACCTGATCGCGCACAGCACGTACGACGGCCACCTGTACAACACGGCCACGTACGCGGAGAACGACACCGACCTCGCGGCCGGTTCGAAGTCGTACAACCTGGTCGTCGGCCCCGGCGACCTGAACGGTGACGGCAAGAGCGACCTGATCGCCCGCAGCTCCACCGCGCTGTACTTCTACGCGGGCAACGGCGACGGCCTCTCCATGAAGGGCCGGGTCCAGGTCGGCGGCAGCGGCTGGAGCCAGTACAACAAGCTGGTCGGCGCCGGTGACCTCAACCGCGACGGCCGTGCGGACGTCATCGCCCGCAGCTCCGCCGGGCTGTTCCTCTACCCCGGCACGGGCAAGTCGTCCACGCCGCTCGGCACCCGTATCCAGGTCGGCGGCAGCGGCTGGAGCCAGTACTCCAACCTCGCCGCCCCCGGGGACATCAACGGGGACGGCATCGCCGACCTCCTGGCGTCCAACTCCAAGGGCCAGCTGTTCTTCTACGCGGGCACCGGAGTCGCCAAGACCCCGTTCAAGGCCCGCGTCCAGATCGGCACCGGGGGCTGGAACCAGTACCCCGACCTGGTCTGATCGCTGACCCACCCGCGGCGCCCTGAGCACCGCAACCCGTCCGCCCGGCCCCCGCACACCAGCGGGGAGCCGGGCGGACGGCGTTTTCCCGCCGGGTGCGGGGGTGCGGGGGTGCGGGGGCGCGTGTACGCGGGTGTACGCGGGTGTACGCGCGGGTCAGTCGCGCGCGGCTTCCGCGACGAACGTGGCCCAGGCGTCCGGGGCCAGGGTGAGGGTAGACCCGGTGTGCTGCTTGGAGTCGCGTACATGGACGGTGCCGGGAGAGGCCGCCACCTCCAGGCAGTCTCCGCCTTCGGCGCCGCTGTGGCTGCTCTTGAACCAGTGCAGCCCTGTGTCGGAACCGCCCCTGGTGACGTGGACGTTCATACCTCTCCCAGCTGTTTCTCGATAAAGGCCAGGGACTCACGCGGGGTGAGGGCCTGGGCTCGGATGATCCCATAGCGGGCCGACAGGGCGCGGACCTCCCTGCGCTCCGTCACCAGTGTGCTCCGACCCTGCACTTCGAGATAGCCGACCGGCTCGCCGTGTTGCGGGGTGAGGACGGTGAACGGGCCGTCCACGCCTGCGTTGTCCTCCCGGTCCGCGGGCATCACCTGGATCTCGACATTGCGCTTCTGCCCGATCAGCAGCAGGTGTTCCAACTGCCCGTGCCGCACCTCGCGGCCTCCCAGCCCCCGGGTGACGACGTACTCCTCCATGACGAAGCTGAGGAGCGGCGCGGGCCATCGGTGAAAGATCTCCTGGCGCGCCTGCCTTGCGGCCACCCGCTGCTCGATCGTGGCCTCGTCGAGCAACGGACGCCGCTCCTTCAGTAGTGCGCGGGTGTACTCCTCCGTCTGAAGCAGGCCCTTGATCACAAGAGTGTCGTACGTGGCCAGCTCCACCGCCTCCGCCTCGATCCGGGCGGCATCCCGGAAGAAGGCCGGGTACTGGGCCCGGGCCACTTCCTCCTTGCTGGTGCTCAGCACACCGTGAGCCCGCAGGATGTCGTCCGCCTGGTCGATGAACTTCGGCGGAGGAACGCGCCGTCCCTGCTCGAACGCGGCGATGGTGGAGGCGGAGTACCCGGTCAAGGTTCCGAGCTGGGCCCGTTCCGGACCGGCCGCGGTCCGGAACAGTTTCAACTGGCGCCCGAAGACGGCCAGGATGCCCGTCCCGCTCTCGTGCGCCTCATGTGGTTGCTGCTCTTCCGGCACGGCCTTGCCTCCACGATCGCTTTCCGCCTGCCGCCTCACGCTCCATCGCGTGCACAGGGTGCGTACCGCCGCGTACAGCCCCGAGCCGTCAGCGCGTCAGTCCTGGTCACGGTATGCGGACGACGCGAGGGTTTTCCTCATGAACGAAGCAATTACCCCTTCCGGGAAGATGGTTGAAACCCGCACTCCGGTACGGGAGTTCGCCATGCGCTTCACCGCGACTCCGCGCGGCGCGCGCCTCTCCCGCCGTCTCGTGTCGCTCCGGCTCCACGAGTGGGGCCACCCCTGGGCATCGGACACGAACGACGCCCTGTCCCTGATCGCCGCCGAGCTGACCGCGAACGCGGTGCGGCACGGGCGGGTGCCGGGCCGGGACTTCCACGTGCGGCTCACCGAGGCGGGCGGCATCCTGCGGATCGAGGTGACGGACACCCGTGGCGAGCGGTGTCCGTCACCCGGCGATTTGCGTGAGCCTGCCGGCGACGAGGAGTCGGGGCGGGGGCTCCTCCTCGTCTCCAGGCTCGCGGGGCGCTGGGGCGTCCTGCCCCGCTCGGGTGCGCCCGGCAAGACGGTGTGGGCGGAGGTGCGCGGGGAGAAGAGCCCGCCGGGCACGGTCTGACCGTACTCCGTCAGCTCAGCTCAGCTCAGCTCCTCAGCTCAGCTCAGCTCTGCTCGGTGGGTTTCCCTCCCGACATCTTCGACGGCAGCTCGCCCGCCCGGTCGACCACGCCCCAGCCGGTCCGCGCGAGGCTGGACAGGAGGGTTCCCGCCTCCCCGTAGGAGGTGTCCTCGGTGAGATAGCTGCGCGAACCGAGGAAGGAGAGGTCGGATTGGTCGAAGACCCACTCGGTACGGGTGCCGTAACGGGTGTCCTCGCGGGCGATGCCGAGCCCGTGCCGCCCGAGGGCGTCGGCGGCCTGCGGGGCCTCGACGACCCCCGGGAGCCGGGCGGCGGCCTCGTACAGGGCGGCGGCGGTGGGCGCCGGCATCACCGCGGTCAGCAGCTCGCCGATCCGGTCGAAGACGGCCTGGGCGCGCTCCTGGTCCGGGGAGTCGGGGGTGTGCGCGTACAGATACGTCAGCAGCCGCTCGGGGTCGGTCGGGAGCGTGCCGAGCCAGGCGTAGGTGGGCCGGCTGAGCCCGGCGGCCGTGCCCTCCGTGTCACCCAGCTCGGCGTTGACGGGGAACGACTCCCCACCGGTCCGGACCAGGCCGAGCTTGCGCAGGGGGCGCGGGTCCTGGGCGGCCCACTCCTCGCGCTCCTCCAGCGGCCCGACCACCGCCTTGCCGCTGGTCAGGTCCGCGCCCCGGACCGTGGTACGGGTGTAAAGGAACTGGTCGTCGCGGACGGCCGGGACGCCGGTGCGCAGCGCCACCGCGGAGATGCGGTGCAGCAGGGCCGGGCCGCCACGGCCGGTTGCGCCGACGGCGGGTGAGGCGGCCGGCCGGTCCGGGTCCGGGGCGACGGCGAGGGTGGTGACCACCACCCCGGCGAGAGTGAGCGCGGACAGCGGTACGAGCACGGCGGGGCGGAGGAGGAGGCGACGGGCCGGCCGGCCGGACCGGGTGGTTCCGGGGGCGGTCGCGGTGTTACCGGCCTGTTCGGCCGTGTCGCTGTCGATGAGGTTCATGAGCCGTTCCTTGTGGTGGCGGTGCCGCTCGGGGGAGAGGGCGTCGACGTCCGGGGCCGGAAGCAGCCGGGCGATCTCCCGGGCGTCGGCGTCCGGCAACTCCCGGACACCGCAGCGGTCCTGGGGCAGGCCGGTGTCGTCGTGGTTCATCGGGTCTCCTCCCGTACGGGCAGGGCCGCGAGTGCGGCCGTACCTGTCACCTCTCCGCGGGCGCCGCGCGGTTCCCGTTCCTCCTCGACGAGCCGGGCCAGTCTCGTGCGGGCGCGCGAGAGGCGCGAGCGCACCGTCCCGACCGGCACCCCGAGGGCCTGCGCCGCCTGCTCGTAGTCGAGGCCGGACCACACGCACAGGGAGAGCACCTCCCGCTCGTGGCGGCGCATTCCCCCCAGCGCGTCCTGGACCGCCCGCAGCCGCCGCGTGTCGTCGAGGCGGTCCACCGTCTCCGGGGCGAAATCGGGTACCACCTCGGGCCTCGGCCCACGGGCGAGGAAGGCGACGCGGCGGCGGGCTCCGCGCCGGGCGTTCTCGCACTTGTGGGTGGCGATGCCGAGGAGCCAGGGGAGCAGCGGACCGCCCTCCTCCGTCACGGTCTCCCGTCGGCGCCAGGCGGTCAGAAAGGTCTCCGACATGATGTCCTCGGCGGCCGACCGGTCGCCCGTCAGCCGCAGCGCGTGCCGGTGGACCCGCGGTGCGCACTCCTCGTACAGCTCGGCGAACGCCTCGCGTTCACCCGCGCGTACGCGGCGGCGCAGGTCGTCGTCTTCTTGTTCCCTCACACCTGGTACCTCTCCGCGGCACGGGCCAGGTTCCTGTGACCTGGGTCATGCCGACTCGCTGCGCGTACGCGCGCGGCCGCCCCCGGCGTGGTGCTGTGCCGGGGGCGGCCGGGCGGGGCGGGTGCGCGGCTCAGCGCAGCTGCTCGTACGCGGGCAGGGTGAGGAAGTCCGTGTAGTCGGTGTCCAGCGCCACCTGGAGCAGCAGGTCGTGGGCCTGCTGCCAGCGGCCGGCCGCGAACGCCTCCTCGCCGATCTCGGCGCGCACGGCGGCGAGTTCCTCGGCGGCGACCTTGCGGGCCAAGTCGGCGGTGGCGTGTTCGCCGTTCTCGAAGACCACGTCCGCGTTGATCCACTGCCAGATCTGCGAGCGGGAGATCTCCGCCGTGGCCGCGTCCTCCATGAGGCCGAAGATGGCCACGGCACCCGTACCCCGCAGCCACGCCTCGATGTAACGGATGCCGACCGCGACGGCGTTGCGCCAGCCGTCGTACGTGGGGCGGGCGTCCAGGCTGTCGACGGCGATCAGGTCGCCCGCCGCCACCGAGACGTCCTCGCGGAGCCGGTCCTTCTGGTTCGGCTTCTCGCCGAGCACCGCGTCGAAGGAGGCGAGGGCGATCGGGACCAGGTCGGGGTGGGCGACCCAGGAGCCGTCGAAGCCGTCGGCGGCCTCGCGGTCCTTGTCCGCCTTCACCTTCTCGAACGCGACCTTGTTGGCCTCGGCGTCCCGGCGCGAGGGGATGAAGGCCGCCATCCCGCCGATGGCGTGCGCGCCCCGCTTGTGGCACGTGCGGACGAGGAGTTCGGTGTACGCGCGCATGAACGGGGCGGTCATCGTCACCGCGTTGCGGTCCGGCAGGACGAACTTCGTACCGCCGTCACGGAAGTTCTTGACGATGGAGAAGAGATAGTCCCAGCGTCCCGCGTTGAGCCCGGAAGCGTGGTCGCGCAACTCGTAGAGGATCTCCTCCATTTCGTAGGCGGCGGTGATCGTCTCGATGAGGACGGTCGCGCGGACGGTGCCCTGCGGGATGCCGGTGTACTCCTGGGCGAAGACGAAGACGTCGTTCCAGAGGCGGGCCTCCAGGTGGGACTCCGTCTTCGGGAGGTAGAAGTACGGGCCCTTGCCGAGTCGGATCAGCCGCTCGGCGTTGTGGAAGAAGTACAGGCCGAAGTCGACCAGCGCGCCGGGGACCGGGGTTCCGTCGAGCTGGAGGTGGCGCTCGTCCAGGTGCCAGCCGCGCGGCCGGGTGACGACGGTCGCCAGCTCCTCGGCGGGCCGCAGGGCGTACGTCTTCTGGGACTTCGGGTCGGTGAAGTCGATGCGGCGCTCGTAGGCGTCGATCAGGTTGAGCTGCCCGAGGACGACGTTCTCCCAGGTGGGGGCCGAGGCATCCTCGAAGTCGGCGAGCCAGATCCGGGCGCCGGAGTTGAGCGCGTTGATCGTCATCTTCCGGTCGGTCGGCCCCGTGATCTCCACCCGGCGGTCCTCCAGCGCCGGCGGGGCGGGCGCCACCCGCCAGGAGTCGTCGGCGCGGACGCCGGCCGTCCCGGGCAGGAAGTCCAGGGTGGAGGTGCGGGCGATCTCCGCGCGGCGCTCCGCCCGGCGGGCGAGGAGCTCGTCGCGGCGGGGCGTGAACCGCCGGTGCAGCTCGGCCACGAACGCGAGGGCCGCGTCGGTCAGCACCTCCTCCTGCCGGGGCAGGGGCTCGGCGTCGACGACGACCAGCGGGGACGGCACCGGTGCGGACATGAGCGGTCACTCCTTCAGAGGGGCGGGCGGGGCCTGCGAGGTCTCGACCGTATCCACGGGCTTCTGTTCTGTGGATAGTAGTTTCCTCATCGTGGAACCTCAACGGCCGTAGGTGTGGCGAGCCGCCGACGGTGACGGGGCGTCGGCGTCCGGGCATGACGGTCGAGTACGCCCGAAAGGTTCGGCCCGATCTGGTCCCGCCCTTCATCGGTCACTGGGCGACGTACGCCCCGGGTGCCCATGCCGGACTCCTCGGCCGGACCGGGCGGAAGGAGTTCCCCGTCGTTCTCCGGGTGGTGGACGACCGGCTCACCGCCTTCTACGAGGACCTCGAACGGGCCGTCCTCGCACCGTCCTCGCGCGACTTCTTCGACCGGACCATGCGGCGGGTGAGCGAACTGGGAGGCGAGGCGCAGGCCTTCGCCGAAGAGCACGGCGGGGCGCTGAAGGTGTTCGTCGAGGACGACGCACCGGTCCGACCCGGCCCCGGCCGGGGTCCGGCCCGTCAGGGTCCCCGCAGCCGCCCCAGATCCTCCGGCGTGTCGATGTCGTACGCCTCCGCCACGTCCGCGCACTCGACCAGCGTGAGCGCCTCCCGGTGCTCCCGCAGATAGGCGCGCGCTCCCTGGTCGCCGGTGGCGTCCGTCGACACTCCCGCCCAGTGGTCGGCGCCGAGGAGTACCGGATGCCCGCGCGTACCGTCGTACGAGGCCGCCGCCAGGCTCGCCCGCGAGGTGGCGGCCGCGCGGAGCCGGGACACCGCCTCGGCGCCGATGCCCGGCTGGTCGACGAGGAGGACGAGTGCCGCGTCCGCACCGGTGCCCGCGAGTGCGGCGAGACCCGCGCGCAGCGAACCGCCCATGCCCCCACGCCACTCCGGATTGACCGTCACCGCGCATCCGGCGAGCCCGCTTCGGGCCCGCACCTCTTCGGCGGCGGCACCCAGCACCACCACGATCCGGTCGCAGCCGCCGTCGCGCAGTGATCGAATCGCGTGTTCGATCAGGGGGCGGCCCCGGTACGTCAGGAGGGCCTTGGGCCGCCCGCCGAGGCGTCTGCCGCCTCCGGCGGCGAGCAGTACCCCGGTGACCAGGGGGTTCTCAGGAACTGGAGCCATGGGTCCTGGATACCACCGACACGCCGTCGGGCGGGTCGCACACGCGAAAGCCGTGTCACCCTCAGGGGTAACCCTGATTTCCGGTCACGGAGTGGCGCCGGCCACCTTCGATGGCGTTAACTTGCCTCCACTCCGGCGCACTTGACCACGCCCCGGAGTGCGAAAGACCTACGGCACGAAGGCGTGCGAGGGGGAGTGCATTGTTGCGAAGTGTGGGGCAGAAGCGGGTGACCGGGAGCAGCGAGGACCCCAGGGTCACGGAGTTGCGGACAGCGGTGTCCCGGCTCCGGCGCGAGCTGGCCGGGCATCCCGCGGAGTTCTCCGACCGGGGGATCGCGGAGGAGGAACTGGCCGCGCTGGACGCCATGGCGGTCAGCGGGGTCCCGGAGATTCCCCGGCTCCGCCGTTCCCTGCTGCTGATCGCGGGATCGATCGGATCGGTGAGCGCCCTGGCGCCCGGGCTCCGGGCGGTACGTAACGCGGTGGATCTCTTCGGGGAGCCGCCGCGCGGATGACGCGCCTCGCGGCCCGGGGCGGGTGTCCCGGGACCGCACGAGGGAGGGGCGGCGGGCATCATGCCTGCCGCCCCTCCCTCGCGTCGGTGGTGCGGAGGCTCAACCGCCCGCCGCTAGGCCGTGTCTGACCATTCCCGCCGGGCGGTCGGCGCCCGGCACGGCACCTCGCGGCGTTGTCGGACCGCCCGCGTACATCCAGTACGCGGGCGGTCCTCCGCCTTGCGAGGCACCGCACCGGACACCGCCCGCCGACCCGACGCGCATGGTCAGACACGCCCTGGGCCGTGTCTGACCATTCCCGCCGGGCGGTCGGCGCCCGGCACGGCACCTCGCGGCGTTGTCGGACCGCCCGCGTACATATCCAGTACGCGGGCGGTCCTCCGCCTTGCGAGGCACCGCACCGGACACCGCCCGCCGACCCGACGCGCATGGTCAGACACGCCCTGGGCCGTGTCTGACCATTCCCGCCGGGTGGTCGGCGCCCGGCACGGCACCTCGCGGCGTTGTCGGACCGTCCGAGTACATCCAGTACGCGGGCGGTCCTCCGCCTTGCGAGGCACCGCGCCGGACACCGCCCGCCGATCCGACGCGCATGGTCAGACACGGCCCAGCGCCTTGGAGAGGTCCTTCGCCGTCTGCTGGAGGATCGGGACGATCCGTTCCGTCGCCGCCTCCGTGACCCGTCCGGCCGGGCCCGAGATGGAGATCGCGGCGGCGGTGGGGGAGTCGGGCACGGCGACGGCCAGACACCGCACCCCGATCTCCTGCTCGTTGTCGTCGATGGCGTACCCGGCGTGGCGGACCTGCTCCAGCGCCTCCAGGAAGCCGTCCGGAGTGGTGATCGTCTTCTCGGTGGCGGCGGGCATCCCGGTGCGCGCCAGCAGTGCGCGTACCTCCTCGGGCGACGCGTGCGCCAGCAGCGCCTTGCCGACGCCCGTGGAGTGCGGCAGCACCCGGCGGCCCACC
Source organism: Streptomyces sp. NBC_01335 (assembly GCF_035953295.1). Lineage (GTDB taxonomy): Bacteria > Actinomycetota > Actinomycetes > Streptomycetales > Streptomycetaceae > Streptomyces. Next base: position 6,699,059 of record NZ_CP108370.1, read on the forward strand.
TCGGTGAACATCCGCATCGAGTGCTTCGAGGGCGCCTGCGCGACGTACACCACCTCGTCGCCGTCGAGCAGCGCCATGTTGGCGGTCTCGCCGGTCTCCTCCACCAGGTGCTGGAGGTAGGGCCGCGCCCAGGTGCCGAGCAGCCGGGACGCCGACTCGCCCAGGCGGATGAGCCGGGGGCCCAGGGCGTAGCGGCGGTTGGGCTGCTGGCGTACGTAACCGCAGAGCACCAGGGTGCGCATCAGGCGGTGGATGGTCGGCAGCGGCAGTCCGCTGGTCGTGGAGAGTTCGCTCAGGCCCACCTCGCCCCCGGCGTCCGCCATCCGCTCCAGCAGGTCGAAGGCGCGCTCCAGGGACTGCACCCCACCGCTGGAACCGGCGGTCTTGGAGTCGGAAGTGCTGGCGTCGGACGGCGGCACGTCAACGTTCCTTTCGAAGCGGGAGGCAAGGTAGCAGCGTACCGGGGCGGTCGCGGTCCGCGCACTGCTCGTGGCACGACGTATCTGCCGGTCAGAGGGGTGTTCCCGGCTGCCGCGGACAGGTCCGGGGAGCGTTTGCGGAGTGTCCGTCGCTCGCACGCGCATTCCGAAGTCCGGAAGACCGATTCTGTTTCACGGAAGTTTCCGCGTGTTTTCGCGTGCTCTCCCGGCGGGATCGGCGGGGGGCGCCCCGGCGGCGGAGGGGTCTTGACGGAGGGGAAACCCGCATGAAGACTCCTTCAACAGTTCGTTGAAATCGCTGAGATGTCCCGACGCAAGCGGAGCGAGGAGCACGGGTGTTCGGTGCGGACGTGCGGAAAGACCTGAACGCCGACGGGGACGAGGACGGGCGCACACACACCGGGCTGCTCCTGCGCTCGACCCGTGTCGTCACCCCCACGGGGACCCGCCCCGCCGCGGTCGCGGTCCTCGGCGGGAGGATCGAGTCGGTCCTCCCGTACGACACCCACGTCCCACCGGGCGTCCGGCTGGAGGACCTCGGCGACCGGGCCCTCCTCCCCGGGCTCGTGGACACGCACGTCCACGTCAACGATCCGGGGCGCACCGAGTGGGAGGGGTTCTGGACCGCCACCCGGGCGGCGGCGGCCGGAGGCATCACCACCCTCCTCGACATGCCGCTCAACTCCCTCCCCCCGACCACCACCGTCCAGAACCTGAGGACCAAGCAGCGGGTCGCGGCCCCCAAGGCGCATGTGGACACCGGCTTCTGGGGCGGTGCGATCCCGGCGAACGCCAAGGACCTGCGCGCGCTCCACGAGGCCGGCGTCTTCGGGTTCAAGTGCTTCCTCTCCCCGTCCGGCGTCGAGGAGTTCCCGCACCTGGACCAGGAGGGGCTGGGGCGCTCGCTGGCCGAGATCGCGGGCTTCGGCGGGCTGCTCATCGTCCACGCCGAGGACCCCGGACACCTCGACACCGCCCCGCAACGCAGCGGCCCCGCCTACGCCGACTTCCTCGCCTCGCGCCCCCGGGCCGCCGAGAACGCCGCGATCGAGGGGCTGATCGCCCACGCGAGACGGCTGGACGCCCGCGTCCACGTCCTGCACCTCTCGTCCGGCGACGCGCTGCCGCTGATCGCCGCCGCCCAACGCGAGGGCGTACGCGTCACGGTGGAGTCCTGCCCGCACTTCCTCACCCTCACCGCCGAGGAAGTGCCGGACGGGGCGACCGAGTTCAAATGCTGCCCGCCCATCCGGGAGGCGGCCAACCAGGACGCGCTGTGGCAGGGCCTCGCCGACGGGGTCATCAGCTGCATCGTCTCCGACCACTCGCCGTGCACCACCGACCTCAAGACGCCCGACTTCGCGTCCGCGTGGGGCGGCATCTCCTCCCTCCAGCTGGGGCTGCCAGCCATCTGGACCGAGGCCCGCCGACGCGGCCACTCGCTCGACGACGTGGCGCGCTGGATGTCCACCGGCCCCGCCCTGCTCGCCGGGCTCGACCGGAAGGGCGCCATCGAACCCGGCCGCGACGCCGACTTCGCCGTACTCGACCCCGAGGCCACCTTCACCGTCGACCCGGCAGTGCTCCACCACCGCAACCGGGTCACCGCCTACGCGGGCCGCACCCTCCACGGCGTCGTCACCTCGACCTGGCTGCGCGGCGAACGGATCGTCCACGACGGCGTGTTCACCGAACCCTCCGGCCGCCTCCTCGAAAGGAACCACTGACCATGACGGAGTCCGAGCCGCCGCGCTGGACCGGAGACGCCCTCCCCTACACGGGGGGCGACCCGTACGCCGACTACCGCACCCCGGGCCCCGCCGGATTCCCCTTCGGCCACCTCGTGGACCTCGCCGGACGGCAGCTCGGCGCCGGGGTGATCGCCGCCAACGACGAGTTCTTCGCGGAGCGGGAGAACCTGCTGAAGCCGGGCCCCGCCGTCTTCGACCCCGAACGGTTCGGGCACAAGGGCAAGATCATGGACGGCTGGGAGACCCGCCGCCGACGCGGGGCGAGCGCCGACCGCCCGCACCCCGAGGACGACGACCACGACTGGGCGCTGGTACGGCTCGGCGCCCCCGGCATCGTGAGGGGGCTGGTCGTCGACACCGCCCACTTCCGCGGCAACTACCCCCGCGCCGTCTCCGTGGAGGCCACCGCGCTGCCGGGCTCGCCCTCGCCCGAGGAACTGCTGGCGCCGGACGTGAAGTGGACGACGCTGGTACCCCGTACGGAGATCGCCGGCCACGCCGCCAACGGCTTCACGGTCTCCGCCGAACAGCGCTTCACCCACCTCCGCGTCAACCAGCACCCCGACGGCGGCATCGCCCGGCTGCGAGTCCACGGCGAGGTCGCCCCCGATCCCGCCTGGCTCACCGCGCTCGGCACCTTCGACCTGCTGGCCCTGGAGAACGGCGGCCGGGTCGAGGACGCCTCGGACCGCTTCTACTCCCCGGCCACCAACAGCATCCAGCCCGGCCGCTCCCGGCAGATGGACGACGGCTGGGAGACCCGCCGCCGCCGGGACCGGGGCAACGACTGGATCCGCTACACGCTGCCCGCGCAGGCGGAGATCCGGGCCGTGGAGATCGACACCGCCTACCTCAAGGGCAACGCGGCCGGCTGGGCCACGCTCTCCCTGTGCGACGAGGCGGAGGGGGCGGACGAGGCGTGGACCGAGTTCCTGCCCCGGACCCGCCTCCAGCCCGACACCAACCATCGCTTCGTCCTGGAGACCCCGGTCCGCGCCACCCGGGTGCGCGTCGACATCTTCCCGGACGGCGGGATCTCCCGGCTCCGCCTCTTCGGCTCCCTCACCGGGACCGGAGCGAGCCGGCTGGCGGCCCGTCACCACGAGCTCGGGGGCTGACGCGGGGGCCGCGCGTCACGGAGACGGTGGGCGGTCCGGGGGCGCGGTCCCGAGCGCGGTCACTGCGCCGCGGGGAGGAGGGCGCTTATGGAGGGGTCGATCGTGGCCCCCTTGACGCATTCGTCGTCGAAGGCGGTCAGTTTGAGGGTGCGCCTTTCGGTGGACAGCCATTCCTCCATGACCAGGCTCCAGCCGAGCTTCTTGAAGACCGAATGAGTCATGTAGACCGTGCCGTCCTTGTGCTTCTCCGTCTGCTCGGTCGGGGACTTGGCCCAGCCGCGATCGATCAGTGCGGCCGCCAGGGCGTCCGTGCGCTTGGTGTCCTGGGTCTTGGCCTTCTCGAACGCCCGGTAGCTCACGGAGCACTCCTGCAGCGAGCCGGGCCGGGGCTCCGCTTCCGTTCGGGCCCAGTCCGGATCGTTCGGCGGGGCGCCTACGCCGGCGGTGATCCTGTTGAGCACCACGCGCATCTTCGCCCTGGTGACCGGGCCGGCGTCCTCCACCCCCGGCGCGGCCATGACGTTGGCGGGAACCGCCTCCTCCTTACGGTCGGCTCCGTCGCCGCCGCAACCCGAGACACCCAGCACCACTGCCACCGCACCGGCGGCAGCCCACCCCACTCTGCTCACGTACGTCCCCCCTCATGACACGGGGCCCATCTGCCCCGTGCGTCGGGGAAGTGTGCCACGAGCCACCGACGTTCCGTGGGCCGCCCCCAGCAGGTGAGGGGGGGCGAGAGCCGGCCCGGTGCGCCCGAACGGATCGGTACGGGACGGTATGTCACCCTGGTCGTGGTGCCGTCCGGCCCTCCGGCGCCCGGCGGCGCGTCACCGTACGTCCCGACCAGGAGCAGCCATGATCTTCATCGCCGTCAAGTTCACCGTCCTCGTCGCCGAGCGCGACAACTGGCTCCCCGCGATGGAGGAGTTCACCCTCGCCACCCGCTCCGAGCCGGGGAACCTGTTCTTCGACTGGTCGTACAGCGTGGAGAACCCGAACCAGTTCGTCCTGCTCGAAGCGTTCGCTTCGGCGGAGGCGGGCGAGGCGCACGTGAAGTCCGACCACTTCCAGGCCGCCATCAAGACGATGTCGTCCCTGGTCGCCGAGGTCCCCGAGATCATCAACGTCGAGGTCCCCGGCGAGGGCTGGTCCCGGATGGGCGAGGTCGCGCCGGTCAACCGGTGACGACGACCGGTGACGGGTGACCGGTTGATCGCCGGTGCGGGTACGGGCGCCCGGCGCCCCTGCCGGGGCCGGCCGGCGGGTCAGAACTCCTCGTGGTCGTCCGGGTCGCCGCCGAACCGGTGCTGCTTCCCCGAGCCGATCCGGTCCAGCTGGTCCGGCGTCAGCTCGAAGCCGAACAGGTCCAGGTTCTCCCGCTGCCGCCCCGGGTCGGCCGACTTGGGGATCGGCACCACCCCCAGCTGGGTGTGCCACCGCAGCACCACCTGACCGGGCGTCACCCCGTGCTCGCGGGCGATCGCCACGGTCTCCGGCGCCTCCAGCACCTCGCGGCCCCGCGCCAGCGGACTCCACGCCTCCGTCACGATGCCCTTCGCCGCGTGCACCTCCCTCAACTCGTCCTGGGGGAGCAGCGGATGCAGCTCGATCTGGTTGACCGCGGGCACCACGCCGGTCTCCCGTTCCAGCCGGTCGAGCTGCGCGGGGGTGAAGTTCGAGACGCCGATGGAGCGGACGAGCCCGTCCTCGCGGAGCTTGATCATCGCCTTCCAGGTGTCCACGTACTTGTCCACGCGCGGCAGTGGCCAGTGGATGAGGTAGAGGTCGACGTACTCGACGTCGAGCGCGGCCCGCGACTCCTCGAAGGAGGCCAGCGTCTCCTCGTAGCCGTGGTGACGGCCGGGCACCTTGGTGGTGACGGTGATCTCCTCGCGCGGCACCCCGCTGCGGGCGATGCCGCGGCCGGTGCCGCGCTCGTTGCCGTAGTTCTTCGCCGAGTCGACGAGCCGGTAGCCGAGGCCCAGCGCCCCGGCGACCGCCTTCTCCGCCTCGTCGTCGTCCAGGGGGTACGTGCCGAGACCGACCGCCGGGAGGGTGCGGTGGTCCAGCAGGGGGAGCTGGGGGACGGCGCTCATGATCGTCCTTTCCGTGATCCGTGTGTGGTGATCATCCGTAGGTCCGTGATCCGTAGGTCCGTGATCCGTTTGTCCGCGAACCGGGATCCCGAATCCGTGACCCGTGTCCGTGTCCGTGATCCGTGCGGTCCCGCCAGCGTAGGACGCCCGGTGGCTCCGGGCAGGTCGCGGCGGCGGGGGACCGTGCGGGGCGGGGGAGCGGCGGGCGGGGGCCGGGCGAACGGGTGACCACGGCCCGGCCCAAGACGCGGGTTCCGCGCGGCGGCGGCGGCGGGTAGCGTGAGCCGGTCGGTGTGCGAGCCAGCGAGGTCTCCACGCTTGTTTCCCGTCGTGGAGAACCCGGAAGTACCAGGAGTGCCAGGTGTCCGCTGTCGCCGTGCCCACCGCCGCCCCGTCCCGCCCCGCCTGGGCGACCGACCTGCCCGTCCTGGCGGTCGCCGTCGTCTGGGGAGCGAGCTACCTCGCCGCCAAGGGCATCACCACCCCGGGGACCGTCGTCGCGGTCCTCGTGCTGCGCTTCGCGATCGTGCTGCCCGTGCTGGTCGTCGCCGGAGCGCGCGGGCTGAAGGCGCTGACGGCGGCCCAGTGGCGGGGCGCCGGGCTGCTCGGGCTGGTCCTCAGCGGGATCTTCCTGCTGGAGACGTACGGGATCGTGCACACCTCGGCCACCAACGCCGGGCTCATCATCAGCCTCACCATGATCTTCACCCCGCTCGCGGAGTCGGCCGTCACCCGCACCCGGCCGACCGGCCGCTTCCTCCTCGCCGCCGGGCTCTCCGTCCTGGGCGTGGTGCTGCTGACGCAGGGCGGAGGGTTCACCAGCCCGTCCGGCGGTGATCTGCTGATGCTGCTCGCCGCCCTCGCCCGTACGGTCCACGTCCTCGCGATGGCCCGGATCAAGGCCGTCCAGTCGGCCGACTCGCTCTCCCTGACCACGGTCCAACTGGGCGGCGCGGTCGCCGTCTTCGCCGTGCTCGCCGCCGTGCCCGGGACCGGCTCCGCGCCCTGGACGGTGGCCGCCGGTTTCGGCGTCGCCGAGTGGGCCGGACTGCTGTTCCTCGCCGCCTTCTGCACGCTCTTCGCGTTCTTCGTCCAGATGTGGGCGGTCCGGCGCACCTCGCCGTCCCGGGTCAGCCTGCTGCTCGGCACCGAACCCCTGTGGGCCGCCGCCGTCGGCATCGCCATCGGGGGCGAGCGGCTCGGGATCCTCGGGGCGGTGGGCGCCGTGCTGGTCCTGGCCGGAACGGCCTGGGGGCGGCGCGGCGCACAGGCCTGAACCGGCCACGCCCGACCGCGTCCGCCGGCCGGAGGGTTGGAACACCCAGCGCCGAGGTAGGGACTCGCACGGGGGCGCGGCCGCTCCCGTTGTTGTCACGCGCCGGCCACGGCCCGCACCCGGTCGACGCGGCCCGGCCTCCGAAAGGAACCGCAGTGACCACCGACGCGATACTGGATCTGGGCGCACTCGGCGAGTCGTTCACCCGCGACCCGTACCCCTACTACGCCGAACTCCGCGCCAGGGGACCGGTCCACCGGGTGGTCCTGCCCGGCGGCACGCCCGCCTGGCTCGTGGTGGGGTACGAAGCCGGGCGCGAACTCCTCGCCGACCAGCGGCTGTCCAAGGCGTGGAGGAACGCCTCACCGCTCCTCAACCTCCAGCAGATGACGGCCGGACCGTCGATGCTCAGCTCCGACGCCCCGGACCACACCCGGCTCCGCAAGCTGGTGAGCCGCGAGTTCACGCCACGCCGGATGGAACAACTCGTCCCGCGCGTCCAGCGCATGACGGACGATCTGCTGGACGCGATGCTCGCGGAGCCTGACCGCCGCACCGATCTCGTCGACGCCCTGTCGTTCCCGCTGCCCATGGCGGTGATCTGCGAACTGCTCGGCGTGCCCGACATGGACCGGGTGAGCTTCAGGGAGTGGTCCAACACCGCCCTCTCCTCCACCGACGCCGAGGCGCGCCGCACCGCCGTCACCTCGATGAACGCCTACATCGCCACGCTGCTCGACGAGAAGCGCAAGCAGCCGGGCGACGACCTGATGAGCGCGCTCATCCACACCGCCGACGAGGAGGGGGACCGGCTCTCCGGTGACGAACTGGCGGGCATGGCATGGCTGTTGCTCGTCGCCGGTCATGAGACCACGGTCAACCTCATCACCAACGGGATGCTTCATCTCCTCGCCCACCCCGACCAGTTGGCGGCCCTGCGCGCCGACCCCGGACTGCTCGGCAACGCGGTGGAGGAGATCCTGCGCTACGACAGCCCCGTCGAGACCCCCACGTTCCGCTTCACCACCGGGCCGCTCGCCGTCGGCGGCGACGTGATCCCGGGCGGTGGTGAGCTCGTCCTCGTCGCGTTGGCGGACGCCAACCGGGACCCCGCCCGTTTCGAGGGCGCGGAACGCTTCGACATCACCCGCGACGCACGCGGCCACATCTCCTTCGGCCACGGCATCCACTACTGCCTCGGCGCACCGCTCGCCCGCGTCGAGGCGAGGGTGGCGATCGGCTCGCTGCTGGCGCGTTGCCCCGGCCTGCGGCTGGACACCGATCCGGAGCGGCTCACCTGGCGTACGGGGATGCTGATCCGGGGCCCCGAGCACCTGCCGATCGCCTGGTAGGCCGCCGGGGCCGGGGGTCAGCCGCCGGGGATCTCGGCGAGCGTCACCGGGCGCCGCTCCCGCCGTGAGCGCTCGCACGCCTCGGCGACCCGCAGCGCCGCCAGGGCCTCCCGGGCGTCGCACGGGTTGTCGGCCCGGCCCGCCGCCAGCCGGAGGAAGGCGTCGAGCTCCGCCTCGTACGCCGGGGCGAACCGCTCCAGGAAACCGGGCCAGGCCTTCAGCGGCGCGTCCGGGCCGCCCGGTTCCACCGAGGTGAGCGGGGTGCGGTCGTCCAGGCCCACCGCGATCTGGTCCAGGTCGCCCGCCAGCTCCATCCGTACGTCGTACCCGGCACCGTTGCACCGGGTCGCCGTGGCCGTCACCAGGGTCCGGTCGTCCAGGGTCAGCAGGGCGGCGGCCGTCGACACGTCCCCCGCCTCGCGGAAGGCCGCCGGCCCCGCGTCCGACCCGGTGGCGTACACCTCGGTGACCTCCCGGCCGGTCACCCACCGCACCATGTCGAAGTCGTGGATGAGGCAGTCGCGGAAGAGCCCGCCGGAGAGCGGGAGGTACGCGGCCGGCGGCGGGGCGGGGTCGGAGGTGACGGCCCGCACCGTGTGCAGCCGGCCGAGCCGGCCCTCGCGGACCGCCTCGCGCGCGGCGAGGTACCCGGCGTCGAAGCGGCGCATGAAGCCGAGCTGGAGGACCGAGCCCGCGGCCTCCACCTCCGCCAGCGCGGCGAGCGTCCCCGGCAGGTCCAGGGCGACCGGCTTCTCGCAGAACGCGGGCAGCCCCGCCCGCGCCGCCCGGCCGATCAGACCGGCGTGGGCGGCCGTCGCGGAGGCGATCACCACCGCGTCCACCCCGCCCGCGAACACCTCGTCGACCTCCACCGCGGTACCGCCCGTACGCGCCGCTGCCGCCGCCGCGCGCGCCGGGTCGGCGTCCGCCACCAGCAGCGACTCCACCGCCGGATGACGGCTGAGCGCCACCGCGTGGAAAGTGCCGATACGTCCCGTTCCGACCAGTCCGATACGCATGGCCTCACCGTGGCGTTCGCCCTGTCGCCGTGTCAAGCACGCGCAAAGGCCCCGCACCCCGCTCCGCAGCCCCCCGCGACCTGGGAAATCGCCCGTGCGCCCGGGCGACACATTCATTTGCCCGGGCCCTGCCGGGTGCCGCCCGTCGAACCTCGGGGATACTTGGGCAGCCGGGCCGGGACTCCACACGTCCGCGGCGCACCAGACGGCACAGTGAGCGGCACAAGAAGGGCACGGCTTCGTGGCAAGGGTTCGGACAGGGGTACGCGCGATGGGCGCCGTGCTGGCAGTGGTGCTCGGGGCCTCCCTCGCGGGATGCAGCAGCACCGGCGGCAGGCGGGCGGAGGAACGCGCGGCAGCATCCCAGGCCGCCTCCGAGGGTCATTCGGCCGTGAACACGCCCCGCTGGACGTTCGCCATGATCACCCACTCGGGTGACGGTGACACCTTCTGGGACATCGTCCAGAAGGGCGCCAAGGAGGCGGCGGGCAAGGACAACATCAACTTCCTGTACTCGCACAACGACGAGGCGCAGCAGCAGGCCCAGCTCGTCCAGGCCGCGATCGACAAGAAGGTCGACGGGATCATCGTCTCGCTCGCCAAGCCCGAGGCGATGAAGGACGTCGTCGCCAAGGCGACCAAGGCCGGCATCCCGGTGATCACCGTGAACTCCGGCTCCGCCGAGTCCAAGGCCTACGGCGCGATCACCCACATCGGCCAGGACGAGTCGATCGCCGGCGAGGCGGTCGGCGACGAGCTGAACACACGCGGCCGCGAGAACGTCCTCTGCGTCCTGCACGAGCAGGGCAACGTCGGCCACGAGCAGCGCTGCGCCGGTGTGAAGAAGAACTTCGAGGGCAAGACCACCAACCTCTACGTCGACGGCACCAACATGCCCGACGTCCAGGCGTCCATCGAGGCCAAGCTCCAGACCGACAAGAGCATCGACGCCGTCGTCACCCTCGGCGCCCCCTTCGCCGACGCGGCCGTGCAGGCCAAGAACTCCGCCGGCAGCGACGCCGAGATCGACACCTTCGACCTGAACGCCAAGGTCGCCGCCGGCCTCAAGGCCAAGACGCTCGGCTTCGCCGTCGACCAGCAGCCCTTCCTCCAGGGCTACGAGGCCGTCGACCTGCTCTGGCTCTACCGCTTCAACCGCAACGTCCTCGGCGGCGGCCTGCCCGTCCTCACCGGCCCGCAGGTCATCACGGCCGCCGACGCCGACGAGCTCGCCGAGTACACCGCCCGGGGCACCCGATGACGGGAACCGGACAGCCCACGGCCCCCGCCCCGGCCTCGGGCAGCACCGACGAGCGGCTGCTGCGCACCTCACCGCTGCGCAGGCTCCTGGGCCGCCCAGAGCTGGGCTCGGTCGTCGGCGCCCTCGCCGTCTTCCTCTTCTTCGCCGTCGTCGCCGACAGCTTCCTCCAGCTGTCCAGCTTCGGCACCGTGCTCTACGCGGCCTCCACCATCGGGATCATGGCCGCGCCGGTCGCGCTGCTGATGATCGGCGGGGAGTTCGACCTCTCGGCCGGTGTCATGGTGACCAGCTCGGCGCTGGTCTCCTCGATGTTCAGCTACCAGATGACCGCCAACGTCTGGGTCGGCGTCTTCGTCTCGCTCCTGGTCACCCTGGCCTTCGGCGCGTTCAACGGGTTCATGCTGACCCGGACGAAGCTGCCGAGCTTCATCATCACGCTCGGCACCTTCCTCATGCTGACCGGCCTCAACCTCGGTCTCACCAAGCTCATCAGCGGCACCGTGTCGACCAAGGGCATCGGCGACATGTGGGGCTTCGACTCCGCCCACGCGGTCTTCGCCTCGCAGCTCACCCTCGGCGGCGTCGAGCTGAAGGTGACGATCCTGTGGTGGCTGGTCCTGGTCGCCGTCGCCACCTGGATCCTGATCCGCACCCGCTTCGGCAACTGGATCTTCGCGGTCGGCGGCGACGAGAGCGCGGCCCGCGCGGTCGGCGTCCCCGTGATCCGTACCAAGATCGGCCTCTACCTCGGAGTGGCCTTCGCCGCCTGGGTCTCCGGCCAGCACCTGCTCTTCAGTTTCGACGTGGTCCAGTCCGGCGAGGGCGTCGGCAACGAGCTGATCTACATCATCGCGGCCGTCATCGGCGGCTGCCTGATCACCGGCGGCTACGGCTCCGCGATCGGCTCGGCCGTCGGCGCCATCATCTTCGGCATGACCAGCAAGGGCATCGTCTACGCCGAGTGGAACCCGGACTGGTTCAAGTTCTTCCTCGGAGCGATGCTGCTCCTGGCCACCCTGCTCAACGCATGGGTACGCAAGCGCGCGGAGGCGACGACATGACGGCCCCGGCCCCCCGGACAACGGCCCCCCAGGCGCTGGTCCGGCTCGACCACGTCAGCAAGTACTACGGCAGCATCAAGGCGCTGACCGACGTCTCGCTGGAGGTCCACGCCGGTGAGATCACCTGCGTGCTCGGTGACAACGGCGCCGGCAAGTCCACCCTCATCAAGATCATCGCCGGTCTGCACCGGCACGACGAGGGCACCTTCCGGATCGAGGACGAGGAGACCACCCTGGTCAACCCGCGCGACGCCCTGGACCGGGGCATCGCCACCGTCTACCAGGACCTCGCCGTCGTCCCGCTCATGCCGGTCTGGCGCAACTTCTTCCTCGGCTCGGAGCCGACCACCGGATCCGGCCCGTTCAAGCGCCTGGACGTCCGGCTGATGCGCGAGACGACCCGCGCCGAACTGCACCGCATGGGCATCGACCTGCGCGACGTCGACCAGCCGATCGGCACCCTCTCCGGCGGCGAGCGGCAGTGCGTGGCCATCGCCCGGGCCGTCCACTTCGGCGCCAAGGTCCTCGTCCTGGACGAGCCGACGGCGGCGCTCGGCGTCAAGCAGTCCGGAGTCGTACTGAAGTACGTCGCCGCCGCCCGGGACGCGGGACTCGGAGTGGTCCTCATCACGCACAACCCCCACCACGCCTACCTCGTCGGCGACCGGTTCGTCCTCCTCAAGCGCGGCGCGATGGCCGGCAGCCACACCAAGGGCGACGTCACCCTCGACGAGCTGACCCGGCAGATGGCGGGCGGCAGCGAGCTCGACGAGCTCAGCCACGAGCTGGAGCGCGCCCCCGCGCCGACCTCCATCGGCGGCCACCCGGTGGACGACGACACCGAGTGACCGGGCGGCGGCCCGGCCACGGCGGAAACCGCCGAGGCGGCTGTGGGCGGACGGCAGTGGCAGAATCGATCGAGGTGGGCGCCGTCCGCCGCCGGCAGCACTGACCCGCCGGCCACCCCAGACACCGCAGGGACGATGAGCACGTACCGCGACTTCACCCACCGCGGCTCCGCCCGCGCCACCGTCCTCAAGACCGTCGGTACGAGGGAGCGGCGCTCCCACCTCACGGCGCCCCGCGTCCCCACCGTCGGCATCGACATCGGCGGCACCAAGGTCATGGCCGGCGTCGTCGACGCGGACGGCAACATCCTGGAGCAGCTGCGCACCGAGACGCCCGACAAGTCCAAGAGCCCCCGGGTCGTCGAGGACACCATCGTCGAGCTGGTGCTGGACCTCTCCGACCGCCACGACGTGCACGCCGTCGGCATCGGCGCGGCCGGCTGGGTCGACGCGGACCGCTCCCGGGTGCTCTTCGCCCCGCACCTCGCCTGGCGCGACGAGCCCCTGCGCGACGCCCTCGCCTCCCGCCTCGTCGTCCCCGTCATGGTCGACAACGACGCCAACACCGCCGCCTGGGCGGAGTGGCGGTTCGGCGCCGGACGGGGCGAGGACCACCTGGTGATGATCACTCTCGGCACCGGCATCGGCGGCGCGATCCTGGAGGACGGGCAGGTCAAGCGGGGCAAGTACGGCGTGGCCGGCGAGTTCGGGCACATGCAGGTCGTCCCCGGCGGCCACCGCTGCCCCTGCGGCAACCGCGGCTGCTGGGAGCAGTACAGTTCCGGCAACGCGCTGGTCCGCGAGGCCAAGGAGCTGGCCGCCGCCGACTCCCCGGTCGCGTACAACATCATCGAGCGCGTCAAGGGCAACATCCCGGAGATCACCGGGCCGCTCATCACCGAGCTGGCCCGCGAGGGCGACCCGATGTGCATCGAGCTCTTCCAGGACATCGGCCAGTGGCTCGGCGTCGGCATCGCCAATCTCGCGGCCGCGCTCGACCCCTCCTGCTTCGTCATCGGCGGTGGCGTCAGCGCCGCCGACGAACTGCTGATCAACCCCGCCCGGGACGCCTTCAAGCGCCAGCTCACCGGCCGCGGCTACCGCCCCGAGGCCAGGATCGTCCGGGCGCAGCTCGGCCCCGAGGCCGGCATGGTCGGCGCCGCCGACCTCGCCCGGCTCGTCGCCCGCCGCTTCCGCCGCGCCAACCGCCGCCGGGTCGAGCGGTACGAGCGCTACGCGCAGATCTACGACCAGGCCGCGAGCACCCTGCGCAGCACGCGGAGCCCCCGGACCGGCGACTGAGCGCAGGGCCCGCCGGGCGGGGCCACCCCGCCCGGCGCCGGGAAACACGACCTAGGGATCCGAAGACCATGACCGCAGCCGAGCATCCGAGTCCCGAGGGAACCGTGATCGCCGAAGCCCCCGAGCAGCCCGTGGTGCCGCGCCAGTGCGCACCGGGGGACGGCGAAGCCGCGCCCGATCCGCGCCGGGTCTTCCGCAGACGGCTGATCACCGCGACGATCATCGTGCTGCTGATCGGTATCCCGGCCGGATATCTGCTGGTCTCGGCCGGTCAGAGCCGCGCCTCCGGCAAGGACAAGGAGGCCGAGGCCGCCGCCCAGGGGCTCCGCGCGAGCTGGCCGTCACGGATGCAGCGGCGGATCTTCGAGGTACCCGTACCGGGGAACGCGACGGGAGTGCAGTACTACGAGACCAACAACTGGAAGGCGAGCCGGATGTATCTGAAGTTCCGGACCACCTCCGCCGGTCTCGACCGTTTCCTGAGCGGCATGGGGACCGACCGCGCGGCCCTGAAGACCGGGAAGATCACGATCTCCCAGCGGGACATCCGGATCACCGACTGGAACTTCTGGTCCGGTGCGTCCTGGGCCGGGACGACGCACAGGAACAAGGACCCCCGGCCCACCCAGAACATCACCGTGAACATGACCGACCCGGCGTCCCCGGTCGTCTACGTGGTCTCCGCGGCCACTCCCTGATCCGGGCGGCGGCCCGCCTGATGCGGGCGGCCTCGCCGTGGGGCATCCGGCGCTCCCGTCACCGGTGAGGGGCTCCGGTGCCGGACACACTCCTCACGCGCGCCCGGCCGCGCTCAACGCCTGCCCGAGCGCGTCGAGGCTCACGCCCACGATGGCCAGCAGCTGCGCCGGGGTCGCCCCGGCCCGGCTCATGACGGCGAGAGACTGGTTCACGGCCGCCGTGTGCTCGGCGAAGGCATCGGCATCCTCGTCCGTCAGCCGCCCGGCCTTCAGCGCCGCGCGCAGGCGCGCACGCTGGAAGCCGAACGCCTCCCTGGTGTGCGCCGCTACGGCCTGGCTCAGCACCGGGATCGCCATGGCCGACTGGGCGATCAGGCATCCGTCGGGCAGTTCGGGATCGGCGATGCGATCGAGGGTGACGTCGAAGAACGCGCGAACCGCCGCCAGGGGTTCCGAGGCCGCGGACGACAGGGCGGCGTCGTACGCGGCGCCGTAGCGCGCGGTGTAGAAGTCCAGGCAGCGCAGGAAGAGCCTGTCCTTGTCGCCGAACGAGGAGTAGAGGGAACTGCGGTTCAGCCCCGTCGCCCGGGACAGGTCGTCCACCGAGGTGTCGGCGTAGCCGGCCCGCCAGAACTGGACCATCGCGGCGTCGAGTGCCGTGTCCATGTCGAACTGCTTCTTGCCTGCCACGTGGTACTTCCTCGCCGGTGCGTCGATGCCCATGAGCCGTGATCCATGAGCCGTGCTCCATGGGTGGTTCTTCATGGGGCGTTCTCCATGGGTCGTGCTGCGCACCAGTCTATCTTGAACTGAATGGTTCAAGATGTGTTACGTTGCCGGCGTGATCATGGCCGCGAGCCATCCCCGTTCCCCTGGAGGATTCCTGTGACCGCCCCGGCGACCACCGCTCAGCACGTCCCTGGTTACGTCTCCGAGGGCAACCCTGTCGGCGACCTGCCCCCGCACGACCTGGACGGGTTCACCCACCGCTGGGTCGACGCGGACGGCATCCGCCTCCATGCCGTCGAAGGCGGCCGGCCGGACGGCCCGGCCCTCGTCCTGCTCGCCGGGTTCCCGCAGACGTGGTGGGCCTGGCGGAAGGTCATGCCCAGCCTCGCCGACCGGTTCCGCGTCATCGCGATCGACCTGCCGGGCCAGGGCCACTCCGAGCGCCCGGAGAGCGGCTACGACACCCACACGGTCGCCGCCCACGTCCGTGCCGCCGTGAAGGCGCTCGGGGTTTCTGCCTACTGGCTGGCCGCCCACGACATCGGCGCCTGGGTCGCCTTCTCCCTCGCCCTCGACCACGGGGGACGGCTGCGCGGGGTCGCCCTGCTCGACGCCGGAATCCCCGGCATCACCCTCCCGGAGACCATTCCCACCGACCCGGCCCGGGCGTGGAAGACCTGGCACTTCGCCTTCCACCTGGTGCCCGACCTGCCCGAGACTCTGCTCGCCGGTCGCGAACGCGAGTACGTCGGCTGGTTCCTGAAGACGAAGGCGCTCTCTCCCGGCACGTTCGACGACACCGACCTCGACCACTACGCGGCGGCCCTCGCCGCCGAAGGCGGCCTCCGCGCGGCTCTCGCCTACTACCGGGACGCCGCCGAGTCGGCACGCCGGAACCACCAGGCGCTCGACCGGCAGCACCTGACCGTGCCCGTCCTCGGCATCTCCAGCAGCCACGGCTCCATCCCGGACATGGCGGCTTCCCTCGGCCCCTGGGCCGGTGACGTCACCGGAGTCGTCGTGCCCGACGCCGGGCACTTCATCCCCGACGAGCAGCCCGCCGCCGTCGCCGCCGCCCTGGCCGGCTTCATCGCCGATGAGCACTGACGCCGCCCGGGAACTGTGCCTCGGGGGAGTGCCGACGCCTCCTGGAAACGGTCCCGCCCGGGAGAGCGGGACGCCGCTCAGGGCACCCGTACTCCTGCTCCGGCCGCCCCGTCGTCCCGTAGCGCAGATGCATCTTCAGACGGCCCGAGGTGACGAGCGCGGCGAGGTAGCGCTGCACGGTGGCGCGCGAGACGTCGATCAGCTCGCCCACCTCCGCCGCCGACAGCGGCGCCGGGGAGTTCCGCACGGTCTTCAGCACCGCGTCGCCCGTCAGCGTCCCCGCGGTGGGACGGCGCTCGGGGCGGCGGACGGAGGGTTCCCGCAGCGTGCCGTACACGCTCTCCACGGTGCTCTGGTCCACGGAACCGGCGTCCGTGAGCTGGCGGAACCGGGCGTACCCCCGCAGCTTCTCCGCCAGCAGTTCCGGCGGGAACGGCTTGATCAGATAGGCCGGCGCGCCAGCCGACAGGGCGCGGCGGACCACCGGGCCCTCGGCCGCCGCGCTGAGGACGAAGGCGTCGCAGTCCAGGCCGCGCAGCAGGTCGACACCGGAACCGTCGGACAGGTAGACGTCGACGAGGGCCAGGTCGACGGGTGTTCCGGCGGCCCTGGCGGCGGCGACGGCCGCCAGGGCCTTCGTCGCCGTGTGCGCGGTCCCGGCCACGGTGAAGCCCCGGAGACGGCGCCGCCGGAAACCTGGTCGGCGCCGGTCCCTTCGGGGCCCTCGGCCGGCGGGGAGGGCAGGGGCGGTCCGCCGGGCTCCGCGAGGTACACGTCGCCCCCCTTCGTACGGGCGATCTGACGGGCGAGCGCCAGGCCGATGCCGCGCCCGCCGACGACCGGGTCGTGGTTCTTCGTGGACAGGCCCTCGCGGAACACGTCCTCGGCCGGGACGACCGCGACACCGTCGCCGGTGTCCGCGACGGTGATGACCAGCGTGGTGCCCTCCGTCATGAGTTCCACCTCCACCCGCGCCCCGGGGCGCTGCCCCTGCTGGGCCGCCTCGATCGCGTTGTCGACCAGGTTGCCGAAGACGGTCGTGACGTCGACCGGTGCGGCGAGGGTGCCCTCGACCCAGGTGGCGTCCCCGACGACCAGGGTCACCCCACGCTCCCGGGCCTGGGCGGCCTTCGCCGACAGGAAGGCGCACCAGGTACGCCACGTCCTGGCCTTCATGGGCGAGCCGGTGATCGCCATGCTCGCCGGCGTCCTCTTCGCGCTGTTCGCCCTCGGCTACCGCAGCGGCCTCTCCTCGGACGCCATCCGCAGCGCCCTCACCGACAGCCTGAAGGCCGTCGCCGGCATCCTGCTGATCATCGCGGGCGGCGGCGCGTTCAACCAGGTGCTGAAGGACTCCGGGATCGGCCAGGCCGTCGAGTCCGCCGCGACCGGCATGCACATCAACGTGATCGTGCTGGGCTGGCTGACGGCCCTGCTGCTCTCCTTCTCCACCGGCTCCGCCACCGTCGGCATCGTCGCCGCGACGGGCATCCTCGCGCCCCTCGCCCAGGACGGCGGCAGCCTGCACACCTCGCTCCTCGTGGTGGCCATCGGCGCCGGCTCGATCGGCCTCAACTACGTCAACCACGCGGGCTTCTGGCTGGTGAAGGAGTCCTTCGGGATGACCCTGGGCCAGGCCACGAAGTCGCACACCGCCATCCAGACCATCGTGAGCGTCTGCGGCCTGCTGATGGCGCTGCTGCTGTCGGTCTTCGCCTGAGCCTCGTGCCTGTCCGATCCGTGGGGTTCCCCCCGTCCGTGGGGTTCCCCCCGTCCGTGGGGTTCCCCTCCGTGCGTGGGGTTCCCCCCCCGTCCGCCCCGGCCGGTCCGCGGTCACCCCCGAGGGAGTGCCGCGCGACCGGCCGGGGCATGTCCGGGGACGGCCGGGGCGGTGCCGGGCGGCCTCTGTGCCGGCGGGGGAGCGGTGCTCTCCCGCAGGACGAGCCGCGTCGGTACGAGCGTCGTACCGTGCCCGGGGCCGCTCTGCCGCATCTGGTGCAGGACGCCCGCGACGCAGCGGCGGCCCACCTCGCCGAAGTCCTGGTGGACGGTGGTCAGCGGGGGCTGGAAGGAACCGGCCTCGGCGATGTCGTCGAAACCGACGACGGAGACGTCCCCGGGCACTTCGCGGCCGCGTTCGTGGAGGGCGCGCAGCAGACCGAGCGCCATCTGGTCGTTGGCCGCGAACACGGCGGTGCACTCGGCCTCTTCGGCGATCCGGAGCCCCGCCCGGTAACCCGACTCCGCCGACCAGTCGCCGCGTACGAGGGGCGGCGGAACCCTGCCCTCGTCCTCCAGCGCCGAGCGCCAGGCGTCCGCCCTGCGCTGCGCGGCGTAGGAGCCCTCGGGGCCGGCGAGGTGCCAGACGGTGCGATGGCCCAGGCCCAGCAGGTGGTTGACGGCGTCGCGGGTGCCGCCCGCCTGGTCGGTGTCGACGACGCTGTAGCGGTCCCCGGCGTCGGAGTCCGCGACGACGACCTTCACGTGCGGCGGCAGGGAGAGGCGCGCCTCGTCGAGGAGGTGGACCTCCATGATGACGATGGCCGCGTCGATGGCGAGTTCGCCGAGCCGCGAGAACGCGCCCCGCACCTCGTCCTGGGTGGGGACGGCGACCGGCAGCAGGGTGACCGCGTACCCCTCCTGGGCGGCCGAGGCCGCGATGGCTTCCAGGGTCCGCACGTTGCCGGTGGTGGAGAGCGTGAAGGTGATGACCCCGATGGTGCGGAACTCGCCGCGTTTGAGCGCGCGCGCAGCGCTGTTGGGGCGGTAGCCGAGGTCCTTCATCGCGGCCAGGACCTGCCGGCGGGTCTCCTCGTTCACGCCGGGGAAGCCGTTGGAGACGCGGGAGACCGTCTGGGAGGACACCCCCGCGACCCGGGCCACATCCGCCATCGAGACGGTTCTGCGGCGTTTCGGATTCCCGCTCCCGGGAGCCGGTCCGGTCGGGAACATGCCTGTGCCCGGAGGGCGTTCGCCTGCTTCGTCCACCGTCTCCCTCATCGGATGTCGCCTTCGTGTACGGCTCTTGACCGCCCATCTGGGGGCAGTGTAGACATGCCGCCACCAGATGTTTACGTAAACATAATGCCAGTCGGGCCGTCGGGGCGAGCCCGTTCACCTGCCCGGAACGTGTGCGTGAACGTCCTTTCCGGTTCGGTGAAGCACGAGCGAGGGGCGCGAGATGACGACGCTGCAACCGCCGGCGGCCACAGGGGCCCGCCCGGCAGGACCGCCGATGGCGCGGTCCCGCCGCTCATGGGCGGGATGGGGGTTCATCGGCCCCTTCGTGCTCGTCTTCGCCCTGGTCTTCCTGGTGCCGCTCGGGTACTCGCTGTATCTGAGCCTGTTCCGTACCCGGTTGATCGGCGGCACTACGTTCGTCGGCTTCGACAACTACCAACAGGCGCTTGAAGATCCGCAGTTCTGGGACGGAGTCGCCCGCGTCGGACTCTTCCTGGTGGTCCAGGTGCCGATCATGCTCGGCATCGCGCTCTTCGTCGCACTCGCCGTCGACAGCGGCCGCCTGTACGGCAAGGAGTTCTTCCGGATATCCGTCTTCCTGCCCTACGCCGTCCCCGCCGTCGTCGCCACCCTCATGTGGGGCTTCCTGTACGGCCCCCGGTTCGGCCTGGTCGGCGACATCAACGACGCGCTCGGCCTGCACCTGCCCGACCCGCTCTCCTCAGGACTGGTCCTCGCCTCGATCGGCAACATCGTCACCTGGGAGTTCGTCGGCTACAACATGCTGATCTTCTACTCGGCGCTGCGCGTTGTCCCGCACTCGCTCTACGAGGCGGCCGAGATCGACGGCGCCGGCCCGTGGCGGGTCGTCGCCGCGATCAAACTCCCCGCGATCCGGGGCGCCCTGGTCATCGCGACGATCTTCTCCATCATCGGCAGCTTCCAGCTCTTCAACGAGCCCGCCATCCTGCAGAAGCTGGCGCCGAACACCATCACCACCGACTACACCCCGAACTACTACACGTACTCGCTGTCCTTCTCCGGCCAGCAGCACAACTACTCGGCGACGGTCGCCATCGTCATGGGCGTGATCACCATGGTCGTCGCCTACGTCGTCCAACTGCGCGGCATGCGCAAGGAAGCGTGAACGTGATGACGACGAGCAGTGCGACCGAAACCCCCCGACCCGCCGCGATGCCGAAGCGCGTTGCCACGCCCCGCCTGCGCACACGGCGCCGCGCCCACACCCCGGGCCGCCCCCGGCGCAGCGTCCTGCTGACCGCGGTCACCGGCGTGGTCCTCGTCTACAGCCTGCTGCCGCTGGTCTGGCTGGTCATCAGCGCCACCAAGTCGCAGACAGGACTGGCCCGTTCGTTCGGTCTCTGGTTCGACGGGGACTTCGCCCTCTGGGACAACCTCAGTCAGACCTTCACCTACCAGGACGGGGTCTTCGGCCGCTGGCTCCTCAATACCCTCCTGTACGTCGTCGTCGGCGCGGGCGGCGCCACCTTCCTGGCGGTACTCGGCGGCTACGCGCTCGCCAAGTTCCAGTTCCCCGGCAAACGCGCCGTGTTCGCCGTCGTCATCGGCGCCGTCGCCGTACCGACCACCGCACTCGCCGTCCCGACCTTCCTGCTGTTCAGCAAGATCGGCCTGACGGACACCCCGTGGGCGGTGATCATCCCCTCGCTGATCTCGCCGTTCGGCCTCTACCTGATGTGGGTGTTCGCCACCGAGGCGGTGCCCGTCGAACTGATGGAGGCGGCCCGCATCGACGGAGCGAGCGAACTGCGCACCTTCTTCCAGGTCGCGCTGCCGCTGCTCGCCCCGGGCACCGTCACCGTGCTCCTCTTCACCACGGTCGCGACCTGGAACAACTACTTCCTGCCGCTGATCATGCTGAAGGACCCCGACTGGTACCCGCTGACCCTCGGCCTGGACGCCTGGAACAAACAGGCCGCCACCGCCGGCGGCGAGGCCGTCTTCAACCTGGTCGTCACCGGCTCACTGCTCACCATCGTGCCGCTGATCGCCGCGTTCCTGCTGCTCCAGAAGTACTGGCAGTCCGGCCTCGCCGCCGGAAGCGTCAAGGAATAGCCCGGGGCGTCGCACGCGTGCACCGGCCCTCTCGCACGGTCCGCCCACACCCCCTTGAACTCATCTCCGCACGTCATCTCGAACTCACTGTCCGCACGTCATGTCGAACCACGAGGAAGTGGAAATACCGCCATGTCCCAGCACTCCCGCCGCCTGTTGCGCGGCCTCGGTCTCGTCTGCGCCCTGGCCCTGGGGGCGACCGCCTGCGGTGGCTCCGACGACGACTCCGGCCAGAAGCAGGTGGGTTCGTCCGACATCCAGGCCGCGCTGCAGAAGGGCGGCACCGTCACGGTGTGGGCCTGGGAGCCCACCCTGAAGCAGGTCGCCGAGGACTTCGAGAAGAAGTACCCGAAGGTCGACATCAAGCTGGTCAACGCGGGCACCAACAACGACGAGTACAAGGCGCTGTCGAACGCCATCTCGGCGAAGAAGGGCGTCCCCGACGTCGCCCAGCTGGAGTACTACGCGCTCGGCCAGTACGCCCTGACGAAGGAGGTCGCCGACCTCAAGGCGTACGGCGCCGACAAGCTGGCGGGCTCGTACTCGCCCGGCCCCTGGAACTCGGTGACGACCGGCGGCGGTGTGTGGGGCCTGCCGATGGACTCCGGCCCGATGGCGCTCTTCTACAACAAGAAGGTCTTCGACACGTACAAGATCGCGGTGCCGACGACCTGGGACGAGTACGTCGAGGCCGCCCGCACCCTGCACAAGGCGAACCCGAAGGCGTATATCACCAGCGACCTCGGCGACGCGGGTCTGACCACCAGCCTTCTCTGGCAGGCCGGTTCGCACCCGTACAAGGTCGACGGCACGAAGGTCGGCATCGACTTCACCGACGCGGGCGCCGTCAAATACACCGACACCTGGCAGAAGCTGATCGACGAGAAGCTCGTCTCGCCCATCGCCGGCTGGAGCGACGACTGGTACAAGGGCCTGGGCGACGGGACCATCGCGACCCTCCCGATCGGCGCCTGGATGCCCGCCAACTTCGCCTCCGGCGTGAAGGACGCCGCCGGTGACTGGCGCGTCGCCCCGCTGCCGCAGTGGGAGAAGGGCGCGAACGCCAGCGCCGAGAACGGCGGCAGCTCGCTCGCCCTGCCCACGCAGGGCGAGAACAAGGAACTCGCCTACGCCTTCGTGGAGTACGCCAACTCCGGCGCGGGCGTGAAGACCCGCATCGCCAACGGTGCGTTCCCGGCGACCACCGCCGACCTGAACTCCAAGGAGTTCCAGGACACCGCGTTCCCGTACTTCGGCGGCCAGAAGGCCAACGAGATCTTCGCCGCCTCCGCGAAGAGCGTGCCCAGCGGCTGGAGCTACCTGCCGTACCAGGTCTACTCCAACTCCATCTTCAACGACACCGTCGGCAAGGCGTACATCTCCTCGACCAAGCTGTCGGACGGGCTGAAGTCGTGGCAGGACAAGTCGCTCGCCTACGGCAGCGAGCAGGGCTTCACCGTCGAGAAGTAGCACCCGAGGCCGACCACGTCACCTCCTCTCAACCCCGGCCTGTGGAAGGACGCGCATGACCTCCCCCCGCATCTCCCGTTTCCCGTACGCGAAGGGCCCCGACGGCAGCAGTCGGCTCAGTTACGGCGCCGACTACAACCCCGAGCAGTGGCCGCGGGAGGTGTGGGAGGAGGACGTCCGGCTGATGCGCGAGGCCGGCGTGAACGTCGTCTCGCTGGCGATCTTCTCCTGGGCCCGGCTCCAACCCGCCCAGGACAGCTGGGACTTCGGCTGGCTCGACGAGGTCATGGACCTGCTGCACGCCGGTGGCATCGGGGTCGATCTCGCCACCGCCACCGCCTCCCCGCCGCCGTGGCTGACCACCGCGCACCCCGAGATCCTCCCGGTCACCGCCACCGGCGAGACCGTGTGGCCCGGAGCGCGACAGCACTGGCGCCCCACCTCGCCGGTCTTCCGCAGCCACGCGCTGCGCCTCGTACGGGAGATGGCGACCCGCTACGCCGACCACCCGGCCCTCGTCGCCTGGCACGTCAGCAACGAGCTGGGCTGCCACAACGTCTACGACTACTCCGACGACGCGGCCCGCGCCTTCCGCGCCTGGCTCCGCCGCCGCTACACCACGCTCGACAGCCTCAACCACGCCTGGGGCACCCACTTCTGGTCCCAGCGCTACAGCGACTGGGAGCAGATCCTGCCGCCGCGCTTGGCGGCCTCTCACCCCAATCCGACCCAGCAGCTCGACTTCAAGCGGTTCTCCTCGGACGCCCTGAAGGAGTACCTGCTCGCCGAGCGCGAGATCCTGAGCGAGATCACCCCCGACACCCCCGTCACCAGCAACTTCATGGTGATGAGCGGGATGAAGGGCATGGACTACGCCGACTGGGCCGACGCGGTCGACTTCGTCTCCAACGACCACTACGCCACCACCGGGCCCCGTAGCCGCGACGAACTCTCCTTCTGCGCCAACCTCACCAGCGGAATCGCGGCCCACCGGCCGTGGTTCCTGATGGAGCACTCCACCAGCGCGGTCAACTGGCAGCCCATCAACCTGCCAAAAAAGCCGGGTGAGTTGGCGCGCGACTCACTGCTGCACGTCGCCCACGGCGCCGACGCCGTCTGCTTCTTCCAGTGGCGCCAGTCCGCGGCCGGAGCCGAGAAGTACCACTCGGCGATGGTTCCGCACGCCGGATCCGACAGCCAACTCTTTCGGGATGTAGTGGAGTTGGGGCGTACCTTGGAGGCGCTGGCGCCCCTCGCCGGGAGCGAGCGCGAACCCGCTCGGGTGGCCATCCTCTTCGACTGGGACTCCTGGTGGGCCAGTGAGCAGGACTCGCACCCCACCTCCCTCCTCGACTACCACCGCGAGGCGCTCGACTGGTACTCCGCACTGCTGAGCCTCGGCGTCCGCGCCGACGTCGTACCCGCCCACCGCACCGATCTCGCCCCGTACGACGTCGTGATCGCACCGGTCCTGCACGTCGTACCGCAGCCCCTCGCCAAGGAGCTCACCCGCTACGTCGAAGGCGGCGGCCACCTCGTCACCACCTACTTCTCCGGCGTCGTCGACGAGAACGACCACATCTGGCTCGGCGGCCACCCCGGCGCCCTGCGTGACCTGCTCGGCATCCGCATCGAGGAATTCGGCCCGCTGCTCGACGGGGACACGGTCGACGTGGACCTCGACGGTGCTCTCGGCCCGGACGGCGCCCCCGTACCCGGTGCCGGTGACCCCGTATCCGGTGCGGGCCACGCCGTGACCGGCACTCTGTGGACCGACCGGATCGACGTCACCGGCCCCGACGTGGAGACCCTCGCCCGCTACCGCAGCGGAACGTACGCCGGCCGCCCGGCCGTCACGCGCCGCCGCCCCGCGGACAGGGGATCGGCGACGTACGTCTCCACCCGTCTGGGCATCGACGGCCTCGCCGCACTGCTTCCCCGGCTGCTCGCCCCGGCCGGGGTGACCGGCGAACTGCCCGAGCCGGCACGAGGAACGGTCGAGCAGGTCGTACGACGCGACAGCTCCGCCCGCTACGTCTTCCTGGTCAACCACGGCGACGCGCCCGTCCCCCTGCCCGGGGTGACCGGCGAGGTGCTCGTGGGGCCGCCGGCCGGCGCGGAGTTCGTCCTGCGGCCCCGGGAGGTCGCCGTACTGCGGCAGCCCACGACGCCGGGCGAGGCGCCGGAGGGGCACCGGGCGCCCTGACACGCCCCCGAATCCAGGGCGGGCAGCCCGAAGACCGATCGTGATGTCAGCCTCCTGTGGCATGGTCTGGAGGGTGCCCGCCCCCGCCCTGGACTTCGAGTTCGCCCGTGGCAGCCTCGCGCGCGCGGCTGCCGGCACGACTGATCTGCGTGGACTCGCCGCTGCCGCACCGGAGGAACAGGCCCTCGCCTTCGCCCGTACGATCCTGCGGAACCCGACCGTCAGTGCGGTGCTGGAGCGGCTCGCGACTCTCGACCTCCCGCCCTGGTATCTGACAGCGGGATCGCTGTTTCAGACGGTCTGGAACGCAGCTGTCGGTCGCGCGGACCTCAACCACGGCGTCAGGGATCACGACCTGTTCTTCTACGACGACACCGATCTGTCGTACGAGGCGGAAGACCTCGTGACCAGGCGATGTCTGAAAGCCTGCGAGGACCTCGGCGTCGAGTTGGAGCCGCGCAACCAGGCACGCGTACACCTCTGGTACGGGTCGAAGTTCGGCAAGGAGATCGCCCCGTACGCGAGCCTCGACGAGGCGATCGGCTCCTTAGCCGCGACCTGCTGTTGCGTCGCCGTGAACCTGGACGAGGACGGCCTGCTCCACGTCCACAGCACCTACGGCTTCGCCGACCTGTTCAACCTGGTACTGCGCCCGAACCCGACCACGGAAGCGCCCCGCCAGGTGTACGAGGCCAAGGCCGAGCGGTGGACGGCGCTGTGGCCGGAACTGACGAAGCTGCCCTGGCCGCAGGGCTCGGACGCCGCCTGACACCCGTCGGTTCAGGGCGTGCCGGAGACCAGCCCGACCCGGTAGGCGAGGACGACCGCCTGAACCCGGTCGCGCAGGGCGAGCTTGGCCAGGATCCGCGAGACATAGGTCTTCACCGTCTCGGGGGTGATGTACAGCGCCGCCGCTATCTCCGCGTTGGACAACCCCTCGGCCATCTGCCGGAGCACCTCCAGTTCGCGGGGCGTCAGCGCGCGTACGACGTCCTGGCGGGCCGGCCGGGCGGTGTCGGCGGGGCGCAGGTGCTCGGCGTAATGGCCGATGAGATGCCGGGTGACGGCGGGGGCCAGCAGTGCCTCGCCGCGGGCAACGGTCCGGATGCCGTTGACCAGTTCCGCGGGCGGCGCGTCCTTGAGGAGGAAGCCGCTGGCGCCGGCGCGCAGTGCGTCGTAGACATGGGCGTCGACGTTGAACGTGGTGACGACCAGTACCTTCGGCGGGCCTTTGGGGCCGAGGCCGGAGCCGGAGCCGGATCCTGGAACGGAGTCGGAGTCGGAGTCGGGGACGGAGTCGGAGCCGGGGACGGAGTCGGGTCCGGCGAGTTGGCGGGTCGCCTCGATGCCGTCGAGCAGGGGCATCCGGATGTCCATCACCACCACGTCGGGGCGTAGCCGCCGCGCGGCCTCCACCGCCGCGTGTCCGTTCTCGGCCTCGCCGACGACCTCGATGTCGGGCTGGGCCGAGAAGATGGTGACATAGCCGGTCCGCACCAGTTCCTGGTCGTCGCAGACGAGCACGCGGATCGGCGGGGGCGCATCGCTCACAGGGCTGCTCCGGTCAGTCTCGGACGGGCTCGGGCTCGGGCTCGGGTTCGTGCCCGGGTTCGCGCCCGGGTTCGGCTTCGGGCTCGGGCTCGGGCACGGAGGGAATCGTGGCACGGACCTCGAATCCGCCCTCCGGCCGGGGTCCGGCCTCCAGTTCACCGTCGAGCATGTGTACCCGGGCCCGCAGCCCGGCCAGCCCTCGTCCGCCCCCGGGGCCCGGCTCACGGGGGGCCGGTGCGGCGGCCGGTGCGGCGGTGCGGACGGGGCCGTCGGTGGTCACCCCGATCTCGACGTGCGCCTCGCCGTGCCGGACCAGGACCCGTGTCGGCTGCCCGGCCGCGTACTTCATCGCGTTGGTGAGCGCTTCCTGCACCACCCGGTACGCGGCCAGCTCCACGTCCACGTTCCGGGGCCGCCGCTCACCCCGCTCGCTGAACTCCACCGGCTGACCCGACCTGCGGGCCTGCTCGACCAGGTCCTCCACCCGGCCGAGGGCGGGGCCCCGGTTACCGTACGAGGAGCCCTTCCGGCCGGGGCCGCCTACCGTGCGGCCCGCCGTCGCTGACCCGGCGGTCGCTGATCCGACGGTCGCTGATCCGGTGGTCGCGGACTCGCCGGTTGCCTCCAACACGCCCAACAGGTAACGCAGTTCGGTCAGGGCCCGGCGCCCGGTGTCGCTGACGGAGGCCATTCCCGTGGTGGCCCGTTCCGGCGCCGACGCGATCAGGAACTGCGCCGCGTCCGCCTGCACCACCATGGCTGTCACATGGTGGGTGACCACGTCGTGGAGTTCCCGGGCGATCCGCGCCCGCTCGGCGGCCGTCGCCACCTCGCCGGCCAGCCGCCGCCGTTCCGCCTCCTCCGCGCGCCGCCTGCGTACACCGCTCCCCACCAGCCACACCACGACCAGCACCAGGTAGAACGCGAGATAGTCCGTCACGTCCCCCGGGGAGCCGAGCCGGTGCAGACCGACGGTCAGCGCCGCGTACCCCGCGCTCGCCACGCCCGCCGAGCCGCGACGGAAGCGGACCAGGTGGGCTCCGGCCGAGTACAGCGCCAGATACAGGCCCATGCTGGCGAACGTCGTCGCGAAACCCAGGGCCTGGTGCAGGGCGCACGCGGCGGCGACGACCGCAAGACAGCTTGCGGGCAGGCGGCGACGGGCCGCCAGCGGCAGGGTCTGGGCCAGGATCAGTGCAAAACCCAGCGCGTTCGCCGGCCTTTCGGGCAGATCGCCGATCTGCGCCCCGATGCCCGAGAGGGTCGGTACGAAGGCCAGCAGAGCGAGCGCCAGGGCGAGGGCGCCGTCCTTGAGGAAGGCGTCCTGCTCCTTCCACCGCGCGAGTGGTCTCCTCAACCAGCGCGCATGCAAACGTATCTGACGGAGTATCACTTATGTCCCTCCCTCTCCTCGGTCGGTGTATCCGAAGAGTCGATTCCACTCAATGCCGGCCGGAACGGCGGGGCCGCAGGCCACCGCGACGGCCGGCGAGGACGAGCATCGGAACGGTGAGCAGCACACTGATGAGGATGGGCACGATCGACGTCTCCAGACCGAATGCGCCGCCGTTGAGCAGGGCGGAGCCGTGGGTGTCGACCGTGAACAGGCCCTCGGGAGTCTGCCCGGAGACCGGGATGCCGAGCAGCTGCTCGGCGGTGTTCCAGGCGAAGTGCAGCCCCGCGACGAACCAGATGCTACGCCGCCACAGGAACGCGGCCCCGAGCATCACACCCGCCTCCACAGCGATGGCGAACGCACTCCACGCGCTCGCTCCAGGAGCACCGAGGTGGGCGACACCGAAGAACAGCCCGGTGATCACGAGGGCAACCCGGCTGCCCCACCGCTGCTCCAAGGCCTGGAGGGCGAATCCGCGGAACATCAGCTCCTCGGTGACCGCGGCACCGGTCTGCACCATCGCCGCGGACAGGGTGACGAAGAAGAAGCCGTTGCCCGCCCACGAGAACGAGTAGCCCCCGAACGCCGCGATCAGGAGGGTGGAGACCAGGACGAAGCCCAGCCCGAGCGCGCCGCCGCGCAGCGCCTCCCTGCCGGCCCCCTTCCGGGCGACCTCGGGCACGGAGCGTCCCGCGACCCGGCGCATCACCACCCCGTACACGGCGATCGCGGCGACCGCGCCCAGGGCCGGCACCGGACCGGGGCCGGTCGCGGTCAGCGCCGAGACCACGCCGACACCCGCCATGCCCGTCAGCATCCAGCCGAGCGGAGAGCGGACGACCCGGCCGAGACGGCCACCCCGGCCGCCACCGTCCTCGTCCGGACGGGAACCTGCGTCGTTGTGCTGTGCGGCGGACGGTGTGCTCATCGTGACCTCCCTGGGGCGACGGTCGCTCCGACGGCGACCGTTCTGACGACCACGCTAGAAATCCGCCGGCTCGCGCGAATCACCCGAGCAGGGACGGTCCGGGTAGCTCTCACGGGGGATGCGCCGCGGCCGTCGGCCGGATCCGGTCATGGCAAGATCTTTCCGGACCGCCAAATCGGCGGCCAGGGGGAGGACTTGCATGTCGATCGACGCCGGCGATTTCGCGGCCCGGCTGAAGGCCGCGCAGAACGATCCGAACCGCGAGGAGCGGCTACGGCAGGACCGCGCGAGGCGGCGCCGCAAGGTCGGGCTGTGGGCGGGGGCGGGGGTGGTCCTGGCCGGTGGGTTCGCTTTCTGGCTGTCCGACGTCATGGGCGGTGAGCGGCCCGCGAACGAACCGTTCGCCGCGGGGGCCCTCGATGAGGCGCTGTGGCCCGATGCCTGGCCCCTCACCACGGCCATACCGTTCCGGGGCTCCCCAGCGGCGTTGTGGGACCGCTCCGATGTGCCGGGCAGCATGCCACCGCCCACGGCCCGCCCGGTCGGCAAGCTCAGCGAGGAAGAGGTGACCGAAGGCCTGACCGCAGTGGGCGACTTCGTGCGAGAGGCCAACACCTCCGCGGAAGGCACGGCCGGCGAGCGCCCCGAGAGTGCTCTCACGCTCCTCGCACCCGACGATCCCGCCCGGCGTGATCTGGAGGCCGCCCTCGCCCACCCGGCGCAGGACCGCAGCCCGTTGGAGACCTTCACTCGCTTCGATCCCGCTGAAGTCGTCGTCCTGGACGACACCAGGGTCAAGGGCTCGATGACGTACGAGGCCACGCCGGACGGGGACCTTCTGGTGCACGCCGACTACACCTTCGTCTACGCCGTCACGAAGACCGAGGGCGGCTGGGAAGTCCGCCCCTACCGTGAGGAAGTGGCCCGGGTGGTCGTACGGCGCCGACTGAGCGCGACGGTGCGGGAAGGGAAGCTCGTGCTGGGCCCCTCCACGTATGTGATCGGCAACGATGCCTGTCCCACGCGGGGTGACGGCTTCATCCACCCGCTCTTCTCCAAGGAGGCGGCCAAAGTGAAGGACGCGAAGCGGTTCGACCCCTACGCGCCCGGAACCCCCCTCGCCACCGCACCGGCCGGAACCTGCCTCACGCCCAGCCGGACGTGAGGACTCTTCCCGCACGTGAGGACTCTTCCTGCACCTGACGGCGGTCCTTGCGCCGGGCGACTCTTCCTGCGCCGGACGGCGGTTCCTGCACTTGACTGCGGTCCTTGCACCGGACGCGGCAGGCTGCCTCGTGCGCCTGCGGCTGCGAGCTCGCTGCGGACGGTCGCTCCGCGTCGTCCCCTGCGGTGGTGGGACGTCGGGCGTTCGTGGGTTCGTCATCGCCCGGCACCGACGCCCTGAGCGGCTACCCACGCGATCCGAGGGCCGGATGGCCGTGCTCCGTAAGCCGGACAGCCGGAGCGCCAAGTCCCGGCGGAGCCCGTACAGATTGAAGATCGGCTCGCCTGCTTGTCTCTGTTACCACGCCTGACCTGAGACGTCAGGAGGGAACTCCGGGTTCACCTCCACTCGCGCGGAGAGGACGCCCGGTATTACGCCGTAATACCGGACCGCACCGGTTCACCTCCGCTCGCGTGGAGAGGACATGGCGAGCAGGCAGACGTGCCAGTAGTGGTTCGGTTCACCTCCGCTCGCGCGGAGAAGACCGCAGGAAGGCAACTCAAGTTGGACCGGGCTACGGTTCACCTCCGCTCGCGCGGAGAAGACAACAGGGTGACCGTGTCGGGCAGCCGCCCGGACGGTTCACCTCCGCTCGCGCGGAGAAGACCAGCCCCTCACTCTCGCCGAGTGGACCATGAACGGTTCACCTCCGCTCGCGCGGAGAAGACAAGGACTGGGTTTTCGTGGTCGGCGGAAATGCCGGTTCACCTCCGCTCGCGCGGAGAAGACGGCGACCCCGACGCCGACCGCAATGCCCAGCACGGTTCACCTCCGCTCGCGCGGAGAGGACGCCGATCAGCCCCCCGAGCGATTCCAGCGTGACGGTTCACCTCCGCTCGCGCGGAGAGGACGGAGGCCGCACCCCCATGACCACCCCCACGGGCGGTTCACCTCCGCTCGCGCGGAGAGGACTTCGCTTCGCCTTCCTGGACTTCCGGCGTCAACGGTTCACCTCCGCTCGCGCGGAGAGGACACCATGCGCGTCCTCGTCACCGGAAGCTCAGGCGGTTCACCTCCGCTCGCGCGGAGAGGACCGCGCGTCGCCCTTCAACGCCGCGGCGTGCTTCGGTTCACCTCCGCTCGCGCGGAGAGGACTCCGGGCTGGCAGGCGCCTTCAGCTCGTCAGCCGGTTCACCTCCGCTCGCGCGGAGAAGACTCCGGGTCGGGCAGCACCTCGACGTCCTGCCACGGTTCACCTCCGCTCGCGCGGAGAAGACGCCAACGAGGTCCTCGTACGCGGCGTGCGAGGCGGTTCACCTCCGCTCGCGCGGAGAAGACGATCTGGCTGATGCCGGGGAGCCAGGTGAAGCCGGTTCACCTCCGCTCGCGCGGAGAAGACTCGGGAAGTGGGGGTTGGTTGGGTCAGGCGGTCGGTTCACCTCCGCTCGCGCGGAGAAGACCCCGTCCGGGTCCGGCACCGTGCCGAGCGTCGCGGTTCACCTCCGCTCGCGCGGAGAAGACGCCAGGCTCCCGGCGACGTTCTCCCCGAGCTGCGGTTCACCTCCGCTCGCGCGGAGAAGACGTGCGGCAACCCACCAGCAGCGGCGCCTCTTCCGGTTCACCTCCGCTCGCGCGGAGAAGACGGCGGTCGCCCTCTCCTCCGCCTCGGCGAGCACGGTTCACCTCCGCTCGCGCGGAGAAGACGCGCGCGGTGGTCACTGGGTGCCTCCGGTGAGCGGTTCACCTCCGCTCGCGCGGAGAAGACCCTTTTTGACCTGCGACGTTAGAGGGGGTTTGCCATTTCTTGACTTTCTCTGCGGAAGGCGATGAGGGTGAGCCCGTCGAAGTCGACGGGCTCGCGGCGGCGGGTGCCCGCTGTTCTGAGTTGGAAGCCTTGTTCGTTGTCGGCGGGGTGGGCCAGGACGGCGATGCCGTCGTGGGTGCTGGCGGCGACGGCGTCCCAGAGCTCGTCGCGGACTTTGGCGGAGACGGTGCCGACGTAGAGCTCGGGGGTGACTTCGAGGAGCCAGCGGGTGAGGGCGCCGCGCAGGTGGTCGGGGACGGCGGTGGCCGTGATGACGATCATCGAGGACATCGGCGGCCGCGCCTTTCCGGTGTGCGTGCGCGGGTGCGGGTGCGGGTCACAGTTGCTTCCCGTGGTTGATGCCGGCGGGGACGGAGCCGACGACGGGGTCCCACAGGTCGACGAGCTGCTCCTCGGGGTCGGGGCATTCGTAGGTGTGGGTGGGGTCGAGGAGCTGCTGGATGTCGGTGACGATGCGGGGGAGGAGCTGGAAGAGGCGTAGTTCGTGGCGGAAGGAGCGGCGTGCTTCGGCTTCGGCGTTGGTGGAGGCGTGGAGGGAGAAGGCGAGGGGGATGGTGAGTTCGGCTTTGTAGAGGTCGGCGATGTCGTAGACGAACGCCTGTTGGTTGCCGTTGTGGACGAAGCCGAGGGCGGGGGAGCAGCCGAGGGCGGTGATGGCTGCGTGGACGATGCCGTAGAGGCAGGTGTTGGCGGATGACAGAGCGAGGTTGACGGGGTCCTGGCTGTCCCAGGAGTCGGGGTCGTAGGAGCGGCGGAAGCGGCCGATCTTGTACTGGCGGGCGAGGAGTTGGTAGAGGGTTTTGACGCGTTGGCCTTCCATGCCGCGGAGTTTGTCGAGGTTGGTGCCCTCGGTCGCGGTGCCGTCGCCGAAGCGGAGTTCGTACATGGCCTGGGCGATGGCGAGGCGGCGGGCGTCGTCGGTCCAGGCGCGGGTCTGGCGTTCGAGCCAGAGGGTGGTGAGGGATTCGGGGACGGCCGCGGAGTAGCAGCGCACCCCTCCTGAGCCGGTGGTGACGACGGTGGTGCCGTTTCTGGCGAAGGTGGCCAGCGCGCGTGCGGTGATGGAGGTGCCGGGGCCGAGCAGGACGCAGGAGAGGGCGGCGGTGGGGAGGTAGACGGTGTCGGTGCCGTGCTGCTCGCTGGTGACCTCGGCGCAGACCCCGGTGTCGTCCTGGTGGATGCGGACGATGTCGAGGTAGAGGAAGGACAGGGAGTCGGCGACGCGCGGGAGCATGGCGACGGTGGGCGCGGCGAGTTTGCGCCGGGCGTTGGCCCCCGTGAGCGGTTTGGAGGCGGAGCGTGGGGTCACCGGGGCTGCCTCGCGGGGGCGATGCTGAGGAGCCCGCAGCCGTACGACTTGCCGCGCCCGATGCCGCCCAGGATCGCCGCACGGAGCAGGTCGGTGTCGATGATCGCGGCGGTGCCGTCGAACTGGGTACGGGCGTGCCGGATGCGCTGCGGCGTGCGCCCGGTGGGTCGGCGTTCGCCCCGGACGGCGTCCAGGGGCTGGGCGTGGTGGGTGAGGGGTTTGAGGCCGCTCTGGTCGGCCTGGCGCAGCCACCACTCGTCGGCCGCCGTGCCGGTGAGGGCGACGACGGGCGGGAGGTTGTAGAGGGCGCGGGTGGTGGCCCCGGGTTTGCGGACGGGGCTGGCCGCGCACCGGTAGCGGACGGTGAGCCCGGGCCTGATCGCGTCGATCAGCGCGTCTAGGGGGCGGGTGAGGGTGGTGCCGTAACCGGCGGGGAGACGGCCGGTGTCGGGTTCGTGGGCGGACTGGAGGAGCAGGTGCGGCCCGGTGGGGGTGTCCTCGGTACGGAAGAGGACGCCGAACCGGGCGCGGGGATCGGGGCCGGCGTCGGAGGGGAAGAGGCTCATGACACGGCGGTGCATGCCGACGGGGTCGCCGAGGTCGCGCCGGGCGTCGGCGGAGCGGGTGTCGGGGACGAGGCGGGTGAGCCAGAGCGTCATCGCCGGCTCCCTTCAGGGGTGTGGAGCCGGGTCTCGCAGTAGTGGCCCAGGGCATCGAGCTGACGTGCTCCGAGTCCGGCGAACTGGGCGGGCGGCAGCAGCAGGGTGCGCCGGTAGAGCGGCCGGGCACGGTAGCCGCGGCGGCTCGGGTGGTAGCTGACGGGCTGGTCGTTGAGCTCCGAGGAGGGGCGGGTGCCGTCCTCGTGGGTGGTACTGACCATGTGGGCCGGGGCGGGCAGACGGGTCAGGGGGCGGTCGGCGAGGAACTCCACCGCCACGCCCTCCTGTTCCTGATCCTGTTCTTGGTTCCGGTTCCGGGTGGGGCGGGCCGCGAGCGGCAGGTGGATGAGGTGGTGCAGGGCGTCGTCGCTCTGCCCGATCAGTACGGGGCCCTCGGGCGGGCAGGAGCGGCGCCCGAGGTGCAGGGACCACCGGGGGGAGCGCAGGGCCTGCGCGCACCGGTCGAGGAGTGTGCGGTTCTCGGCGGTTGCCCGGGGGGTGGTGAGGGCGACGGTGAAGGCGGCGTCGGCGAGGTAGAAGCGGTGGGTGAGGAGCGTGGCGGTGTCTCCTGAGCGCTTCTTGCCCTCGGCGGTGGTCACCGTCTCCTTTCCGGAGAGACCGCCGCCCACGGTGTGCAGATCGCGCAGCAGCACTCCGGGCCGGTCGGTGCGCACGGTGAGCCCGAGCGTGGTGAGGTCGTCGATGGGCTGGTCGCGGTGGCGACCGAGGGCGGCGGCGAGCATGCCGAGGACACCGGAGCGGGTGGGGAAGGCGGCGGTATCGCGTTCGTTGAAGTGGGAGTGCAGGCCCCAGGACTGCAGGGGCCCGGTCAGACGGAGCAGAAGGCCGGGCTCCGGATCGGGGAGCGAGGTGGTGATCATGCCGCGTCTCCGGCAGGGACGGCGAGCGCGCTGTCGAGGGCGGCGTCGATGAGGGCGTCGAAGCCGGTGTGGTGGGTGCCGAGTGCGTCGAGGTCCTTGGCGTCGACGCCGGCCCAGCCGGAGGTGAGGATGCCGGTGGTGCCGATGAGCCGGTTCGCGGCTGCGGCGTAGTCGGACAGGGTGGCGCGGGAGGGGGCGGAGAAACCGCCCTGCCCGGCCGCGGCGACGGGGCTTTCGAACGCGGCGGCGTAGGACAGCGGCCGGTCGGCACGTACGGAGACGTGGACGAGGTCGGGGATGGTGTGGGGCGCGGTTGAGTTCTTCTTCGCCTGGGGCAGGGAGAGGATGAACGCGCTGAGGAACGCGGCGGTGAGTTCGCGGAGTTCCGCGGGCTCGTCGCCGATGTTGCGGGCGAGGTCGCGCAGGTCGATGGTGGCGTACCGGTAGAAGGTGCCGGCGCTGAACTCGGTGTGGCCCATGTGGCCGCTGCCGGTCTGGTCGTTCCAGGTCGAGGTGACGTCGTCGACGGCGGAGAAGTAGTCGAGTTCGACGTCGGTTTCGTGTGTGGTCAGCGCGTGGGCGACCTGGACGGCGCCGTCTACACCGGCGTTGTCGACCTCGGCGAGCATGCGGCCGAAGAGGTTGATGACCCCGTTGCGGGAACGCAGGATGGCCTCGACCCGATCGGCGGGCAGGACGCTCTTGTCGGCGGGCTTCTTGATGTCCTTCGCCGCTTCCAGCGCCTCGCGGTGCTTCTCGGCCAGGTCGGCGAGTTCGGCCACCGCGGTCTCGGGGACGTAGACCATCGCGTTGGTGAGGACCTTGTTGGGGACGGTCTGCTTGAGGTCCTTCGGGTCCTTGGCGAGTTCGAACTTGATGCTGCTGGCCGCCGCCGCGTGCGCCCCCGCCTTCTCCGCGAGCGGCTCCGGCCACCCCCGCCCCTCGGCGAGGAGTCGGGTGACGCGCTCGCCGATCCGGCGGGTACGCAGCGCCGCCTGGCCGATGCGGGCCTCGAACTCACCCCGGGCGGCCCGCTTCCAGGACTGGCTGCTGACCCGGGTCCGCAGCACGTTGCCGTACTGGACCGTCTTCACGGAATTCGTGTCGTCCCGGTTCAGGTTGGCGAACGGGACGCTCTGGACGATGTGGATGTCGATGAAACGGGCGGCCAGGGCCATGAGGGTGTGACTCCTTCGTACGGATACGTGCGTGGGGTGGGTACTGGTTCGATGTCAGAGGGACGCGGGGGCCGCAGCCGGCTCCGCATCCGCTGCGAGTTCCTTCTCGTCCGCTTCGTCGGCCTGCCGCGCGGCGTCCCTGGCCCGCAGTCGGTAGAAGTCCTGGAGCCAGGTGCGCGAGATCCGTCCCGAGTTCCTCCGCCAGTTGGAGAGGTCGTCGAGGAGCTGCGCCCAGTCGACGTCGACGTCCAGCGAGCGCAGATAGCCGACGGAGGCGGGCAGGTGCCGGTGCAGGCCGTTGACGCTCTGGCGGGTGAGGAGGTTGAGGCGGCTCTCCGCCGTCCCCGCCCGCATCTCCTTCTCCCGGCCCGGTCCTTCGGCGACCGCGGTCGCGAACACCGTGCCGAGACTGACCCGACGCCGCCGCATGCTCTTGGCGGGCATCTGCTCGCCGTCGGCGTGTGCCGGATCGTCGTCCGTGCTCTCCGGGTCCGGTGCGGCCAGTGCGCCGCGGGGCTGGGAGGCGATCATCGCGGCGACCGCGTAGTACGCCCGCTCCACGTCCGCCGAGCGTCCCTCCGGCAGCCAGGGTGCGACCAGGCGGTGCATCCGCCGCACCGAGTCGAGATCCTTCCGCAGCCCGCTGCGCAGCGCGCTGCGGGCACCGGGGTCGTCACGGCTGACCTGGGCGACCCAGTCGGTGAAGGCACGCGGGTTGTGCGCCCGCGCCGTGCCCTTCTGCTGCTGCGGGATGCTGCCGGCCGTTTCCGGTGGGCCGGCGACGTGCTGTGCGGTGGGTGGGAGAGTGGTGGTCATGCGATGGGCTCCTTGAGCTTCGTCCGGGGGCCGGACACGGCCGCCGCCTTCTTCGGGGTGCCGCCGTAGAGGTCGATGCGTGCCTCCGAGACGGCCTTCGCGCCGCGCAGGGTACGGGTGACGGGCCGGGTCACCGTGTCGTACGCCTCCTCGGCCAGGCGCAGGAACGCCCGCCGGGTGGCCGCCGGATCGAAACCGCCGTCGGCAACCTCACCGGTACGGTCCAGGAGGCGGAAGCGCGCCCAGAACTCCGCCTCGGCGCGCGGCCAGTACCGTGCACCCGCCTCCGCCCCCCACGCAGCGCCGTCCGCCTTCGGGTCCCTGACGTACGCGGCCCAGGCGCGCTTGACCGCCCGGTCGAGACGGCGCCCGTACAGCTCGCCGAACTGGCGCAGGCGGCCGACGGCCGGGACGGTACGCGGATCGTTGTGCTCGGCGTATCCGAGGACGGCCGGGGTGCTCGCGTCGACGAACTGCGTGTCCTTCGCCTGCCCTTCCTGGTCGAAGCCGAGCGCCCGCACCCGCAGGTCCTCCGAGACCTCGACCGCCGAACGGAACACCCGGGGCTGCTGCGGATGCGCACTGCCGGCCGGCGGATGCTGGAGCAGCAGCGCGTCCAGGTCCCGCCACAGCGCCCGCCCCGCATCGGCCGGGCGCGGGTAGCGATTGCCCTGCTGGCTGGTCTGCCAGATCAGGTAGTCGTCCTCGCGCGGCAACCGCTCACCCCGGTACGCCCAGGTGATGAACGCGTCCCGCACATGGGTGCTGTCCTCGTCCGGCAGCAGGAGCAGGGCGTGCTGCGAGCGGCCGGTGTGCCGCGAACGTGGCCCCCGCGACTCCCGCACCGGGTGGTCCGGGTCCGGCAGGTCGTCCTGCTCCCACGGGCACAGGTCCTCCGCGCCGTTCACGGTGTCCTCCGGCGGTACGAGGCCGGCGAGCAGCGTTTCGAAGAGCGAGGTGCCCTCGGGGTGGTAGGACAGGGCGGTCCGCAGCGGGCCGGCGGTGGCGCTCGCGGTCTTCGCGCCGTTCACCTCGCGGGACGAACAGCGCCCGGACGGACCGTAGTAGTGCCACACCAGCAGGCTGAGGAAGGCTTCGGGGGCGGTGGGCGGTTCGGGGGCGGAGTCGGTGTCGTGCCGGAACCAGGAGTGGTTGTTGCCCGAGGGGCGGGTGACGATGAGCTTGTTGACCCCGGCGGTGTTCGAGGCGTCGCACTGCTCCGCCAGCCGGGGATCCTGCATCCACGGGCGCCCGCCCGGCGCGAACAGGAAGAACCGGTCCTCGAACTCCTCGAAGTACGCGTCGATCCCGTGGGGCGGGAGCTGTCCGGTGTCGAGAACGTCCAGGCGGTGCTCGTCCCAGTCGCCGTCGGCACCCTGTTCGGTCAGGCCGGCCACTCGTGCGGTGAGCGCGTAGAGGATGCGCAGCAGTGCGGCGTGCGCGGGCGCGTCGGCGACGGCGAGGGACTCGATGGCGTGGCTGTGCAGCAGGAGTTCACGTAACCCCACCAGGTCCCGGAGGCCGGCCGTGGTACTGGCCGTGCTGCCGGGTTTCCAGCGTACGGGGACGCAGGGTTGGTCGATCAGGTTGAACGTGCCGGTCGGCATGGAGATGTCCTGTCGTCATTCGGACAGAGCTGGAGGAAAGAGCCGGTGGGCAGGCCTCGGCTTGCGCGACGGCAGCGAGAGGTCACCAACCCGGCTCGGGAAAACCGCACTTGAAAAGTAGCGGAGACGTGAGGGCAGAGTGATCAGAACGTGAAGATCACTCGGCTTCGAGGCCGACCTCGGATATCGAGAGGGTGAAACGCCCATGGCGGCAGGCCCACGCCTCGCCCCCGGTGGGGCTCATACGCAGCACAACGAGGTCGCGGAGCGAGGGATGAGTCCCCCACTTCACCGGAACCGTCACCTCGCTCTCGCCGCCCCGCAGCCACCGCCCCGGCACCGGCGCCACCCGCCGAGCGACACCCGCCAACTCCTCGGCCGTGAGGCCGAACCGGCCGCCGACCGGAACCGGGACCTCGCCCTCGGGGTCGAGGGTGGCAGTCCCGCCCGCCTGCTCGTAGAGGCAGAGCACCCGGCCGGTGTCCGCACCGAGGCGTGTGGTCAGCAACTCCTCGGTCACCCCCGCCTCCCGCACCGACAGCTTGCTGAGATCGCCCTTCACGTCCGCCGGGGCACAGATGCTCGTCCAGGTCGCCAGATGCCGCTCGGCCGCCTCGTCCGCCAGCCGCTCCTCGTCCAGACGCGCCAACTCCGCACGCGCCGACTCCTGGAGCTGGTCGACGAACTCATCCTCGTACACCTCGTCCACCAGCCGCTGCACGTCACCGGGCACCGCGATACCGGCCGCCGCGCACTTCTCCAGGAGCTGTGACGTACGCACGAGCAGCCCGGTGTCGTACACCGACCCCCAGGAGCGGGGCGGGGCCATCTCGGACACGATCTGCGGATCGAGCACCACCAACTCCGGCTCGTCCTCCGCGGCCGCCCAACCCGGCCGGCCGAGAGGTCCGCGCCGGTGCCGCCGGGCGCGCCCGGCACGCTGCAACAACTGCGCCAGCGGCGCCAGATCACTCACCACCAGGTCGAAATCGAAGTCCAGGGACTGCTCCACCACCTGCGTCGCCACCAGCACCGACCCCGGACGCACCGAGACCGGCCCCTCGCCCGGCTTCCCGTACGCAGCCTCACAGTCCGCCGTGATCGCCGCCCGCACATCCGCCGGGTAACGCGAATGCAGCAACCTCACCCCACCGGGCTGCGCGGCGAGTCCGGGAAACGCCGCACACACGTCCCGGTACGTCCGTTGCGCCTCGGCCACCGTCGTGCAGCACACCAGCGCCGTACCGCCCTGCGCTGCGACCGGCGCCAACACCTCCCGCAGCGCTGCTCGTCGGCCGCTCTCGCGCACGGGCGCCCCGGCCGGCTCCGCGGTGTCCCACACCACCGGCCGGTGCGACACCTTCAGCGTCCGGGCCCGGTTGCTCGCGGTGCTCCGCGCCGGGGAGACCTCCCCGGAGGCGCCGCTCGCGAAGAGCCAGCCCGGATACCTCGGCACCACGTGCGACGGATCACGGAATCCGGCACCGCGCCGGTAGGCGTCCACCAGTGACCCGGCCGAGCGGCCCGTCAGCGTGGCCGACAGCAGGACGACCGGTGCGCCCATCGCCCCCAGCCACTCCAGCAGGCGGACGAGGAGCTGATGCATCCACGGGCCGTACGCGTGCGCCTCATCGACCACGAACACCTTGTCCGACAGCCCGAACAGCCGCAACGCGTTGTACCGCAACGGCAGCACCGCACTCAGTGCCTGGTCGATCGTCCCCACGCCCAACGGGGCGAGCAGCCCGCGCTTCGGTCCCCGCAACCACCCGTCGGCCTCAACCGCCGTCTCCCGGTCCGCGCTCAGCGCCCCCTCGTCCTGCGCGGTGTCGAGCGTGGCCGCTCCGTCTGCGCTGCCGGGGGAACTCAGCCATGCCATGGAGTGGAGCAACATCATGGCGCGCTCCCCGGACATCGCCCGCGAGGCGAAGGCCTCCACACGGGGCAGCATCGCGTCCGCCGTACCCATCGTCGGCAGCGCGAAGTACACGCCCCGGGCACCCGCCGCCCGCCCCAGCAACGAGGCCGCGAACAACGCCGCCTCCGTCTTCCCGTCACCCGTCGGAGCCGTCACCAGCACCAGACCGGAGCCATGCTCCCCGACCAGCCCAGGAAGATGCTCCACAAGATCCCGCTGCAAGCTGTTGGGAGCGAACGGGAACATCTCACCGAACTCCCCGACGGAGAAACGGGCCCGGCCCAGCCGCGCCGCCCGCACCAGCCCGGGAGCCACCTCCGCCGCACCCTGCCAGTGGGCATCGATCTCAGCCGGCGTGCCCGACCAACCAGGAGCGGGGATGCGTGACTCGATCGTGGACGTCCGACTCGCCAGCCAGTCCGCCACCACGACCAGCCCGGACACCACCACCGCCAGTCCGGCGGGTAACTCGCCCTGAGGAACCGCGAACGCACCCATGGCCCGCCGCAGCCCATCGAAGTGTGCGCGTCGCTGGTCGGACCAACCCTGACCCCCAAGACCGGGGTTGTAGGCCTCCGCCCGGGCCGCTTCCTTCGCCTTCAGTACGCCACCGAAGAGACCGTGATGGCCGCCCAGCAACTGTGCGATCTGATGACTCACCGACTTGCGGAGCAGGCGCCCTTCGCTGGGGTACTTAGCCGCCTGGAAGAGCTCGTTCAGAGCCCAGTGGGACGCGATCTCGTGGCGGAAACGCTTCTCGGCTTCGGCGCCGGGTGCGCTGACGTACGCGGAGTCGTTGCGAATCGGCGTGTAACAGGCGGGAACCTGCGCCTGGAACGGCGGAGTGATCTTGCCGAGGTCGTGCAACCCGGCCCAGAACGACACCACGGTGCGTGCCTCCGCCACAGGCAGGTCGAGCGCGTCCGCGATGGCACCCTTGATCTCCTCACCCAGAACGACGTCCCACAACTCCTGGAACACCGCTCCGGTGTCGAGGAGATGACAGATCACCGGGTACGGCCGTGGCAGCCCGCTCTCCTTCCCCCACAGACGGACATCCAGAACACAGTCCCCCGAGGCCCCCGCCCCGTCGCGCTTCAGCATGAGCACAGAGATAGCACCACCCACTGACAACCGCCCCAAAAGGCCCAACCGGGCACCGGTATGAGGGGCGAGCCTTACACTCGCTGCGCGACCACAACGGGGGCGAGAGACATGGGCGACGAAGCTCGGCAAAGAGAGTGCAAAGCGGTTGGATGAGGGCAGGTCGCGAAGGGTGCTCTCCGCGCGAGCGGAGGTGAACCGGCTCACGATCCGACCAGCGGGCGCCCGGTGGGGTGCTCTCCGCGCGAGCGGAGGTGAACCGCCGGAGGCGTCGCGCACCGCGCGGTCGTCGGCGTGCTCTCCGCGCGAGCGGAGGTGAACCGCCGAGTGGCTCGCCGACAAGGTGAAGCGCGCCGTGCTCTCCGCGCGAGCGGAGGTGAACCGGAGACCGGGCGGCGTGACAACCTGAGCGCGCAGTCCACTCCGCGCGCCCCGAGGTGAGCCGAGGATGATGGTGGCGTCGGTGGAGAGCTCGACGTGCTCCCCGCACGAGTGGCGATGGACTGACTCCCTGACGTACAAGGCGGCGACGCTCCCGATGGCGCCCTGCTGCACAGCCGAGAGGAACAGCCCGGCACCATGAGCCGCAGCCGGTAGGGCCGACCCGGTTCTGTGAGAGATTGTGAGAGATGAGAGGCTCGGGCGGGTGAGCGAGACATCATCGAACACCCTGCAATACCGCTTCGACGGTCCGGAAGACGCCCCGGTCCTGGTGATCGGCCCCTCCCTGGGGACCACATGGCACATGTGGGACCGCCAGATACCGGACCTCTCCCAGCACTACCGGGTACTCCGTTACGACCTGCCGGGCCACGGCGGCGCCCCCGCCCGGCCCGCGGTTTCCGTCGCCGAGCTCGGGGACCGGCTGATCGCCACCCTCGACTCCCTGGGCGTCCAGCGCTTCGGTTACGCGGGGTGTTCCATCGGCGGGGCAGTCGGCGCCGACCTCGCGCTGCGTCACCCCCACCGGGTGGCCTCGCTCGCGCTCGTCGCGACCTCGCCCAGATTCGGCAGCGCCGACGAGTTCCGCCAGCGTGGCGTGATCGTCCGTACGAACGGCCTGGAGCCCATCGCCCGCAGCGCTCCTGAGCGCTGGTTCACGTCCGGCTTCGCCGCCGCGCAGAGCGCCATCGTCGAGTGGGCCGTGCAGATGGTGCGTACCACCGACCCCGGGTGCTACATCGCCGCGTGCGAGGCGCTCGCGGCCTTCGACGTCCGCGGCGAACTGGGCCGCATCGGTGTGCCGACGCTCGTCGTCGTCGGCGCGGAGGACCGGGTCACCGGCCCCGCCGAGGCGCGCACCCTGGTCGCGGGGATCCCCGACGCCCGGCTCGCCCTGGTGCCCGGGGCGTCGCATCTCGCGCCCGTCGAGCAGCCGGCCGCCGTGATGGACCTGCTGTTCACCCACTTCTCCACGACCTGGCAGGACACCCTGGGCGCCGTTCCGGTGCTCCTGGCCGCGCCCCCCGCCGCCGTTCCGCCGCTCTCCGCCCCCTACGCACCCGTCGCGGAGATCGCCCCGCCGGCCCCTCGTGCGGACGACGACGG
This sequence comes from Streptomyces sp. NBC_01335, assembly GCF_035953295.1. Taxonomy (GTDB): domain Bacteria; phylum Actinomycetota; class Actinomycetes; order Streptomycetales; family Streptomycetaceae; genus Streptomyces. Next base: position 6,741,736 of record NZ_CP108370.1, read on the forward strand.
GGAGCGTACGGACCGCCACGCGCTCGGTACGAAGATCCGCCGGGAGGTCCTCGGCGACGCCCATGTGGACCGGGCCGACGCCGCCGCCGACCCGTTCACCGAGGAGTACGAGGACCTCGTCACCCGCTACGCGTGGGGCGAGGTCTGGAGCCGTGAGGGCCTCGACCGCCGTACCCGCAGTTGCGTCACGCTCACCGCGCTGATCGCGTCCGGACGGCTGGAGGGCCTCGCCGCACACCTGCGGGCGGCGCTGCGCAACGGTCTGACGCCTGCCGAGATCAAGGAAGTGCTGCTCCAGACCGCCGTGTACTGCGGTGTTCCCGCCGCCGGGGCCGCGTTCGCCGTGGCGCAGTCCGTGATTCAGGAAGAAACGACACCGCCCGCGTAGCAGGATGGACACCATGAACGCATCGCCTCTCACTCTCACCAAGAAGCGGCACTCCTGCATCCGTCTGGACAAGGACGGGCAGGCCCTCGTCATCGATCCGGGCGGTTTCTCCGGGGAGGACGACGCGGTCGGCGCCGACGCCATTCTGGTGACCCACGAGCACCCGGACCACTTCAACGAGGACCGGCTGCGGGCCGCCATGGAGGACAACCCGGCGGCGGAGATCTGGGCGCTGCGCAGTGTCGCCGACCAGTTGGCGCCGGCCTTCCCCGGGCGGGTGCACACCGTCGGTCACGGCGACACCTTCAGCGCCGCCGGTTTCGACGTCCAGGTCCACGGTGAGCTGCACGCGGTGATCCACCCGGACATCCCGCGCATCACCAACGTCGGTTACCTCGTCGACGGTTCGGTCTTCCACCCGGGCGACGCGCTCACCGTCCCCGGGCAGCCGGTCGACACCCTGATGCTGCCGGTGATGGCCCCGTGGAACAAGATCTCGGAGGTCATCGACTACGTGCGTGAGGTCGGGCCGCGCCGGGCCATCGACATCCACGACGCCCTGCTCACCGACCTGGCCCGGCCGATCTACGACATGCAGATCGGGGCGCTCGGCGGCAGCGACCACCGCCGGATGGAGCCGGGGGAGCACACGGGGTTCTGACGGCCGGTCCGGCCGGCAGGGCTCGGGGCCGCGACGGGGGCGCGACGGGGCCGCGACTGTCGGTGGTACCGGTTAGGTTGGGTTCCATGCGCATCGCCACGTGGAACGTCAACTCGATCACCGCCCGCCTGCCGAGGCTGCTGGCCTGGCTGGAGAGCACCGGCACCGACGTGCTGTGCGTCCAGGAGACCAAGTGCACGGCCGAGCAGTTCCCCGCCGACGAACTGCGGGAGCTGGGGTACGCCTCCGCGGTGAACGCCACCGGCCGGTGGAACGGCGTGGCGCTGATCTCCCGGGTGGGCCTGGACGACGTGGTCGCAGGCCTTCCGGGCGGTCCCGTCTACGACGGTACGGAAGAGCCCCGGGCGATCTCCGCGACCTGCGGCCCCGTCCGGCTCTGGTCGGTCTACGTTCCCAACGGCCGTGAGGTCACGCACGAGCACTACGCGTACAAGCTGCGCTGGCTGGAGGCGCTGCGGGGCGCCGTCGCCGCGGACGCGGCGGCCGCCCGGCCCTTCGCCGTGCTCGGCGACTACAACGTCGCGCCCACCGACGAGGACGTGTGGGACCCGGCGCTCTTCGAAGGCGCCACCCACGTCACCCCCGCCGAGCGGGAGGCCCTCGCCAAACTGCGCGAGGAGGGGCTGAGCGACGTCGTGCCGCGCCCTCTGAAGTACGACCACCCGTACACCTTCTGGGACTACCGCGAGCTCCGCTTCCCGAAGAACAAGGGCATGCGGATCGACCTCGCCTACGGCAACGCCCCGTTCACCGCCGCCGTGAAGGACGCCTACGTCGACCGCGAGGCGCGCAAGGGCAAGGGCGCGTCGGACCACGCACCGGTCGTGGTGGACCTGGAGTTCTGAGCCCGTCGGCCGCCGGACGGCAACTGACAACCGAAGGTTGACACTCCCGCGAGTGTCAACTTACGGTTGACACATGACGGAACCGGCAGCAGTCAAACCTCCCGTGCGCCTCGACGACCTCATCGAGGCCATCAAGAAGACCCATACCGACGCCCTCGAACAGCTCACCGGCGCGGTCGTCGCGGCCGACCACCTCGGTGACATCGCCGACCACCTCATCGGTCACTTCGTGGACCAGGCCCGCCGTTCGGGCGCCTCCTGGACCGACATCGGCAGGAGCATGGGGGTGACCCGGCAGGCGGCCCAGAAGCGCTTCGTGCCGAAGAAGCCCGACGGGTCCGCCGAGCCGGACCCCAAGGAGGGGTTCGCGCGCTTCACCACGCGCGCCCGGAACGCGGTGATCGCCGCCCACAACGAGGCGCATCTCGCGGGGGGTGCCGAGGTCCTCCCCGCGCACCTGGTGCTGGGCGTCGTCGCCGACACCGGAAGTGTCGGCGCGCAGGTGATCGCGGCCCAGGGGATCGCGCCGGAAGCCGTGCGCACGGCCTCCCTCGCCGCCCTGCCGCCCGCCGCCGGCGAGGTTCCCGAGCTCATCCCGTACGACGCGAGCTCCCGCAAGGTCCTCGAACTCGCCTACCGCGAGTCCCTGCGGCTCGGCCACCCTCACGTGGGAACCGAGCACATCCTGCTGGCACTTCTGGAGCACGAGGACGGCGAGGGGGTGCTCACCGGCCTCGGGGTCGACAAGCAGGCGGCGTCCGCCGCCGCCGAGGCCCTGAGCGCGGCCGCCGGTGACCGTCCGGGAGCCTGACCGCTGGACCGGGGGGTGGCCCGCACCGCCGGTGGACGCCCCCTGGATCCGGTGAAGAGCGTCAGTGGACCGAGAACCCGCCGTCCACGAAGAGCGACTGCCCGGTCACGTACGCCGAGCCGGGACCGGCCAGGAACACCGCGGCCGCGGCGAAGTCCTCGGCCAGGCCGTTGCGTCCCACCATCGTGCGGGCGGCCAGCTCGGCCACCTTCTCCGGGTTCGAGGAGATCCGGACGTTCAGCGGGGTCATCACGAAGCCGGGGACCAGGGTGTTCGCGGTGACCCCGTACGGCGACCACGCCTCCGCCTGTGACCGGGCGAGCGACTCCAGTGCACCCTTGGAGACGCCGTACGCCCCGCTGTTCACGAAGGCCCGGTGCGCCTGCTGCGAGGTGATGTGGATGAACCGCCCGTACCCGCGCTCCGCCATCCCCGGTCCGAACCGCTCGCCGAGCAGGTAGGGGGCCTTGAGGTTGACCGCCATCGTGGTGTCCCAGACGTCCTCGTCCAGCTCGCCCATCGGCGGACGCAGGTTGATCCCCGCGCAGTTCACCACGATGTCCGGTTCCCCGGACCGCGCGACCACGGCGTCGACCGCCTGCCGGACCCCGTCGGTCGTGGAGAGGTCCGCGCTCACCCAGCCGACGCGGCAGCCCGCTTCGGTCAACTCCTCCACCGTCGCCTTCAGTTCCTGCTCGCGCCGGGCCACGACGGTGACCTCCGCGCCCGCGCGGGCCAGCGCTTCCGCGATCGCCCGGCCGATGCCGGAGCTGCCGCCGGTGACGACGGCGGTCCGGCCGTCCAGGGAGAAGAGCCCGGAGAGGTAGTTCTGTGCGTTCATCCCGGCAGCCTATGGTCCGGCCGGTGCACCGCCTGAGCCGGGTGCCACGCGTACGAGGGCGGCGCGCGCCCTGTGGCGTCCGGCGGGACAAAGGTGCGACTCTTGTGGGGTGAACATCCCTTTCTTGGACAACTGGCGCAAGCGTCAAGGTGATACGCGCACGGCGACGCTGGCGGAGACCGCCGTGACCGACCCCGCCGGGCTCGCGGAAGTCCTCGCCGAGTGCGAACTGCTGCGTGTCCGCGCGGGGGACGACGGACTCGAACTGGACGACACCCCGGCGTCGTTGACCGCGCTCGACCAGCTGCCGCCCCGCTGGCGCGACGATCCGGAGGAGGCGCCCTGGTTCGGGAACGACGCGGGCCTCTACCTCGGTACCGTGCTCGTGCGGACCGTCCCCGGTGCCCGGTGGGACGTCTGGCCCAGCGGGCAGCCCGTCGTGCGGCTGGCCTCCGGCCGTGAGGTCGACGTCGTCGGGGCCGGTCTGGACTGGGCTGTCTACGGCAGCCCCGAACTCTCCCAGGTGTACGCGGAGGCGGCCGAGGAGTGACACCCCGGTGGTGTCCGACCCTGGTCAGGGCACCACCTAGATAAACAGCCTTTTGCCCTGTTTGCGTGTCGGACGCGAAGTCCCTTACCCATGCGGATAGTTTCCGCTGAGCCGACACACAGCGACACATGGGCAGGGCAGCGTATGGCCGTCGATCCGTTGATCGACCTGCGGGACGTCAACAAGCACTTCGGAGAGTTGCACGTTCTGCGGGACATCAATCTCACCGTCGGCCGCGGGGAGGTGGTGGTGGTCATCGGCCCCTCCGGCTCCGGCAAGTCCACGCTCTGCCGTGCCATCAACCGGCTGGAGACGATCGAGTCGGGCCGGATCGCGATCGACGGGAAGCCGCTCCCCGAGGAGGGCAAGGGGCTGGCGCAGCTCAGGGCCGAAGTCGGCATGGTCTTCCAGTCGTTCAACCTGTTCGCGCACAAGACCGTGCTGGCCAACGTCTCCCTCGCGCAGATGAAGGTGCGCAAGCGGAAGCGGCCGGAGGCCGACGCCCGCTCCCGGGAGCTGCTGGAGCGCGTGGGGCTCGCCGCGCACGCGGACAAGTTCCCCGCGCAGCTCTCCGGGGGCCAGCAGCAGCGCGTGGCCATCGCCCGAGCCCTGGCCATGGACCCCAAGGCCCTCCTCTTCGACGAGCCCACCTCGGCGCTCGACCCGGAGATGATCAACGAGGTGCTGGAGGTCATGCAGCAGCTGGCGCGCGACGGTATGACCATGGTCGTGGTCACCCACGAGATGGGCTTCGCCCGGTCCGCCGCGAACCGCGTGGTGTTCATGGCCGACGGCCGCATCGTCGAGGACCGCACTCCGGAGGAGTTCTTCACCGCCCCCGAGAGCGACCGCGCCAAGGACTTCCTGTCCAAGATCCTCAAGCACTGACGGGAGGCTCCGCGTTGCGTACGAAGAAGATCACCGCGCTCCTGGCCGGTCTGCTGCTGACGGTCCTCGCCGCCGGGTGCGGCAAGGAGGGCAGCCCGCCGGTCAAGGGGCCCAAGGCCGACGCGCTGCCCCACTACACGGTGAACACCGGCTTCCGGCTCCCCGCGTCGAAGACCTGGAACCGGGCCGAGCGGCGGGGCCGCCTGGTGATCGGCGCCAAGGAGGACCAGCCCTACCTCGGCGAGAAGGACCCGGCCACCGGGGTCTACTCCGGATTCGACATCGAGATCGCCACCATGGTGGCGGCCTACCTCGGCTTCGGTCCGAAGGAGATCCAGTTCAAGACCATCGCCTCGGCCAACCGCGAAACCGCCCTGCAGAACGGCCAGATCGACTACTACGTCGGCACCTACACCATCAACGACATGCGCAAGAAGCTCGTCGGATTCGCCGGCCCGTACTTCATGGCCGGACAGGGGCTGCTGGTGCGCACCGACGAGAACGACATCCACGGCCCGCAGGACCTCGCGGGCAAGACCGTCTGCTCGGCGGCCGGGTCCACCCCCTACCAGCGGATCGCCGCCGACCATCCCGAGGCGGACCTGGTCGCCTACGACACGTACTCCGTCTGCGTCGACAACCTGCTGACCTACCAGGTCGACGTCGTCACCACGGACGACGCGATCCTGCTGGGCTTCGCGGCGAAGGCGCCGGACGAGATGAAGGTCGTCGGCAAGCCCTTCTCCGAGGAGCCGTACGGCATCGGCGTACCGCGCAGCGACAACGCCCTGCGGGCCGCTATCAACGACGCGCTGGAGGAGAACGAGAAGAACGGCAACTGGAAGAAGGCGTTCGAAGCGACGCTGGGGCTGTCCGGCGTACCCGCGCCGACGCCGCCGCCCATCGACCGCTACCCGGCGAACTGAGGGACCGGCCACCCATGGACGTACTGACAGAGAACTTCTCGCTCTACGGCAAAGGGTTCCTCGGAACCCTCGAACTCACCGTCTTCGCCTCGCTCCTGGCCCTCGTGCTCGGCTTCGTGATGGCCTCCTTCCGGGTCGCCCCGGTCGGCTCGCTCCGGCTCGTCGGTACCGTCTGGGTGACGGTGCTCCGCAACACCCCGCTCACCCTGCTCTTCTTCGCCGTCCTCCTCGGACTGCCGCGCTTCGGCCTCGTCCTGCCGTTCAACGTCTTCGCCGTGCTGGCGCTCGGCTGCTACACCTCGGCGTTCATCTGCGAGGTGCTGCGCTCCGGCATCAACACCGTGCCCACCGGCCAGGGGGAGGCCGCCCGCAGCCTCGGCATGTCCTTCGGTCAGACCCTGAACACGGTGGTGCTGCCGCAGGCGTTCCGCTCGGTGATCCCGCCGGTCGGCTCGACGCTCATCGCGCTCGCCAAGAACTCGGCGATCGCGGGCGCGTTCAGCGTCACCGAACTGCTGGGCACCTACAAGACCCTCAACGAGCTGGGCTACAGCATCATCTGGACCTTCGTCTGGATCGCCGTCGGCTACCTGATCATCACCCTGGCCATCAGCGCGCTCTTCACCGTGCTGGAGAAGCGCTGGGGGGTGGCCCGATGACCACTCACGCCCTGCCCGCCGCCACCGCCCTCTACGACATCCCGGGCCCCGAGGCCCGCAGGCGGCACCTCCTCTACGGGATCGCCGCCACGATCGCGGTCGCCGCTCTCGTCGGATGGGTCGTCTACCTCCTCTTCGACACCGGCCAGTTCACCGCCGCCAAGTGGAACCCCTTCACCTACAAGGGGATCCAGGAGCTGCTGCTGCGCGGACTGGGCAACACCCTCAAGGCGTTCGCGTACGCGGCGGTGCTCTCGCTGGCACTCGGCGCGGTCCTCGCGGTCGGACGGCTCTCCGTGCACCGGCCGGTCCGCTGGGTCGCCACCGTGCTGGTCGAGTTCTTCCGGGCCATGCCCGTACTGGTGATGATCTTCTTCATCTTCGTGGCCCTGAAGGTCCAGCCGCTCCCCGCCCTGGTCGCCGGACTGACCCTCTACAACGGGTCGGTGCTCGCCGAGGTGTTCCGGACCGGCATCAACTCCGTGGAGCGCGGCCAGCGGGAGGCCGCGTACGCGCTGGGGATGCGCAAGACGCAGGTCACGGCCTCCGTTCTCGCGCCCCAGGCGGTGCGCGCCATGATGCCGACCATCATCAGCCAGCTCGTGGTGGCGTTGAAGGACACCTCGCTGGGATACCTGATCACCTACGAGGAGTTCCTCCACGCGGGGAAGCTCATCGCCTCGAACCTCGACTACGACCTGCCGTTCATCCCCGTCGTGATGGTGATCTCCCCCATCTACATCGGGATGTGCATGCTCCTCTCGTGGTTCGCCACCTGGATGGCCAAGCGCCAGCGCCGCAACCCGAAGACGGAGGCCGTGGAGGTTTCACCGGCCGGACCAGGACCCCTGTTGCCCTGACGGTGTCCGGCGGACCGAGCTCGGACACCCTGGCCGGCCAGCAGCCGGAGATCACCTCCCGCGCGCGGGCCCGGAAAGCCATTTCCCGGCCGCCCACTGCGGGAAGAAGGTCAGCTGTACGCCGGTGACCCGCCGGAAGGCAGAGGGGGCGTTGCCCAACCGAAGTACCGGAAGGTCCCGTTGACGGAGAACGGGCCGTCGTCGTGGGGATGCACGACGAAGGCCCGTTCTTCCGTGTGCGCCGGCCCGTCCCGCGCCGCTCAGCCGGTGGCTTCGGCGGCGGGGGCCGCCGCCGGGAGGGGGCTCTGCGCGGCGCGCGTCACGTCCGCGACCACCTCCACCATGTCGGGGCCGTACGCCTCGGAGTTGACGACCTTCAGCAGCAGGCAGAAGGTCGAGTCGCGGTAGGTGCGCGCCAACTTCTCGTAATTGCGGGTGAGATGGCGGGCTGCCGCCTGGTTGGTGATCGCGCGCTGGCCGCAGAGGAGGAACACCGGACGCGCCTCGCGGCCGATGCTCAGACGGGCCAGCAGCACGTGTTCCAGGGTGCCGCTCTCCACCGGGTAGTACTCCGTCCCGATGCGGAAGGAGGCCCGGTCCGGGCCCGGTTCGCGGTCGGTGTTCACCCGCACGCCGGGGAGCAGCGACTGGAGGTGGGCGGCCATGCGCCGGTTGGAGCCCGGCCCGCCGACGCAGTACTCCGTACGCTCGCCGAAGCCCTGGCGCGCCGTGTCGTGGGAGAGGATCTGCGCGTGCGCCCCGCACTCCTTGATCATCGCCGACAGTTCCAGCAGGGCGAAGACGTCGTTCCGGTGCACCGCGCCGTCCGTCCCCGGGTCCCGGTTGACGACCAACAGGCATTCGGAGTTGGCCGGAAGCCCGAAGAAGGCCTGCTTGCGGCGGAGTCTGCGGCGCCAGAGACAGGTGCGCGCGAGCCAGCCGAGAGCGGCGCTTATCCCTGCGGCCATGACGCCCAGCACGATGTTGCGTACGTCGTCGGTCATGGCCGGGGATAGTAGCGGGCATCCGGTGCCTGTTCGAGGCGGTACGGACCATCCGGCCGGGCCGGGGGTTGGTTCGCGCGGACGCCACCGCGATCGGTGTCACGGTGCTGCGCGAGGGCGGCGACGCGGCAAGGCGCTCGGCACCCGGGCATTTGGGGCACCACGTATCGCCGTGGATGTGACAAGGAGCCGGAGCCGGAACGCGGAAGCGCCGAGGGCCGTCAGGGCGGGTCAGGGTGCGTCGGCGGTCATGTCCTCGTGCGCAGGTGATCAAAAAGGCCGCGCGTCGGCGGATTAGCTTCGGGAAGCCGGCGACTTCCGGACGGGATTGTCCTGTTCGCTCCGGACAGCACCCCTTCTGGGCGGTGCTGCCTGTGACGCCCGCCCGAGGAGTCGCCCGTGACCGTTCTGCACTCGCTGCGCGCCCGTGACGCGGGGCTGGCCGCACTGCGCCGGTCGTGCCGTGCCGGAATCGTGGCGCCCGCACTCTTCGCGCTCGGCGTCGAGGTGATCGGCAACCCCACGGTGGCGATGTTCTCGGCGTTCGGATCGATCACCCTCCTGCTCTTCGTCGACTTCGGCGGGCCGCTGCCCGAACGGCTCGCCGCGCAGGCCTCGCTCGTCGTTCTGGGTGCCGCGCTGGTCTGCCTGGGGACACTGTGCGCGAAACCCGGGTGGCAGGCCGCCCTCACCATGGCGTTGGTCGGATTCGGCGTGCTCTTCTCGGGCGTCGTCAGCTCGGTGATCGCGGGTACGGCGAACTCACTGCTGGCCGTCTTCAGCCTCGCGGTCATGCTCCCCGGCCCCGTGTCGTCACTCCCCGACCGTCTGGCCGGATACCTGATCGCGGGTGCCGCGTCCCTGCCGGCGATCGCCCTGTTGTGGCCGGCACCCGTCAGGGAGCCGCTGCGGCACGCGATGGCGCGGGCCTGCGCCCTGCTCGCGGAGCGGCTGCGCGCCGAGGTCGACTGCGCGTGGGGCTCCACGGCCGACAGCCGCGAGGCCCTGGAAGCACGGGTGGCCGCATCCGCCGCCGCGGTGGGCGCGCTGCGCACGTCGTTCTTCGGTTCCCCGTACCGGCCGACCGGTCTGACCACGGCGACCCGCATGCTCGTCCGCATGGTCGACGAGGTGGTACGGCTGGAAGAAATCCTGGTGCGGAAGTCGCTGAGCGGTCCCGCCGCGCCGCCCGACGCGGCGGTGTGCGAGGTCATGAGGGCGGCCGCCGGTCTGCTGGGGCGCGGAGCCGACCAACTGAGGACGCTCGAAGGCGACGTCGAGGGTCTGCGGCTGGCCCGGGAACGGCTGCGGGACACGCGCGTGGTCATGGAGCGTGCGGTGCTGCACAGCCTGCCCGCGGTGGGCGCCACGGACGCGCGCTCCCAAGGGCCGGCCGTCGCCGGATTCATCGGTTCGCTCGAACCCGGTTTCCGCGCCCAGGAGATGAGCTCTGCCATCCACTCGATCTCGGAGGGCGTCGAGCTGGTCGTCGCCGCACGGGACCGCCGGTGGTGGGAGCGTGTACTCGGGCGCCGGCCGGCGGGCGTCCCCTCCGCCCTGTCGGCGGCTCAGGAACGAGCGGGCGCCCACATCGAGCCGCACTCCGTCTGGCTGCACAACAGTATCCGCGGGGCCGTCGCCCTCGGCCTGGCCGTGTTCCTGGCCGGGTGCACCGGCGTACAGAACTCGTTCTGGATGGTCTCCGGAACCATCGCCGTCCTGCGCTCCAACGCCCTGCTCACCGGTCAGAACGCGGTGCGCGCTCTGCTGGGCACTCTGGTCGGCATCGTGGTGGGCAGCGGACTGATCTTCGTCCTCGGCCCGGACACCACGATGTTCTGGGTCCTGCTCCCGCCGGCCATCGTGTTCACCGGACTGGCCCCGGCGGCCATCTCGTTCGCCGCCGGTCAGGCGGGGTTCACCGCGGCGCTCCTCATCATGTTCAACATCATCGCTCCGGAGGGCTGGACGATCGGCCTCGTACGGTTCGAGGACATCGTCCTCGGCTGCGCCGTGAGTGTCGGTGTGGGCCTGTTGTTCTGGCCGCGGGGGGCGGGAGCAGCCCTCGGCCAGGCGCTGGCCGAGGCGTTCGAGGAGAGCGCCGGCCATCTGCGCCGCTCCATCGAGTACGGACTCGCCCCGCCGGGCGCGCCCGCACGGTCCGCCCCCACGCCCGAGGACGCGCGGCGCGACGCCGCAGCGGCGGCCCGGCGCCTCGACGACGCCTTCCGCGGCTTCCTCGCCGAACGGGGCACGAAGAACGTGACGCCGGCGGACGTGTCCGCCCTGATGACAGCGGTGGCCGTACTGCGGCTGACCGCGGACGCCGTCCTCGAACTCTGGGAGCGGGACGACACCGGGCCGGCGGACGAGCACACCGCGGCGCGTGCCGAGGTCCTCCGGGCCGGGCTGCGGGTCTGCCGGTGGTACCAGGAAGCGGCGCGGGCACTCTCCGGATTCGGCGAAGTGCCCGAGAAGCTGCCCCGGGACGAGACCGCGGAGGGACACCTGATCGCCATGGTGAGCCGTGCACTCGTCGAAGGCCGCGGGCAGGGCGCGAGCACGGTGATCAGGACGATCTGGACCGCCGACCACATCGATGTGGCCCAGCAGCTCCAGACATCGGTCGTGGGTCCGGCCAGGACGGCCGCGGCACTGCGCCACCGGAGGAACGTGTCGACGGGGCGCACCGTCGGGGGACGGCGGCCCCCGCACACCCGGCGCGTCTGAGCGGGCCGAGGACTGTGCGCTCCACGATCCGGGGAGGTGCGCTGAAGGGCAAATCAACCCTTTGTGTGCTTCCTAGCCTGGCTCAGTCCGTACGACCGGCCGGTGTGAGGAGTGCAGTGAACAAGCAGAGTGTCGCCGAGCAGTATGTCGATCTCATGGCCCGTGCCGGTGTACGTCGCATGTACGGAGTGGTGGGCGACAGCCTGAACCCCGTGGTCGACGCGATCCGGCGGCACCGGTCCATGGAGTGGGTCCAGGTGCGCCACGAGGAGGTCGCGGCGTTCGCCGCCGGTGCGGAGGCGCAGCTCACCGGGCGGCTCGCCGCCTGTGCGGGTTCCTGCGGGCCGGGCAACCTGCACCTGATCAACGGGCTGTACGACGCGCACCGGTCGATGGCGCCGGTCGTCGCCCTGGCCGCGCAGATACCCAGCGGGGAGATCGGCACCGGGTACTTCCAGGAGACGCACCCGGACCGGCTGTTCGCGGAGTGCAGCCACTACTCGGAGCTGATCTCCACTCCCCGCCAGATGCCCCGGGTGGTGCAGACGGCGATCCAGCACGCCGTGGGCCGGCGCGGAGTGTCGGTGGTGGCCCTGTCCGGCGACGTCGCGGACGAGGACGCACCGACCGGTGGGAACGAGCTGGCAATCCCGCTGGACAGGCCGTCCGTCCGGCCCCCCGACCGTGAACTGGCCGCGTTCAAGGAGATGGTGGACGCGGCGGAGAAGGTCGTGCTGTTCTGCGGCAGGGGCGTGGAGGGCGCGCACGCCGAGGTGATGGCCTTCGCCGAGAAGATCAAGGCCCCGGTGGGCCACGCGCTCCGCGGCAAGGAACACATCCAGTACGACAATCCGTACGACGTCGGCATGTCAGGACTGCTCGGGTACGGCGCCGCCTACGAGGCGATGCACGCATGCGATCTGCTGATCCTCCTCGGCACCGACTTCCCGTACTCGTCGTTCCTGCCACGCGGTGTGAAGACGGTGCAGGTCGACATCCAGGCCGAACGGCTCGGCCGGCGGACACGGCTGGACCTCGCCGTCTGGGGGGACGTACGCGAGACGCTGAAGTGCCTGACACCGGTCGTGCGGGAGAAGGAGTCCCGGCGATTCCTCGACCGGATGCTGGACAAGCATGTCCACACCTTGGAGAGGGCGGTCGGCGCCTACACCCGCGACGTCGAGAAGCTCACCCCGATCCACCCCGAGTACGTGGCGTCCGTTCTGGACGAAGTGGCCGACGACGACGCGGTCTTCACCGTGGACACCGGCATGTGCTGTGTCTGGGCGGCCCGCTACATCACCCCGAACGGCAGGCGCCGCATACTCGGCTCCTTCGTGCACGGCTCGATGGCCAACGCCCTGCCCCAGGCGATCGGTGCCCAGTTCCTCGACCGGGGGCGGCAGGTGGTGTCCCTCTCCGGCGACGGCGGGTTCTCCATGCTGATGGGGGACTTCCTCACCCTCGTGCAGTACGGCCTGCCGGTGAAGGTCGTCGTCTTCAACAACTCCTCCCTCGGCATGGTCGACCTGGAGATGATGGTCGACGGTCTGCCCCCGCACGGAACCACGTACGCGCATACCGATTACGCGGCCATCGCCACCGCCGCAGGCGCTCGGGGCATCCGGGTGGAGTCCCCCGCGGACGTACGTGGCGCCCTGCGCGAGGCGTTCGCCCACGACGGGCCGGCCCTGGTGGACGTGGTCACCGACCCGGACGCGCTCGCCGTCCCACCCAGGACGACCGTCGAACAGGTCAGTGGCTTCGCCCTGTCCGCGGGCCGCACCGTCCTCACCGGGGGAGTCGGGCGGATGGTCCACCTCGCCCGCACCAATCTGCGCAACATCCCGCGTCCGTGAACGCCGGAGCGCGCCGAGCGGCGGCACGGCAACGTCCTTGAGCGTCCGGAGTCCCGTCGTCCCGTACGCCGCGCACGTCCGGATCACGGGACAGCCTTCAGGAGAGAGAAACAGTGAAATCGCATACCAAGCCGCTTCTTCGAGTCTGGGAATGGCAAGCCGAAGCGGCCTGTCGGGGAATGAAGGAATCCGTCTTCTTCTCCCCTTCGGACGAACGGGGAAATCTGCGCAGGCGCAGGGAAGAAGGCGCCCGCGTCGTCTGCCTGGACTGCCCGGTGAAATCCGACTGCCAGTCCTTCGCGGAGGCGTCCCGGCAGCAGTACGGCGTCTGGGGCGGCATGACCGAGCGGGAGCGCCGCGACCGGATACGGGGCGGATGATCCGGCGGTTGTCCGCGCGGCCACCACATCCCCGGGACCGAGTGGCCGAAGGGCTGTCCTCCGTCCCGGGACGAGGGCGCTGACGGAATCGAAGGCGTGCACGCTCGGTTAATCCGAGTCCCGGCTCTCCACGCAGACTTGATCCCGGTGTTCCCGGCCCGTGCCGCATCGGCTGAATGGCCCGGCACCCCCGTCGGTCCCGGCAAACACCCCCAGGGGCCGAGGAAAGCGCCGTCGAGGAGTTTCTCCACCGGGTGCGCGGATCGACCCGAAATCCCCTTCTCCAGGAAGCCGAGAACCGCCATGACAGTTTCCACGGACATCACGCACCACACAGCGGTGCTCAACGGAATCAACCAGCACTGGGTCAGCGCGGGCCAGGGCCCACCGGTCTATCTGCTGCACGGCTTCCCGCAGACCTGGTACGGCTGGCGCAAGCAGATTCCGGTGCTCGCGCAGAAGTACACGGTCATCGCCCCCGATCTGCGCGGGTACGGAGACACGGAGAAACCGGCGTCCGGATACGACAAGCGGACCATGGCCAACGACGTCGCCGCCCTGATGGACCATCTCGGCCACGAGAAGGTCGCGTTGATCGGCCATGACCGCGGGGCCCGCGTGGGGACGAGGTTCGCGAAGGACCATCGCGACCGCATCGACCGGTTCGTCGCCATGGACAACATCCCGACCAGGGTCATCGCCGACACCTACGACGTGGCCCTCGCGCGGCAGGGTTATTGGTTCTTCACCTTCCTCCAGGTCCCCGACCTGCCCGAAGCCCTGATCGCCGGCAACGAGGAAGCCTGGCTGACGCACTTCTACCGCAACTGGTCCTACAACCCGGACATGTTGTCGGCGGAGGAGATCGATGTCTACGTCCGCGCCTACCGGCAGCCGGGGGCGGTCCGTGGTTCGTGCATGGACTATCGGGCGGCTTCCCAGGACGTGGCCCAGGACCGCGAGGACGCGGACCGGCTCATCGAATGCCCGGTGCTGACGATCTGGGGCGAGAACTTCCAAGCCGTCGGAGAGGCCTACGACGTGCTCGACGTGTGGAAGGGCATGGGCCGGGACGTGCGCGGAGTCGCGATCCCGCAGTGCGGTCACCTCTGCCAGGAGGAGCAGCCCGAGGTCGTCAACACCGAGCTCCTGGCCTTCCTGGACGGCTGGAGCGGCTGAACGGCCTCCCCTCCTTCGCCGGCAAGCCCGACGCGAGGAGGAACGCCCCGGGCACTGCCCGTGGCGGAGACGGAGTCCGTGGGGCGGCGTCCGAAGAGGCCGGGCGGTTCCGTCCGCCGCGGGACGGAACCATCGCCGCCCCACGACCCCAACCCACGACACGGAAGGAAGTGAGCACCCCATGCCGTTGCTCGATCCCAAGCCGGAGACGCTGCGACCCCGTACGACGGAAAGACCGTCCGTCGACCGGGTCGCCGACGACCGGGCGTCCGGCAGCCCGGACGGCCTGCGGGACGCCCTGGTCGCCGAGCTGGGCGCGCACAAGGTACTGCACACGATCTCGGACCTGGTGAGATACGCCTCCGACGCCAGCCCCTACCGTCTGGTGCCTCGCGTGGTCGTCATCGCCGAGACGGTCGAAGACGTGGCCACCGTGCTGCGGTTCGCCCGCGACAACGGCCGCCACGTGGTCTTCCGCGCGGCCGGCACGTCCCTGAACGGTCAGGCCCAGGGAGACGACATCCTGGTGGACGTACGCCGCCACTGGACCGGCCTGGAGGTCCTCGACGGCGGGAACAGGGCGCGGATCAAGCCGGGTACGACGGTGGGACGGGCCAACATCACACTGTCCCGGCACGGCCGGCTCATGGGCCCCGACCCGGCCAGCTCCAGCGCGTGCACCGTCGGCGGCGTCGTCGCCAACAACGCCTCCGGCATGACCGCCGGCACCACCCGCAACTCCTACCGGCTGCTGTCCTCCCTGACCGCGGTGCTGCCCTCGGGCACGGTGGTCGACACCGCCGCCCCGGACGCCGAGGCCCTGCTGCGGGCGGCGGAACCGGAACTGTGCAGGGCCCTGCTGACGCTCAAGGACGAGATCGGGAGCGACAGAGCGCTCGTGGCGCGCATCCGCACCAAGTACGAGCTGAAGAACACCAGCGGCTACCGGCTCGACGCCTTTCTCGACGGCTCCGACGCCGTGGGAATTCTCCGGGGCCTCATGGTCGGTTCCCAGGGAACCCTGGGCTTCATCGCCGAGACCGTCTTCGAGACCGTCCCGCTGGACAGGACGACGTACACGGCGCTCCTGTTCTTTCCCGGCCTGCCCGCCGCTGCCGCCGCCGTGCCGCTCTTCAACCACGCCGGAGCCCGTGCGGTCGAGCTGATGGACGGCAACACCCTGCGCGCCTGCGCCGACGTGCACGGAGTCCCTGACGACTGGCGGGATCTGCCGCAGGACACCGCCGCGCTGCTGGTCGAGTTCCGCGCCGCCACACAGGACGACCACCTCTCCCACCGGCGCGCCGCCGCGGACGTGGTCAGGGGACTGGAGCTGGTGGCGCCGGTGGCTTCGGTGACCAACAGCTTCGTGACCGACCCCCGCGTGGTACGCACCTACTGGCACGCCCGCGAGGCGTTCATGACAGCCGTGGGCAAGGCCAGGCCCACCGGCACGACGCTGATCACCGAGGACTTCGCCGTGCCGCCCTCGCGCCTGGCCGAGGCGTGCGAGGCACTGGCGCAGATGCAGCGGAGCTACGGCTACACCGCCGCCGTGGCCGGCCACGCGGCCCACGGCAATCTGCACTTCCTGCTCGCCTTCGACGCCGCACGGCCCGACGACGTCGAGCGCTACGCGGCGTTCATGGACGAGTTCTGCGCCATGGTGATCGACCGGTTCGACGGCTCCCTCAAGGCGGAACACGCCACCGGCCGGAACATGACCCCGTTCCTGGAGGCGGAGTGGGGCCCCCGGGCCACGGAGATCATGTGGCGGGTCAAGCAGGCGTTCGATCCCCACGGCGTGCTCGCGCCGGGGGTGGTGCTGAACCGGGACCCCAGGGCCCACCTCCAGCACCTGAAGACCATCCCCACCATCGAGGCCGTCGCCGACCCCTGCATCGAATGCGGCTTCTGTGAACCGGTCTGCCCCAGCCGTGATCTGACGACGACACCCCGGCAACGGATCGTGCTCCGACGCGAGATGATGCGTCAGCCCGCCGACTCGCCCGTCACGGACAGCCTGCTGGAGTCGTACGGCTACGACGCCGTGGACACCTGCGCGGGCGACTCGACCTGCAAGATCGCCTGCCCGGTCGGCATCGACACCGGAGCGATGATGAAGGGGTTCCGGCACCAGCGGCACGGCGATCTCGCCGAACGGAACGCCGAACGGGTCGCCGAACACTTCGGAGCCGTGGAATCGTCGGTGCGCGTCGCCCTCGGCGCAGCCGAACACGTCGACGACCGGTTCCTCAACCGCGCCACCACCCTCGCCCGGAAGGTGGTCACCTCCGATCTGGTGCCCGAGTGGATCAGCGCGATCCCCGCTCCGGCTCCCGCGCACCTGCCCCGGACCCGGCGCGAGGGCGCCGCCGCCGTCTACTTCGTGGCCTGCGTCAACCGGATCTTCGCGGGACCCGAGGGCGGGGAAGACCTCCCGCTGCCGGAGGCCGTCGTCAGGCTCTCCGAACGGGCCGGCCTCCCCGTCTGGGTACCCCCGGACCTGGCCGGTTCCTGCTGCGCGACCATCTGGCATTCCAAGGGATACGACGACGGCAACACGTTCATGGCCAACCAGACCGTCGAGCGGGCCTGGGAGTGGACGGACGGCGGCAGGCTGCCCCTCGTGGTCGACGCCTCTTCCTGCACCCTCGGAATCGGACATGAGATCGTCCCGTACCTGACGCCGGAGAACAGGCGCAAGCACGAGCGGCTCGACGTCGTCGACTCCCTGGTCTGGGCCGCCGGCCAACTGCTGCCGCACCTCACCGCGTTCACGAAGATCGACAGCGCGGTCATCCACCCGACGTGCTCGATGCGGCACCTCGGCGATGTGGAGCAGCTCGACGAACTCGCCGCGTTCGTCGCCCACGAGGTGAGCGTCCCGGTCTACGCCGAGTGCTGCGGCTTCGCCGGAGACCGCGGCATGCTCCACAAGGAGCTGACCGAGTCGGCCACCGCCCACGAGGCAGAAGAGGTCCTGGCGGGCAGTTACGACGCCTACCTCTCGGCGAACCGCACCTGCGAGATCGGCATGGAGCACGTCACGGGCCGCCCCTACCAGTCGGTCCTGCTGCTCCTCGAACGCGTCACCCGGCCGGTCTGACCACAACCGCCCCCCTTTCTTGAAGCCAGCACAGGAGAACCTCATGCGTATCGCCAACCTGTCCGGACGGCTGGCCCTCGTCACGGGCGAGCGGGCCGTGGACGTGCACGAAGCCAGCGACCACCGATTCTCCGCCGACCCGCAGGCGATCTTCGAACGGTGGGACGAATTCCGGGCATGGGCCGCCGACGCGGCCCTCGGCACCGGCACCCCCTTCGACCCGGCCGATCTCGGCGCACCGGCGCCGGCGCCGCGCCAGCTGTTCGCCATCGGCCTCAACTACCGCGAGCACGTCGCCGAGGCCGGATACGGCGCCCCCGAAGGCATGCCACCGGTGTTCACCAAGTTCGCCGGCAGCATCAGCGGACCCGTCACCGACGTGGTGCTGCCGGAAGGGGGAAACACCGACTGGGAGGTCGAACTGGTCGTCGTCATCGGCCGTCCCGCCCGGCGGGTGCGCGAGGAGGACGCGTGGGACCACGTGGCCGGCCTGACGGTCGGGCAGGACCTTTCGGAGCGCGTCCTGCAGATGAGCGGTCCCGCGCCCCAGTTCGGCCTCGCGAAGTCCTACCCCGGGTTCTCGCCCATGGGCCCCTGCCTGGTCACCCCCGACGAGTTCGACGACCCGGACAACCTCGAACTCACCTGCAGCGTCAACGGTGAGCAGGTACAGCACGGTTTCACCCGGCAGCTGATCTTTTCCGTTCCGGCTCTCCTCGCCAAGCTGTCGGCGGTGCTGCCGCTGTCACCCGGGGACGTCATCTACACCGGCACGCCGTCGGGTGTCGGCCTCGGCCGCACGCCGCAGCGGTGGCTCCGGGCGGGCGACGAACTCATCAGCTCGATCCAGGGCATCGGCGAACTGCGTCAGCGGTTGCTGTCCGCGTGACCCCCGGCGTCGTCGCCCATGCCTCGTGGGTCGCGACGACGCCGTCCACACATCCGGAGAGATAGGGAAGTTCGTGTTCCATCGCATTCTCGTCGCCATCGACTCCAGTCCGGCCCGTCGTTCTGCCGTACGTCTGGCCGGTGACATGGCCAGGCTGACCGGGGCCGAGGTCAGCGTTCTGCACGTCGTGGCCTCCGCGGCTTCCTTCGCCGCAGTGGTTCCGCTGGAGGAGGACACGGAAGCCAAGGCCGTCCTCGACGAAGCCGTCACCACGCTGCGCGACGGCGGCATCCACGCCGAGGGTGCCGTCGTGAACGCCCTGACGACCCGGACAGCCGCCACCATCTCCTCCGCCGCCGAGGAGTTCCAGGCGGATCTCCTGGTCCTCAGCCCCCACCGGCACGGGTTGTTCGCAGCCCTGTTCAACCCACGCGTCAGCGACGCGGTGGTTCACCACAGCAGCATCGCCGTACTCCTGACGCCCGGGGACGGCGAGGGCGAGCGTCGGTGAGCCGGCCGCGGTGCTCCTGCGCCGCGCCGAACGCCGTCGAGGCGGCAGCGGAGGAACAGCGCTCCGCCCCCGCCCCGTGAACCGGCCCGACAGGGGCCGAACCAGAACCTCTTCACATCCCGACGACCCGGCACGTCGCGTCGCGGTCTCCGTGACCCGACGTGCGAAGAAAAGAGAATCCATGTCCCAGCTCAGGACGAGAACGCGCGCCGGCCTTCTGGCCTCGGTCATGGCGGCGGCCGCCGCCGTGACCATGGCGGGGCCCGCGTCCGTGGCTTCCGCCGCGGTTCCGCAGCAGAACGTGCGTTTCGTGGCGCACCTCGACATCACCGAGGGGCAGCGTCCCGAGAACATCACCCTGGAACCCGGCGGCAGCGCCGTGGTCACCTTCGCGTACAGCCGTCAGATCGCCCGGATCGCCCAGGACGGTACGGTGCGGATCCTCGCCACCCTGCCCGCTCCTCCGGCCGGTTCCGTCACTCCCGCTCTGTCGCAGCCGTTCCTCGGCGGCATCGTCCGGGCTCAGGACGGCACCCTGTACTTCCTCTACGCCACCGGCAGCAGGGACCTGACCGGCGTGTGGAGCCTGCGCCCCGGCGGAACCCCGCATCGCGTCGCCGCGCTTCCCGCGGAGGGTCTGCCCAACGGACTCGCCCTCGACCAGAGCGGACGCCGCCTGTACGTGGCCGACTCCGTCCTGGGCACCGTCTGGCGCGTGCCCGTGACCGGGGGCGCCCCCACGCGGTGGAGCACCGCCCCCGAACTGGCTGCCGCCGGATTCCTCGGAGCCAACGGCATCAAGGTGCACGAGGGCTCGGTGTGGGTTTCCAACCTCGACAAGGGCACCGTGCTGCGCATACCGGTCACCCGGCAGGGCACCGCCGGAACCGTCCGGACCCGTGCGACCGGCCTGATCAATATCGACGACTTCGCGTTCACCGGCTCCGGTGACACTCTCCTGGCCGCGATCAACGCGGACAACGAGATCGCCCTGGTCGAGCCGAGCGGCCGTCACACCACCGTGCTGACGGGAGCGGACGGAATCGAGAACCCCACGTCGCTCGCCGTGCGGGGCACCACCGCCTACATCGCCAGCGGCGCGTACTTCACCAACAACGATCCCAACCTGCTCGCGGTGCGGACCGCGGCACACCGGTAGGCCGGTCCGCCGGCATGCGGCCCCGTACCCCTCCCGACTCCGGGACGGGTACGGGGCCGTACGCGTGCGTCACGGAGGGCCCACGCGCCGGGTGCGCCCTTCACGAGCGGGGAGCGCGGCCCCGCGTTGACGGAGAGCGCCCGACTCGTTGACCCGGAGCGCACCGAGGCGGCCGCGTGCGCTCCGGGCGTGGTGGTCCCGGCTCGATCTGCCCTACGGTGTTTGCACGGTTCGGGAGTGAGGGCGTGGTCGCGAGTTCTGGGGGGAATGCTGAATGCCGGTGCGTAGGGCGGGAGGCACGCCGGATTTCGGAGCCACGCTTCGTGGGCTGCGACGGGAGGCTTCACTCACCATCGAGGGTCTGGCGGAAGCCTCGGGGGTGAGCGTCCGCGCCATCGGTGACCTGGAGCGAGGAAGACGGGCGGTGCCACGGCCGCGTACGGCGGCCGCTCTTGCCGAGGGGTTGGGACTGTCCGGGTCCGGGAGGCAGCGCCTGCTCGGCGCGGCCCGCGCCGGCCGCAGCGACGGGTACACCCCTGTCGGTGTGCGCGCCGTACCTGGGGAAATACCCGACTTCGTGGGGCGGCGGCGTGAGCTGGCACGGCTTGAGGAACTGGCGGAGCGGATGTCCGGCGGCCGGGCGCCGGACGGCTCGGACGCACAGCCGACGATCGTGGCTGTCTCGGGGCCGCCCGGAGCGGGCAAGACGACGCTGGCGCTGGAGGCGGCCCGCCGGCTGGCCGGCCACTTCCCCGACGGGCAGGTCGTGGTCGACATGCGGGGACTGGACGAACAGGCGCCCGATCCGGGCGGGCTCATGATCGGCGTGCTGCGGGCTCTGCGGGTCACCGACAAGGAGCTGACGCACGTGGGTGCGCAGGGGCACCCCGAGCTGTACCGGCGGACTCTGGCGGCGCGGCGGTTCGTACTCGTCCTCGACAACGCGCGTGACGAGGCACAGGTGCGTCCGCTGCTGCCCGGCTCCGGCAAGGGAATCGTGGTGGTCACGAGCCGACGCCTGCTCACCGGCCTGGAGAGCGTGCACCGTCTGCCGCTGGACGGGTTCTCGCCGCGCGAGGCCGCGTCCCTGCTGAGCACCTTCATCGA
Organism: Streptomyces sp. NBC_01335; assembly: GCF_035953295.1. Classification (GTDB taxonomy): domain Bacteria; phylum Actinomycetota; class Actinomycetes; order Streptomycetales; family Streptomycetaceae; genus Streptomyces. The sequence goes on from NZ_CP108370.1 coordinate 6,763,113, forward strand.
CGGGGAACGCGCGTCGGCCACCGACGCCGCCGAGCTCGAAGAGGTCGCCCGGTACTGCGGCCGTCTGCCGCTCGCGCTCCGGCTGGCCGGGAGCCTGCTCGCCACGCACCGGACGTGGTCGGTGCGGCGGCTGGCGGAGCGGCTCGCCCCCGACGACAGCCGCCTGGCGGTCCTCGACGCCGGAGACATGCGCGTGTCCGCGGCGTTCGGCCTCTCCTACCGGCAGCTCACCGAGGAAGCCGCCCGCATGTTCAGGCTGCTCGCCGTGCTCCCGGGCCCGGACGTCTCCACGGCCGTGGCCGCGCACTTGTCCGGGCAGGGATTCTTCGACGCGGAGGACACCCTGGAGGAACTGGTGGAGAAGGGCTTGCTGGGCGTCGCGGGCGACCGGTACCGGCTGCACGACCTGCTGCGGCTCTACGCCCGGACGAGGCTGCACGCCGAGGAGACCCCCGGCGACATCGCGTGCGCCCGGAGCGGCGCGCGCGAGTGGCCGCTCCGGACCACGGGGGCGGCGGACCGCTGGTACGAGCCCGGCCACGGGGCCCCGTCCACCGTCCGGCAGGAGGATGTCACCGCTCTCCGCGGAGGAGGGACACGACCGGCTGCCGGCGCAGGGCACGGACCGGCCGACCGCCTGCGGAGTCACCGGACCGACTGCCGGAAAGGATCGGTCACCTCCGTGCCCGCGTGCTGATCCGCCGTACGCGTCGTCGCGCCGCTCTGGTGACGCAGGGCGCGCCATTCGCGGGGGGAGAGGCCGTAGGCGCCGCGGAACACCCGGCTGAAGTGAGCGGGATTGACGAAGCCCCAGCGTTGCGCGACGGCCGACACGGTGGGCATGGTCCGGCCGCGCCGGGCCAACTCGTACGCGCACCTCTCCAGCCGACGCCGCTGGATCAGCCTGCCGACGGTGATGCCTTCGTCCTCGAAGAGCCGGTGCAGATAGCGCACCGAGATGTGGTGCGCCCGTGCCACGGACTCGGGGGACAGGGCGGGGTCGCCCAGATTCTCGTCTATGTGCCTGCGGACGCACCGCACCAGATGGTGCCGGGTGGTCGCGGCTCCCTCGGCCGGCCCCTCGTGCCGTTCCGCGACCAGGGTGGCGAAGAGATCGATGAGACCGTTGACCAGACCGTTCGTGGTGGAGGCCGAGCAGGTGTGGGCGGAGGTGGCCACGATCGTCAGGACGGGCTTCAGAACCGCGGCGCAGCCCTGACCGGTCGTGAACGCGGTGCCGGCGATGCTGTCGAGTGCCTCGTCCGAGAGGGCCAGCGCGTGGCGCGGGATGTAGACCACGTGGACGGAGAAGTGTTCCGGGTGGTCGAGGAAGTACGGGCGTGAGGTGTCGTAGACGAAGAGGTCACCCGGGTCGGCGGTGACCTGGCGGCCCGCCTGGACGAGGACCGTCCGGCCGGTCGTCTGGACACCGACAGCCATCAGCCGTTCCGGGGACCGCTCGATGTGGGACTTCGTCCGCCTGACGAGTCGGGCGCCGGCTTCGACGGTGGACGTCCGCAGGGCCCCCACACGCTCGGTGACGATCCGCCCGGTGAAAGGCTCAGTGCCGTGCGGCACGACTGTCACGGGCACCGGATTCCGGTCCACCGTGTCGTGCCGGACCGCGAGGCCCTGTTCCTCGCGCTTGAGGGAAGTCAGCAACACCGGGCTCATCCGGTTCTCCTGTCGAACGTAGTCATGGGCCGGAACTTCCCAGCCGTGGCACGCACGGACCGGGCGGTTGTCCGGCGCCTGGTGAGGACGTCGAACAGGCAGGCTGCGCGTACGCAAGCGCCCTCGGGCGAGCCTCCCGACGGGGGCCGGACAGCGGGGTCGTGGCCGATTTCCCCGTCCTGACCAGCAAAGCCGCCGACAGCGGGCGACTCCAGGCACCTAGCAGGCAGAAAAGGCGCCAGGTCCTGCCTGCGGAGGCGTTCCACCAGGTCCGGGGGACCGGAGTGCGGGAGCCGCTCGCGCGGCGAAGGCCGCTGGGCGCGGGGCGGCGGCCGTACGCGCGAGGTGCTCCGCGGGACCGGTGGCGGAGTCGGGGCAGCCGGCCGATGGGCGCCGCCCTCCGCGTACGCGTTCCGTCACCGTACTTCCAGAAGCAATGGTGGATGCGCAGAGCGACAAGGCGCTTCGTGTCCGTGTTCCTAGGGTGGCGGACAGGAAACCACTCAGTCGCTTCTCTGGAGCCCACATGAGCCAATCGCTCACATCGGTCACGTGCGATGTCACCGCTTTCGTCAGCGTCTCCGAGGACCGGCGGGTTCCGCTGCCCAGCCGGCTCCGTTACGACCCGACGGATCCCTATGCCGTCCGTCTCTCCTTGGGAGCGACCATGGACGGACCGGTTGTCTGGACGTTCGCCCGTGCGTTGCTGGTCGAGGGGATGCGCCGGCCGAGCGGTGCCGGAGACGTGCTGGTCCTGCCCCGGCACCCCTGGCTTCCGGACACCCTGCGCGTGGTCCTGCGGTCCCGCGCCGGAGCCGCCCTGGTCGAGCTGCCGGTGCCGGAAGTCGCGCGCTTCCTGGACAGCGCCGGCCGGCTGGTGCCGCCGGGGACGGAATGCGCGTACGTCGACGTGGACAGCGGACTCGCACAGCTCACGGGCCGCAGCGACTGAAGAGCGACGCGCGCGGAGCGGTCACTCCCGAGCGCGCACCCACCGGCGCGTTCACCTCCCTGGAGAACCTGCCGTGCGCCGCCGCGCCCGGAACGGGCCACGGCCTCCTCACCGTCGTGGCGCTCGGGGGCAACGCACAAGACGCGCAGAGACAAGTCCCGTTCTGGTGCGATGGGTACGTTCATCTCGGCATTCGCGGCTTTCACCTCGGAAGGTCCCGTTGCCGAAGCAGGCCCGGGAAGCCGAGGGCCGGGGCACACACCAACCGATCGGTACCGCCCCGTCACGGGGACCGGGCGACTTCAGGCCCCGCCTGCGCCGACGCCGCCGCAGGCGGAGCTCGTCCCGTCGCCACGCCCGGCACGCGTGCTCGCCGCACCGGCCGAAAGCCCGGGCTCGTGCGTCCCGTACGAGGACATCCCCCCGGCACACCGAACAGCACACGCCGGACGCCGCTCACCGACGGGCGGGCGTCGCCCGTCACGGCACCGGATCCGGAAGCCGCCGGCCCGGTGGTGCGCCCCGAGCCCCCGGAACCGACCCGTCCCACCGTCCAGCAAGAGGAATGAGCCCGATCATGTCGCATGCAGAGAAGCCGACCGTTGTCCTGGTGCACGGTGCGTTCGCGGACGCGTCCAGCTATTCCGCCGTCATACCCGAGTTGCTCAAGAAGGGACTGGACGTCGTCGCCCCGGCGGTTCCCAACCGCAGCCTGATCGGGGACGCCGCGTACGTGGCCTCGGTGGTCCGTCAGATCGACGGACCGGTGGTGCTGGTCGGTCACTCCTACGGCGGCGCCGTGATCACGGTGGCCGGCGTGGAGGAGAACGTCGAGGCCCTGGTCTACCTGTCGGGCTACGCGCTGGAGGTCGGCGAGAGCCTGGGCGAACTGCAGGGCCGGTTCCCGGACTCGGATCTGGCCGCGGCGCTGGTGTACTCGCCGTTCCCGATCGAGGGTTCGGACACTCCGGGTACGGACGTGTCGGTGGAGGTCGACGCGTTCCCGGCGATCTTCGCGGCGGACGTCGATCCGGAACTGGCGAAGGCGCTGGCGGTCTCACAACGTCCGCTGGCCGCGCAGGCGTTCGCGGACGTCGCGCCGGCCGCCGCGTGGAAGACGAAGCCGTCCTTCGGCCTGGTGTCGTCCTCGGACCACACGATCAACCCCGACGTCGAGCGTTTCGGTTACGAGCGTGCCGGCATGACCACCATCGAGGTCGACTCCTCGCACCTGGTCATGCTCGCCCACCCCAAGAAGGTCGCGGCCTTCATCGAGGAAGCCATCGAGGCCACCTCCAAGTAGTCCGTGTTTCCGGACCCCTTCCTCCGGCTCTTCCTCCGGACCTCAGGCCCTCTTCCGGCCTGCTCCTCAGGCCCTCTTCCGGCACGGTTCGCAAGCCGTCCCGAGCAGAAAGACAACGATGAACACATCGATCTCGCGCCGCACCATGACCCTTTCCGCGGTGGCCGGTGCGGCCGCCCTCGGGGCCACCGGCATCGCCCACGCCGCCCCTTCGAAGACCTCGGCCGCCGCCAGGGTGCCCGAGCCGAAGGAGCAGCTGCCCACCATCGTGCTGGTGCACGGCGCCTTCGTCGACGCCTCCAGCTGGACTCCCGTGGTGCAGCGGCTCCAGCGTCAGGGCCACCGCGTCGTGGTTCCGCCGAACCCGCTGCGCGGCGTGGCCGGTGACGCCGCCTACGTACGCAGCGTCCTGGACGGCATCGACGGCCCGGTCCTGCTGGCGGGACACGCCTACGGCGGTTCCGTCATCAGCCGTGCCGCGGTCGGTTCCGCCCAGGTCAAGGGGCTGGTCTACATCGCGGCCTTCGTCCCGGACGTCGGCGAGAGCGCCGCCGGGCTGAGCGACAGGTACCCGGGCAGCTCGCTCGCGGGGACCACCGTCGTCCAGAAGTACCCGCTGCCCGGCGGCGGTCTGGGCGACGAGCTGGTCATCAGGCAGGATCTGTTCCCCCAGCAGTTCGCGGCCGGCGTCGCCAAGGCAACCGCCCGGACGATGGCCGTCGGACAGCGCCCGATCACCGTGGCGGCGCTGAACGAACCGGCCACCGCGGCGGCCTGGAAGAAGCTGCCCACCTGGTACCTCATCGCCACCGAGGACCGGAACATCCCGCCGAAGGCACAGCGCTGGATGGCCGCGCGGGCCAAGGCGCACACGATCACCGTGCACGCCCCGCACGCGGTCCCGGTGAGCGACCCGCGTGCCGTCGCCGATCTGCTCGACAAGGCCGCGCACGCCGTCAGCGCCGCCCACTGACCCCACACCGGACGTACAGCCCCCGGCGGCAGCCCCGCCCTCCGACGCCACCGGCTCGGCGCCCCGGGTGACCCGGGGCGGACGCACCGCCTGCTGCCCCTCCTCGTCTGTCGTGGTGACAACAGACATCGCCGATCATGGCGACGGCTGAGGAAGGGGCGGCCCGGGGCGCCGGTTGCAGCCGAGTGACGAAAGAAGGTGCAGATGTCCAGCACAAGCAAGCTCCCCGCCCCGTCCCGGACGACGAACCCCGCCCCGGACGTGCCCGGCCGGCTGGTCGCCCTCCTGGCCGTGGCCAGCGGCCTGACGGTCGCCAACCTCTACTACGCACAGCCCCTGCTGTCCTCGCTGAGCGACGTCTTCGGCGTCCCCACGGCGACGACCGGCGCGCTCGTCACGCTCACCCAGGTCGGCTACGTGGTCGGCATGCTCTTCCTGGTGCCGCTCGGTGACCGGCTGGAGAAGCGGAAACTCGTCACCGTCCTGCTGACGATCACCACCGCGGCACTCGTCGTGGCCGGCCTCGCCCCGAACTTCCCCGTGCTGCTCGCCGCCTCACTGGTCGGCGGAGCCACCTCGGTCGTCGCACAGATCCTGGTGCCGTTCGCGGCGAACCTCGCGCCCGACCACGCCCGGGGACGCGTCGTGGGCCGGGTCATGAGCGGTCTGCTCACCGGCATCCTGCTCTCCCGCACGCTGAGCAGCCTGATCTCCGACATAGCCGGCTGGCGGGTCGTCTTCCTCGGCTCCGCCGTCCTCATGGCCCTCCTCGCGGTGGCGCTCCGCGTGTCCTTGCCGCAGCACGCGCCCACCACCTCGTCCCCGTACCACCACGTACTGCGCTCCACCTTCCAGCTCCTGCGCACGCACCCGATGCTGCGGCGCCGAGGTCTGTACCAGGCGGCGATGTTCGCCGTCTTCAGCGCCTTCTGGACCACTGTCTCCTTCGTCCTGACCGGGCCCCGCTTCCACTACTCCGCGATCGGGGTGGGCGTCTTCGCCCTCGTCGGCGCCGCGGGTGCCGCCGTGGCCCCGCTCGCCGGCCGCTGGGCCGACCGGGGACACGCGCGTCCCGCGACCGGCATCGCTCTCGTGGTCGCGGCACTGGCCTTCGCCCTCGCTGGCTTCGGCGGACACAGCATCGTGCTGCTCGCCCTCGCCGCGATCTTCGTCGACGTGGCGGTGCAGACCACGCTGATCCTCGGTCAGCACACCATCTACGCCCTCGACCCCGGTGCCCGTTCCCGTCTCAACAGCGTCTTCATCGCGATCTTCTTCACCGGTGGCGCGATCGGCTCCCAGCTCGGAACGGTCGTCTACGAGAGGTACGGCTGGAACGGACCGACCGTGCTGGGCGCCGCCCTGCCGCTGCTCGCCCTGGTCTACTGGGCCTTCGAACGGCGGCCGCGGCAGGGTGTCACCGGCTGACAGCCGCCGGGAGCGCGGATGATCCGGACCGGCGAACTCCTCGTGCGACGTACCGCCTGGGCCGTGTCTGACCATTCCCGCCGGGGGGCGGTGTCAGACACGGCCCAACACGTCGTGGACACCCCGCCGGCACACGGTCGCGCCCTGACAACGGCCACGCCGTCGCGCCCGCGCCCGCGCCCGGGCCTCCGGAGCGAGGTGGTGGCGGGCCCCCTTGGCCGTGTCCGCCCCTCGGCCGTGTCCGCCCCCTTGCCGTCGGGCGGCCGTCGCCCCCGCCCGCGCGAGGGCGGCAGCGGTGCGGCATCCCCATGTACCTCGTACGCAGGGCAGATAGCACATTCGTGTGAGGTGCGGACCCCGTAGTACTTGGCAGGGTGGCGGAAGGCCCACAGGCCGAGAAAACGAGAACGTGGCGTCGGACGCGGCATCACCCGGAACGAGGAGAGAGCTGATGGAAGCCCTCTGCACCACTGACGCGGTGCCCATCCACCAGAGACCGGCCTACTGGCAGGATGCCGTGTCGCGCATGTTCCCCTCGGTGGACGTCGACGTCCCCCACGGTGAGTGCCGGGGGACACTCAGACTTTCCCAGCTCGGTCCGGTGCGCGCCATCACCGTTCAGGGCGAGGCCATGCGCATACACCGGTCGGCCCGGTCGGCCGCCGCGGACCTCGACGACTCCCTGATCGTGGTGACACCGACCGAGGGGACCGTCCTCGTCGACCAAGGCGACGGAGGCACCCGGGTGAGTCCCGGAGCGACCGCCTTCTGCGACCTGACTCGCCCGCTGAGCATGGACTTCTCCCCCGCCCACCAGGCGAAGTGCCTCGTCGTGCCGCGATGGCTCCTGAGCCTGCGGGACGACGAACTACGGCGGCTGACGGCAACACCCGTCCGTCCGGACAGTCGTTCGGGTTCCCTGTTGTCGCTGCTGCTGACGCAACTGGTGAACACGGCACCGACCCTGCCCCCGGGCACCGGTGAGACGCTGGTGCGCAACGTCGTCGACCTCATCTGCGTCCTGGCGGGCGAGCAACTGCACCGGACGGCCGACGACAGGCCCGAGGCCGCGCAGCACCTGACGCGCCGGATCCAGGAGTACATCGACCGGCACCTCGGGGATCCGGATCTGACCCCCGGATCCATCGCTCGGGTCCACAACATCTCCGTCCGGTACCTGCACAAGCTCTTCGAGCATGAGGGCATCACGGTGAGCCGGTGGGTCCAGCGCCGTCGTCTCCACGAGTGCCGCTGCGAACTGGCCAGCCGCACAGCATCCGGCCGGACCGTTTCCGCGGTGGCCCGCCGATGGGGGTTCACCAGCGCCGCCCACTTCAGCCGTGCGTTCCGGACGACCTACGACATCTCCCCGGCCGAGTGGCGGCGTCTGGCCCGTCAGAAGACCGGGGCGCCGGCATCGCCCGGTAGGGCCGGAGAGCACGAGGCCACCCCCGGGCCGCTGTCGAGAAGCGCGGACCTTCGCCCCGCCGGGTACGGCACCGGTGCCGAGGCGGCCTGATCTCCGGCCGTCTCCCGCCACCCGGCCCGTGTCGCCGAGCGGTCCTTCCCGAGGCCGCCCCGGCATTCCGGGCGATCGCCGCGACTCCCTTGCGAAGGCGCCCGAGCGGTGGTCCGAAAACTGTAGGGATCACCCCATGTCCGGTCGCCCCGGCGTTGTGCAAGATGAAATCATGGGCATCAATATCGTGGTCGTCGACGACGATCCCGGGTTCCGGCGCATCGCCACCACACTGCTGATGTCACGGGGCCTGCGGGTCGTGGCGGTATCCGCCGACGGCGCCTCCGCCCTGGCCACGGTGCGGGCACATCGCCCCCACGGTCTGCTGCTCGACCTGCACCTGCCCGACATGGACGGTCTCACTGTGGCCCGGCAGCTGGCCGAGGAGAACGACGGGCCCCTGGTGGTGCTCACCTCCACCGACAAGCTGCGCATGTCGCGGGAGGAGCTGGTGCGTGCGGGCATCGTGTCCTTCGTCACCAAGGACAAGCTGTTCGACGCCGATCTGCGGGGTCTGTTCACCCCGTCCGCGCCCTGAGGTCCGTCCAGGGCAGCGGCCTCGCCCCGCCCGGCCGCTCGCCGCGACGCCGTCCGTCCCGCTGCCGGCCGTCGCCTACTGCCCGAGGTAGCGCAGCACGGCCAGCACCCGACGGTGCTGTCCGGACGCCCCTTGACCCAGCCCCAGCTTCAGGAAGATGCCGGTCACGTGCCGCTCCACGGCCGCGACGCTCACGAAGAGCTGCTTCGATATCCCCGTGTTGGAGTGGCCTTCGGCCATCAGGGCCAGGACCTGCCGCTCCTTCGGAGTGAGCGCGGCCAGCGGGTCCTGCGGACGCTTGCGACCCAGGAGCGCCGAGATGACGTCCGGGTCGAGTGCCGACTCCCGGGCCACGACCCGCTCGACGGCGTCGATGATGATCCGAGGGCTGGCCACCTTCTCCTTCAGGAGGTAGCCCACGCCGCTCGGGTCGTCCCCGACCAGGTCGAGCGCGTAGGAGGCGTCGAGGAACTGGGACAGGACGATGACGGCGGTCTCCGGTCGCGCGGCGCGGATCTTCCGGACGGCCACCAAGCCGTCCGCTTCCAGATCCGGCGGCATCCGGATGTCGGTGATCACCACGTCGGGGAGGTGTTTCTGGGCGACGTGCACGAGGTCCACCGCGTTGTCGACGGCCGCGACCACGTCGATGCCCGCCATGCGCAGGATGGCCGCGATGCCTTCGCGCATGATCGGCTGGTCTTCTCCCAGCACCGCCCGCAATGGTTGGTTCATGAACGAATCCTAAGGCCCGCACCCGGCGGGCTTCGTCCCGTCAGGGTGCTCGGGCAGTCGGCACGTACGCGTGCCGCTTCGGCCAAAAGCCCTGGTGGCGCGGGTACGAGCAGGTGCGGCCGTCTGCCGGCCACACGCGTTGAACCCGTCTCCCTCCGGGCGTCACGCGGAAGCGTCCTCGCCCTCGACCTCCCGCGCGTACAGGCCGGCCAACCGGACCCGGGAGTGCACGCCCAGCTTCTCGAAGGCATGGCGCAGATGCGTGTTCACGGTGTGCGGGGACACGAACAGCCGCTGGGCGGCCTCGCGGTTGGTGGCACCGCGCGCGACCAGTCGTACGACGCTCAGTTCGGATTTCGTCAGCCCGCGCCACTTCGTGTCCACGGAGTCGGGCGCCGGAGTACGCGGGGCGGGCAGCGGCCGGGCACCCGGCCCGGGGACCCTGGTGCGCACCCGTCGCCCGTCGCGCTCGGCGCCGCAGGCGTCGTAGAGACGGAGCGCCTCATCGAGGTGCGGTCGAGCGGTACGGCCGCCGGCCGCGGCGCACTCCCCGGCGTCTTCCAGGGCGCGGGCCCGCAGCAGGGGCCGGGCCTCGCCGTGGAGCTCCGCCGCCTCGACGAGCAGGCCGGCATCCCGGGCGAACAGGCCCCGCGCGTGCACGGCGGCGGCCGCGAAGAGCGGCAGACCGGGATTGAGCCGGGCTCGTTCCTCGGCGAAACCCACCGCCCAGGCGGCCACCGCGCGTTGCCCGGCGGCGAGTGCCGCCTCCGCCAGCAGGACCACGTCCCCCGCGTCCCAGCAGGTGGTGTGGAGGAACCCGCGGCGCAGATGGGCGGCAGCGTCGCGAAGCTGACCGGGCGTCAGAGGCGCGGACCGGTGTCCGGCGAGCAGCAGCGTGATCCACGCCCCCGCCTGCCGTGACGGCGCGGCGTCGCCCGCGGCGAAGCCGTCCGCGAGGGCCGCGCACGATTCGAGTTCCGCGTCGTCGCCGGTGTGGAGGGCGATCCGGGCCCGGGTGATCGCCAGTACCGCCCCGCTCGCCGTCGCGGAGCCGAGAAACTGCGTCCCGGACCCGGCCGCCACCAGTTCCCGTGCCGCCTCCGACGGTCGGCCCGCGTCCAGCAGGAGTCGCGCCCGTGCGGTCCGCCACAGGGCCAGATGCGCCGGACGGCCCCCTGCCTCCGAGTCCGCCAGACCGTTCTCCACCAGCTCCGCGGCGGCCCGGCCCGCACCGGCCAGTCCCAGGAGCGCGGCCCGCCAGGACATCGACAGGACCACTTCGGGCAGAGCGGGTCCGTGCGCGGGGTCCAGCTCCGCGACCTTCCGCGGCACCGATTCGCTGCGCCCGAGCGCTTCCTCCCACCGCCGGTGCCGCCCGGCGCTCATCGACCGCAGAGTTCGTTGCGTGAGATCGCCCAGCGGGTGCGCCCCCCGGACACGCGCCAGGGATTCGTCCACCGCTCCACCGGTCTCGCCCGCCAGCAGGCGGTGCAGCAGGGCAGTCGACAGGAGCTGGTCCTTCAGTGGCTCAGGTACGTCGTGGTGGTGCAGGGCCCTGCGCACGTGGGCCTCGCCGTGGGGCACCGGGAGGTGGCTGCCCGCCCGCACCAGGTCGAGGCACACCCGCGCGTGAGTGACCGGGTCGGGCGGGGTCCGCAGCACGTCCCGCGCCAGCGCGAGGGCCCGGTCGGCGTCGCCGGTCTCCCACAGCAGTGGTACCAGCCGAGCCGCCAGCCGCATCCGGCGCGGCAGCGCGGTGGCGCTCAGGTCCATCGCGCTGCGCAAGTGCGCCGCGGCAACGGCCGGCGCGTGGGGTGCCATCTCCCCGGCCGCGGTCTGGAGAACCCTGATCGCCTGCTCGTCACCGACCTCGGCGGCCTCGGCGATCTCGGCCGCCAGCGCCGTGGCAGGTGTGCCGTCCGCGAGCCGCAGGCCGACCGAGCGCCTGCGTACGGAGAGCCGTACGGGCACGGGCAGCGTGGCGTTCACGGCCTCGCGCACCGAAGGAAGCGCGAAGGTGAGGAGTTCCCGGTCCGCCCGCATGACCTCTGCCGCCAGTACCTCCCGCAAGGGGCGGAGCAGGGCGGCTTCGTCGCGACCCAACATCCGGCACAGGTGCCCGACACCGACACCGGCACCGTTGTCGAGCGCGGAGGCGACCAGCACGAGGTCCTTCGCGGCAGGCGTCAACTGCTCCAGCCTGCGGGTGACGACAGCGCTCGCCACCCGGTCCCCTCCGGTGCGGACACCCCGGTCCCCACCGGCCTCCGCGATGAGCAGGGTGCACAAGTGGCGGACGGCACCCGGCAGACCGCCGACGAGCGGCAGGTACGGCTTCGCCTGCTCGGCCTTCGACCCCAGAAGGTCACGGACCAGCAGATGTACGGCTTCGGAAGGCAGGGGGGTGAGTTCGAGGGACGCCGCTCGCTCGGTGAGCAGATCGCGGCGGAGCGACGTGACGGCCGGCACGTCATGGTGGGACCGCGCGGCGAGCAGCCACAACAGTGGCAGGCCGGCGAGCCGTGCCGTGAGCGTCCGCACGGCGAGCAGGGTCAGGGCGTCGCAGTGCTGCACGTCGTCGAGGACGACGACCACCGGCTGGACCCGACAGAGGTCCCGCAGACGGTCCTCGACCTGCCGCAACGACCGGCACGGCTCGCCGGACCCGCCGATCCGGGCGGCGGGCGCCGGTGCGAGGGCCTCCAGCAGCGGGGCCAGCGGAGGCAACCCGCCTCCCGCGACGCCCGTTCCGGCCAGCACCAGTGCTCCGGCCAGGGCCGCCTCCTCGGCGGCGAGCGCCAGTAGGTGGGATTTCCCGGCGTCGGCGGAGCCCTCGATCCACTGCACCCCGCCCTCATGGCGGTGCGCGAGCCGCAGCACCAGCCCGCGGAGCTGGGCCCACCCGGGGCGGTGCGGGCGCGCGGACGTCAGGAGCGTCCGGCCCGCGGCGCCGTTCGTCGCCGGAGGGAGGTCGGTCGCCCGGATCATGGCAGCCTCCAGTGGTATGTGAGCCGCGCGGCACCGAACGCGGTGGGGCGCGGGCCGTGCCGCGTCGGCGGGGAGCGGCCTGCGGCCCTCGTGGTTCGTCATCGGCCCCGTCACAGGTGTGGTGTTCTCGGTCATGACACAGGATGTGTCAGCACCGCGGCCGGTGGCTGTCAAGGGCACCTGAGGTGCACCGGGGGGCGTGCCTCACGGACACCGTGGGGATAACCCCACGTTCGCGCGTACTCCGGTCCGGCCCGACGAGGAGCCGGGGAACAGCGGGGTCAGTCCGGAATCGGGATCCGGATCCGGATCGTGCTGCCGCCGCCGGGCGGGGAGTCGATGGCCAGCTTCCCGTCGAAGGCCGCCACCCGGTCCGCGAGCCCGGTCATCCCGCTGCCGGCGGTGGCCATGTCCATGCCGCCGATCCCGTCGTCGGAGACTCTGATGCGCAGCATGTCACCGAACTCGACGCGTACGTCTATCCGGGACGCCTGCGCGTGCTTGACCGCGTTGGTCACCGCCTCGGCCACCACGAAGTACGCGTTCGACTCGACGGTCGTGGAGATCCTGCGCTCGTCGCTGCTCTCGACGACCACGGGCACCGGGCACCGTGCCGCCAGGTCCTGCACCGCCGCGACCAGCCCCTTCACCGTGAGTACGAGGGGGTAGATACCCGACGCGAGTTCCCTCAGCTCGTTGATCGCCGTCTGGGCGTTGTCGATCGACTGGTCCAGCAGGTCGGCCGCGGACGTCTCCGTGTCGGGAATCAGCTCCCGCGCGAGCCGCAGCCCGATCATCAGGCTCACCAGGCGCTGCTGCGCTCCGTCGTGCAGGTCCCGGGCGGTGCGACGGTGTACGGCCTCGGTGTTCTCCATGATGCGGCGGCGGCTGTCCTGGAGAGAGGCGGCCATGTGATTGAAGGAGGTGCCCAGCGTCCCGATCTCCGCCACCTTGCTGGGGGCGACGCGCACACTCAGGTCGCCACCCGCCAGTTCCCGTGCGGCTGCCGCCGCCCCGCGCACCGGCCGTACCACCGCGCGGTGCTGGAGCGCCGTGAAGGCGCCCACGAGCACGGTCGACGCCGCGAGCCCCAGGGCGGCGGCGAGCACCGCCTGATGGCCATTGGCCTCGGCGGCGTCCTCGCGCTCGGCCAACTGAGCGCGCTCGTCCTTCTGGTAGCGATCGAATTGTGCCCGCAGCACATCGACGCTGGCCTTGCCCTCGGACGTCTCCTTCAGATCGGCGGCCGCGGAGTCACCTCGCCGGATCATCTCGACCAGAGGTATCGAGTAGTCGTCGAGGAAGGACTGCACCCCCCGCGCGATCCGCTCGGCGGCACGCCGCTGCTCGGGGGAGGTGGTGCAGGTGGTGAACCGCCGTGTTTCCGCCGGCAGCGCGTCGCGCGCGGCGACCCACGGTGAGAGGAAGTCCTCGTGCCCGGTGATGAGGTACCCGCGCTGCCCCGTCTCCAGGTCGACGAGCAGTTGTTCCATGTCACCGGCCTCGACGAGAGCGGTCCGGGAGGCACGCCTGGCCGCAGTGGCGCTGTTCGAGTCGGAGATGGCCCACAGCAGGACGGTGAAGCCGACACCGATCAGCAAGGCGAGCAGGCCGCTCGTCGCGATGGTGACGCTCGTCAGTCCCAGGGGCCGGCCCCGGTGTTTCCGCCACGCGTTCATGGTCCGCCCGCCGATGGAGGTTGTTGAGACCTCCAGAGTGTGCAACGCGGCTACGGTCGAGCGAAAACATGTCCGAATGCTGTGCCGACAGAGTTGCATTCTTAGTGATGAACCGTGCTTTGTCGGTGCATGTCGTTTTCTGTGGCAGGCCAAGGCCAAGGCCAAGGCCAAGGGGGAGGCCAAGGGGGAGGCGCGGGCGGAGTCCAAGGCCAAGGCGGAACGTGGTGCTGGTGGGCGGCGCTCAGTGGACGTCGAGCTCGGCGAGGCGTTCCCGGGCCGTGGCGGTGTGCTGGGGATTGGCCACCGACCCGAGGGCGAGGCATCGGGAGAAGGCGTCCCTGGCCTCGTCGCGGTGCCCCGCGGCCAGCAGGGCGTTGCCGAGGTGGACCAGAGCGCGGCTCTCCAGCCCCGGAAGGCCGCTGGCCCGGCAGAGATCCACGGCGGTCCGCAGGTGGCTGACCGCCTCGGACCAGTTCGCCAGACCGCTGTGGGCCTGGCCGATGGACGCCTGCAGGTTCGCGCGGACGAAGTCGGCGCTGTGCGGTTCGACGAGGTCGCCGGAGTGCTCCAGGAAGGCGAGCGTGCGTATGTGCTCCGTGATGGATTCCTCGAACCGACCTGCTTCCAGGAGGGTCTGGGCGTAGCTGCTCATGGCGTGCAGGGTGCCGTGCAGGTCGCCTGCGGCCTCGAAGAGCTCTGCTGCCTCGCGATTGTGACCCGCCGCGTCGTCGTGGTCGCCGAGCAGGCTGAAAGCCCAGGCCGTGTAGCTGTGGGCCCAGCCCTGCTGGGGAAGATCCTCGGCGCGCCTGGCGGCTTCCAGGGCCCGGGCGGAGCGGCCGAGGCTGTCCTGGTGGCGGCCTTCGCACACCAGCAGGGCCCAGGCGTGGTAGTTGAGGTGGGTGGCTTCGAGGAGGGGGTCGCCGAGGGCCTGGGCGGAGCGGGCGGCGGTGCCGAAGACCTCGGGCCAGTGCCCCCAGAAGATCCATTGGTCGGAGAACCAGTGCAGGCTTTCGGCGACTTCGACGACGGTGGTGTGGTCGCCCGCGGAGGCGGCCGCGCGCAGGGCGGCGAGCCAGTTGGTGCCTTCGGCCTGGAGCCAGTGGCGGGCGCGTTCGGCATCGGACAGGTCGACGATGCCCTGCCAGCTCGGGGACGGGGCGCCATGGTCGGGTTCGTACCAGCGGCCCGCCACGACGGCGGTCTCCAGCAGCCAGCGGCGCAGTGCCGACCGGGCCGCCTCGGCCTCGGGGGCGGGTTCCTCGGCCTGCAGCAGACCGCGGGCGAACAGGCGCAGCAGGTCGTGGAGGCGGTAGCGGTCCTGGTCCGTGCCCAGCAGCCCGGTCTCGACCAGCTCGTCGAGGATGTCCTCGGTGTCGAACAACGGCAGCCCGGTCAGCTGGGCGGCGCAGGCCGCGCCGGCATCAGGGCCCTCGACCAGCGCGAGGAGCCGGAACAGGCGGGCGGCGGTCGGGGTGAGCTGGCGGTAGGACAGGTCGAAGGCCGCCGAGAGACGGAGGTCACCGGCGGTCAGGGTGTCCAGGCGGCGTTCTTCGACGGCGAGGCGGTCGGCGAGGCGGCGTACGGTCCAGCCGGTGCGGGTGGCCAGCCAGTTGGCCGCCACGCGCAGCGCCAACGGCAGGTGCCCGCAACGGCGGGCGACCTCGGCCAGTGCGACCGGATCGGCGTCGGCGCGCTCCCGCCCCACCACGGAGGCCAGGAAGACGTCGGCTTCGGCGGGAGAGAGCTCGCCGATGGGCAGACGGTGGACATCGTCCAGACCGGTCAGCATCCTTCGGCTGGTGACCACCACCATCCCCGCGCCGGCGCTCGGCAGGAGCGGGCGGGCCTGGTCCTCGTCGCGGGCGTTGTCCAGCACCAGAAGGCACCGGTGCTCGGCCAGCACCTGCCGGTACAGCTCCGGGTGACCCTGCGGGCCCGCCTTGGACAGGTCCCGGTCGGACACCCCCAGCGCCTTGAGCACGCGAAGCATCAGCTCGGCCGGATCGGGCGGGCAGTCGTCCATGCCGCGCAGCTCCACCACCAGTTGCCCGTCGGGAAAGCGGTCGGCCAGCTCGCGGGCGGCGTGCAGCGCCAGGGTGGTCTTGCCCGATCCCGGCGGCCCGGACACCGCCACGACCACCGGCAGCCCGGTCGGTGTCCGCTCCGCCAGTTCCGTCAGCCGTGCCAGCTCCGCCTCCCGGCCGACGAAGTCGTCGATGCCGCGGGGGAAGGCGCGCAGCCCCGCCGGACCGGAACGGGGGATCTGCCCGGAGCGGGCGGCGGCCAGCAGCCGTTCCCGGTGTTCCTCACCCAGTCCGAGCCCGATGGCGAGTGCGGCGACCGTTCCCCGCTGGGGAGTCGCCCGCCGGCCCCGCTCCAGATCCCCGATTCCGCGGACGCTCACCCCTGACGCCTCGGCCAGTGCCTCGATCGTCAGCGACGCCTCCAACCGGAACTGCCGCAGCAGTGCCCCGAACTTCACATCACCCGCGTCGGCCATCGACGGCTCATCCCGCTTTCTCGCACAGCCTGCACCCCGAACCCCACCGACATCATGCCCGAGCAGGGTCGGGCACCCGCGGGGAGGAGGACGCCAAGCGGCTGACCTGCGGATACGGCCAAGCGCTACGGCCCGCGGGAACGCTCCCGGAAGCCTGCCCGGACGAGGGTGCCGTGGGCGGCACAGGCGTCACGCAGCGGACCGGGGAGCACGAAGCCGTGGATCGTGCGAGACCCGTGTTCGCCCGCGCCGACAGCCGACCGGAGGACCGCGCGTGGCCCCGGGCACGGACTCAGGCAGAAATCCGGAGCGGAGATCACGGAACCGGACAAGTACGTCCGCGCGGTGCGTCGCTGGAACAGCACGGTGCACGGTGAGGCAAGAAGGGGCCGGTCAAAGGGGCTATCTTCGTCGATGCGGCCTCGGGCCGCCGAACCGCGCCCCGGCGGTTCGTAGCAGCACCCCCCGTCCGACCTCGGTCCGCGGTGGCCCGACGCGCCGCCGCTCCACCCGCCCCGCTCCGCACCCTCCAGGGGGACCTCCGTCCGGATCACGCCGGGCTCGCGCCACACGTCGTACCGGCGTTTCGACCTGAGTCCGTCCGCGACACAACATGCTGGAAACACGTGCCCGCCGTCGACCGCAAGGCTGGGCACGACTGCCCCGGCGCGCCACATCACAGGAGTCACGCGTTGCGAATACCGAGGCCGTTCAGACCGGGTGCACTGCGCATACCCGTACGGCTGGCCGTCGTCGTCTCCTCCGCGATGGCGGTGGTGGGCGCGGGTCTGCCCCTCGCCGCAGCTGCGGGAGCGGAGCCGGCCGCCACGTCGACACCGCGGAGCAAGCCCTCCGTCGAGCAGATGTGCGACGCGCCCCGGCCCGGCAGGGTCGGCTGCTTCGCGATGAGACGCACCGACCTCGGCGTCGGACGAGGCGATGTGGCGGCCACCGCGACGCCCGGTGGCTATGGCCCCGCGGATCTGTGGAGTGCGTACAACCTGCCGGGCGACGGGGGCGAGGGCCGGACCGTGGCCATCGTGGTCGCCTACGACGACCCGGCGGCCGAATCCGACCTGGCCGTCTACCGTGCCCAGTACGGTCTGCCCGAATGCACCACCGCCCATGGCTGCTTCCGCAAGATCGACCAGCGGGGCGGCTCGGACTATCCGCCCCCTGACTCGGGTTGGGCCGGTGAAGCGTCGCTCGACATGGACATGGTCTCCGCGGCCGCGCCCGGTGCCCACATCCTGCTGGTCGAAGCCGACAGCGACCGTGTCGAGGACATCTTCGCCGCGGTCGACCAGGCCGTCGCCCAAGGAGCCCAGTACGTCTCCAACTCCTACGGGAGCGCGTACGACCCCACGCCCGGCAGCGGTGAGGACCCCGCCGAGACCACCGACTTCGACGCCCACTACAACCACCCCGGCGTCGCGATGGTCGCGGCCTCGGGAGACCTCGGCTACGGCGTCGCGTACCCGGCGGCCTCGCAGTACGTGACCGCCGTCGGCGGTACCGCGCTCAAGAGGGACACCGGCGCCGCCCGCGGCTGGTCCGAGTCGGTGTGGCACAACGGCTACGGCGGCACCGGTTCGGGCTGCTCGGCCTACGAACCCAAGCCCGCCTTCCAGAGCGACACCGGATGTGACACGCGGTCCGTGACGGACGTCTCCGCGGTCGCCGACCCGCTCACCGGTGTGGCGGTCTACCAGACCTACGGCAGCGACGGCTGGGGGGTGATGGGCGGCACCAGCGCCTCGTCCCCGATCATCGCCGGCGTCTACGCGGCCGCCGACGCACCCGCCGCCGACGACTACCCCAACGCCTACCCGTACCTCACACCCTCCGGCCTCAACGACGTGACCAGCGGCGCGAACGGCAACTGCGCCACCAGCTACCTCTGCACCGCAGGGACCGGCTACGACGGTCCGACCGGGCTCGGAACCCCCGACGGCCTGACGTCCTTCCGCAGTTACCCGCACGGCACGGTGAGTGGCACGGTCACCGACACCTCCGGGGCTCCGCTGCCCAGGGCCGTGATCACGGCAGGCGACCTCCGGGCCGTCACGGACGCCGACGGCCACTACTCCCTCGCGCTGCCGTCCGGCAGCTACGACCTGACCGCCGCCGCCTACGGTTACGCGGGCAGAACGACCGCGGCGGTGGTCGTCACCGACGGCGGCTCGGTCACGGAGAACTTCGCGCTGGCGCCGGTGCCCCGTCAGACCGTGACCGGCAAGGTCACCGACAGCGGCCACGGCTGGCCGTTGTACGCGACGGTCACCGTCGACGGCATGCCCGGCGCGCCGGTCTCCACCGACCCCTACACCGGCACCTACCAGCTCCGGATTCCCGAGGACCGGGCCTACACCCTGAAGGTCGCCGCCCGGTACCCCGGCTACCGGACAGTGACCGAGGACGTGACTGTCACAACCTCGCCCCGCACCGTGAACTTCGCCGTCCCGGTGGATGTGGAAGCGGCCACCGCCGCGGGTTACGAGCTCCGGTTCACCGGTCCCACCGAGCCGTTCGACTCCACCACCGCCGCGCCGGCCGACTGGGACGTCGTCGAAGCCGCCGGCTCCGTGGGCGGCTGGGAGTTCGCGGACCCCGGAAACCGCGGCAATCACACCGGTGGCGACGGAGCCTTCGCCGTGGTCGACAGCGACGCGGCCGGCTGGGGCAACCACCAGGACAGCTCGATGCTCAGCCCGGTCCACGACTTCAGCGGCTACACCAGACCCCAGATCTCGTTCGACACCGACTACCGCGGGTACTCCGGGCAGACCGCCGCCGTGGACGTCACCACCGACGGCGGCGACACCTGGACCACCCTGTGGACGCGGACCGTCAACTGGACCGGTCACGTGGAGATCCCGCTCACCGACTACGCCGGCGCCTCCTCGGTGCGGGTGAGGTTCCACTTCACCGGCAGCTGGGGATACTGGTGGGCCCTCGACAACGTCTTCGTCGGCGACCGGGCCTATGCCCCGGTGGCCGGCGGCCTGCTGGCGGGTACCGTCACCGACGCCAACACCGGTGAGGGAGTCGTCGGAGCCACCGTCACCGACGCCCCCGCGCGGTCCGCCACGACCGTCGCCACCCCGGACGACCCGGACCTCGGCGACGGCTTCTACTGGCTGTTCTCCGACACCGTAGGCAACCACTCCCTCACGGCGGCCAAGAGCAGATACGCCTCCGCCACCAGGACCGTGCGGTCGGCGCCGGACCGCACCACCGAGGCCGGCCTCGCTCTCGACGCCGGACGGCTCACCGTCACCCCGGCAGCCGTCGACGAATCGCTGGACTGGGGCGGCACCGGCACCCGGAAGCTGACCGTGAAGAACACCGGCGGGGCACCCGCCACCCTCTCCCTCCACGAGTATCCGGGCACCTCGCCTACAGGAGCCGCCCCGAGCGCTCAGGGCGCTCCGCTCCAGGTGGTGCCGGGTGACTACGCACCGTTGCGGGAGCAGCTCGACAAGTCCGGTACCGGGAGCACGCGTTCGGCGGTGGCACCCGCGGTCGGTGGCGATGCCTGGAAGCCGGTGGCCGACCTGCCCACGGCAGTCTCGGACAACGCGGTCGCCGTGGACGGCGGAAAGCTCTACTCCGCCTACGGCTACACCGGCAGCGACTACACCTCCGATCTGTACGCCTACGACGCCGACTCTGGCGCCTGGTCGCAACGGGCCTCGGCGGCCGAGGCCCGTTCAAAGGCCGCCATGGGCAGCATCGACGGCAAGCTCTACGCCGTCGGCGGCTGGCGCACCGACGGCTCGGTCGACGCCCGGCTGGAGATCTACGACCCGTCGTCCGACAGCTGGACCACCGGCGCCTCCTCGCCCAAGCCCTCCGCGGCCTCGGGCAACGCGGTCCTGGACGGCGAGCTGTACGTCATCGGCGGCTGCTCCGAGACGGGGTGCGGCACCACCGACGTGGACGCCTACGACCCGTCCACCGACAGTTGGTCGGAGAGGGCTCCGTACCCCGAGCCCGTCTCCTGGAGCGCGTGCGGCTCGATCGCGGGCCTGCTCTACTGCGCCGGCGGTACGGCTGACACACCCACGAAGCACGCCTACGCCTACGACCCCTCGTCCAACAGCTGGTCGCCGATCGCCGATCTGCCGACCACCCTCTGGGGTTCGGCCCACACCGCCGCGAACGGAGAACTGCTCACCGTCGGCGGCAGGGTGCCCGACGGCATCACCAACCAGAGTTTCGCCTACGACCCGCAAGCCAACACCTGGAGCGTGCTGCCGAACGTCTCCGCCGCGGTCTACCGCGGTGGCGGAGCCCCCGGCTTCTACAGCGTGGGCGGCGTGCGCACCAGCCTTCTCGGGGCCCAGCCGGTCGCCACGGCCGAGGTGCTGCCCGGGTACGACCAGGTCGTCGAGGATGTGACCTGGCTCGACGTCGACAGGAGTCGGGTGACTCTCGCGCCCGGCGCCAGTGCCGTCGTGGCCGTCTCCCTGGATTCCACGGTCGACGAGATCACCCGGCCGGGCGTGTACACCGCGAATCTGGGCGTGGGCAGCGACACGCCGTACCGGGTCTCCGCGATCCCGGTGACCATGCACGTCGACCCGCCGAAGAACTGGGGCGCGTACACCGGCACGATCCTCGGCTCCGACGGCACGGGCGGCACCGTACCGCTCGCCGGGGCCACCGTCCGGATCGACGGCCGGGCGTCGAGCCACACCCTGACGGCCGCGGCGGACGGCACCTTCGCCCTGTGGACGGATGCCCGAGGCGCCCCGCTCACCGTGACCGTGTCCAGGGACGGCTACCAATCGGCCGTCGCCGAGGTGAAGCTCCAGAAGGGAAGGACGACCACCGGCAACTTCACCCTGCGGAAAGCCCCGTGACGCCGGCCCGCGGCAGCCGGCGAGGGGTGTTCCGGTTACCACGGCGGCCGGGGTGTGCCGTCGAATGCCGTCGAAGGCAGCCGAAGCTCCGTCGAAGTGCCGTCGAAGTGCCGTCGTTCGGCCGGAGGGCGGGCCGGTCGGCTTCTCGTCACGATGCAGGCGCGGAGCCGAGGACGCCCCGAACCGGGGCACGACGAGCGCCGGTTCCCACATGACGCGGGAACCGGCGCTGCTTTTGACACACGCCCTACGGGTTGACGCAGCCGACCGAGCCGATCGGGAAGTTGTTGCCGGTCGACGTCGCCGTGAAGCCGAAGGTGACGCTGCCGTCCGGCGGGATGGTCCGGTTGTAGTCGACGTTCTTGACCGTCAGAGTGCCGTCGGACCCCGTGGTCAGCGCACCGTTCCACACCTGGCTCACCTTGGTGCCCGTGCCGGGCGTCCACTTCACGGCCCAGCCGTCACGCGCCGTCGTGTCGTGGTTCATGACCTCGACGGAGCCCTGGAAACCGCCGCTCCAGGAGTTCGTCACGCTGTAGACGGCCATGCAGCCGGTGTGCGGGTCGGTGGGTGTCGGCGTGGACGTCGGGGTGGGCGTCGGAGTCGGGGTGGGTGTCGGGGTGGGTGTCGGAGTCGGGGTGGGCGTCGAAGTCGGGGTGGGAGTCGGCGTGCTGCCCGCGCCGCGGATGCCGGTCACCTCGCCCTTGCCGCCGTCGAAGACGATGTCGGAGCAGGAGAAGAAGTTCTCCTGGCTGTCGGAACGCACCCACTGGATGAACATGATCGCGTCGCCGGAGCGGCCCGACGGCAGGGTCGTGTTCCAGTAGTAGTGGCCGCCGTCGGTGCCCGGTGATCCGACCGCCGGCGGGTTGCTGACGGTCTGGATCAGCTCCAGGTCGTCCCAGCCCAGTTCGGTGCTGGGCGAGTAGCCGGCCTTGGACACGTACACCCGGAACTCGCCGGGGTGCGCTGCCCAGTTGCTGTGATCGACCTCGATCGTGGCGCCGGACGTCAGGTGCGTGCGCGGCCAGTCGGAGCGGGCGGCGTTGTAGCCGGTGAAGTTGTACGGCGACCGGTTGCCGGCGCTGCACAGCGTTCCGTCCGGGACGTAACCCGCCCCTCGGCCACCGGCGTTGGAGTCGAGCACGGCGAACCAGTTGTACAGGGAGTTCGCGCCGCTCTCGTCGAGCGCGGCCTTGCACGCCGGGTTGGTCGGGTCCAGGGAGCCGGTGCTGGTCTTGGCGTCCAGCCAGCAGAGGTAGGTGCGCGACCCCGGTGACATCGCCACGCCGTGGGCCTGCGCGCTGCCTTGGCCCAGCAGGGTCAGGGCGATCCCGCCGAGCAGCGTCGCGAGCGCCGCCGCCAGAGCGACTAATCGATTCTTGCGTTGAGCCATGGAAGTCTCCAGTGCCTGTGTGGGGGTTGTGCTCGGGTGGGGCCTGTCTCCTGTGCTCGTCACGGGGCGGCTTTCCGGGGCGGGAGGCTGCGGGACCGAGCGCGTGCGCACGGCGGCGACAGCGTCGGGTGCACGCGGCGACCGGGCCGTGGAACAGCCGCGCGCGAGGGGTGGCTGGACGGGGGCGATCAGTGCGTCGGGAGCGTCCCCGCCGCCCGATTTGGGAGCGCTCCCATAGAAGGTTCACGAGAACTGTAGGAGCGCGCCATGCCCCTGACAACCCATCGGACGGGAATGCGCGAGGGGCGGGGCGGATCGGCTGGTCCGAAACTTTTCGCGCGCATCGGCGGTGGCAAATCGTGTCCAAGAGCTTGACGGTGTGTCGTGCGACCCCGAGATTGGGAGCGCTCCCACATCTTCCTTTCCGGTACGCGACCACGCGCGTCTCCCGTAGCGGCGCACCCCGAAGATCTCGGGACCGGCACGATCGGCCCGCAGGGCGCCGTCACGGCGACGAGCGGTCGGCTCGCTCGGTCCCGCGCCAGGATCGGTTCCGCCGACCGGGCGGAATGGACCGCTTTCGGGACAGCGAGCTGCGGGAGCGTCCCATCGCGTACCCCCCTGCGCACGAGGAGAAATGCTGTGAAACGCCTTCTGGCTCTACTGGCGACCTGCGCGACGGTCCTGGGCCTCACGGCCCTGTTCAGCCCTCAGGCGGTGGCTGCCGCCGGATGCAAGGTCGACTACACGTTCGCCAGCCAGTGGCAGGGCGGCTTCCAGGCCGGAGTGAAGATCACCAACCTGGGCGGGCCGGTGTCCGCGTGGACGCTTGCGTTCACCATGCCGGACGCGGGGCAGAAGCTCGTCCAGGGCTGGAACGCCACCTGGACACAGTCCGGTTCCACGGTCACCGCCGCCGGCCTCGACTGGAACCGCGCGCTGGCCACCGGCGCGTCGGTCGACGTGGGATTCACCGGCTCCTTCACGGGTGCCAACCCGAAGCCCGCGGCGTTCGCACTCAACGGCGTCGCCTGCACGGGCTCGATCGGCGGTGACCCGACGCCCGACCCGACGCCCGATCCGACGACGCCCGGCCCGACCACCGGCACCCCCGTGGGCATCAACGGGCAGGTGCACGTCTGCGGCGTGAACCTGTGCAACCAGTACAACCGCCCCATCCAGCTGCGGGGGATGAGCACGCACGGCATTCAGTGGTTCAGCGCGTGCTACAACGACGCGTCCATGGACGCCCTGGCGCAGGACTGGAAGGCGGACCTGCTGCGCGTCGCCATGTACGTGCAGGAAGAGGGCTACGAGACCGACCCGGCGGGCTTCACCAGTCGGGTGAACAGCATCGTCGACATGGCCGAAGCCCGTGGCCTGTACGCGATGATCGATTTCCACACCCTGACGCCGGGCGACCCGAACTACAACCTCGCACGCGCGAAGACGTTCTTCGCGTCCGTCGCGGCCCGCAACGCGGACAAGAAGAACGTGATCTACGAGATCGCCAACGAGCCCAACGGCGTGAGCTGGGCTGCCATCAAGAGCTACGCCGAACAGGTCATCCCGGTGATCCGGGCCGCCGACCCGGACGCGGTCGTCGTCGTCGGTACCCGCGGTTGGTCCTCGCTGGGCGTCTCCGACGGCTCCAGCGAGAGCGAGATCGTCAACAGCCCTGTCAATGCGGCCAACATCATGTACGCGTTCCACTTCTACGCCGCGAGCCACAAGGACAACTACCGTGCCGCGCTGAGCCGGGCGGCCGCCCGACTTCCGATGTTCGTGACGGAGTTCGGAACCGTGAGCGCCACCGGTGGCGGTGCGCTGGACCGGACGAGCACCACGGCCTGGCTCGACCTGCTCGATCAGCTGAAGATCGGCTACGCGAACTGGACCTACAGCGACGCCCCCGAAAGCAGTGCGGCGTTCCAGCCCGGCACCTGTGACGGCACCGACTACAGCAGCAGCGGCGTGCTGACCGAGTCGGGCACGCTGCTCAAGAGCCGGATCAGCACCTCCGACAACTTCCCCACCAGCTGATCCACCGGCTGATCCACGGCTGATCCATCCGCTGTACCTGCCTGTCGGCCCGTGACGGGGCTCCGGCCGCGCCGAAGCTCCGTCATGCCGCCAGGCCTTCCACGCCGCGTCGGACGTGCGGCGTCGCAACCCACCGACCGCCCCCTGGCCTCCCGGACGAACACCCCCCCGTCCGGGATCACACGAGAGTGAGGAAACCCATGGGTCTGCTCGACAAGAACCGTGACGGTGTACTCGGACTGTTCCGCGTCGTCGTCGGGTTGCTGTTCGCCTGCCACGGAGCGGCGGCTCTGTTCGGCGTGTTCGGCGGCCCCCACGGCGCGTCCCCGCGCCTGTGGGAGTGGCCCGGCTGGTGGGCCGCACTCATCCAGTTGGCCGGAGGCGTCCTGGTGCTCGTGGGCTACGGCACCCGGGCGTCGGCGGTGCTCTGCTCCGGCTCCATGGCGTACGCCTACTTCGGCACGCACCAGGCGACCGGGCTTCTGCCCATCGAGAACGGCGGTGAGGCGGCCGCGATGTTCTGCTGGGCGTTCCTCCTCATCGCGGCTTTAGGGCCCGGCCGTTGGGCCCTGGACCAGGTCCTCGCACGGAGCGACGACGCACGGACGGAGGTCCCGCTCGCACGGCACTGAGCCGCCGGCCGGCGTCCCGTCGGGCCGGCTCCTCCCGCAGCGCCGGTCAGCCGCGCAGACATGGCAAGAAGCCCGGGAACAAGGCCCGTCGCGTACGTCCTCAGGCATGGCCGGAGACAGCGGCGGGCATCCGGGTGCCCGTTCGAGGCGGTCCTGACGATCCGGCCGGGCCGGGGTTAGTCTGCGCGGACGATCGTCAACTGGAGGTACGCATGCGTCGTCCTGTCGGACGGAACGTATCGGTCCTGGCAGTGCTCGCCGTGGTGGCGTCCGTCGGGGCGGCAGCCCCCGCCGGATCGTCGCCGCGGCCCGGCCCACCGGTCAAGACGCCGGTGGCCGCCGGGTACGGGGGAGCGGTGGCCAGCGTGGACGCGGACGCCACCGCGGCCGGTATCGAGGTGCTGCGCAAGGGCGGCAACGCGGTGGACGCGGCCGTGGCGACCGCCGCCGCGCTCGGCGTCACCGAGCCGTACTCGGCCGGGATCGGGGGCGGCGGGTACTTCGTCCACTACGACGCCAAGTCCCGTACCGTGCAGACCATCGACGGCCGCGAGACGGCGCCCCGCACCGCCGACTCCTCGCTCTTCCTGGAGGACGGCAAGCCGCTCGCCTTCAACGACGCCGTCACCAGCGGTCTCAGCATCGGCACCCCCGGCACCCCCGCCACCTGGGACAAGGCGCTCGACACCTGGGGCACCAAGTCGCTCGGCACTCTGCTGAAGCCCGCCGAGCGCCTCGCCCACGACGGGTTCGTCGTGGACAGCACCTTCCGCAGCCAGACCGAGGGGAACCAGGAGCGGTTCGCCGACTTCCCGGCCACCGCGAAGCTCTTTCTGCCCGGTGGCGAACTCCCGGTAGTGGGCTCGGTGTTCAAGAACCCGGACCTGGCCCGTACGTACGAGAAGCTCGGCCGCGAAGGGGTGGAGGAGCTCTACCGGGGCGACCTGGGAGAGGACATCGTGCGCACCGTGCGGAACCCTCCCGTCGACCCGGCGTCCGGCCGCGTCGCCCGGGCCGGTGATCTGAGCACCCGGGACCTCAAGGCGTACCGGGCGCTGAAGCAGGCGCCGACCAGGGTGGGCTACCGGGGGCTCGACGTCTACGGCATCGCGCCCTCCTCGTCCGGCGGGACCAGCGTCGGCGAGGCCCTCAACATCCTGGAGTCCACCGACCTCACCAAGGCGAGCCAGGCGCAGTACCTGCACCGGTTCATCGAGGCGAGCCGGATCGCCTTCGCGGACCGGGGGCGCTGGGTCGGCGACCCCGCGTTCGAGGACGTCCCCACGGCCGGACTGCTCAGTCAGCGGTTCGCCGACTCGCGCGCCTGCCTCATCCGCGACGACGCCGTGCTGACCAGCCCGCTGGCTCCCGGTGACCCGAGCTCCCCGACCCCCTGCGCGACGGGCGGGACCGCTGCCCCGACGACGTACGAAGGGGAGAACACCACGCACCTGACGGCCGCCGACAAGTGGGGCAACGTCGTCGCCTACACCCTCACCATCGAGTCGACCGGCGGCAGCGGCATCACGGTGCCCGGACGCGGATTCCTGCTCAACAACGAGCTGACGGACTTCTCCTTCGCGCCCGCCAACCCGGCCGTGCACGACCCGAACCTGCCCGGTCCGGGCAAGCGCCCGCGCTCGTCGATCTCGCCGACGATCGTCCTCGACCACGGCAAGCCGGTGCTGGCGCTCGGATCGCCCGGTGGGGCCACCATCATCACCACCGTGCTCCAGACCCTGACCGGCCGGCTCGACCGCGGTCTGCCGCTCGTCGACGCCATCGCCGCACCCCGCGCCAGCCAGCGCAACGCGGCGGCCACCGAGATCGAACCCGCGCTCTGGGACAGCCCGCTGCGGGCCCAACTGGAGTCCCTCGGGCACGTGTTCAAGCTGAACCCGGAGATCGGCGCGGCCACCGGGGTCGAGCGGCTGCCGGACGGGCGATGGCTGGCGGCGGCCGAGCCGGTACGCCGGGGCGGCGGCTCGGCGATGGTGGTGACACCGAGCAACGGCCGACGTTGATCAACGGCCGACGCTGATCAACGACTGGCGCTGATCAACGGCCGATGCCGATCAACGACTGGTGACGACCGGGGTGGGCGGCCCGTGGCTCGTACGGGCCGCCCACCGCAGAGGTCAGAGCGCCGTCAGGATGCGGGGGCCGTCGTCGGTGATGGCCACCGTGTGCTCGGCGTGGGCGGCCCGGCTGCCGTCGGTGGTCCGGAGCGTCCAGCCGTCCTGGTCCGGCCGGAAGTGGTCCCCGCCGCCGGCGATCAGCATCGGCTCGATCGCCAGCACCATTCCGTGGCGCAGGGGGAGCCCCCGCCCCGGGGGCCCCTCGTTCGGCACGGAGGGGTCCTCGTGCATGGCCCGGCCGATGCCGTGCCCGCCGAACCCCTCGGGGATGCCGTACCCCGCCGCGCGGCAGACGGTGCCGATCGCGTGGGCGATGTCGCCGATGCGGTTGCCGACGACGGCCGCCGCGATGCCCGCGTCCAGCGCCGCGTACGCGGTGTCGATCAGCAGGGTGTCGGCCGGCCGCGCACGGCCCACGGTGAAGCTGATCGCGGAGTCGCCGGCCCAGCCGTCCAGCGTCGCGCCCGCGTCGATGCTGACCAGGTCCCCGTCGCGGAGCCGGTAGCCGCCAGGGACACCGTGCACGATCGCGTCGTTCACCGAGGCGCAGATCACGGCGGGGAAGGGGACCGGCGCGAAGTGCGGGTGGTAGTGGAGGAAGGGTGACCCGGCGCCCGCGTCGCGCAGTACATCGTGCGCCACGGCGTCGATCTCGCGCAGGCTGACACCGATCTGCGACGCCTCGCGTGCGGCGCTCAGCATCTGCGCCACGATCCGGCCGGCCTCGCGCATCGCGGCGATGGATGTATCCGTCTTGAGTTGCACCATGCCAATTACTATACCGGTCGGTGCGGTATTAGAATGACGGCATGGTTCGTACGCCCCTGACACCCGAAGAGCGCCGCCGCGGCGAGCGGCTCGGCATCCTGCTCCGTGAGGCCCGCGGTGGGCGCAGCATGGTCGCCGTCGCGGCGAGCGCCGGCCTCTCCGCCGAAACCCTCCGCAAGATCGAGACCGGCCGCGCCCCGACGCCCGCCTTCTTCACGGTGGCGGCCATCGCCGCCGCCCTCGGGCTCACCCTGGACGAGATCCTCGCGGGCTGCGCCGAAGAGGCCGGCGCGGTGGAGCCCGGCGTCGTGGAGTCCGGCGCGGTGGAGCCCGGCGTCGTGGAGTCCGGCGCGGCGGAGGGGGCCGGGCGGGCGCTGGCCGTGCCGGTCGGTGAGCTGCTGCCGCTCGGGGCCTGACGGGCGGCCCTCGGGTCCGACGGCCGCCCCGTAGGCTCGGGGTGTGACTCTCCAGGACTTCGCCCGCAGCGAGTACGTCAGCCTGACCACCTACCGCAAGGACGGCACCCCCGTCGCCACTCCCGTATGGGCCGCGGCCGACGGCGGAACGCTCTACGTCTGGACCCGCTCCGACTCGTGGAAGGTGAAGCGGCTGCGCCGCACCCCCCGGGTCCGCGTCACCGTCTGCGACGTCAAGGGCCGGGTCGCCGAAGGTGCGCCCAGCGCGGAGGGAACCGCCCGGCTCGTCGAGGGGGCGGACATGGCGACCGTACGCAAGGCGCTGTCCCGCAAGTACACCTGGAAGTTCTGGCTGGTCGACTGGCCGGCCATGGTCGTACGGCTCGGGAAGCGGCCCCACACCGGAATCGCCGTGACGTTCTGAGCGAGTGCGCGACCCGGGGCGCACGGCCGCGCGGTCGTGCCGTTCGCGCTCCCGGCGCCTCCTGGTCGAAAAACGGCCGTAGCCGCGCCGTAACACGCCTGCGGTCGAATGCGAGCTGACTGGAGGGTTCCAGCCGAGGGCCGACGAGGGCGGCGATGACGGTGCATCAGCAAGTGGTCGAAGTGGACGTGTTCGCGCGGTTCCTGGGAGAGCTGGCCGCCCGTCTGGACCCCGGAAGCGGTTGGTACGGGGTCTTCACCCGACGTGATCCCGCCGGGATGCGGGCCTGCTTCGAGGGGGTCGAGATCCCGCCCTGGGACGTGGTCGAGTCGCTCCTCCAGGACCTGGCCGCCTCCTACGGTACGCAGTGCGCCGAACAGGAGTCCGTGCGCGCCGCCTCGCTCTACGCCGCCTCGGCGGCGGCCCACGACCGGCGCCCGGGCGGACGCCAGGAGCTGCACCAGCGGCTGGAGTTGATGGCCCGCGAGCAGGCGGAGGCGGCCCGGCGCGTGCGCGCCGCGGAGGCGGGCGGCGCGCGGACCGCCGACCGGCAGGCGCTCGCCTGGGCCCAGGACGACCACCGGCGCGCCTCCGCGCGGTGTGCCGAACTCCGCAGCCGCCTCGCCGCGATCACGGCCCCGCGCGACTGGTTCCGGGAGGAGGCGAGCCCGTACCAGGAGGTCACCGGACCCACCGGAGCTCCCGGTGCCACCGGACCCGCTGTACGGGACCGGGGTGCGCCGAACGCCCGTACCACGCAGGCCGGTTCGCCACCCGCCGTTCCCGCGCCGCGCAGCCCCGCGCCCCGCGGCCCCGCCGCCCCTGAGCCCGCAGCCCCCGAGACCGCCGCCCCCGCGCCGAAGCCCGTGCGCGGGAAGCCGAGGGGGGCCCGGTTCGCCGGGCTGGAGGCCGACGACGGGGCCGCCCCCGCGCCTTCGGTGCTCCCACTGCTGCCCTCCGCCGCGCCGTCCGCCCCGAAGCCCCGGGGCGCCCGTTTCGGCGGCGCCGCCCGCGAGGCGGAGGAGAGCGCCGAGGTGCCGGTACCGGCCCCGGCCGCCGATCTGGCGGCGGTGCGGGCGGCGGCCGACGTGGTCGCGCTGCTCCTGGCGACGCGCGCGGAGGGGCGTACGGGAGAGGCGTACGTCGTGCTCTGCGAGGCGGCCGCCTGGCCGGCCGAGCGGCTGCCGGTACTCGCCGTCGCGCTGGGGCTCGCCGGCCTCGACGCCGACTGGGCCACCCTGTTGTGGGAGGTGTCCTCGCTCCCGCCCGCCGGGCTGGCGGCGGCGGTCGGCGCCCTCGCGGAGGCCGGACGCGAGGAGGACTGCGGGCACCTTCTGCGGCAGGGCGCCTCCCGGACGGCCGAGGAGATCGCCGACGCGGCGGTCGCGCTGGACCTGGCGGGCCGCGAGGCAGAGGCGGAGGAGCTGCTGGGCGCGTTCGTCCGCGTCAGGTCCCCGCACGAGGCCGCACGGATCGCCGGGGCGGGGCCGGCCCATCTCGTTCCGCAACTGCTCGCGGCGGCGCGCAAGGTGTCGGCGGCCCGGGAGTGGGACCTGGTGCACGCCCTGCGGGTCGCGGGCGTCGCCGGTGTCTGACGGGCCGTCACGCCGAGTCGGTGCGGACCCGTACGGGCTGCTTCCGGCGTGTCCCGGCCAAGTTGCGTACCCCTCGGGCGCGAAACGTGATCGACTCGGCCGGTTCACGGCGACGGTCTTGCCCCGCCGTGGGGAGGGGCTTACGTTCTCCTCCTACCTTCCGTGTCCACCCGCGTAGAAAACGCGTAGAGGCTCTGACGTCGCGTCGAAGGAGCAGCTCATGTCCCACGTCGTTCGCGCCGCACTCGTCCAGGCGACCTGGACCGGCGACACCGAATCCATGATCGCCAAACATGAGGAGCACGCGCGCGAGGCCGCCCGGCAGGGGGCGCAGATCATCGGGTTCCAGGAGGTGTTCAACGCCCCCTACTTCTGCCAGGTGCAGGAGCCGGAGCACTACCGCTGGGCCGAACCCGTGCCGGACGGCCCCACGGTCTCCCGGATGCAGGACCTCGCCCGCGAGGCCGGCATGGTCATCGTGGTGCCCGTCTTCGAGATCGAGCAGTCGGGCTTCTACTACAACACCGCAGCGGTGATCGACGCCGACGGCTCGTACCTCGGCAAGTACCGCAAGCACCACATCCCGCAGGTCAAGGGGTTCTGGGAGAAGTACTACTTCAAGCCCGGGAACGCCGGCTGGCCCGTGTTCGACACGGCGGTCGGCAAGGTGGGCGTCTACATCTGCTACGACCGGCACTTCCCCGAGGGGTGGCGCCAACTCGGACTCAACGGAGCCCAGTTGGTGTACAACCCGTCCGCCACCTCGCGCGGACTCTCCAGCCACCTCTGGCAGTTGGAACAGCCCGCCTCGGCCGTCGCCAACGAGTACTTCATCGCCGCGATCAACCGGGTCGGCCGGGAGGAGTACGGCGACAACGACTTCTACGGCACGAGCTACTTCGTCGACCCGCGCGGCCAGTTCGTCGGCGACGTCGCCGGCGACAAGGAAGAGGAACTCCTCGTCAGGGACCTGGACTTCGACCTGATCGAGGAGGTCCGCAACCAGTGGGCCTTCTACCGTGACCGCCGTCCGGACGCCTACGACGGGCTGGTGGAGCCGTGACGCACCTGCACGCGCGCCACCGCGCCGTCAGCCCCGACTGGCTCACCCTCTACTACGAGCGGCCCCTGGAGATCACCCACGGCGAGGGGCGCCACGTCTGGGACGCGGACGGCAACCGCTATCTGGACTTCTTCGGCGGCATCCTCACCACGATGACCGCGCACGCGCTCCCCGAGGTGACGAAGGCGATCAGCGAGCAGGCCGGGCGGATCGTCCACTCGTCCACCCTCTACCTCAACCGCCCGCTGGTGGACCTCGCCGAGCGCGTCGCCACCCTCTCCGGCATCCCCGACGCACGCGTCTTCTTCACCACCTCCGGCACCGAGGCCAACGACACGGCCCTGCTGCTCGCCACCACGTTCCGGGGGTCCAACCAGATCCTCGCGATGCGCAACAGCTACCACGGCAGATCGTTCTCGACGGTCTCCGTCACCGGCAACCGCAGCTGGTCGCCCACCACCCTCTCCCCGCTCCAGACCCTGTACGTGCACGGCGGGGTGCGTACCCGGGGGCCGTACGCGGAGCTGAGCGACGACGAGTTCACCGCCGCGTGCGTGCGCGACCTGGAGGACCTGCTCGGGCACACCCGCGGGCCCGCCGCGCTCATCGCCGAGCCGGTCCAGGGGGTCGGTGGTTTCACCTCGCCGCCGGACGGTCTGTACGCGGCCTTCCGCGAGGTGCTCGACCGGCACGGCGTGCTGTGGATCTCCGACGAGGTGCAGACCGGCTGGGGCCGCACCGGCGACCACTTCTGGGGCTGGCAGGCGCACGCGGAGAACGGCCCGCCGGACATCCTCACCTTCGCCAAGGGCATCGGCAACGGCATGTCCATCGGCGGAGTGGTGGCCCGCGCCGAGGTGATGAACTGCCTGGACGCCAACTCCATCTCCACGTTCGGCGGTTCACCCGTCACCATGGCGGCCGGCCTCGCCAACCTCACGTACCTCCTCGATCACGACCTCCAGGGCAACGCCCGCCGGGTCGGCGGGCTGCTCATCGAACGCCTGCGGGCCCTCGCCGCACGGGTGCCCTCGGTGCGCGAAGTGCGCGGGCGCGGGCTCATGATCGGGATCGAACTGGCCGAGCCCGGCACCGACCGGGCGAACCCGGAGGCAGCCACGGCCGTCCTGGAAGCGGCGCGCGAGCGCGGGCTGCTCATCGGCAAGGGCGGCGGGCACAACACCAGCGTGCTGCGGATCGCCCCGCCGCTCTCCCTCTCCGTCGCCGAGGCGGAGGAGGGCGCGTCGATCCTGGGCGAGGCCCTGCGCGCGGCGGGCTGACCGGACGGCGGCGGGCCGGGACACGACCCGCCGCTCGACCCGGAGACGGCTCCCGCGCGTCGCCTCCGCCCCCTTCTTCACCACGCACCGGGTCCCGTCCCCGTGGGTCCGGTCCCTTCCCGGCACAGCGAGGAGAGGCATATGAGCCGCACCGTGATCCACGGCGGTCTGGTCGTCACCGCGTCCGACGAGATCCACGCCGACGTGCTGATCGAGGGGGGCCGGGTCGTCGCGCTCGCCGCCCACGGCAGCGACACGGCCGAGGGCTGGACCGGGCGGAGGATCGACGCCACCGGGAAGTACGTCATCCCGGGCGGGGTGGACGCCCACACCCACATGGAGATGCCGTTCGGCGGTACGTACGCCTCCGACACCTTCGGGACCGGAACCCTGGCCGCCGCCTGGGGCGGCACCACGACCATCGTGGACTTCGCCATCCAGTCCAAGGGCGGGTCGCTCAGGGCAGGACTCGACGCCTGGCACGAGAAGGCCGAGGGGAAGTGCGCGATCGACTACGGCTTCCACATGATCATGTCCGACGTGAACGCCTCCTCGCTCAAGGAGATGGACCAGCTCGTCGCGGCCGGCGTCACCTCGTTCAAGCTCTTCACCGCCTACCCCGGCGTCTTCTACTCCGACGACGGCCAGATCCTGAGGGCCATGCAGCGCGCGGGGTCCAACGGCGGGCTGGTGATGGCCCACGCCGAGAACGGCCTCGCCATCGACGTACTCGTCGAACAGGCGCTCGCGCGCGGTGAACGGGACCCCCGCCACCACGGCGAGGTCCGCAAGGCGCTGCTCGAAGCGGAGGCCACCCACCGGGTGATCAAGCTCAGCCAGGTGGCCGGGGCGCCCCTCTACGTCGTCCACGTGTCCGCCCAGGAAGCCCTCGCCGAGATCGCGCGGGCCCGGGACGAGGGCCACCCGGTGTTCGGCGAGACCTGTCCGCAGTACCTCTTCCTGTCGACGGACAACCTCGCCGAACCCGACTTCGAGGGCGCCAAGTACGTCTGCTCCACCCCGCTGCGCCCCAAGGAGCACCAGGCGGCGCTCTGGCGCGGGCTGCGGACCAATGACCTCCAGGTCGTCTCCACCGACCACTGCCCGTTCTGCTTCAAGGGGCAGAAGGAGCTGGGGCGCGACGACTTCTCCAAGATCCCCAACGGCATGCCCGGCGTCGAGAACCGGATGGACCTGCTCCACCAGGCCGTCGTCGACGGCCACATCGGTCTCCGCCGCTGGATCGAGATCGCCTGCGCCACTCCGGCCCGGATGTTCGGGCTCTACCCGAAGAAGGGCACCATCGCCCCCGGCTCCGACGCGGACATCGTCATCTACGACCCGCACGCCGAGCAGACGATCTCGGCCGCGACCCACCACATGAACGTCGACTACTCGGCGTACGAGGGCAAGCGCCTGACGGGCCGGGTGGAGACCGTGATCTCGCGCGGCGTCCCGGTGATCGACAACCACGCCTACGTCGGACACGCCGGGCACGGCACCTATCTGCCGCGCGGGATCTGCCAGTTCGCCCACTGAGCGCGGCCCGGACGCACGAACGCCCCGCCGGGAACGGTGTCCTGTCCGGGCGGGGCGTTCGACGTACGGGCGCGGCTCAGCGGCGGGTACGCACCAGCAGGTAGAGGAAGTACGGGGCGCCGATGACGGCCGTCATCAGGCCCGCGCCGAGCTGCGCCGGGGCGATCACCGTACGGCCCGCCATGTCCGCGAGGCAGACCAGGACCGCTCCGAGCAGCACCGCGACCGGGACGACCCGTGCGTGCCGCCGGCCGACCAGCGCGCGCGCCGCGTGCGGGGCGACCAGGCCGACGAAGCCGATGAGACCCGCCGCCGCGACCGCGCTCGCCGCCAGCAGCACCGACAGCACGAGGAAACCGAGGCGCGCCCGGGTGAGGTGCAGCCCGAGGAGCCTCGGGGTGTTCTCGTCCAGCGCGACGAGATCCAGCTCCCGGCGGCGTACCACCGACCACACCAGACCCACCGCGAGCACCACCGCGACCGGCAGCACGTCGGGCCAGTTCCGGCCGTAGGTGGAGCCGGAGAGCCAGGTGAGCGCCCGCGTCGTGTCGAACGGGTCGCTGAGCACGATGACCAGACTGATCAGCGCCGTGGTGGTGGCGAACACCCCCAT
Source organism: Streptomyces sp. NBC_01335 (assembly GCF_035953295.1). GTDB lineage: Bacteria > Actinomycetota > Actinomycetes > Streptomycetales > Streptomycetaceae > Streptomyces. The sequence goes on from NZ_CP108370.1 coordinate 6,798,177, forward strand.
CCCGAGCAGGACCAGCCGGTTCTGCCCGAAACCGCCCCGCGCCGCCAGTCCGAAGACCAGCCCGGAGGCGGCCGCCGCCCCGGCGAACGCCGCACCCGCGATCAGCCAGGAGTTCGCGGCCGTCACGGTGGTGACGACCAGCACGGCACCGAGCCCGGCCCCGCCGGTGACACCGAGGATGCCCGGCTCCGCGAGCGGGTTGCGGGTCACCGCCTGCACCTGCGTACCGGACAGGGCCAGCGCCGCGCCCGCCAGCAGAGCGGCCAGCACCCGGGGAACCCGGGTGTCCAGGACGTACGTGACGACCCGCCCGGACCGCCCCTGCGCCCAGTTCACGACATCGCCGAGCAGCAGCTTCGCGTCGCCGACGAGCACCGCCGCGACGACCACGCCGACCAGCACCACGACGAGCGCGACCACGGTGACCAGGTACGCCGTCCGGCCGGGTATCCGCAGCCGGTCCGGCGCCTCGGCCGAGGCGGTGTCCCGGGTACGGAGCGCCATCACGACCAGGAAGACACCGCCGACCACGGTCGTGACGACGCCCGTGGGCACCTCCACGGCCAGGTCGGCAGGGACGAGCGCCCGCAGCAGCACGTCCGCGCCGAGGATCAGCGCGGCGCCCATCAGCCCGGCGACGGGCATCTGGACACGGAACCGTACGAGACCGCGGAACCGGCGGGCCAGCGGGCGCACCAGCGCGGGGGCGCAGAGCCCGACGAAGCCGATCGGCCCGGCGAGCGTGACGGCCGCGGCGGAGAGCAGCGTGGCGAGAACGACGGTGGTGATCCGGGTGCCCCGGACGGGCACACCCAGCCCCCGCGCGGCGTCGTCGCCCAGGCCCAGCGCGTCGACCCGGCGGGCGACGAGCAGCAGTCCGACGAGCCCCACCACGACGAAGGGGATCATCTGCTGGACGCCGTCGAACCCGTTCTGCCCGATGCCGCCCTGCCCCCACCGGTAGAGGCCTTCGGTCCGCTGGGGGAAGAGCAGCAGCAGCGCCTCGGTCACCGCGTTCAGACCCAGCATCAGCGCACTGCCCGCGAGGACCAGACGGACCGTGCCCTTGCCCAGCCCGGAGAGCCCGAGCACCACGGCCGCGGCGGCGAGGCCGCCGACGAACGCGGCGCCGGAGGAGGCGAGGAACGGCAGCGTGGTGCCGGTGACGGCGACCACGCCGAGCGCCAGGTACGAACCGGCGTTCACCGCCAGGGTGTCCGGCGCGGCGAGGACGTTGCGGCTGACGGCCTGGAGGGCGGTACCGGCCGCGCCGAGCGCGAGGCCGACGAGGATGCCGGCGACCATGCGCGGCAGCCGGGACGCGATGACGACGGAGGAGTCCCCGGTGTCGGCCCGGCCGAGGAGCGCGTCCCAGACCTGCGACGCGCCGACGTCGGCGGTGCCCTGGGTGATGTCGACGACGGCGAGGACCAGGACGAGCAGCACGAGCCCGGCCGTCACCGCGACCGCGCCCGTCGTGACCGCGGCGGTGCGGTCACGGCCGACCGCGGTGTTGTGGATGACGGCCACGGCGCGCTACTTCTTCGTCAGGGCGTCGACGAGGGAGTCGGCGTACGCCTCCATCGAGCGGGGACCGCCGAACATCCAGACGCCGTCGGGCAGCCGGTGCACGTTGCCGTCCTTGACGAACGGCAGCGACTTCCACACCGCGTTCTTCGAGAGGTTGTCGGCGAACGCGTCGCCGTCCACGTCGTTGGCGACGTAGCTGAAGTGGACGTCACCGAGCTTGGTGAGACCCTCGACGTCGGTGGTCGCGAGGCCGTACGCCTTGTCGCCCTCCACCGTCCAGGCGTTCTTCAGACCGAGCTTCTCGTTCATCGCGCCCAGCAGGGACTTGGCCGTGTAGGCACGGACGGAGACCTGGTTGGCGTCGACGTAACCGTCGGCGGAGGCGATGGAGGCGCCACCGAGACCGGCGTCCTCCAGGGCCTTCTTGTTCTTGGCGATGTTCGCCTCGAACTCCTTCTTCACCGAGTCCGCCTCGGCGGTCTTGCCGGTGGCCTGGGCTATGAGGTCGAGACCCTTGGTCATCGTGCCGACCTGGTCGGCGCCGTCGGCGGAGGTCACCTGGATGACCGGGGCGACCTTGCGCAGCTGCGCCACCACGTCGGGGGAGAGGTCGTCGGTGGCGACCACGAGGTCCGGCGCGAGGGCCGCGACCGTGTCCATGCTCGGCTCGCCGCGGGTACCGATGTCCTTCGGGTTGCCGGTGAGCGGGGCCGCGGTGTTCCACGCGGCGTACCCCTTCACGTCCGCCACGCCCACGGGGGCTACGCCGAGGGTGACCAGGTCCTCGATCACGTTCCACTCGGTGGCGACGACCTTGGTGGCGGGCCCGTCGAGGGTCACCTTGGCGCCGGTGGCGTCGGTGACGGTGATCTTCTGGGCGGCGGGCTTCGCGGAGGCGGCGGAGTCGTCGGTGGACGGCTCGGAGGTGCCGCAGGCGGTCAGCGAGAGGGCGGCGACGGCGACGGTGGCCGCGGCGATGAGGTGACGCTTCATGAGGAGGTGCTGAGCCTTTCGGATCTGGAGTGGTGGCGGCCCATCGCGCGGGTGCGCAGCCTGCCGGTCGACGGATCGGTGTCGACGTCGATACGGATGCCGTAGACGTCGGACAGCAGCTCCGGTGTGAACACGTCCTCGGGCACGCCGTCGGCGACGACGCGTCCCGCGTGGAGCAGAGCGACCCGGTCGGCGACGGACGCCGCCTGGTCGAGGTCGTGGAGGACGACGCCCACGGCGATGCCGTGGAGGTCGGCGAGATCGCGCATCAGGTCGAGGAGTTCGACCTGGTAGCGGAGGTCGAGGTAGGTGGTCGGCTCGTCCAGGAGCAGGACGCCCGTCTCCTGCGCCAGGCAGCTCGCCAGCCACACGCGCTGGAGCTGCCCGCCGGAGAGCTGCTCGACGCCCCGCCCGGCGAGGTCCTCGACGCCGGTGAGGGCGAGGGCGCGGTCCACCGCGGCGGAGCCCTCCGGGTCCGGACGGCCCCAGCGGCCCCGGTGCGGATAGCGGCCGAACTCGACCACGTCCCGCACGCTGAGGCCGCCCGGGGTCGACCGGGACTGCGTCAGCAGCGCGACCCGCCGGGCGAATTCGCGGGCGCCGAGCGCGAAGCCGTCGGTGGCCCCGTCGGTCCCGGCGTCCACGGTGAGCGAGCCGCTGCGCGCGTTCTGGAGCCGGGCGAGAGTACGCAGCAGCGTCGACTTGCCGCTGCCGTTGGGACCCACCAGCGCGGTCACCTCGGCGGGCCGCAGGGCGAGGCTCGCCGCGTGCACGACATCCGTACGGCCGTAGGCGACGGTCACCGCGTCCGCGGACAGCCCGTGACCGCGCGTCTGTGGCACGCCGACGGCCGAAGGGGCGTACGCCGTGCCGGAAATGCTCTCACCAGCTTTCATGCGGCTTAGGTTAGCCTGCCCTTAGATGAGTGGGAACATCACCCCTGGTCACGGAATGGCGTCGATGGGGGCGCGGCGCGGTGATGGCATGGTGCGCCACCGGCTCGGAACGGCGCGGCGGCGGTGTGCCACGCCGGTGGGTGCCGTCGCGCGGGGAGCCGTCCGCGTCCGGACAGCACGAAGCCCGGCGGCCGATGCTGCTGCGGTCGGCGGCCGGGCTTCGCTCGGAGGTCCGAGAGGCGTGTTCCGAGAGGTGTGCGGTCTTGCGCGGTCAGTGACCGCGGTCGGTCAGCTCTTCCACCAGTCGTCGAGCGGGGTGGCCGGGACGGTGCGCTTGTGGCGGGACGCCTGGTAGATCGACTCCAGCCTCGCCGCGACCCCGGGGGAGACCTCCGCGCCCTCCAGGTAGTCGTCGATCTCGGAGTACTTCAGGCCGAGCGCCACCTCGTCCGGCAGCGCGGGGCGGCCGTCCTCCAGGTCCGCCGTCGGCACCTTCTCCCAGGTGCTCTGCGGCGCGCCCAACTCTCGCAACAGGGCAGCACCCTGACGCTTGGTCAGGCCGGTGAGCGGGGTGAGGTCGACCCCTCCGTCGCCGTACTTGGTGAAGAAGCCGGTCACCGCCTCGGCCGCGTGGTCGGTGCCCACGACGAGCAGCCCGAGCTGCCCGGCGAGCGCGTACTGGATCACCATGCGCTCACGGGCCTTGACGTTGCCGCGTACGAAGTCCCGCAGCTCCGGCTCCCCGTCCGGCAGCTGGGCCAGCGCGACGGCGACCTCGCCGGCCACGGTGTCCGCGCCCGGCTTGACGTTCACCGCGACCGACCGGTCCGGGCGGATGAACTCCAGCGCGATCTGCGCGTCGTGCTCGTCGGCCTGCACGCCGTACGGCAGCCGCACCGCGAGGAAGGTGGCCTCGTGCCCCTCGGCCCGCAGCTCCTCGGCCGCGAGCTGGCACAACTTGCCGGTCAGTGTGCTGTCCTGCCCGCCGCTGATCCCGAGCACATAGCCCTTGGCCGGGGTCGACCGCAGGTAGTCCTTGAGGAAGTCGACCCGCTGCCGGATCTCCACCTTCGGTTCCACTGCCGTCCTGACGCCGAGGTCGGCGATAATCTGCTCCCTGAGGGTCACCATTCCCGTACTCTACTGGCCGCTTTGTTACAGGGAGAAGTCGGCACGGTCGGGCCGACCCGCATACCGCCCCGGTTGTTCCGCAGGTCACAGGGGTGGCGTCGCGGATCGGGCAGGGGTGCGGGGTGCTGTCCCGAGGCCGCCCGCGGAGGTTCAACCGGCCTCACCGCAGCGCCCCCTCCAGTACCGCCCGGCCGAGCGGGGTCCGGTGGTGGAGAACTCGTACCCCCTGGCGCTGGGAGAGGAGCAGCCCCGCCTCCCGAAGGACGGTGGCGTGCCTGCTGGCGGTCGACGGTGCGAGCCGGAGCGCCGCGGCGAGGTCCATGGTGGTCATCGGGCGGTCCAGTATCCGCAGCAGTTCGGCGCGCGAGGCGCCGATGAGCTGCGCCGCCGGGGCGTCGCCGTCGTGGTGCCGGCGTTCGAGCCAGCCGGGCGCGGGGAAAAGCGGGTGGACGAGGACCGGGGGCAGCTCCTCGTCCACGAGGGTGATCGGGGAGCGGACGCAGAAGAAGGCCGGGAGAAGGGTCAACGCTCTTCCCCGTAACGGGAGTTCGCGGTCGCGTGGGTACGGGGCGCGCAGCTCGCGGTCCCGGTAGCGCCACCCGGGCAGCTCGTCGTACCCGATGAGGAGACCCTCCGCGCCGTGGGTGAGGACGGCTTCGGCGCGGGCGGTCCGGTCGGCCGCCGCCTGCTCGCGGATGGCGTCGAGGTAGGGCGCGACGGCCACCCGGTGGTAGGCGCGCAGGGCGGAGGCGAGGTGGCGCAGGGCCCGCGGGGAGCCGTCGGCCAGAGGGTGTACGGCGGCCGGGACGGGGCGGCCGGAGTGCGCGTACAGCCGGGTGATTTCGGCGCGGAGGCGGTGCCGGGGGGTGGCGAGCAGCCGTTCGAGCCCGGTGTCGAGGTCGGCGTCCCCACGGCCGGGCGTCAGGAAGTCGGGGAAGTACGAGCGGTCCGGGCAGAGCCGGATCAGGGCGCGGGTCGCGGGGGCGAGCCCGGACCGCCGCAGGGCCTCGGCCACCTCGCGGCGCCACGCCCCGAACGCGAGGGGCGCCCGGCGGTTCTGGAGCAGATGGAGGCTCAGCGCCGTCTCCCAGAGCGGGTCCACGTCGGGGGCGAGACGCAGCCGGGCCAGCTCCTGGTGCGTGAACTCCACCCGTAGCACGGCGCACCCCCGGTGGTCACGGGCGTTCGTCGGCGCCCGCCCGGGCGGAACTCTACGCGCATTGCGAATCTGACGCATGCATGTCAGGGAATGCGGAAGATAACGGGGGCCCCGCCCTGGCGGCAAGGGTGCGAGGGCCTCCTTCGACCAGGAACGAATGGCTTGCGCGGTGCCCCGGGCCGCACCACCGTGGCGGTCACGTGTCACGTCGTCACCAGGCCGCCGGCAAGGTGCGCCCGGGCTCCGTCGGAGGCGCCGACCCGGGTCCCGGCCGGCCGGCTGTCCGGTCGCCGACGCCCGCGTCCGTCGTTCCCCGTCGTTCCCCGGAACGACCAGCACAACCGTTCCGGCACCACCAGCACAACCGTTCCGGCGCCACCCGCACCACCCGCACCAACGTTTCTGCACCACCCTCCCGGGCGTACCCACCGCCCGCGAGTCCTTCCCCGCCCCCACCGAGAAGGAGGCGCACCGTGCGCCGTGACTCCAGACCCCGCCCCGCCGCCCTGCCCGTGTCCGTACGCCGCGCACCGGGACCCCGCCGCCTCGCGTCCCTCGGCCGCCGGGGGCCCGCCGCCGCCGTCTCCCTGCTGGCCGTCGCCGCTCTCTCGCTCGCCGCAGGCCCCGCCGCCGCCCGCGACGCCGCCCCCGGGGACGCCCCGCTCGGGAGCGTCAGCTGGCGGGCGGACCTCTCCGCTCCCACCGGGGACGAGACCAACGTCAGCCGCGCCGACGGCATGTTGCGCCTCCGGGACCGGAACGTAGGGCCCGCCTCCGCGCGCTCCCCGCGCGGGCAGGGCGCGGTCCTCCTCCCCGTGCGCCGACTCGACCGCGCCGTCGACCGGATCACCCCGGACGTCGACGGCACCCTTCCCGCCGGATCGCAGGTGGTGGTCGACGTGCGCGGGCAGGACGGTCTCGGCCGCTGGACCGAATGGCGGGAGGCGAGCGAGGACGCCCCGGCCGTGCTGCCCCGGGCCGTCACCCGGGTGCAGGCCCGGATCGTGCTGGTCGCCGCCCCCGACGGTGCCGCGCCGAGTCTCCGCGCCCTGTCCCTGAGCGCCGAACTCGACCCCGACGCGCCCCGGTCCGTCACCGCGGCGGCGTCCGTCACGTCCACCGTGTACGCGACCCGCGAGGGGCTGGTGGGCGGCACCACGGCCAACGGGCACGTGATCGTCGCCAGTGACCACTTCGTGGCCCTGCCGTCCCGGCGCGGGCTCTCCCCGAAGGGCAGCACCCAGTACTCGGTCAAGGTCTGCGGCCCCGCCCGCTGCGAGACGGCCCCGGTGTGGGACGTGGGCCCGTGGAACACCAAGGACGACTACTGGAACCTCTCCTCCACCCGCGAGTCCTTCAAGGACCTGCCGCAGGGCAAGCCCGAGGCGCAGGCCGCCTACCTGGAGGGGTACAACGGCGGCCTGGACGGGTCCGGCCGCAAGGTGCTCAACCCGGCCGGCATCGACCTCGCCGACGGCACCTTCTACAACATCGGCCTCAACAACAACGGCTACGTCACCGTCGAGTACCTCTGGACCGGTGCCGGAGCCGCGACGAAGTCCTTCCCGACCTGGGGCACCGACGTCAACATCCGCCAGCAGGCCACCAGCACCTCCACCCGGGTCGCCCAGCTCGCGGGGCCCACGACCGTACGGGTGCAGTGCCAGGTGCACGGGCAGCTCGTCCAGTCCGGCGGTTACAGCAACGACGCCTGGTCCTACCTGCCGGACTACGGCGGATACATCTCCAACATCTTCATCGACAACGCCGCCGGCTGGCTCCCCGGCGTCCCGAACTGCTGAGGGCGCGCACCTGACGGGCCGGGAGAGCGGCGCATCCGACGCCGCTCTCCCGGCCCCCTCTTCCCAAGGTGCCGAAAGCGGTCCAGAATCATCGCTCCGCGACTCGCGTCCGAGGCGCCGTCGTACAGGGTTCGGCATGGTCCGATATGGAAGGATTCCGCCGGAGAACGTCACTCGTGGGCGGCGTGCCCGCAGTGCCGGACGCCGACGGAGACCCTCCCGCCCTGTGCGGCGGACTCGCCTTCCACGGGCGGAAGTTCACCGGCGAACCTCACCGGCGGAACTTCACCGGCGGATGTTCACCGGCCGGGGCGGCCGCGGCCGTCCGCCCCGCGCGCCACCCTTCGCGCACTGGACCAGGAGCAGCGACATGGACTTCGGACTCGTACTCCAGACCGACCCGCCCGCCTCGTCCGTCGTCGGCCTGATGCGCCGCGCCGAACGCAACGGATTCCGGTACGGCTGGACCTTCGACTCGGCGGTGCTCTGGCAGGAGCCCTTCGTCATCTACAGCCGCATCCTCGAACACACCGAGCGGCTGATCGTCGGCCCGATGGTCACCAACCCCGGCACCCGCACCTGGGAGGTCACCGCCTCCACCTTCGCCACCCTGAACGACATGTACGGCAACCGGACCGTCTGCGGCATCGGCCGGGGCGACTCCGCGATGCGGGTCGCGGGCCGCAGGCCCAACACGCTCGCCCGGATCGGCGAGGCCATCGACGTCATCCGCGACCTCGCCGAGGGGCGCGAGGCGTCCGTCGACGGGCAGCCGGTCCGCATCCCGTGGGTGAAGGACGGCAGGCTGCCGGTGTGGATGGCCGCGTACGGGCCCAAGGCGCTGGCCCTCGCCGGGCAGAAGGCCGACGGGTTCATCCTCCAGCTCGCGGACCCGTTCCTCACCGAGTGGATGATCAAGGCGGTACGGAAGGCCGCGGCGGACGCCGGCCGCGACCCGGACTCCGTCACCATCTGCGTCGCCGCCCCGGCCTACGTGGGCGACGACCTCGGCCACGCGCGCGAGCAGTGCCGCTGGTTCGGCGGCATGGTCGGCAACCACGTCGCCGACCTGGTCTCCCGGTACGGCGAGCACTCCGGCCTGGTGCCCGAGGCCCTCACCGCGTACATCGCCGGCCGCTCCGGCTACGACTACAGCCACCACGGCCGCAGCGGCAACCCGGACACCGCCTTCGTGCCGGACGAGATCGTCGACCGGTTCTGCCTGCTCGGCCCCGCCGAGGCGCACATCGAGAAGCTCCGGGCCCTGCGCGACCTCGGCGTCGACCAGTTCGCCGTCTACAACATGCACGACGCCCGCGAAGCCACCATCGACGCCTACGGATCGACGATCATCCCCGCCCTCGCCGGCTGACCCCGGCCGAGCCGCCCGTACACCCCCGGCACCCGCACCCGCACCCGCACCGGCTGTACGCACGTCCCGGGCCCGGCACCGAGGCCGGCCCGGGTCTCGGTCCCCGCCCCGCACGGCACCACACCCGAGCGAAGGGTTCAGCCGCATGACAGCGACCACCCCACCCACCCTACCCGTCGCGACACCGTCCGGCGGGACGCCCCCGGCCGATCCGGCCCCCGCGCAGCAGGTGCACCCGGACGGCAGGGTCGCCCTGTCCGACCCGTCCGCGGTGGAGCCCTCCCGGTTCGCCAACGCCGACCTGGTGCCGGTCCCGGTCGAACGCCGTACGTGGGGCACGTACAACTACCTCGCCCTCTGGGTAGGCATGGCGCACTGCATCCCGTCGTGGACGCTGGCCTCGGGGCTCGTCGCACTGGGGATGGACTGGAAGCAGGCGGTGCTGACGATCGCGCTGGCGAACGTGATCGTGCTGCTGCCGATGCTGCTGACCGGCCACGCCGGCACCAAGTACGGCATCCCCTTCCCGGTGTTCGCGAGGGCGGCGTTCGGGGTGCGCGGGGCGAACCTGCCGGCGATGGTGCGGGCGGCGGTGGCGTGCTGCTGGTTCGGTATCCAGACCTGGATCGGCGGTGAGGGCATCTATCTGCTGCTCGGCAAACTGCTCGGGGACGGCTGGCTGGACGCCGGCCGGATATCGGGCACGCCGTGGACGCAGTGGCTGTCGTTCGCGGTGTTCTGGCTGCTGGAGGTCGCCATCATCACCCGGGGCATGGAGACCCTGCGGAGGGTGGAGAACTGGGCGGCGCCCCTGGTGATCGTCGGCGCCCTGGTGCTGCTGGGCTTCATGGCCGCCGAGGCGGGCGGCTTCGGACCGCTCCTGGACCAGCCTTCCCGCCTGGGCTGGGGGAGCGGGTTCTGGAAGGTGTTCTTCCCCTCCCTGATGGGCATGATCGGCTTCTGGTCCACCCTGTCGCTGAACATCCCCGACTTCACGCGCTTCGGCGGCAGCCAGCGTGCTCAGGTCCGGGGCCAGGCACTGGGCCTGCCGACCACGATGACCCTGTTCGCGGTTCTCTCGGTGCTGGTCACCTCCGGCTCCCAGGCCGTCTACGGGGAGCCGATCTGGGACCCGATCGAGCTGAGCGCGAAGATGAGCAATACCGTCGGCGCCCTGTTCGCACTGCTGATCGTGATGGTGGCCACCGTGTCGGTCAACATCGCCGCCAACGTGGTCTCCCCCGCCTACGACCTGTCCAACCTGATGCCCCGTCAAGTCGGGTTCCGTACAGGCGCGTTGATCACCTGTGTGGTCGGGGTCCTGATCATGCCGTGGAAACTGGTCGCCGACCCGCACGTCTACATCTTCACCTGGCTGGGCTTCGTCGGCGGCCTGCTCGGCACGGTGGCCGGCATCCTCGTCGCCGACTACTGGATCGTGCGCCGCACCCGCCTGGAACTGAGGGAGTTGTACGAGCCCGGCGGCCGCTACTGGTACACGGGCGGCTGGAACTGGCGCGCGGTCACGGCGTTCGTGGTGGGCGGAGTCCTCGCCGTGGGCGGCTCGTACTCCACGCTCGACGCCGACGGCAAGAAGGCGGGCCCGTTCCCGGTCGACGGCCTGATCCCGTTCCTCAAGCCGCTGGCCGACTACGGATGGGCCGTCGGGCTCGGCGCGTCGATCGTGGTCCACCTCGCCCTGACGGCGGGCGTGCGGGAGAGGAAGACCGTCTCCAGCACCGTGTGAGGCGGTCGGTGAGACCCGGTGTGGCCCGGTGAAGCCCGGTGTGGCGCGGCGGGGCGCGGCCTGCGCCGGGCTTCACCGCGTTCGGCGAGGAGTCCCGGGCCCGGTGCAGGGCCTCGCGCTCAGTGGGAGGCCTCGCGCCGGCCGTGTACACGCAGGCCGCGGACGTGCTCCGCAGCGAGCTGGGCCCTGGAGCCGGGTCTGCGCCTGCGCGAGCTCCAGCGGGTGGTGCTGATCGCGGACACCCGGCAACGCGTGGTGCTGGCATCGGTGGCCCGAGCGTCGTTGGTCCGAGGAGCAACGCCGAAGCCGGCCCCGTGGCGTGCGCACGCCACGGGGCCGGCCGCTGTCACGCGCCGGTGGGGCTCAGCTCGCGCTCTCGGCCTGCTGGGGCTTGCCGGGCGCGGACGCCGGGGCCGCCTGCGCCTGCTTGCTCTTGTCCCGCAGGAACAGCGCCACCAGGAAAGCGACCACGAAGAACGGCAGGGCCCAGCGGAACATGCTCCGGGTGCCGCCGGCCACGGCGTCCACGTACGCGGTGCGGGCCGAATCGGAGAGTGACTCGATCGCGCTCGAACCCGCCCGGCCGCCGTGCTCGTGCACGGCGCGCAGCTCCTCGGCGGAGAGCTTGGAGTCGAGGGAGTCGGTCAGCCGGCTGGAGAACACGGCCGCGAAGAGCGCCGTACCGAACGAGCCGCCGACGGAGCGGAAGTACGTCAGCGTGCCGCTGGCCACGCCCATGTCCTTCAGCTCGACGCTGTTCTGGGTGATGACCATGACGTTCTGGAAAACCAGCCCCAGACCGAGACCGAAGACCACCATGTAGACCGAGGCGACGAGGCGGGAGGTGTCCACGTCCAGCATCGACAGCAGGAACGAGCCGACGCTCAGGAGTGCCCCGCCGGCCAGGAGGATCAGCCGGTGGCGGCTGGACTCGCTCATCAGCGGGCCGCTGTACATCGAAGCGACGAGCATGCCGCCGAGCACGGGCAGCAGCAGCAGACCGCTGCTGGTCGCGGAGAGATGCTGCACGCTCTGCTGGTAGACCGGCAGATAGGTGATGGTGCCGTAGAGAGCGATGCCGACGAGGAAGCCGAGCACCAGGCCGGCCACGAAGTTGCGGGAGCGGAACAGGTGCGGCGGCAGGATCGGCTGGGCGGCCGTCATGGCGAGCACCCTGATCGCGGCCCAGCGCACGGGCGATCCGCAGTTGCCCGGCAGAATGCTCGCGGTCTACTGCGACGGCCTGCGCGGCGCGGGCACCCTGGCGGCCGAGCGGTGGAGGCGGGCCGGTGACGGCCCGGCGCGCGGGGAGTGACGTGCGAAGCGGGGGTGCCGCACAGGGCCGGGATCGCCACGTGCCCGAGCGCCGGGAAATCTCCCGCCCGCACAGCTCGTCCCCCGCGGTGGGCTCCACCCGGCGGCTGGCGCCCGGTGGCGCGGACCGCCCGGGCCGCCCGGCCGCGACCGTTCGGCACAGGCCGGACACGGTGCGACCGCGCGGGTACGGGGTCCCTTGTGGAGACCGGACCGGTCACGAGATATCTTGATGTCAAGCAATGTTGCAGACGTGGAGCGGAGCACCCGGTGACTGACTCGACCATCATCTATACGCACACCGACGAGGCCCCTGCGCTGGCGACGTACTCGTTCCTGCCCGTCGTCGAGGCCTACGCCTCGACCGCTGGTGTCACGGTCGAGCGCCGCGACATCTCCCTCGCGGGCCGGATCATCGCCAGCTTCCCGGAGCACCTCACGGCCGACCAGCGTATCGATGACGCGCTTGCCGAGCTGGGCGAGCTGGCCAAGACGCCGGGCGCCAACATCATCAAGCTGCCGAACATCTCGGCCTCGATCCCGCAGCTCAAGGCCGCCGTGGCCGAGCTCCAGGCGCAGGGCTACGCCCTCCCGGACTACCCGGACGACCCGCAGACCGACGAGGACAAGGACGTCCGCGCCCGGTACGACAAGGTCAAGGGCAGCGCGGTCAACCCCGTCCTGCGCGAGGGCAACTCCGACCGCCGCGCCCCCGCGTCGGTCAAGAACTACGCCAAGGCCCACCCGCACCGCATGGGTGCCTGGACGGCCGGCTCGAAGACGAACGTCGCGACCATGGGCGTCGACGACTTCCGTTCCACCGAGAAGTCCGCCGTGATCGCCGAGGACGGCTCGCTCCGTATCGAGCTCGTCGGTGACGACGGCACCACCACCGTGCTGCGCGACTCCGTACCGGTCCTGGCCGGCGAGGTCGTCGACGCCGCCGTCATGCGCGTCGCCGCGCTGCGCGAGTTCTTCACCGCGCAGGTCGCCCGCGCCAAGTCCGAGGACGTCCTCTTCTCGGTGCACCTCAAGGCCACCATGATGAAGGTCTCCGACCCGATCATCTTCGGCCACGTGGTCCGTGCCTTCTTCCCGAACACCTTCGCCAAGTACGGCGACGTGCTCGCGGCGGCCGGCCTCACCCCGAACGACGGCCTCGGCGGCATCCTGAAGGGCCTGGACTCCCTGCCCGAGGGCGGCGCCGAGATCAAGGCCTCCTTCGAGGCCGAGCTCGCCGAGGGCCCGGCCCTCGCGATGGTCGACTCCGACAAGGGCATCACCAACCTGCACGTCCCCAGCGACGTCATCGTCGACGCCTCCATGCCGGCCATGATCCGCACCTCCGGCCACATGTGGGGCCCGGACGGCAACGAGGCCGACACCCTCGCCGTGCTGCCCGACAGCAGCTACGCCGGTGTCTACCAGGTCGTCATCGACGACTGCCGCGCCAACGGCGCCTACGACCCGTCGACCATGGGCTCCGTGCCGAACGTCGGTCTGATGGCGCAGAAGGCCGAGGAGTACGGCAGCCACGACAAGACCTTCGAGATCCCGGTCACCGGCACCGTCCGCGTGGTCGACACCAAGGGCGACGTCGTCCTGGAGCAGACCGTCGGCGCCGGCGACATCTTCCGCATGTGCCAGACCAAGGACCTGCCGATCCAGGACTGGGTCAAGCTGGCCGTCACCCGCGCCCGCGCCACCGGCGTCCCGGCCGTGTTCTGGCTGGACGAGACCCGCGCGCACGACGCCAACCTCATCGCCAAGGTGAAGACCTACCTCGCCGACCACGACACGGACGGCCTGGACATCTCCATCAAGTCGCCGGAGGAGGCCACCGCCTTCTCGCTGGAGCGCATCCGCCGCGGCGAGGACACCATCTCGGTGACGGGCAACGTCCTCCGCGACTACCTCACGGACCTCTTCCCGATCCTGGAGCTGGGCACCAGCGCCAAGATGCTGTCCGTGGTCCCGCTGATGAACGGCGGCGGCCTCTTCGAGACGGGCGCCGGCGGCTCCGCGCCGAAGCACGTGCAGCAGCTCGTCAAGGAGGACTACCTCCGCTGGGACAGCCTCGGTGAGTTCCTCGCCCTGGCCGTCAGCTTCGAGCACCTCGCCCAGACCACCGGCAACGCCCGCGCCCAGGTCCTCGCGGACACCCTGGACCGCGCCACCGGCACGTTCCTGAACGAGGACAAGTCCCCGAGCCGCAAGCTCGGCGGCATCGACAACCGCGGCAGCCACTTCTTCCTCTCCCTGTACTGGGCGCAGGAGCTGGCCGCGCAGACCGGCGACGCCCAGCTCGCCGAGGCGTTCGCGCCGCTGGCCAAGACCCTCACCGAGCAGGCGGACACCATCGTCGCCGAGCTGAACGCGGTGCAGGGCTCCCCGGTCGACATCGGCGGCTACTACCAGCCCGACCCGGAGAAGGCCGCCGCCGTCATGCGCCCCTCGACGACCTTCAACCAGGCGATCGCGACCCTCGCCTGATCCGGTCGCCCGGGTGAGTGCGCGCACCTCCGCCCGCACCGCCCACCGCACGTACGCCTCCGCCCCGGCCAGGGGTCACCCGGCCGGGGCGGAGGCGTGTCCGGGACCGTGCGGTCCGGAAGGCCCCGGCGGCCGTGCCGGACGGGCCAGCCACTCCGGCAGGACGCGGAGGAGGATCCGGGCGAGCGCGACCGGATCACGTGGTGGCGCGGTCTCCAGCCATGTCTGGAGCACGCCGATGATGCCGAACCCCAGGAAGCGGCTGTACGCGGTGAGCGCCGGCTCGTCCCACGCCGGACCGGTCGGCACCAGCGAGGGCCGGGCGTCGAGCAGCGAGACGACCGACGCGGTGAAGTGGCGACTCAGCAGGCGGGTGAGTACGGGGCTCCGCCCGTCGAGCAGCCCGGTGGTGAAAATGTCCTCGTACCGCTCGAACCAGTCGAGGAAGTCCCACGCGACCTCCTCCCACACCCGGTCGAAGGGCAGGGAACGGTCCGCGGCGTTCTCGGCGAGCTTGCGGCGCATGGCGTCGAGATCGCCGACGAGCGCCTGCTCCAAGGCGTCCGCGGGGCTGCTCGCATGGTTGTAGAAGGTCGTGCGGTTGAGTCCCGCGGTACGGGTCACGTCCGCGACCGACACCGACTCGATGGGCTGCTCGGCGGCCAGCAGCAGAACGGCCTCCCGCAGCTTGCGCCTGCTGCGCAGGACCCGGACATCGGCCATGTCCACCTTCGGGCGAATCATGCCCTGCAACGTACCCCGCCACCCGCGGCGACCCACACCCGTCGTTCAGCGGGCGGGGGAGCGATCCCGCAACACTCCCGCCATCTTTCGCCCTGCCCCGCCTGCCAGAATGGGCACGGCTCGACCGCCCGGCAGGAAGCCGCGAACGACGACGGAGGAACGCGTGCCGCCCACCTCGAAACCGCTGCGCAAGCTCGGGTTCCTCACGATCGGCCTGTTCGACGGCGCGGACCCGCGCCCCGGCCACGAGTCGACCCTGCGCATCATCGAGCTGGGCGAGCGACTCGGCTTCGACAGCGCCTGGGTGAGGCAGCGTCACCTCCAGTACGGCATCTCCTCCCCGATGGCCGTCCTGGCCGCGGCCACCCAGCGCACCAGCCGCATCCACCTCGGTACCGCCGTCATCCCGCTCGGCTGGGAGAACCCGCTCCGCCTCGCCGAGGACCTGGCGACCGTGGACGTCCTCTCGGGAGGCCGTCTGGAACCGGGCGTCAGTGTGGGGCCGCCGATGCACTTCGGCCGGGTCAAGGACGCCCTCTACCCGGACACGGCCGCCGACGAGGACTTCAGCCACGACCGGGTACGCCGGCTCCTCGACTTCGTACGCGGCGAACGGGTCACCGCCTTCAGCGGCACCGAGGGGATCGAGGTGTTCTCCGACCGCGTCGAACCCCACGCCCCGGGCCTCCGCGACCGCATGTGGTACGGCGCCGGCAGCCTCCGGTCCGCCCGGTGGGCCGGTGAGAACGGGATGAACCTGCTGACGAGCAGCGTGGTGAAGGCGGAAGACGCCGGTCCGTCACCGGACTTCGCCGAGATCCAGCTGTCCCACATCCGGACCTTCCGCGCCCACCACCCCGACGGCGACCGGGCCCGCGTCTCCCAGGGGCTCGTGGTCATCCCCACCGACTCCGCGACCCCCGCGCAACGCTCCACGTACGAGGAGTACGCCCGGAGCCGGGCACCGCGCACCACCGCCCCGCAGGGACCGGCGCGCATGATGTTCGCCCCCGACCTCGTGGGCACCTCGGAGCAGCTCGCCGAACAGCTCCACGCCCACGCCGCGTTCCGGGAGGTCGACGAGGTCGCGTTCGCCCTGCCGTTCAGCTTCGAGCACGAGGACTACGTCCAGATCCTCCACGACATCGCCACCCTCCTCGGGCCCGCACTGGGGTGGAAGCCGGCGGGGTGAGGCGTGGCGGGTGACGCTCCGCGGCCGCCCTTCACGGCATCCGCGCTCGTCACCAGCTCGTCCGCAGCAGGTGGTTGACCAGGAGCGCCAGCACCACCTGGGCGCCGAGCCAGCCACGCCGGTGACGATCGGGCAGCGCGGCGGCGGCGGGCAGCAGCCAGAGGACGAAGGGCAGCCAGATCCGCTCCGTCTCGGCCTTGCTCATCCCCGACAGGTCGGCCGCGACGACGGCCAGCGCCGCCGCCAGCGTGAGAACGGCGAGCCGCTGCGCCCCGGCGAGCGGCCGGCCGGTCCGCAGCGCCCGTACGGCTCCGGGCGCGGCGACCGCCGACCGGCGCAACCCGGCCACCGTGGCCAGTCCGGCGGAGACGGTGACGGCCGCGAGGTTGGCCCAGACCCAGTACCCGTACGGCCGCTTGCCGCCCACCCCCTGGTGGTACCGCTCCACCAGCAGCGGATACGCGTCCCACCAGTGGAACCCCGCCAGGGTGAAGAACGCGGGCACCACCAGCGATCCGGCGGCGAACGCGGGCAGCGGGCGGGCCGTCCGGGCGAGCACCAGGACGGTCGCCAGCAGGAGACCGGTCAGCGGGAGCCCGTAACTCAGGTAGCAGACAAGACCGAACAGCAGGCCCGACCCGGCCGCCGCCGCCCCCGGGAGGCGGGTCGCGCCGGTCGCCGACAGCGCGAGCAGTGCCATCGACCAGCCGGCGACCGCCGCGAACGCGGCGTCGGCCGAGACGCCCGCCCAGATGGCCCCCGGCGCGAGGACGAGGAACGGCGCCGCCTTCCGGGCGATCCGCTCACCGGCCAGCGCCCGCAGGGTGACCAGCGCCGCCGCGGCGGCGGTCGCCGCGAGCACGACGCAGCAGACCGCCGCCCACACCGCCCCGCCGAGACCGATCCGGTCCAGGAGCACGAACGGCAGGGTGGCGCCCGGCGGATGCCCGGCCACATGGGTCGGCCAGTTGCCGGGCCGGCCCATCACGATGTGGTCCTCGAAGGTGCGCAGGGCGGCGCCGATGTCGTGGAACCCGGCGACCCCCGCCAGGTACTCGTGCCGGCTGGTCAGCTTCAGGGCGAACCCGCTCCGCCAGCCGTCGACCAGCGCGAGCGAGAAGATCCAGGCCGCCGAGACCGCCCAGGAGAGGACGAGCAGCCCGCGCCAGCGCGTCCGGACGGCCACCCGGGGGCCGAGGGCGACGGCGAGCACGGCCAGCGCGAGCGCCGCCGGGGTACCGGCTCCGACGTGCGGCTCCCACGAGGCGATCAGGGGCGGCCACCCCGCGTAGAGGGACCCGTCGCCGTTCACGGCCCAGCCGACGAGCGCCGCCACCGCGACCAGTACCGCGCCCCCGGCCGCGGCCGTCAGGTCCCGGCGTCCCGTACGGTCCGCCGCCCCCGCGGTTTCCGCGGCTGCCGTTCCTCCGGCGCGTCCGGCGCGCTCCTCGGTCCTCACCCCGGCACGCTAAGCCTCCGGCAGCCGTTTCCCCCGGCCGACCGGGCCGCTTCGCGCGACGGAACGTCGCGGGGCCACCGCGCTCCCGCGCACGGAGTAACGGCTGCCGGGCCGTGCCGGGCCACTCGACGGGGTGACCCGGCCCGCACGGCGGGAGGCGCGTCCCCGTACCGACGGGGCCCGCACCCTACGGTCGCACCATGGTTGACCTCATGCGACGCCTCTCGGCCCTGCCGGGCCCGACGCGACCGGACTTCTGGCGCAGCCCGCTGCGCGGAGCCCGGTTCACCGCCGTGCTCGGCGTCGTGCTGCTCGTCGGGCTGACCCTGGTGGCGGTCACCGGGCTGCTCTCCTACGCCTCGTACAACCCGGATCTCGCGGCCGTCAACGACAAGACACCCGACAAGGGGCTGCTCGGCTTCTACCTGTTCGCCTGGCCGACCGACCCGTACTGGCTCTACCGGCTCACCCAGGGCGTGCACGTCACCCTCGGCACCGTGCTGGTCCCGGTGCTGCTCGCCAAGCTCTGGTCGGTCATCCCCCGGCTCTTCGCGCTCCCGCCGGCCCGCTCCCTCGGACACGCGCTGGAACGGCTCTCCATCGTCCTGCTGGTCGGCGGCGCGCTCTTCCAGTTCGTCACCGGGCTCCTCAACATCCAGCTGGAGTACGTCTTCCCCGGCTCCTTCTACCGGCTCCACTTCTACGGAGCGTGGGTCTTCCTCGCCGGCTTCCTCAGCCACACCGCGCTCAAGCTCCCGAAGGCCGTACGGGTCCTGCGCGCCGGTATCCCGGCGATTCCCGCAGACGAGAAGGACCCCCTGGCGGCGCCCGCGCCCGCCCCGCCGACGCTCTCCCGCCGCGGCGCGTTCGCCATGGTGGGCGCCGGGTCGCTGGTGCTGCTGGCCACCACGGCCGGCCGCAGCTCCGACGCCCTGCGCCCCACCGCCCTGCTCACCCCGCACGGGGTCGAGGACCCGGGCAGCGGGCCGAACGGCTTCCAGATCAACAAGACCGCCGCGTCCGTGCACATCCGCCCCGCCGACATCGGACCGGCCTGGCGCCTGACCGTCCGCGGACCGGCCGGCACCTTCCGCTTCACCCGGGCCCAGCTGCTCGCCATGGACCAGCGGAGCGCGGCGCTCCCCATCGCCTGCGTGGAAGGCTGGTCCACCTCCGACCAGTGGTGGCGCGGGGTGCCGCTGCGGGACCTGGCGGCGATCGCCGGGTTCCCGGACGACCCCCCGGGCGTCCTGGTGGAATCCGTCCAGCGCACCGGCTCGTTCCGCCGGGCCGCCCTGCGCGACAACCAGGTGCGCGACGGCCGCTCGCTGCTCGCCCTGGCGGTCAACGGCGAGCCCCTGTCCGCCGACCACGGCCACCCGGCGCGGATCATCGTGCCGGCCGCCCCCGGAGTGATGAACACCAAATGGGTCGGCTCCCTCACCTTCGGATCCCTGTGACCGGCCACGAGCGGGACCCGGACGGATCGCACACGGAGGGATCGCACACGGACGGGGCAGGGCGCACGGACCGGGCGGGGAGCACGGACCGGGCGGGGAGCACGGCGACCCGCCCGCGCGGCACGGGCTCCTTCCGGCGCCGGTACGGCGAGGGGCCGCTGCACCTGCTGCTCCTGGCCGCGACCTTCGCCCTGACCGGGTATGCCGGGGTCAGGCTCCTGCACGGCGACACCCTGCGGATCGTCCTCTGGTTCGCCGGTGCGGCCGTGGTGCACGACCTCGTCCTGCTGCCGGTGTACTCGACGGCCGACCGCGCCCTGCGCGAGGCGCTGGGGACGCGGCCGGGCCTCGGCCGGGTCAACTTCGTACGGGTACCGGCATTCCTCTCCCTGCTGCTCCTGGTGGTCCAGTTCCCGCTGATCGCCCGGCTCTCCGAACGCTACGAGCGCTACACCGGGCTCTCCGTCGACGTCTTCCTCGGCAACTGGCTCCTGGTCACCGGGGTGCTCTTCGCCGTCTCGGCGCTCTGGCTCGGCCTGTCCACGTGGCGGGGGAGCGCCCGGGCGTCCCGGCGGCGCAGGGAGACGAAGGGCCGCCCGTCCGACTCCCACTGATCGACCACCCGCCACCCCTGCGGACGGGCATGGCGCAGCAGGGCCGGGGTCCCGAGCCGGGCCCACGGGAACGGCGAGGGCGGGGGTGACGGAGGCCGGGTGCCGGCGGCGTCGGCCGCGGCAGGGCTTCCGTCGTGGAGATGGACCTCGGACCGCTCGTCCAGGTCGAGCGGGTGCGTCTCCACGACGAGGAGCCCGCCCGGGGCGAGCAGCGCCTCCACGCGCTCCAGCAGCGCGGAAGGATCACCGCCGATACCGATGTTGCCGTCCACCAGCAGCACCGTGCCCCACCGGCCCTCACCCGGCAGCGGGTCGAACACGCTGCGCCGCAGGGCCCAGCCTCCGAGACCGCGGGTACGGGCCACGGCGGCGTCGCTCACGTCGATGCCGAGCGCCCGGTGGCCGCGCCGGCCGAGCGCGGCCACCAGCCGGCCCGGTCCGCAGCCGATGTCGAGCACCGGCCCCTCGCAGCGGCGCAGCGCCGACAGGTCGGCGTCGTCGGCGCCCAGGCACCAGCGCTCCACGTCCAGCGGCATCAGCAGGCCGTCCGTCCGGCGGAGGAAGAGCGGCCCGCGGCCGGAGCGGAGGGCGTTCGCGTACGGGTCGGCCGCCCAGGGGACGTTGCCCGCGGCCTGGGAGTCGCTCATCGGGCCGCCGCCCGGTTCAGCCGGCCGAGCGTCGCGGCGAACCGTCCCTGCGGCGCGAGCCCGGCGACCCGCACCGCGTCCTCGGCGGTGTCCACGTCGCTGAGCCGGTCCAGCTCACGGACCCTCAGCCCGGCGTCCAGCAGCCGCGCGCGCTGCACCGCGCCGGTCTCGGGTACGGACATGGGGACGCCCCGCAGCAGCGCGGGGTCGGGGGACGCGAGCCCCAGGGCCCAGAACCCGCCGTCCTCCGCCTCGCCGAACCAGGCGTCGCACCGGTCCCACCCGTCCGGCGCCAACACGGGCGCCAGGTGGGACGGTTCGATCTGCGGAGTGTCCATGCCGATGAGGAGCGCCGGACCGTCGCAGCCGCCGAACGCCCCGGCGAGCCGTTCGTCCAGACCGCCGGAGCACTGCGGCACGACGTCGATGCCCGGAGGCAGCCAGGGGCCGGGCCTCCCCTCCAGGACGAGGACCCGGCGCGCGGCGGGCAGCGAGAGCACGGCCAGCAGGGTGTCCGCGAGGGAGGCGGCCGCGAGCTCCGCCGCCTCCTCGGGGCTGAACGGCGGGGTGAGCCTGGTCTTGACGCGCCCGGGAACCGGCTCCTTCGCGAGGACCAGCACGGTGGTCGGCCCCGAGGGGAGCGAGGCGTCGGCGGAGGTCGGTGCGTACGGGTTCATCGACACGACTCCGTCCGTACGGCGGTGCGCGCGCGGGGCGTTTCCCGCAGGACCGCCCGCATGTCGAGCACCGCGTGCCAGGTCCCCCGCCAGGTCCCGGTCACCTTGGACCTGCCGGTTCGGGGGCGGTACGGGACGTCCGCCTCGGCGATCCTGAGCCCGGAGTCGGAGGCCCGCACCACCATCTGGAGCGGATACCCGCTGCGGCGGTCGGTGAGATCGAGCGCCAGCAGGTCCGCCCGGCGCGCCGCGCGCAGCGGGCCGAGGTCGCGCAGCCGCAGACCCGTGCGGCGCCGCAGCATCCGGGCGAGCGCGATGTTGCCGAGCCGCGCGTGCAACGGCCAGGCGCCGCGCCCCTCGGGACGGCGGCGGCCCAGCACGAGGTCGCAGGTCCCGGAGGCGACCCGCTGGACGAACGAGGGCAGCAGGCCGGGGTCGAGCGAGTCGTCGCAGTCGCAGAAGCAGACGAACTCCGCCTCGGCGGCGGCGAGTCCCGCATGGCACGCGGAGCCGAAGCCGCGGCGCGGCTCGTGCACGACGGTGGCGCCGAGCGAACGCGCCACCTCCGCCGAGCCGTCGGTCGAACCGTTGTCGACGACGATCGCGCGCCAGCCGGCCGGGATGCGGGCCAGCACCCGGGGAAGGGCGGCGGCCTCGTCGAGGCAGGGCAGCACCACGTCGACGGAGAACGGTGTGGGGGAGGGGGAGGGCGTGGGGGAGCTGGTCGAGGTGTCGGTCACCTGGCTCACCCTATGGAGACGGATCGGGCATTTGCCGGTATATGGGACCGGCGAAACGGTGACGTCGATCGGGTGGCGGCCCGAGACCGGCCGCACCGCTCCGCCGCGCCGCTCCGTCAGGCGTCCGCGAGCCGGGCCCCGTCAGGCGTCCGCGAGCCGGGTCCCGCCCGGCGGAGCGACCGCCGCTCCCCGCTGCGGTGCGGTGGCGAACTCCCGCATCCCCTCGGCGAATCCCACCTTCGGCAGCCAGCCCAGGTCCGCCCGCAGCCGCCGGGAGTCCGCCGTCACATGACGTACGTCGCCGAGCCGGAACTCCCCGGTGACGACCGGAGGCGGACCGCCGTGCGCGGCGGCGAGGGCCGATGCCATCTCCCCGATGGTGTGCGGCTCGCCGCTCCCGGTGTTGTACACGGCGAGGGCCCCGGAGGTCCGCTGCGGCAGGGCGGTCAGCGCCGTCACGGCGGCCGCGGCGACGTCGGTCACGTGCACGAAATCGCGCCGCTGGCCGCCGTCCTCGAAGACCCGGGGCGCCTCACCGCGTGCCAGCGCGGAGCGGAACAGCGAGGCGACCCCGGCGTACGGGGTGTCGCGCGGCATCCCCGGCCCGTACACGTTGTGGTAGCGGAGCGACACCGCTCGGCCGTCCGTCGCGCGCGCCCACGCGGCGGCCAGGTGCTCCTGGGCGAGCTTGCTGGCGGCGTAGACGTTCCGGGGGTCCGCGGGGGCGTCCTCGGGGACCAGTCCCGGTACGAGGTCCGCCCCGCAGGACGGGCAGCGGGGCTCGAAGCGGCCCGCCTCCAGATCGCGCCGGGCACGCGGCCCGGGCCGGACGGGCCCGTGCCGCAGACAGTCGTACTTCCCCTCGCCGTACACCACCATCGACCCGGCCAGCACCAGGTCCCGGACCCCGGCCGCCGCCATCGCGGCGAGCAGCACCGCCGTGCCCAGGTCGTTGCAGCCGACGTAGAGCGGTGCGTCGGCGAAGTCCTTGCCCAGTCCGACCATCGCGGCCTGGTGGCAGACCGCGTCGACACCCGCCAACGCACCGGCCACGCCCCCGGGGTCCCGTACGTCACCGACGATCAGACGCTCGTACGGCCCCTCGGGAGCCGTGCCGCCGGGATGGGCCGAGGGCAGCAACGCGTCGATCACCACCACCTGATGCCCGGCCGCTACCAGGGCCTCGGTGATGTGCGACCCGATGAATCCCGCTCCGCCTGTGACGAGTACACGCATGACGCCACGTTAGGACGTGTCCGCCCCTTCACGTCGGAGCGGCGGGCGGTGTTCCCGCCCGGGGTGGAACGCGCCCAGCCGGGCGCCCGGGTCACTTCGGGTCGCGGTCGAAGAGCGAGGTGGACCAGAAGTAACCGAGCACGGCCAGCCCGAGGCACCAGGCGACGGCGATGAGGCCGTTGTTGCCGATCTCGGTGCCGAGCAGGAGTCCGCGCAGGGTCTCGATCGCCGGGGTGAAGGGCTGGTACTGGGCGATCGGCTGGAACCAGCCGGGCATCGCGTCCAGCGGGACGAAGGCGCTGGAGAGGAGCGGCAGGATCATCAGCGGCATCGCGTTGTTACTGGCCGCCTCGACGTTCGGGCTGGAGAGGCCCATCCCGACCGCGATCCAGGTGAGCGCCAGCGAGACCAGCGCCAGCAGCCCCACCGCCGCCAGCCACTCCAGGACGGTGGCGTCGGTGGACCGGAACCCGATGGCCACCGCGACGGCCCCGACGAGGACCACGCTCATCACGCACTGCAGCACGCTGCCGACGACGTGCCCGACGAGGACCGATCCCCGGTGGATCGCCATGGTGCGGAAGCGGGCGATGATGCCCTCGGTCATGTCCATGGAGACGGAGACCGCGCTGCCGATGGTGGTTCCGCCGATGGTCAGCATCAGGATGCCGGGGACGAGGTACTTGAGGTACTCAGACCGGTCCGCATCGCCGCCGGCGATCCCCGCGCTCATGGTGTCGCCGAAGATGTAGACGAAGAGCAGCAACAGCATGACCGGCGTGAGCAGCAGGTTCAGCGTCAGGGACGGGTAGCGCCGGACGTGCAGCAGATTGCGGCGCAGCATCGTGGACGAGTCGCGCACGGCGAGGGAGAGGGAGCTCATCGGACGTTCTCCTCGGTGTGGTTCGGCTGGGTCTGCTGGTCCGCCCCGGTCTGCTGGTTCGGCACGGTGCCGCCGGTGAGGGCGAAGAACACGTCGTCGAGGTCGGGGGTGTGGACGGTGAGTTCGTCGGCTTCGACGTGGGCGGTGTCGAGGCGGTCGAGGATGGTGCGGAGTTCGCGCTGGCTGCCGTCGCTGAGGATCTGGAGGGCGAGGGCGTCGTCGTCGCGGGAGGCGTCGGGCAGGGCGGTGGCGGCTTCGCGGTAGGTGGTGGGGTCGGTGAAGCGGAGGCGGACGTGTCCGCCGGGGACGAGGCGCTTGAGTTCCTCGGCGGTGCCTTCGGCGGCGATCTTTCCGTCGTGGAGGACGGCGATGCGGTCGGCGAGTTCGTCGGCTTCGTCGAGGTACTGGGTGGTGAGGAAGACGGTGACGCCGCCGGTGACGAGTTCGCGGATGATGCCCCACATGGTGTGGCGGGAGCGGGGGTCGAGGCCGGTGGTGGGTTCGTCGAGGAAGATGATCCTCGGGTCGCCGACCAGGGTCATGGCGATGTCGAGGCGGCGTTTCATGCCGCCGGAGTAGGTGGAGGCGGGCTTCTGCGCCGCTTCGGTGAGGTCGAACCGCTCCAGCAGTTCGGCGGCGACGCGCTTGCCCTCCGCCTTGGGCAGGTGGTGGAGGTCGGCCATGAGGAGCATGTTCTCCTCGCCGGTGATCAGTCCGTCGACCGCGGAGAACTGTCCGGTGACCCCGATCGCGGCGCGTACCGCCTGCGGGGCGGCCGCGAGGTCGTGCCCCGCGACCTGAACCTGCCCGGCCCCGGCGGTGATGAGGGTGGAGAGGATCTTGACGACGGTGGTCTTGCCGGCACCGTTCGGGCCGAGGAGCGCGAACACGGACCCGGCCGGAATGCGCAGGTCGATGCCGTCGAGGACGGTCCTGTCGCCGTAGGACTTGCGCAGGCCGATGGCGGAGACGGCGGCCGGGGACGGGTGGTCCGCACTCTTTCTGGATGTGGGCATGACATGAATCGACATGAGGGTCCTCGCGGTCGAAGGAAGGAGGTGAGGGGCGGGCGGGGAGGGAGGGCGGCCGGAGCCGGCCCTCCCCGCGGTCAGGCCGTGGCGCGGCGGACGTCGATGTTGCCGTGCCGGGTGCGTGCGCGGACCTTGACGGTGCTGCTGGTGCTGTCGGAATCGGCCGGTGCCTCGGACGCGGCGAGCGTGTTGCGTACCTGGCCCGAGCCCGAACTCGCGTCGAGCCAGGCGGCCGAGCCCTCCCGGATGCCGATCTCGATGGCCCCGTAGTTCGTCTCCAGCTGGAGCGTGCCACGGACTGCTTCGCCCACGCGCAAGGTGCCGTAGGCGGTGGTGGCGGTGACGGAGTCCTCCGCGCGTTGGATCTCGATGTCGCCGTGGGCACCGCTCACCCGCAGTTCGCCGGTCGCGGCCCGGACGGTGGTGGTGCCGTGCGAGTTCTTCAGTACGCCCGGCCCGTCGACGACCCCGACACGCAGGCTCCCGGAACTGGTGGTGATCTCGGCCCTGCCCTCGATCCGGTCCACGGTGATCGAGCCGTGAGAAGCGGTCAGATGGAGGGGGCCGGTCGTGTCGAGGCGGACGTCGCCGGACGAGGTCTTCACACGGACCTCGCCGAGGCGCCCCTCGCCGAGTACCTGGGTCCAGGCGCCGGTCATGTCGATGCGCGAGCCCGACGGCAGCTCGACGGTGACGTCGACGATGCCGGTACGACCGAACAGGCCGGACTTGGGCGTCCTGATGGTCAGTGTGCCGTTCGCGTGCGTCACCTCGGTCTGGCCGGCCGCCCGCACGTCCATGTCCCGCTTCGGGTCGCGGGGGTGCACCGCGACGACGGTGTCGAGGCGGTCGTCCGCCGTGAACTGGATGGAGCCGGCCTCCACGCGTGCGGTGACCGAGATCGCTTCAGGGGTGTCGAAAGAAGGCATGGCTGTCCCGTCCTCCGGGGTCTTGAGGTCGTCCCTGCTGGTGGGACGTGTCATGGATGAGGGATGTGCTGGTGTCTGCCCGCTCGGAAGGCGTCAGGCCGGGACCGCCTTCAGCGGACCCAGCCGGTGAAGCTCTGCCCGAGTGTCTGTGCCTTCTCCGCCGCGCGCGGCCGGCTGCCGTCGACGGCGGCCGACACGGCACGTACCAGCCACGCGTTGACCGACAGGCCCTCGCGGCTCGCGGCCTCCTCGGCGCGCGTCTTGAGGTGGGCCGGCAGGCGCAGGTTGACGCGGGCGGTGCCGCCCTCGTCTCCGTCGGCGGGCGCCAGGGAGGGAGGCGGTTCGACGGGGGCTGCCTGCTCCGCGGGGGAGTCGGTGAGCGGTCGGGTCACCACGAAGTCGGGGTCGAGTCCCCGCAGTCGTACGTCGACCGAGCCCGGGGCGAGCTCGCGGGTGACCTCGTCCATCGCGGCCGAGAGCACGTTGAGCAGGGTCAGCCGGGTCGCCGATTCCAGGGGGGCGGTGAGCCGCTCCGCCAGCTCGCGGGCTTCGTCGCCGCCGGCATCGGCGGCCACCGCGAGTTCGCGGCGGAGAGTGTCGACATACGGGGTGAGGTCCATGACGCCACTATGGCACCATGATGGCGTCACGCGCAAGGGTGGATGTGTCGTCTTGCGGGTGAGATCCAGCCCTACCGCTTTGACCTGCGGAAATGGGGGGCGTTGCGTCGGGATCGATGTGGCGTCCCGGTGTGTCGGGTGGCGTCACGCGGTGCCAAGTGGTGCCAGGTGGTGCCATTCGGCGTCGGGTGGCGCCTCAGGCGGGATACGCGTGGGTCTGCGCGGCCTTGACCGCGGCCCAGACCGTGGCGCCCGGGTGCAGGTCGAGTTCGGCGGCGGCGACCGTGGTGAGGTCGGCGGCGAGGGGGAGTTCGCCCGTGAGGTCCGCGCGGATCTGGTCGCCGTGCGTCTCCAGCCCGTCGACCTCGCACCGCCAGAGGTTGCGGGCGCTGGAACCGGTGGGGCGCTCCCGGTGCAGGGTGACCGCGTTCGGGGGGAACGCGACGAACACCGGCCCGGTGAGGTCCTCGGTGGTGGTGATCGCCGGACCGGCGTCGAGCCGGACGGTGTGGCCCTCGGCCCGCCCCCGGTAGAGGTTGAGCCCGACGAGCCGCGCGATGTAGTCGGTACGCGGGCGGCGGGCGATGTCCGACGGTGCGCCCTCCTGGACGACTCGGCCGTGCTCGATCACGACCAGCCGGTCGGCGAGGACCATCGCGTCCAGCGGATCATGCGTGACCAGCACCGCGACTGCCTCGAACTCGGCAAGATGGCGCCGGAGTTGGGACCTGACGTCGAGACGGGTACGCGCGTCGAGCGCGGCCAGCGGCTCGTCGAGCAGCAACAGCCGGGGGCGGGTGGCCAGGGCGCGGGCGAGTGCGACGCGCTGTGCCTGGCCGCCGGAGAGCCGGCGCGGCTTCGCCCCTGCCCGGTCGGTCAGCCCCATGCGGTCCAGCAGCGCGGCAGCCTGGGCCCGCGCCTCGGACCTGCGTACGCCCCGGCAGCGCGGCCCGAAAGCCACGTTGTCCAGGGCCGACAGGTGGGGGAAGAGCAGATAGTCCTGGAAGACGACTCCGACCGGCCGAGACTCCGGCGGCGTGCCCGTCAACGCGGCCCCGTCCAGCCACAGATGGCCCTCTGAGAGTGGAGTGAGGCCCGCGAGCGCGCGCAGCGCCGTGGTCTTCCCGGCCCCGTTCGGGCCCAGCAGGGCGACGACCTCACCGGGCCGGGCGCTCAGCTCCACGTCCAGGCGGAAGGCGCCCCGGTCCACGACGAGCCGGGCGTCGAGCCCCTCGGCCGGCGCCGGGGCGTCCGGAGCGTCGGAGGCGGAGGCGGACGTGGCCGTCATGACGCCGTCATCCAGCGGTCGCGCAGCCCCGCCAGCACCGCGATCGACACCGCCAGCAGCACCAGGCTCAACGCGATGGCGGCCTCCGGGTCGTCCTGCAGGGCGAGGTAGACGGCCAGCGGCATGGTCTGCGTACGGCCGGGGAAGTTGCCCGCGAAGGTGATCGTCGCCCCGAACTCGCCCAGGGCGCGGGCCCAGGCGAGTACGGCACCCGCCGCGATGCCCGGGGCGATCAGCGGCAGGGTGACCCGCCGGAACGCCGTGAAGCGGGAGGCGCCCAGGGTGGTGGCCGCCTCCTCGTACCGAGGGTCGGCGGCCCGCAGGGTGCCCTCCACGCTGATGACGAGGAAGGGCATGGCCACGAACGCCTCGGCCACGATCACCCCCGCCGTGGTGAACGGCAGCGTGATGCCGAACCAGGAGTCCAGCCACTGCCCCACCACGCCGTTGCGGCCGAGCGCCAGCAGCAGCGCCACACCGCCCACCACCGGCGGCAGCACCAACGGCAGCGTCACCAGGGCCCGTACGAAACCCCGACCGGGGAAGTCGGTGCGCGCCAGCACCCAGGCGAGCGGCACACCCAGCACCAGACTCACCGCGGTGGCGGCGGTGGCCGAGATCAGCGACAACTGGAGCGCCTGCCAGACCTCCGTACTGGACAGCTGCTCCGGCATGCTCCGCCAGGGGGCCCGCATGAGCAGGGCGACCATCGGCAGCAGCAGGAACACCAGCCCGAGCAGGGCGGGCAGCAGCAGCGGCAGCGGAACCCGGCCGCGCCGCCCCGTACCACCGGGCCCTCGCGCGCCGCCGCGCCGCCCCGTACCGTCGTCCCGTCCCGTGCTGTCGCCCCGGACGCGGCGAAGCCGTGACCGGCCCGTCGAAGGGCCCGTCACGGCGTCGGACGCGGTATGCCGTTTCACGGCTTGATGAACCCCGCCCCGGTCAGCACCTGCTGGCCCTCGGCGGACTGCACCAGCGCGATGAACGCCTTCGCCGCCTCGGTGTTGGGGGCGTTCTTCAGCAGCGTGATCGGGTAGTCGTTGATGGCGTCGGCGGACTCGGGGAACTCCACACCCTCCACCTTGTCACCCGCGGCCTTCACATCGGTCTTGTAGACCACGGCCGCGTCGGCTTCCTTGAGCTCCACCTTGGTGAGCGCGCTCTTCACGTCCTGCTCGTAGCTGACGGGGGTGAGCTTGAGCCCGGCGGCGTCCAGGGCCTTCTGCGCGGCGGCACCGCAGGGCACCGTCTTGTCGCAGAGCACGACCTTCAGACCGGAGTCCGTGAGGTCCTTGAGGGTGGCGACCTTGTCCGGGTTGCCGGGCAGGGTCGCGATCTCCAGCTGGTTGCGCACGAACGTGGCGGGCGTGCCCACCGCGTCCTTCGCGTCGGTGACGATCGCCATCGTCTTGGCGCTGGCGGCGGCGAAGACGTCGGCCGGTGCGCCCTGGGTGATCCCGGCGGCCAGGCTGTCGCTGCCCCCGAAGTTGAAGGTGACCTTCGTCCCCGGATGGGCCTTCTCGAACGAGGCGCCCAGGGTCGTGAAGCTCTCCTTGAGCGACGCGGCGGCGAACACGGTCACCGTGCCGGAGAGCTTCGGGGTGGCGTCGGCGGACGCGGAAGCCGAGGTGCCCGTCGGAGTGGTGGCGTCCGACGAGGAGTCGTCGGAGGAGGAGCAGGCGCTCAGCGCCAGCAGTGCGGCGACTCCCACGCCCGTCCACTGCAGGGTCCTACGGGTCCGGCGAGCGGAACGGGTCATCACGGGGTCTGCTCCCTCTGGTCGACGCGAATGCACGGACCGATCATACTGGCGCAGATGCGAGGGGGAAGACCGGAATAGCCTGGCAATAGCTGTGATGCAGATGCCCCGACTGGGGCATATGCGCTTCCCGGTCCTCGCGCGTGACTGCTTGTTTTCGGACATGCGTCAGCTCCCGGGAACACGTGGTCCCGGGGGCAGGGATGCGAGGGGTACCCGGATCAGACGCGGTCGATGTGCACGTTGGTCGACTTCACGCGGGCGGTGGCCTCCATGCCGACCTCCAGGCCCAGTTCCTCCACCGCCTCGCGCGTCAGCAGGGAGACCAGCCGGTGCGGCCCGGCCTGGATCTCGACCTGCGCGGCGACGTCACCGAGCTTCACCGCCGTGACGATGCCCGCGAAGGCGTTGCGCACCGAGGTGTACGGAACCTCCTCCTCGCCCCCGCCCGCGCTCCCGGCGACCTCGACGGAGAAGGCCGCCAGATCCCCGCCGTCGATGAGCCGGCGCCCACTCTTGTCGCGGTGCGTGGCCACCCGGCCGGCGTCGGCCCACCGCCGCGCGGTGTCCGGGCTCACGCCCAGAAGGCGGGCCGCCTGGCCGATCGTGTAGGACTGCATGGGCGTCACGGTAGGTTCCCGGTCCTCGCGGACGCAAGCGCGGACGGCGCGGCGCCGCAGGTCGGGCGGCCCAGCGGCACGGGTCCGGGCCCCGGGAGCCCGGACCTACGGCACGCGGGCGGTCCACTCGTCGCCGCTGTACTTGGTGGCGGCCAGCTCCTCCGCGCGCGCGAGCTCGTCGGCCGTGACCCGGCCGTCGGTGAGCCCGTAACGGTTGCGGAAGGAGTCGACCATCCGCTCGATGACCGTCTCGCGCGGCAGCCCCGTCTGGCGCCGGAGCGGATCGACCCGCTTCTTGGCCGACTTCGTGCCCTTGTCGGACATCTTCTCCTTGCCGATGCGGAGAACCTCGAGCATCTTGTCCGCGTCGATGTCGTAGCTCATGGTGACGTGGTGCAGCACCGCTCCGGGACCGCCCTTCGGCCCGGTCACCCGCTTCTGGGCGGCGCCCGCGATCTTCCCGACCTCGGTCGCGATGTCGTTGAGCGGCTGGTACCAGGCCTTGATGCCCATGTCACCGAGGGCCGCGAGGACCCAGTCGTCGAGATAGGCGTACGAGTCCGCGAAGGAGAGCCCCGAGACGAGGGAGGCCGGCACGGACAGGGAGTACGTGATGGTGTTCCCCGCCTCCACGAACATGGCCCCGCCCCCGGAGATCCGGCGCACCACCCGCACGCCGTGGCGGGCCGCGCCCTCGGGATCGACCTCGTTGCGCAGGGACTGGAAACTGCCGATGATGACCGCGGGGGCGCCCCACTCCCAGACGCGGAGCGTCGGGGCGCGGCGCCCGGCGGCCACCTCCTCGGTGAGTACCTCGTCGAGCGCCATGTGGAGTTCGGGGGACTGGGGACCCTCGTGGATGAACTGCCAGTCGTAGTCGGTCCAGTCCGTGGCGTGGGCGAGCGCGCGCCGCACCGCCACCGCGATGCCCTCGGTGGTGATCCCGTACATCACCGTGCCCTCGGGCAGAGCCGCCTCGACGCGTGCGGCCAGTCCGGCGGCCTCGGTGTCGGCGGGCGCTCCTTCCAGGGCGGCGTCGACGGCCGTGATGGCCTCGTCGGGCTCCAGGAAGAAGTCCCCGGCGACCCGTACGTTGCGCAGGGCACCCGCTTCGACGTCCAGATCCACGACGACCAGCTTGCCGCCGGGCACCTTGTACTCACCATGCACGGCTTCGCTCCCCTCGGCGCGCGATGTGATCCCTGAGCCTGTTGCCCCGAAGTCCTCAAAAAGCGCGCACATGCTCCGTATCGCACTTTAATGCTCGCTCGTGCCGGGCGGCCTTGCGGCTTCGAGAGGGCGGGCGTCCATTTCCTGGAGCCGGGCGGGCGTCCAACTCCAGGAGTTCCGTCGCGTGGCGGTCGTCGGTGTGCGGGAGGGCCCTGCCTGTGCTTCGTGGCCCGCAGCACGGCCTGCGACGGCCGACGGCCCGCGACCTCCGCCGGAGCGGTGGGGCGCGGGCCGCCGACCGTCGTGGATCCCGGCCTGACGGCATACGTCGCCGGGACCGGGGTCAGTGGCCCAGGACGATGCGGTGGATCAGGTCCTTGCCGTCCGTGCCCGAGCCGGACTTGTCCACGACGTACGCGACGCCGTCCGCGACCGTGACGTGGTTCGGGTTGGCGCCCGTGGCGAGGGTCTCGACGACGGCGCCCTTCTTCGGGTCGACGACCGTCACGTTGGCGTCGGTGCGGTTGACGACCAGCACCCGGCCCGACTTCTTGTCGGTGGCGACGGCCAGCGGGCCGGCGCCGGTGGTGACGGTCGACGTGACGGTGCCCTTCTTCAGGTCGATGACCGAGAGGGTGCCGGCGGTCTGGTTCGCGGTGTACGCGGTCTTGCCGTTGGCGGACAGGGCGACCGAGATCGCGCCGTCACCGGCGGGGATGAAGCGCGGCGCCTTGTGCGGGGCGACCTCGACGACACGGTCGTTGTTCATGTCGGCGGTGTAGACCGTGCCGGTCTTCTCGTTCAGCGCGAGGCCGGTCGGGCTCGACCCCTCGATGGTGACGCGGCCCTTCTCCTTGAGCGTCTTCGAGTCGAACGCGACCAGGCTCGCACCGGCGAAGCTGCTCGCCCACACGGTGTTGTGCTTCTCGTCCACGACGATGTCACGGCCGTGCGCCACGTCCGGCAGGGTGGCGAGGTGTGCGCCGGTCTTCTGGCTGTAGACCGAGACGGTGTTGCTGCGGGTGTTGGTCGTCCACACGGTGTTGTGCTCGTCGTCCACCGCGACACCGTAGACAGCCTCGACCGCACCGGTCGCCGCGTCCGTGACCGGCGGCACGATGGTCTTCTCGACCTTGAGGGTGCGCGGATCCACCTTCAGCAGGCTGGAGTTGGTGACCGGCGGGCGGCCCACGGCGGTCGTCGTCCACAGCACGTGGTTCCGCTCGGAGTACGAGGACTGGTACAGGCCCGTAGCCAGCGAGGCGGACGTGACGGTGGAGGCGGATCCGCCCTTGTGGGCCGTGGCACTGGCGGTCGCCGTGCCGGCCAGAGCCAGCGAACCGCCGACGGCGAGAACGATGGCGGTGCTGATGGAGCGGCGGGTAACAGACATCATGCTGCGTCAATCTCCTTGACTGGTGCACCTCTTGTGGCGAGGCGTTACCCATGAGGTTAGCTTAGGCTTACCTAACTTCCACACTTTTTCGAGTGGTGTGCATCACAGTTCTCGATGGCGGTAAACCTTCTGAGCCTCAAACGCGTCACGGGGCGTCGTGCGCGGTGAAGCACACAACGCCCCGTGATGACGTAGGGGTTGTTCAAGTCGCCTGTCTGTGACCCCTCGTGCAGGCAGAGCAGATATGACGGAACGTCAGACGCCCTCAGGCTGCTGTGGCTTGCGTCGACGCAGGATGAAAGTCGTGGCGCCCGCCGCTCCGGCGGCACCGCCGACAGCTGCGGCCCCGGCCGCCCAGGCGATCGTCGCGTACGAGACCCCGGCCTCGGCGCTCCGCACCGAGGCGGCGTTGACGGTCGCGTCGGTGGTGGCCGTCGTCGCATCCGAGGAGGAGGGTGAGGACGAGGACGAGGCTGCCGCGGTGGAGTCGGCGGCCAGCACGGTGAAGTCGACCTTGAGCGTCGTGGACGGGCTCGGGGCGAGGAAGCGCAGCCAGTGCGCACCGGGCGTCACCTCGGCCGGGATGTCGACGTCTCCCTCGAACGACCCCTCGGCGTCGATGTCCCATTGGCCGAGGATGGCATCGTCGTCGAGCTTGATGGTGACGACCTGCGACGCCGGGAAATGCGCGACCTTGAAGTGCAGTTTTCCGCCCGGCTGGACCTCGCTGGCGGTGATCTCCGCCTTCGCCCCGCTCGCGTTGACGGCGCTGGCGGGTGCGCCCGTGGCGGCGGGGACCACCGCGGCCGAGCCGTCGGCAGATGCGGAGTTGGTGCCCGTGGCCGCGCTCGTGCCGCCCGCGCCGCTGGTGGTGGCCGAGGTGTCCGCGCCGGAGGTGACGGTGAAGTCGGCCTTCGTGCTGGTGGACGGGTTGGGAGCGAGGAAGCGCAGCCAGTGCGCGCCCTTGGTCGCGGTCGCGGGGACGGTGACCGTGCCGGAGAAGGTTCCGTCGGCGGCGATGCCGTCGGGCCACTGCCCGATGATCTCGTCGTCGTCGAACTTCACGGTGATCTGCTGCCCGGCGGGGTAACCCGTCAGCCGGAAGGACACCTTGCCGCCTGCGGCGACGCTCGAACCGGCGGTGATGGTGGCGGAAGTGGCCGAGGTGGCGGTGCCGCCGGTGGACGAGTTGCCGGTGCTCGTACCGCCGGTGCCGGTACCGGAGTCGCCCGTGCTCGTACCGCCGGATGATCCGCCCGTCGATCCGCCCGTGGTGCTGCCGCTGGTGCTGCCGCCGCCGGAGCCGCTGCTGCCCGAACCACTGCTGCCCGAACTGCCGCTGCTCGAACCGCCCGTGGAGGACGAGGAGGTGACGGTGAAGTCGGCCCTCAGGCTGGTGGAGGGCTCCGGGGCGAGGACGCGCAGCCAGTGGGCTCCCTCGGCCGCGGTCGCGGGGACGGTGACCGTGCCCGCGAACGTGCCGTCCGCCTTCACCGCGGCGGTCCACTGCTTGAGGATCGTCTGGTCGTCGAGCTTGACCGTGACGTCCTGGCCCTCGACGAAGCCGGACAGCGCGAAGGAGACGGTGCCGCCCGCGGTGACCTTGGTGGTACCGAGCTGGATCCTCGGGGTGGCCGGCTCGGGCGTGGTGGTGGCCGCGGTGACGGTGAGTGCGGCGCTCTTGAGGCTGGTCTGCGGGGCGAGGAGGCGGAGCCAGTGAGTGGTGCCGGGGGTGGTGTCGGAGGGGATGGTGACGGTGCCGGTGACGCTGCCGTCGGCGCCGCTGGTGAACTGGGCGAGAAGCGCGGCGTCGTCGAGCTTGACGCTGACCTTGCTGTCGGCCGGGAAGCCCGTCGCGGTGAACGACACGCTGCCGCCCGCCTTCACCGAGGCCGATCCCAGGGTGACGGCCGGGGCCGACGCCTCGTCAGCCGCGGACGCGACGGTTCCGGTCGCCCCCGGGTCGTCGCTCGCCGCGGCGAGCGGCATCGACAGCACGCCGAGGCCCAGCGTGGCCCCGGCGGTGAGCGCGGCGACCCGCGCGACCCTGCCTCGGGGGCCGCGCAGCGGCGATATGGAGGTGCGGAAAGGTCTGGCTGCGCTCATGGCGTGCTCCTGGCAGGCAAGAAACGGCAAGAAAAGTGCATGGGGGAGATGCGGCATCCACTGGCCGGTACGGCAGGATGTCGCCCATCATTGGTTAGGTTAGCCTAACCAACCTTGAGGAACTCGCGGTGGCCCCGGGTGGAGGAGGGTGGGTCCGTGGTGGCCC
This sequence comes from Streptomyces sp. NBC_01335, assembly GCF_035953295.1. Taxonomy (GTDB): domain Bacteria; phylum Actinomycetota; class Actinomycetes; order Streptomycetales; family Streptomycetaceae; genus Streptomyces. The sequence continues at coordinate 6,833,351 of NZ_CP108370.1, forward strand.
GGGGCAGGTAAGGTAAGCCTTACTTGTCGCCGTTCTTCGGAGGTCGCCCGCATGTTCGCGTCCGCACCGCCCGAAGGGGCTCCCCTCCATCCGCCCAGGACGGCCCGCCCCGACGCGGTTCCGTTTCTTGCCGCGCCCGGCGTCGAACTGCCGGGACCGGAAGGGGTCGAGGAGTTCTGGGCGCGGATGCGCGAGCGGGGTACGCCGCTGATCGCCCCCGATCCGCAGGGCAGTCCCGAACACGCGGCCGTCACCTTCCTCTGGCGCGGTACCGAAGCGACCCGGGCGGTCCAGGTGATGCCCAACAAGCTCGGCGACCCGCGCGCGCCCGAGGCCAACCTGATGGCGCGTCATCCGGGCACGGACATCTGGCACTGGACGCTCCGGCTGCGCCGCGACTGGCGCGGCACCTACGACTTCCACGTGGACGAGGGTGACGGCCCCGAGGCCGAAGGGCCGGGCTACTGGCAATGGCTGCGGACGCGGCGTCACTCCGACCCGTTCAACTCCCGCCTCCTGCCGCGTCGCTGGGGTGGCGAAGCGGTGTCCTGGGCGGAGACCGGGGAGCTCCCGTCCGACTCGGACTGGGAGTCTCGCCCCGGTACGCCCCAGGGCAGGGTGACCGAGCACGGCGTCCCCAGCGGGCACCTGCAAGAGGAACGCCGGGTCTGGTTGTACGAACCGCCCGCACCGGCCGGCGGCTCCACCGGGCCGGCCGAACTCCCCGTACTGGTCGTGCTGGACGGCGAACACTGGCAGCCGAAGCTGGGACTCGCGAACCTGCTCGACAACCTCGTCGCGGACGGCCGGATACCGCCGACGGCCGCGATCCTGGTGGACTCGGTGGACTCCGGCTCCCGTTGGCGGGACCTCGCCTGCCGCCCCGCCCACGCGGCTTTTCTGACCGAGGAGTTGCTCCCGTGGGTCGCCCGGAGGCTGCCGCTCACGGACGATCCGGCGCGCACCGTGATCGCCGGGCAGAGCCTGGGCGGTCTGTCCGCGACGTACACGGCGCTGACGGCCCCGCACCGCTTCGGCAACGCCTTGGTCCAGTCAGCCTCCTACTGGTGGCCGAACGGGCCGGAGCCGGAGTGGCTGACCGGCCGGATCGCCGCCGCCCCGCGCCGCCCGGTACGGTTCCGGCTCTCCTTCGGCGAGCAGGAATGGGTGGCGCTCCCCGCCGCACGGCGGCTGCGCGACACCCTCGAAGAAGCCGGATACGACTACCACTACCGCGAGTTCAACGGCGGTCACGACTACCTGTGGTGGCGCACGGAGATGGCGGAGGGGCTGACCGGGCTGCTGGGCCGTGTCTGACCATTCCCGCCGGGCGGGCGGCGTCCGGCACGGCACCTCGTGGCGTTGTCGGATCACCCGAGTACATCAGTACACGGGTGATCCTCCGCCTTGCGATGCACCGCACCGGACACCATCCGCTGATCCGACGCGCACTGTCGGAGACGGCCTGGGCCCGGAGCCTGACGCGTACGACCGGCCCTGGTTCCGGTCGCCGAGGTCCGTAACCCGGCGGCCGTACCGCTCACAGGGCCGCGCCTCTCACGCGGCCGCACCGCTCATACGGCCGACGCTCACACCGCCACCGCGCACGCCGCGGTGAAACCGGCCGGCACCTCGACGTCGGTGAGGGCCCAGCCGGCCGGAGGCGCTGCCGGGGAGGGGCCGGTACCCAGGTAGGTGCCCCCCAGTGCCTCGCCGGCGAGCCCCTCGCCGGTGCCCTTGAGGTACGCCTCCTTGCGGGTCCAGCAGCGGGCGAAGGCGGCCGGCCGGTCCGGCGCCGCCATGCGCGCCAACTCCGCCTGCTCGGAAGGGTGCAGGGACTTCGCGACGTCCGCGGTCGTCCTCTCCGAAGGTGGCCGCTCGACGTCCACCCCGACCGGCCGGGCGGCCAGCGCCACCACCGCCAGGCCGTCCGTGTGCGACAGCGAGAAGTGCACCCGCTCACCGGCGGGCCCCGCGACCGCAGGCCGGCCGTGAAGGGCGCCGCACCCCGGGCACGCCAGCCGGACCATCGTCACCCGGGTGGGCGGGAGCTCCAGGACTCCGCCCAGCAGTACCCGCAACGCCGTGTGCGAGGCCATGTACATCGCCCGGTCCTGGGGGCGCCGGAACGCCGCGCAACGGCGCTGCTCCTCCTCGTCGAGAACGACGGGAAGGGAGAAGGCCGAGGGGTCCTGGTCCCAGGGACGTACGGACCACAGCAGCGGGCCGGCGCCGTCCAGCGCGGACGGCCCCGGAGGCCGGTCTCCCGGTGTCCAGGGCCGCGCCTTCGCCGGCGTACTCACCACGGGGCGGACGCGCGCGCGGGGTCGAACGGGGCGGTCGGTTCGGTCATCCGTCGAGCTCCTTCAGCCGGGCCGCGAGGACGGTCGCGACGGTGTCGAGGTTATCGCCCTGGAGGAGCCGCGCGTGGGTGCAGTCGAGATCGTGGTTGACGATCTCGCCCGTCACATGGGCGCGCCAGGCCTCCCGGGTGAGCCAGTCCTCCGCCCTCGGTGCGGCGGCCGTGAAGAACAGCACGTCGCCCCGGAAGGTGTCGTGCCGGTGCTCGCGCATCAGCCGTGCGTGGTGCGGGACGATGTCGACGATCCTGGACAGGGTGCGGTCGCTGAGCCCGGCGAGCGGGCTGCCCGCCCGGCGCAGGGTGGCCAGGACGTCGTCACGGGTCTGTTCGTCCGTACGCTCGAAGCCGGCCATCCGCAGCACCGCCGTGAGCGCGTCCCCCTCCTCGGGGGCCGGGCGCGCGCGCCACATCTCGGACGGAAACGCGTCGAGCAGCGCGAGGAGTTCGACCTCCTCGCCCGCCTCCTGGAGCAGCACCGCCACGGCTTGCGCGAGGACACCGCCCACCGACCAGCCCACCAGCCGGTACGGTCCTCGGGGCTGGACGGCACGCAGCCGCGCGGCGTAGTCGACGGCCTGGTCCCGCAGCGTCGCCGCCAGGGGCTCGTCGTCGGTCAGTCCGCGCACCTGGACGGCGTACAGCGGCTGTCCGGCACCGAGACGGGCCGAGAGGCCCGCGTAGCACCAGGCGATACCGCCCGCCGGGTGGAACGCGAAGACCGGGGGCCGGCCGCTGCCGCCGCGCAGCGGCAGCAGGACGTCCAGCGCGTCGTCGGCGCCCGCGCCCGGACCCGCGAGGCGTGCCGCCAGGGCGGCCGGGGTCGGCGTCTCGAAGAGGGAGCCGATCGTCAGCTCCGTCGCGCACTCCTCCCGTACCCGGGCCACCAGCTTCATCGCGAGCAGTGAGGTGCCGCCGAGGTCGAAGAAGGCGTCGTCGGGACCGGCCCCCTCGACGCCGAGGACGTCGGCGAAGAGCCGGGTCAGCTTCTCCTCCAGCGCCCCGGACGGGCGCCGGGCCCCCTTGCCGCCGGTGAACACCGGTGCGGGCAGGGCGCGTCGGTCCAGCTTGCCGGCCGGGCTCAGCGGGAACGCCGCGAGGACGACCACCGCCGCCGGGACCATGTGGTCCGGCAGTACGCGCGCCAGCGCGGCCCGCACCTCGGCAGGGTCCGCCCGCCCCTGGACGTAACCGACGAGGCGCTGTTCGCCGCCGTCGTCCTCGCGCACGAGGGCACAGGCGCCCTCCACACCGGGCTGTGCGGACAACGCCGCCTCGATCTCACCGAGTTCGATGCGCTGGCCCCGCAACTTCACCTGGTGGTCGGTGCGCCCGAGGTACTCGACCTCGCCGTTCGCGGTCCACCGCGCCAGGTCACCGGTCCGGTACATGCGGCTGCCGGCCGGGCCGAAGGGGTCGGCCACGAAACGGGCCGCCGTCAGCTCGGGGCGGTCCAGATAGCCGTCGGCCAACTGCCGTCCTGCTAGGAAGAGTTCGCCGGGCACTCCGGGCGGGCAGAGCTGGAGCGCCGCGTCCAGCACGTACAACCGGGTGTTCCACACCGGGCGCCCGATGGGCACCGGTCCGCTGCCCTCGGCACCACAGGTGTGGTGTGTGACGTCGACCGCCGCCTCGGTCGGACCGTACAGGTTGTGCAGCCCGACGCCCGGCAGCGTACGTGCGAAGAGGTTCGCGGTCTCGCGGGCCAGCGCCTCGCCGCTGCAGAACACCCGGGTCAGGCCGGTGCACCGCGCGGCCTCCGGCTCGGCGAGGAAGACCTGGAGCATCGACGGCACGAAGTGCAGGGTTGTGACGGCCTGTTCGCGGACGAGACGGGCCAGATACGTCGGATCGCGGTGCCCGCCGGGCTCCGCGACGACGAGGGCCGCCCCCTCGCGCAGCGGCCAGAAGAACTCCCACACCGACACGTCGAACGAGGACGGGGTCTTCTGCAGCACCCGGTCCTCGGCGGTCAGCCGGTAGGTGTCCTGCATCCACCGCAGCCGGTTGTCGATCGCCCCGTGCGGGACGACGACCCCCTTGGGGCGGCCGGTGGAGCCCGAGGTGTAGATGACGTACGCCGGGTGGGCGGGAGTGAGCGGGCGGCACAGGTCGGTCGGCAGCCGGTCCGAGACGTCGAGACCCGCCAGCACGACGAGCGGGATGGCGCCGCCGTCCGGCAGCCTGCCCGCCCGGTCGGTCACCGCGCAGACCGGCGCGGCGTCCTCCAGCATGTCCAGCAGGCGCTGCTCCGGATAGTCCGGGTCGAGCGGCAGATAGGCCGCGCCCGTCTTCAGGATCGCCAGCAGCGTCACGATCAGCTCGACCGACCGGGGGACCGAGAGGGCCACCACCCTGTCCGGGCCGGCGCCGAGCGTCCGCAGATGCCGGGCCAGCCGGTTGGCGCGGGCGTTCAGCTCCGCGTACGTGAGCGACTCCTCGCCGTACACCAGGGCCGTCGCGGCGGGCGTCCGGCGGGCCTGCGCCTCGATGGGGCCGATCAGGTTCGTCGCCGGGAGCGCGCGCTCCGTACGGTTGAACTCCTCCAGGATCAGGGAGGCTTCGCCCGCAGTGGCGACGGTGTGCGTGGCGAGCGGCAGACGCGGGTCCGCCTCGGCGAGCCGCGCGACGAGACCGGTGAACCGGTCCTGGTGGGCCGCGAGGCCGTCCTCGGTGTAGAGGGCCCGGTTGGCGTCGTAGTCGACGAGCAGACCCCGGCCGTCGGCCCGGTCGTAGATGTTGACGGTGAGGTCCTCGACCTGGCCGGCCGAGAGGTTACGGGCCCGCACCGGGGCGCCCGCGAAGCGTACGTCGTAGTCGAAGGGCATGACGTTCACCAGCGGGCCGACCAGCGCGCGGCTCTCGCCGAGCAGACCGAGATCGCGGCGGATGTCCTCGTAGCGGTAGCGCTGATGGCGGCGCACCGTGCGGATGCCCAGCACGACCTGGCGCACCAGCTGCGCGAAGTCGGCCTCGGGGGAGACCTCCAGGCGCAGCGGCAGGACGTTCATCACCATGCCCGGCACCCGCAGGGCGACCGAACCCATACGGCCCATCATGGGCAGCCCGAGCACGACGTCCGAGCGGCCGGTGGCCCGGGAGGCGTAGACGGCCTGGGCGGCGATCAGCACCTCCGGCCAGGTCGCCCGCAACCGGGAAGCCAACTCCCGTATCCGCTCCGTCGTTTCCGCCGGAAGGGAGGCCGTGCGGCGCAGCGAGGTCCGGGAGGGCAGCGCGCCGCGCCCCGCGAACCGGGGTGCTTCGGGACGGTCGGCGAACGCCTCGCTCCAGTGCGCCCGGTCGGCCGGGAGGGCATCGGAGGCACGGTACTCGGCGTCCTGCGCGACGAGTTCGGCCAGCGGCCGGAACGGCGTCGGCTCGGGCGCCCCGCCGGCGGCCAGCGCGCTGTAGACCTCGGCGGTGCGGCGCACGAGCAGGGAGTAGCCGAAACCGTCCATGGCGAGATGGTGAATGCGCTGGTACCACAGCCACCGTTCCTCTCCCACGCGGAAGAGCGCGTGCCCGAACACCGGGCCCAGGGCCAGGTCGCAGGAGCGGGCGAGATCCTCCCGCATCCACGCCCCGGCGGCCTCGTCCGGGTCCTTCTCCGCCCGCAAATCCGCGATATACAAGGGCAGTTCGACAGAGGCGCGCACGCGCTGCCGGGGTCCGCCGGGGGAGTCCTCCACCCGGATGCGCAGCGCGTCGGCCTCGGAGGCCACCTGCGCCAGAGCGGCGGCGAAGTGTTCCGGGTCGACGGGGCCGTCGATCTCGACGCACTCCGCGGTGTTGAGCGCCGGGCTCAGCGGGTCGAGTGCCTGGGCGTACCACATGCCCGCCTGGGCGGCGGTCAACGGCAGTACGGTGTCCGGGGCTTCAGCGGCCGGGGCTTCGGCGTCGGAGGCGTTGGCGCGCGGGGCGTCGAGGCTCGTCGCCGGGGTGCTCATGAGGCCCCCAGCAGCGGCAACCACGCCTCCACGGCGGGCTGTTCGGCGAGATCGGCGAAGGCGGCTTCCACGCCGTGCTCGCGGCGCCAGCGCTCCAGCAGCGCCATGATGCGTACCGAGTCCAGCCCGTAGTCGACGAGGTTCTCGTCGACCGGGATGTCCTCGGGGTCCTCGCCGAGGGAGTCGGCGATGTCGGCGCGGATCAGCTCAAGAGTGAGGGGCATCGGCTCAGACCTCCTGGAAGAGAGCGTCGGCGGTGGTCACCACGGCGCAACGGCCGGCCGCGTACCGCAGCGCCATGTCGTGGTCCGCCCGGGAGAAGTCGGCGACCGCGTCGGCGACGACGAACGCCTGGATGTCGCGCTGCCACGCGTCCGCGGCACTCATCAGCACGCCGATGTGCGCGTACACGCCGACGACGATCAGCTGGTCGCGGCCCTGCTCCCGCATCAGCGCGTTCAGTTCGGTGCGGACGAAGGCGCTGTACTTCCACTTGGTGATGACGTTCTCGCCCTCGACGGGTGCCACCTGCTCCGGCCCGGCGAGGGCTGCCGGGTCGTCCGCCACCCCGGGCCCCCAGAAGTCGAGTTGGAGGCCGCGCTCCTCGGGGGTCTGGCCGCCGCGCTGCGCCGAGTGCACCACCGGGACACCCAGGCCGCGGCACTTCTCGAGCACCCGGGCCGTGTTGTCCAGCATGCCGGTCAGCGGCTGCTCGCCGGCCGGGAACGCCTTCAGGAAGTGGTTCTGCAGGTCGTGGACGAGCAGCACCGCACGGGACGGATCGACCGTCCACGCCACCCGGTTGGCGGGCAACTCCTCCGCCGTGGGCAGCGGATACGGGGCGATGGCGGGCAGTGCCATGGAAACGGGCCTTTCCTCGTGGTGCCGAGCCGGGGCGGCGGACCGCAGGCTCTTCTTGCTGATCTTGCCGATCCCGGTCTGCGGGAACGCGTCGACGAACTCGACCAGATCGGGGACCTTGTACGCGGCGATGCCGCGCTCGCGGACGAACCGCTTGATCTCGACGGACTTCAGCGGTCCGGCGCCCTCGCGGAGGACGACGTAGGCGAGGGAGCGTTCGCCGAGGTACGGGTCGGGGACGGCGACGACCGAGACGTCGTGGACGGCGGGGTGAGCGAGGACGATGTTCTCGACCTCCTCGGGGGCGATCTTCTCGCCGCCCCGGTTGATCTGGTCCTTCGCCCGGCCCTCGACCACCAGGTGGCCGGTGGGGGTGCGGCGCACGATGTCGCCGGTCCGGTAGAAGCCGTCCTCGGTGAAGGCCCGCGCGTTGTGGTCGGGGGCCCGCCAGTAGCCGCGGATCGTGTACGGCCCCCGGGTGAGCAGATGGCCCCACTCGCCCTCGGGGACGTCCCGGTCGGCGTCGTCCACGACGCGGACCTCGTCGTCGGCCGAGATCGGGCGGCCCTGGGTGGTGACGATCGTCTCCTCGTCGTCTTCCAGCCGCGTGTAGTTGACCAGTCCCTCGGCCATGCCGAAGACCTGCATCAACCGGCAGCCCAGCGCCGGGCCGAGGCGCCGGGCCGCCTCCTCGCTGTACTTGGCACCGCCGACCAGGATCAGTTCCAGGCTCGACAGGTCCTCCTTCGCCGCCGGAGCCGCGTCCGTCCACACCAGGGCGAGCGGGGGCACCATGCCGGTCATGGTGATCCGCTCCCGCTCGACGAGCGGGAAGGCCGTGGCCGGGTCGGGCCGGGGGCTCAGTACGACGGTGCCGCCCGCGTACAGCACGCCCTGCCAACCGGGCGAGCTCATCGGGAAGTTGTGCGCGGCGGGCAGGACCACCAGGAACCTGGTCCCCTCGTCGACCCCGCAGATCTCGTTGGACCCCCACAGCGAGTAGATGTAGTCGTCGTGGGTGCGGGGGATCAGCTTGGAGACGCCGGTGGTGCCGCCGGAGAGCTGGAGGAAGGCCAGTTCGTGCGAGCGGGGACCCTCGATCGTGCCGGTCGGCTCGACCGGCACGTCGGCGAGCGCGGTGTGCTCGCCCGGATCGCCCACCACGAAGACCTCACGCAGACTGGGCGTCAGCTTCTTGACGTGCGAGGCGAGTTCACGGTGGTCGTAGCCAGCGTGGCGGTCGGGTACGACGTACGCCACGGCCTCGGAGAACGCGCAGAAGTGCTCGATCTCGGTCTCCCGGTGCGCCGGCAGGGCGTACACGGGGAGCGCGCCGATCCGGAAGAGCGCGAAGACGACCTCGATGAACTCGCCGATGTTCGGGAGCTGGAGGACGACCCGGTCGCCCTTGGCGATGCCCCGGGCGGCGAACCCGGCGGCCAGCCGGTCGGCGCTCTCGTCCAGTTCGCGGTACGTCCAGGTGCGGCGGACCGGTGCCGGGTCGACCAGTGCCGTCCGGTCGGGGTGCGCGGTGGCGCGTTCGCGCAGGAAGTCGCCGAAGGTCTCACCGCGCCAGTACCCCGCGGCGCGGTAGCGCGCGGCGAACTCGGCGGGCCAGGTCGGCGCGTCAGGGCCTCCCGGGGTGAGCGGGTCGTGTTCGTGCACGAGCGCGGCAGGGCCCCCCGGGGTGAGCGGGTCGTGCTCGTGCACGAGCGCGGCAGGGCCCCCCGGGGTGTGCGGGTCATGCTCGGTGGCGGTCACAGCTGGGCTCCTACGGCGTTCAGGAAGGTGCGGAACTTCGCCCCGGTCTCGGCGGTCTCCGCCTCGGGCGACGAGTCGGCCACCACACCGGCCCCGGCGAACAGGCGCAGCGAGCGGCCCTCGGCCTCGGCGCAGCGGATGGTGACGACCCACTCGCCGTCGCCGTCCGCGTCCTGCCACCCGACCATGCCGGTGTAGGCGCCCCGGTCGAACGGCTCGGACTCGGCGATGACGGCGCGGGCGGCCGGGGTGGGCGTGCCGCACACGGCCGGGGTCGGATGCAGGGCGGCGGCGAGCCGCAGCGCGGTGGTGTCCGTGTCCAGGAGGTCGCCGGTGAGCGTCGTCGACAGGTGCCACATGGTGGCGGTGCGTACGAGGGTAGGGCGCTCGGGCACGTCGAGGCGGGTGCAGAACGGGGCGAGGGCCTCACGCACGGCGGCCACCACCACCGCGTGCTCGTGCAGGTCCTTGGGGGAGTCCAGCAGCGCGGCGGCCCGGCGGACGTCCTCGGCCAGGTCCGGGCTGCGCGGCGCGGAACCGGCCAGCGGGTTGGCGACGAGCCGACCCTCCTGCCGGGCGACCAGGAGCTCGGGGCTCGCCCCGATCAGGGTACGGCCGGGGCCGGTGGGCACCGCGAAGGTATAGCCGCCGGGGTCCCGGCGGGCGAGCCGGCTCAGCATCGCGGGCAGGTCCGGCTCGGCGGGGGCGGTCAGCTCCAGGGTGCGGGCCAGCACCACCTTGGCGAACTCCCCGGCGCGCATGCGGCGTACGGCGGAGGCGACGGCCTCGGCGTACGCGGCGGCGGCCGGGACCTCGCGCACCTGCCAGGAGCCGCCGTCCTCGGCGGCGGGAGCGGGCAGTGCCACCAGCGGATCCCGGCGCAGCGCGGGCGCCCACCGGACGGACTCGGGGACCACCAGCGCGGCGGGGGCGTCCGCGTCGAACGGTATGGAGCCGACGACGACGGGCGCGGGGTTCCCCGCCCGCCGCTGGGCGTGCAGGGCGTCGCGTACGCGCTCCTCCACCGGGTTCGTACCGTGCGGCACTTCGGCGAGCACGCCGCGGCCGAGCAGGGTGAGCGTCGGCGAGGCCACGAAGCGGTCGGTGCCGGGCCGGTAGGCGTCGAGCAGCGCGGTCGCCGCTCCGGGGGTGACGGAGTCGGGGTGGGTGAGGGCGGGGGCGGCGGTGGGGGACTCGTGCACGGAGGTGGACATGGGTGTCTCCTGCGGTGGAGGGCTCCCGCCACGGTCGGCGGCGGAGCGGTGAGACAGGGGGACCGGGGGGCCGAGGGGGCGGGGGTCAGGCCCGGAGGGTGGCGCCGCCGTCGACGTACAGGTCCTGCATGGTGATGTGGCGGGCGCGGTCGGACAGCAGGAACGTCACGGCGTCGGCGATGTCCGCGGGGTCCGCGATGCGGCCGAGCGGAATCCCCGTCCGGTACGCCGCGAGGTCGCCCGCGACGACGCGGTCCGCGGCGGCGGTCACGTCCGCCGGGTCCAGATCGGCCCACATGGCGCGCTGCATGTCGGTCATGGTCGAGCCGGGGCAGACGCTGTTGCAGCGGACGCCGTGCGCGGCCATCTCCAGACCGAGGCACTTGGTGAACATCGCCGAGGCCGCCTTGGACGCGGCGTACGCGGCCATGCCGGCGCGCGGGATGCCCGCCGCGTTGGAGGCGACGGTGACGATGCCGCCCCGGCCGCGCGCGGCCATCCGCCGGGCGGCGGAACGCGAGACGTGGAACACCCCGTCGACGTTGACGGCGAAGGTGGCGGCCCAGTGCGCGTCCGTGGTGTCGAGGACGTCGGCGTTGCGCAGCACGCCGGCCACGTTGACCGCGAACTCCAGAGGCCCGAGGGCCTGTTCGGCCTCCTCGACCGCCGCCTCGACGGCCTCGGCGTCCGTGACGTCGAGCGGGCGGGCGACCACCCGCGAGCCGTACTTCCGCGCGAGGGCCTCGATGCCCCCGGAGGTGATGTCGGTGGCCACCACCCGGGCGCCGCGCTCCACGAGGGAGGCGACGACGGCCGCGCCGATGCCCCGCCCCGCGCCCGTGACGAGCGCGAGCCTTCCGTCGAACCCGGTGCTCACTTGACCATGGCCTTCCGGAGGTCGGCCAGGACGTTCACGGCGGCCTGCGCGCCGCCGAGACTCGTCCACATCGAGCCGTCGATCTCGGTCACATGACCGGCCTTGACGGCGCCGAGCTGCTGGTAGGCGGGCTTCGCGGAGAGCTGGTCGACCACGCCGGAGGTGCCGGTCGAGGTCAGGGTGCCGATGAAGAGCCAGTCACCGTCGATCTCGGCGAGGTTCTCGTCGCTGATCGGCGTGGAGTGGCCCTCGCCCTTCTCGGCCTGGATGCCCGGCCGGGTGAAGCCGAGGTCGTTCAGCACGTCGCTGATGAACACGCCCTGCTGCATGACGGCGGAGCCCTGCGGGGAGTAGCGGGCCACGGAGACCTTGGCTCCGGCCTCCGGCCCGAGGTCGCTCTTGAGTGCGGCGACCTTCGTGTCGTAGTCGGCGAGGAAGGCGTCGGCCGCGTTGGCCCTGCCGAGCACCTCGCCGGTGAGCGACAGGGACTTCTTCCAGTCCTTGTCGTCGCCGATGGTGACCAGCGTGGGCGCGATCTTCCGCAGCTGGGCCAGCACCTGAGTGTCCGTCATCTGACCGGCGAGGATCACGTCGGGGTCGGCCTGGACGACCTTCTCGATGTCCGGGCCGGTGACCGCGCCCACCACCGGGATGCCCTCGGCCTTCTCGGTCAGGTACGCCGGGGCGCCCTTCTGGCCGCGCCCCGCCGTGAGGCCCACCGGCTTCACGCCCAGCGTGAGCGAGGAGTCGAGGTCCATCTCGCTCAGCACCACGACCCGCGAGGGATCGGCGGGAACCGTCACCTCGGTGCCGGCCGCGTCGGTGACGGTCGTGGTGCTCTTCTTGTCGGAACCGCCGGACGCAGCACCCGAGTCCGAGGAGCCGCAGGCGGTCGCCGTGAGCGCGCAGATGCCGAGGACGGCGACCGCGGCCAGCGGGCGGACGGTGCGGCGGGGAGCGGGGGACTGGTTCGGCGTCATGGCCGGAAACCTCCGTAGGAAGGGTGGAGCGGGCAGGTGCCGACGCCCCGTCAGGGGGGACGGGCGACGTGCGGGCACGACGAATCCCGGCCGGAACGGCAGAAGGGGTCCCTCGGCCGGGGCGTCCGGTACTTAGGTTAGGCTAACCATATGTTCAATGCGCAAGAGGGCCCTCCAGGGAGGGTGAAAACCCGGACATCGAGGGCCTTTCGTGGGGATCCGGACGGAACGGGAAGCGGAGAGCCGCATCCGGCCCGGACTGCCGGAACGGGCAGCGGGGACCTGCGTCCGGACCGGACCGCCGGAGCGGAGGCCGGAGACCCGCGCCCGACCAGGTGGGCCGCCGGAGCGGAGAGCGGGGGGCGTCATCCGGCCAGGTGGGCCGCCGTGGCCCTCGTCGCCCTGCTCGGCCTGGTCCTCGCCTCCCTGCTGACCGGCACGGGCTCCACCCCGCCCGCCCGGGCCTGGGCGTACCTCTGGGGCGATCCGTCCGCCCGCGCCGACGCCCAACTGCGCCTCGCCGTCGTGGACGTACGCCTCCCGCGCACTCTCGCCGGGATCCTGGTGGGCCTCTGCCTCGGCTCCGCCGGCTGCCTCCTCCAGGCCGCCACCCGCAACCCCCTCGCGGAGACCGGGCTGCTCGGCGTCAACTCCGGCGCCGCGTTCGCCGTCGTCCTCGGACTCACCTTCTTCCACGCCGACTCCTCCGGCGCTTTGCTCGTCTGGGCGCTGCTCGGCGGCATGGCGGCGAGCGCGGTCGTCCTCCTGCTCGCCGCCTCCGGGCGGGCCGCGGGCTCACCGCTGCGCCTGGTGCTCGCCGGTGCCGCGCTCAGCGCCACCTTCCACGGCCTCACCTCGTACGTCCTGCTGGGCACGCAGTCCACCTTCGACACCTACCGCTACTGGACCATCGGCTCGCTCGCCGGCGTCGAGACCGGACAACTGGTGCCCCTCGTCCCCCTGGTGGCGCTCGGCCTGCTCACCGCGGGCTGCTGCGTCCGGCCGCTCGCAGCCCTCGGCCTCGGCGACGACGGAGCGCGCTCCCTCGGCCACCACCCCGGGCGCATCCGCCTCGTGGTGGCCGTCGCCGTGTCGCTGCTCGCCGGGTGCGCGGTCGCGGTCGCGGGGCCCATCGCCTTCCTCGGACTGCTCGCGCCCTACGCCGCACGCGCCCTGGCCGGCGCGTCCATGGGCGCCCAACTCGTGCTCTCCGCGCTGATCGCCGCGGACGTCATGATCCTCGCCGACATCCTCGCCCGGATCGTCATCCGCCCCTGGGAGACCCCGGTCAGCGTGCTCCTCGCCTTCGTCGGCGGCCCCCTGCTCGTCTGGATCGCCCGCTCGTCCCGCCTCTCCACCGCGGGGGCCGCCGCATGACCGGGAACACCCGGCCCGCGCCCGTCGCGCCCCGCCCCGACGCCGCCGGCCTCCCCCAGCAGAACCCGGCCCCGCCGGACCTCACCCCGCCCGACTCCACCGTGCTGCGCACCGGCGGCCTCTCCTGGCTCTTCCCGCGCCGCAGCGCCCTCGTCGCGGCGCTCCTCGTTCCCGTTCTCGCGCTGCTCGTCGCGCTCGCCGTGCTGGCCAGCTCCTCCGGCATGAGCCCGACGCAGACCCTCTCCGGACTGCTGGGCACCGGCGACGCGGGCACCGTGATGGTCGTCCGTGAATTCCGGCTGCCCCGCGTCCTCGTCGGCATCATGGTCGGCGCCGCGCTCGGCATCTCCGGCTGCCTCACCCAGACCCTCGCCGGAAACCGGCTCGCCACCCCGGACCTGGTGGGCGTCAACGAGGGGGCCACGGCGGCCGTCGTCGCGGCGGCCGCCGGTACGTCCACCGGCATGGTCGGCATGTGGTGGCTCGGCCCGGTCGGCGCCGTCGCCGCCGCCGCGCTCGTCGTGCTCTGCGCGGGCGGAGCCGGCAGCGCCGGCTACCGCGTCCTCGTCACCGGCATCGGCGTCTCCACCTTCGTCGGGGCCGTCAGCGACCTCGTGATGTCCCGCGAGAACGACAACTCGGCGGGCGGGGTGTTCCTCTGGGCCGTCGGCAGCCTCAACGGGCGTGACTGGGAAGCCGGTACGCCCCTGCTGATCGCCCTCTGCTTCCTCGTCCCGCTCGCCCTCGCGGCCGGACACCGGCTCCAACTGCTGCGCTTCGACGACGACATGGCCGCCACCCTCGGCGTCGACCTGCGCCGGGTACGCGCCGCCGCACTCGTCCTGGCCGTGCTGCTCGCCGGGGTCGCCGTCGGCGTCGGCGGACCGGTCGCCTTCATCGCGCTGGGCGCCCCCGTCCTCGCGCAGCGGCTGGCCGGGCCCACCCGGGTACCGGTCTTCGGCGCGGGCCTGGCCGGAGCCGCCCTCGTCACCGCGGCCGACGCGCTCGCCCGCGTCGCCGCCCCCGTCGAACTCCCCGTCGGCGTCGTCACCAGCGTCCTCGGCGGGCCCTTCCTCCTCTGGGTCCTCTTCCGCTCGGACCGCACGGAAGCAAAGGCATGAACACCCCCGTCATGAGCACCTCCGTAGTGAACACCTCCACGAAGAACGCGCCGGGCGGCCTCGAAGTCCGCGGGCTCCACGTCTCCTACCCCGGCCGTACCGTCGTCAAGGACGCGGGGTTCACCGTGCCCGCGGGCCGGGTCGCCTCGATCGTCGGCCCCAACGGCTGTGGGAAGTCCACCCTGTTGCGCGCCGTCGCCCGGCTCCACCAGCCGGAGTCCGGCACGGTCCACGCCGACGGCGCGGACATCTGGACGCTCGGCCGCCGCCCGGCCGCCCGCCGCGTCGCCCTGCTGCCCCAGTCGCCCCGCGCCCCCGAGGCGGTGACCGTCGCTGGGCTCGTACGGTACGGCCGCCACCCCCACCAGGGCCTGCTGCGGCAGTGGTCGCGCGCGGACGAGAACGCGGTGCGCGAGGCGCTGGAGGCCACCGGCACCACCGAGCTGGCCGGTGAGCGGCTCGACCGGCTCTCCGGCGGCCAGCGCCAGCGCTGCTGGCTCGCCATGGTGCTCGCCCAGCAGACCCCCGTGGTCCTGCTCGACGAACCCACCAGCGCCCTCGACCTGGGGCACGTCGTGGAGGTCCTGGAACTCGTCCGCGAGGTAGCGCGCGCCGGCCGCACGGTCGTCATGGTCCAGCACGACCTGGCCGCCGCCGCCCGCTACTCCGACCTCCTCGTCGCGATGAAGGACGGCAGCGTCGTGGCCCGGGGAAACCCGCGCACCACCGTGACCGCCTCCCTGGTCCGGGAGTTGTACGGGGTGGAGGCCGACGTCCTTCAGGCACCGGTGGACGGATCGCCCGTCGTGATCGCCCGGGCGCGCACGGCGGTGACGGAAGGAGCCACGGCCGGGTGAAGGTCTCCGAAACCCACGGGCCGCGCCCCGTCGGCCGTCCACCGTACGGACACGCCGGCCGCGGGCCGACCCCCCCCGAGGAGGACTTCTGTGTCATCGCTCTACGACCCCGCGCACGCCCCCGCCGGCGACGTGGGCGCGGCGCTCATGATGATCGACTCGCGGCTCAGGACCATCCACGTCCGCGAGGGCGAGACCGATCCCGAACAGCAGGAACTGAGCGACCAGTTCGTCGCCTCCCTGGGGCCCGAAGGGGCCAGGGACATGCTGGACGGCGCGTGCACCCTGATCTACATGTTCATGACGTGGCTGCGGAAGGCCCACGAGGAGCACGAGAAGGACGTCGTCGAGTACGTGGTCCCCCACCTTGTGGCCACGATGCGCATGATGCCCGTCAGCATCCGGCCCGAGACCATCCCCACCATGGCCGGCCTGGTGATCGCCGCCGCCACCGGACTCAGCCCCAGCCTATGGCGCGGCCAGTTCGGGGAGTGGGCCAAGGTGGAGATGAACCCGCTGGAGGCCACCGCGTTCCTGCTCGCGGAGCACATCAACCGCATCACCGACGACCCCGACTTCGCCACCCGCCTGATCTCCGAGGCGCTCTCGCGCGCGGACGCTGAGTAGGAGCGGCCGTCGGCGTGTGCGACCCGGGAGTACGGGCGGCCCGACCGGGCCGGCCGCCCGCGTACGCGGGCGGCCGCCCGCCGCGGACTCCGGCGCCGAACCCGTCGACGGCCGCCCCGCGCGTACGCGGCCGGGCACCTGCCGCTCAGCGCCCCATCAGGTCCTCCGCCGAGAGGTGTTCCACCGTCACCCCGGTGTCGGTGAACGTGCGCGTCACCGTCCCCGAGGTGTACACCCACAGGATGCGCAGCGGAGTGTCGCCGACATTCCGGAAGAGGTGGGGGACAGGGGAGGGGATGTACGTGGTGTCGTAGCGCTCCAAACGAGTCACGGAGCCCTCCACCAGCACTTCCGCCTCTCCTTCGAGAATCGTCACGTGCTCGTCGCAGTTGTGCGCGTGCATCGGCGCCCCGGAACCGACCGGATAAACGCTCATTCCGCTGGTGATCCGATTCTCGCCGGCCGCCGAGACGGTCGTGACCAGCGGGGTCGTCACGATCGAACCTCCCCGGTCCAGCAAGGGGACGGAGGCGGCCTTGACGATGACACTCATGCGCAAACCCTTTCGACGGCGAGAGACGTCGTCCGACGTTAGGGGAAACGCGCCCCGCTGACAGGCCCCGGATGCGCACCTTTACCTTGCGTTCCGAGAAGGGTGAGCCTCTACCAGCCGGATGTACGGTCTGCTGCCATCGCACATTTCGAGATTGTGTCGCAGATCGAAAGGCAGGGACCGGCCATGCGCCTCCCCGTTCTCCGTACCGAAGAGATGAACGAGCACCAGCAGGAGCTCCACGCCCGCATCACCGCTCGTCGTGGCGGGGTGCGCGGACCGTTCCGGGTCTGGCTGCAGAGCCCCGAGCTCTGCGAACGCGTGGAGTCCCTAGGCGCGTTCGTCCGATTCGACTCGGACCTGCCCAAGCACCTGCGGGAGTTGACCCTCCTGATGGCAGCCCGCAACTGGGACGCCCAGTACTCCTGGAACGCCCACGTCAAGGCGGCGATCGAGGCCGGTGTACCGGCCGCCGCCGTGGACGCGATCGCCGAGCGGCGCACCCCGGAGTTCGACGACGAGGCGGACACCGCCTTCTACCGCTTCTGCCAGGAGGTGCTGGAGAAGCACTTCGTCTCCGACGAGACCTTCGCCGCCGCCCACCAGCACTTCGGCTCCCAGGGCCTGGTCGACGCCATCGGCTCGCTGGGCAACTTCACCATGCTCGGCATGTGCCTGAACACCTTCCAGGTGGACCTCCAGGCCGACCGCGAGCCGCCGTTCCCCGACATCCGCGGCTTCGCCCGCGTCGCCGGTGACGGGGAGCGGTCACAGCCGTGACTCCGCCCGTCGACCGACGTACCGAAGGGAGTCGTGACGTGACACCCGGTACCGCGCCGCACCAGAGCACCACCACTGCCGTCGAGGCGCCCCGGGAGCCGGTGGTCAGGATCCGCGACCTCAGGAAGAGCTTCGGCGGGGCCGCCGCCCTCAAAGGAGTCTCCCTCGACATCAGGCCGGGCGAGATCCACGCCCTGATGGGGATGAACGGGGCCGGCAAGTCCACCCTCGTCCAGGTACTGGCCGGAGTCCACCAGGCGGACGGCGGCACCGTCGAGATCGACGGGCAGCCGCAGCCGGGCCTGACGACACGGCAGGCCCGACGGCTCGGCATCTCGACCGTGCCCCAGCGCCGCGAACTGGTCATGGAGCTGACCGTCGCCGAGAACATCCTCCTCGGCGACCTGCCCGCCCCCCGCGCGTTCGTCGCCTGGAAGTCGGTCCGGGAGCAGGCCCGCAAGGCCCTCGCCGACCTCGGCATCGCCATCGACGTGGAGCGGACCGCGGGCGGGCTGACCGTCGCGGAGCAGACCATGGTCGAGGTCGCTCGCGAGGTCCGGCGCGGCGGGAAGGTCCTCATCCTCGACGAGCCGACCGCCTGCCTCGGCGCCGAGGCCGCCGACCGGATCAGAGCGCTGGTCCGGACCCTGCGGGACGAGGGCATGGCCGTCGTCTACATCTCGCACTACATCGACGAGGTGCTCTCCGTCGCCGACCACGTCACCGTCCTGCGGGACGGCGCGGTCGTGCACAGCGGTCCGGCGGCCGGCACCGACGCCGCCGGGCTGGTGCGCGACATGGTGGGCCGGGACGTCGTCTCCACCCGCCCCCGACGCCCCGCACCCTCACGGGAGACCGGCCTCGCGGTCCGGGGGCTCACGCACGGCCGCACCATCGAGGACTTCGCCGTCGAGGTGCGCAAGGGCGAGATCGTGGCCGTCCTCGGACCCGCCGGCGACGCGCAGTCCCGCCTCTTCGACCTGCTCTCCGGTCGCCGGCGCCCCGACTCGGGCGAGATGAGCGTGGACGGCAAGCCCGTACCCTTCGGCCGGATACCCCGGTCGCTCGCCAGCGGTCTGCGCTGCGTCACCGGCGACCGCAGGGCCCTCGGCCTGATCCCGGAACTCTCGCTGGACGAGAACCTGATGCTGGCCAGCGACCGCCTGGACCGGCGCCGCCTCCAGCGCCGGTCCGCGCTCACCCGCCGGGCCGCCCCGCGGCGGGAGAGTTACGGAGTCGTCTCCCTGACCCGCAACCCGGCCGTCGGCCGCCTCTCGGGCGGCAACCAGCAGAAGGTCCTGCTGGCGAAGTGGCTGGAGACCGCGCCCGTCGCCTGCTTCCTGGAAGACCCCACCAACGGCGTCGACATCGCGGCCATCGCGGACATCCACACGCTCGTCGACGACCTCGCCGCACGCGGTGTCGCCGTGCTGCTCGCCTCCTCCTCCGCCGAGGAGGTCATGCGGCTGGCCGACCGGGTGATCGTCGTCAGCGGGGGACGGGCGGTCGCCGAACACGACGTCAACACCATCACCCGCGACCAACTCGTCGCCCTCGCCCTCGGAGGACAGAGCAAGTGAGCCTCGAAGCGCCCCCGGTACAGCCCCGAGCGAAGGAAAGCACCCCGGACACCGTTTCCGGTTCACGCACCTCGCTGCGGGCCCTCTTCGGAGTCCCGCACGCGGGACTCGTCGCGGTGCTGATCATCGTGGTGGTGTTCGCGAGCCTGGAGACGGACTCGTTCGCCACCTCGACCAACCTCATCAACATCCTCCGCCAGGTCAGCGTGTCCGCGGTGCTCGCCGCCGGTCTCACGCTGCTCATGACGGCCGGAGGCATGGACTTCTCGATGGGCAGCAACGCGGCCGTCGTCACGGCGGTGGCCGCCCAGATGCTGGCACACGGCGAGTCCACCGCCGTGACGGTCCTCGTCTCCCTCGTGCTGGCCACCCTCATCGGCCTGGTCAACGGGCTCGTGGTCACCTACACGAACGTGGCACCGTTCGTCGCCACCCTGGCGACGGCCACCCTGCTGGACGGAGTCGCGCTGCTCGTCCTGGACGGTCTGAGCGTGTCGATCGGCACCCACCTCTCCTCGCTGGGCAACGGCAAGATCCTCGGCATCCCCTACCTGCTGATCGTGGCGGTCCTGGTACTGGTGGTGGCCGGTCTGGTCATGAAGTTCACCGTCTTCGGCCGCGACGCGTTCGCCATCGGGGGCAACGAGCACGTCGCCCGCCTCAGCGGCATCGGCGTCAACCGGAACAAGCTCCTGCTCTACGGGCTGGCCGGCACCCTCGCCGGACTCGCCGGGCTGATGCTGCTGTCCCGGCTGGGCGCGAGCAGCCCCGGAACGGGCGGTCTCACCCTGCAACTCACCGCCGTGGCCGCCGTCGTCATCGGCGGAACCTCGCTCGCCGGCGGCAGCGGCACCGTCGTCGGCACCGCCCTCGGCGTCGTCCTGCTCGGCGTCGTCGCCAACGCCCTGAACCTGCTGCAGGTGTCCAGCTACTTCCAGCAGATCTCGGTCGGTTCGGTCCTGCTCGTCGCGGCGATCGCCAACCAGCTCCACAAGAAGTCCCGGCACTGACGTACTCCGGGACGGGTCCGCGATTCCCGCACCGCGACCCACTCCGTGCACGGCCACCGATGTCCCACGCACGCCACGAAAGGCGACACACCATGAGCCTGTCCACCCACCCGCGAAGAGTGCTGGCCACGACCGTCGTGGGAGCCGCGCTGGCCCTCAGCGGCTGCAGCGGCCAGTCCGGTCAGGGCGGCGACGCCGTCACCCTCGGCTTCGTCAACGGCGGAGACACCGAGTTCCACACCTGCCTCCAGAAGGCGGTGGAGGACACGGCCAAGAACGGCGACGCGAAGATCTACACCGCCAACTCGCACCAGAACCCCGGCACCGAACTGTCCAACATCGAGGACATGATCTCGCGCAACGTCGACGCGCTCATCGTGCAGACCGTGAACGTCGACGCGCTCAAGGGCGACATCGCCAAGGCCAGAAGCGCCAACATACCGATCTTCCTCACCTCCGTCGTCACCGACGACCCCTCCCAGATCCTCGGCGCGGTCGTCGTGGACCTCACCGCGGTCGGCGCGCTGGACGCCGGATGGGTCGAGAAGGACGCCGCGGGCAAGTCCGTGGAGGTCGGCGTGATCGCCGGTGCCCCCGGTGCCGCCTCCGACATGCTGGTCGCCGGATTCACCGACGCGCTGCCGGCCACCGCGAAGGTCGTCGCGAACCAGCCGGGCATGTTCAACGCGGCCAAGGCCAAGGACGTCGCGGAGAACATGATCCAGGCGCACCCGCATCTCGGTTACGCCTTCGTCGCCAACGAGGAGATGGCGCTCGCCGCCCGCACGGCCTTCACGGCGGCCGGCGCCGACGTCAAGATCGTCACGGTCAACGGCACCGACCGGGGTCTCGACGGGATCGAGAAGGGCGAACTCTCCGCAACCGTGGCGAACTCGGCCATGAGCACGGGTTCCCTTGCGGTGAACAATGCGATAGGACTGCTCGACAAAAAGAAGATCAGCAAGATCGACAAGACGCCGATCCTGCTGGTCACCAAGGACAACCTGGACAAGGCTCCGCAGTACTGCCCCTGAGTCCGCGCCGGGCGACCTTCGATCGCGCGATCGAAGGCCACCCGACGGACTCCGGGCACCCGGGCCCGCGACACAGCGTTCCGCGACACCCCGTTCCGGCACATCCCATTCCGCGCACCCACTGAGTGATCCCCGTTCCGGAGCGCCGCGCGGAGGCTCCGCCCGCACAACCCGCCACACACGGCCCTGCCACCACCGGGGCCGTGCACGGCCGGAGGTACCACCATGGACCGTCTGCTCCTCATGCGCAGCTTCGTCACCGTCGCCAACATCGGCAGCTTCAGCGGGGCGGCCAAAGCGCTGAGCTCCTCGGGATCGCTCGTCTCACGCCACGTCGCGGAACTGGAACGCCAGATCGGGGTCCGCCTCGTCAACCGCACGGCCCGCTCCGTCAGCCTCACCCAGCCCGGACTCCGTTACGCGGAGTTCGCGGCGCGCATCCTGGAGGAGATCTCCGCCGAGGACTCCCACATCGCGCAGCTCCACGACCGGCCGGAGGGATCGCTCAACATCATCTGCCCGAAGTGGATAGGCAGTCTCGATCTCGGTGACGCCATATCGGCCTTCTCCGTCGCCCATCCGAAAATCGTCGTCCGTTTCGAGCTGGGCGGAATCTCCGACCGCACCTACGATTTCCTGGACGGCGGATTCGACATCGCCTTCCACACGCGGGACTTGCGGGACTCCAGCGTCCGTCTGAAGAAAATCGCCTCGCTGCCCTTCGTGCTGTGCGCGTCGGAGAGATACCTGGAGGAGCACGGGACGCTGAGCCACCCGAACGACATCGCCGTCCACGACTGCCTGGTCCACGTCAACGACCCCGTCTGGCGCGTCGGGCACGGCCACGCGAGCACCCTGCACAAGATCCGCAACGTGGCGTTCTCGTCCAACTCCTACATCGCCCTGCAGAAGGCGGCCGTGCACGGCCGGGGGATCGCCCTGCTCCCGCAGCGGCCGGCCTACGACGACCTGCTCTCCGGCGCGCTCCGGGTGCTGCTGCCCGAACTCGCGGTGCCCGACCGGCCGCTGTACGCGATCTACGGCCCCGGCCAGGAGACGCCGCGCAAGGTGACCGTCTTCCTGGAATTCCTCGCGAAGTGGTTCTCGGAGAACCCGATTCCCGCCATGTGAAGCCTGAGTCCTCTCCGTGGCAACCGGGCGGCGCGACCGTCCGTGCAAGAAATGATTGCACCATTCGAAATGCCGGGCCATTGAGGCCGTGCGTCCCGATTTCTAGGCTGACCGGGCCGGTGTCGGGCGCCCTGTGCCCGCGGAACGAGGAGCTCATGGGAATCCAGAGAATAGAGTCGGTCACCTACAGCATCGACGATCTCGACGCATGCGTCCGCTTCTTCACCGACTTCGGGCTGACCCCCGGGGAACGCACCGCCACCCGCGCCACGTTCGAGACCCTGGCGGGCCAGACGCTCCACCTCGACACCCTCCCCGACCCCGCTCTGCCGCCCGCCCTGGAAGAGGGCCCCACCCTCCGCGAGGTGGTCTGGGGCGTCGACACCGAGGCGGAACTGGCGAAGCTCGTCGCCCGGGTCGCCGTCGACCGCGAGGTCACCCGCGCCGGGGACGGGGTGCACCGCACCCGGGACGAGACCGGCTTCGGCCTCGGCCTCGCCCTCGCCCGCCCGAAGGCACTCGACACGGCGGACGGACCGCGCGAGGCCAACACCTCCGGCAGCGTGCGCCGCTGGAACACGCCGCTGGACCCGGTCGGCCGGGTCAGGCCGCTGCGCATGTGCCACGTCGCCCTCAACATCCCCAAGGCCGGGCAGGAGGAGGCCGTCGCCTTCTACCTCGACCGGCTCGGCTTCCGGGCGACCGACATCGTCAAGCCGATGGGCACCTTCATGCAGTGCGAGGGCGACGACGACCAGCACAACTTCCTGCTCTGCCACCGCCCGGACCGGGCCGGCGTCAACCACGTCAGCTACGAGGTCCCCGGGTTCGACGACGTGATCGAGGGCGGCAACCACATGATCGCCCAAGGCTGGCAGGAAGCCCGCAGGCTCGGCCGGCACACCGTCGGCTCCAACGTCTTCCGCTTCGTCCACGCCCCCTGCGGCGGCCGTGTCGAGTACGCCGCCGACATGGACCGCGTCGACGCCTCGTACGAGACCCGCGTCCACGAGACCACCCCGCCGCACCACATCTGGACCCTGCGCACGTCCCGTGACGCCTCCGGAACCCCCGCCTCCTGACGGGCCCGCGATCCCGCCATGTGACATCGGGCGTCTCCCGGCATCAGGCGTCTCCCGCCACCGGCGCCTCCCGGCATCGGCACCCGCCGTCTCCCGGCACCCGCCGTCTCCCGGCACCCAGCGCCTCCCGACACCCACCCGCCGAGCGTGAGAGGGCACACGCACCCATGACGACCCACGACGACTACCCCGCCATCCGCATGTACATAGCGGGCGAATGGTGCGAGGGCGGGGCCGGAGCGACCGTACCGGTCGTGAACCCGGCCACCGAGACCGTGATCGGACACGTCCCGCTCGCCACCACCGCCGACCTCGACCGCGCCGCCGAAGCGGCGGCCGCAGGCTTCGCGCTCTGGCGCGACACTCCCGTGGCCGAGCGCACCGCGATCCTCCACGAGGCCGCCGGCCTGCTCGTCTCCCGCGCCGACCAGGTCGGCCGCATCATGACCCGCGAACAGGGCAAACCGCTGCGCGAAGCCGCCGGGGAGGCGAAGCGGGTCGCCGGAGCCCTGCGCTGGGACGCCGACGACGCCCGCCGCGCCTACGGCCGGATCATCCCCTCCGAGGACGGCACCCTGCTCTCCGTCCGCCGCCGGCCCATCGGCCCGGTCGCCGCCTTCACCCCGTGGAACTTCCCCGCCGGTTCACCGATGCGGAAGATCGCCGCGGCGCTCTCGGCCGGCTGCTCCCTCGTCATCAAGGCCTCCGAGGAGACCCCCGGCACCGCCGTCGCGCTGGTCCGCTGCTTCGAGGACGCCGGGCTGCCCGCAGGCGTACTCAACCTCGTCTTCGGCGAGCCCGCCGAGGTCTCCGCCCACCTCATCGCGCACCCCGCCACCCGGCTCGTCGCCTTCACCGGCTCGGTGCCGGTCGGCAAGCTGCTCGCCGCGGCCGCAGGGGCCGAGATGAAGCCGTCGCTCA
Source organism: Streptomyces sp. NBC_01335 (assembly GCF_035953295.1). GTDB lineage: Bacteria > Actinomycetota > Actinomycetes > Streptomycetales > Streptomycetaceae > Streptomyces. Next base: position 6,857,423 of record NZ_CP108370.1, read on the forward strand.
TGGAGCTGGGCGGCCACGCACCGGTCATCGTGTGCGCGGACGCCGACCCGGTGACCGCCGCCCGCCGTTCCGCCGCCGCCAAGTTCGCCAACGCCGGCCAGGTCTGCACCTCCCCCAGCCGCTTCCTGGTCCACGAGAGCCTGGTCGAGGAGTTCACCGAGGAGTTCGTCCGTGCCGCCGAGGCGGTCGTCGTCGGCGACGGGCTCGACGAGGGCGTCACCATGGGCCCGCTCGCCAACGAACGCCGACTGCGGGCGATGGAGGAACTCACCGCCGACGCCGTCGCCAGGGGCGCGAAGATCCGCACCGGCGGCGAACGCCTCGCCCGTGCGGGCTACTTCTTCGCCCCCACCGTCCTCACCGACGTCCCCGAGGACGCCGCGCTCATGTCCGACGAGCCCTTCGGCCCGCTCGCTCCCATCGTCGCGTTCCGCGATCTCGACGAGGCCCTGCGGATCGCCAACTCGCTGCCCTACGGACTCGCCGCGTACGGTTTCACCCGTTCCGCCGCCACCGCCGAGCGCCTCACCCGCGAGTTCGAGGCCGGCATCCTCTCCCTCAACCACTGCGGCGGATCCGTCCACGAGGCACCGTCCGGCGGGGTCAAGGCCAGCGGCTACGGACGCGAAGGCGGCCCGGAGGGCCTGGACGCCTACCTGGTCACCAAGCGCGTCTCCCACCTGCTGACGGACTGAGCCGCCATGCGATACACCCGAGTCCGGGTGGGTGGCCGGGCCGTCTGGGGCCGCGTGGAGCACGACTCCGTACGCCTGCTCTCCGACTCCCCGCTGGACGGCGACCCCACCGTCATCGGCACCATCCCGCTCACCGAGGCCGACTGGCTGCCGCCCGTCGTCCCGCCCGTCTTCTACGCCGCCGGCATGAACTACCCGCGCCACATCGAGCACGCCCGGCTGCTCGGCGACAAGGCAGGAACCACGCCCGAGCGCCCCGAGGCCGGCTACCGCGCCAACAACGCGCTCACCGGCCACGGCACGGCGATCGTGAAACCCGCGGGGGTACGCGGCCGGTTCGAGGCCGAACCGGAGCTGGTCGCGGTCGTCGGCAGGACGCTGAGGCACGCCACGTACGAACAGGCGCGGGACGCCGTCTTCGGCTGGACGATCGGCAACGACGTCAGCGCCCGCAGCTGGCAGCACGAGGACCGCACCTTCTGGCGAGCCAAGAACAGCGACACCTTCAAGCCGATGGGCCCCTGGATCGAGACCGACGTCGACGCCCTGGCGCAGACCACCACGCTGCGCGTCAACGGCGAGACCCGCGCTCTGTTCCCGACCGGCGACATGGTCTTCGACCCCTACGACTTCATGGTCGAGATCACCCGGCACATCACCCTGCACCCCGGCGACGTGCTGTGGATGGGCGCCGAGTCCACCGCCCAGATCGAGGCGGGCGACACGGTCGACGTCGAGATCAGCGGTATCGGCGTCCTGTCGAACACCGTCCTGGCCGAGCCCGACCGCCCCTGCGCGGCCCGGAGTCCGCACGCCAACTCCCCGAAAGGCAGCACCCCGTGAGCAAGGAACCCCGCTACATCCACCACGTCAACTTTCCCACCACCGACCCCGACCGGACCGCCGAGTGGTACGCGCGGGTCTTCGGGATGAAGCGGATCATGCCGAAGTCCAACACCCGCGTGGTGCTGATGACGCGCGGCAACTTCGACCTCCACTTCACCCCGGTCGAGGACATGGACCGGATGGCGCCCTACCACTTCGCCGTCGAGGTCGACGACTGGGACGACTTCATGGAGCACCTCGCCGACCTGGGCATCCGGCACACCCGGCCCATCGAACGCCCCGAGAACCAGTCGAAGTTCTGCTACATCCACGACCCCGATCACACCATGATCGAGCTGGTGTTCCACGGCAAGCGCCCCAACTGAACCGCTACGACCAGGAGCCCCTTCCATGCCCTACGTCGATTCAGACGGAGCGTCCCTCTACTACGAGCGCCACGGCAGCGGCCCGGTGATCGTGTTCGTCCACGGCTCCGGAGGCCACCACGCCGCCTGGTGGCAGCAAGTGGCGGCCCTCCGCGACGGGTTCACCGTCGTCACGCTCGACCTGCGCGGCTTCGGACGCACCGAACTGTCCGCACCGCAGGCCGAGTTCGACGGCCAGGCCTTCTACGGAGACGTCGTCGCCGTGCTCGACCAGGAGGACCTGACCGACGCCATGCTGGTGGGCCAGTCCATCGGCTCTATCGCGGCCCTGCGCGCCGGCCTGGTGCGCCCCGAGCGCGTCGGCGCGGTCGTCCTCGGCCACTCGCTGGGCGGCATCAGCCACCCCGAGCTGAAGGAACTCGCCGCGGCCGACCGTGCCGAGGCCGTCAAACTCCCCGTCATCGAACGGCTGTTGACCAAGGAGTTCCAGCAGGATCGGAAGGACCTCACCTTCCTCTTCCAGCAGATGGGCACCTTCAACACCGCCACCATGCAGGACCTGCGCAACCTCGACACCGACGGCCCCGGGCTGGACGAGATACGGGACTCGGGCGTCACCATCGCCTTCCTCGCGGGCGAGAAGGACGCGGTGCTCAGCGTCAAGACGGTCACCCGGGCCCACGAACTCGTCGAGGGCTCACACCTGGAGATCGTCCCGGGCGCCCCGCACTCCATGTACTGGGAGACCCCGGAGCCGTACAACGCCGCCGTCGCCCGGCTGCGCCGCACCCTCACCGCCCCGAAGGAAGCCGCATGAGCACCCTCACCCTCGCCGCCGCCGAAGAGATCATCGCCGAAGCCCACGAGCGGGCCCAGGCCCTCGGCAAGGCGGTGAGCGTGGCCGTGGTGGACGCAGGCGGCTTCCCCGTCGCCATCCGCCGCCCGGACGGAGCCCGTCCCCTCACCCCCGACATCGCGCGGGCCAAGGCCTACACCGCCGCCGTCATGCAGCGCCCCGGCAAGATGCTGAAGAAGTGGCAGGAGAGCCAGCCGGTCTTCTTCTCCCAGCTCTCCCAGCTGCCCGGCGCCGCGATGCCCATCCTCGCCACCGAGGGCAGCGTCACCATCAAGAAGGACGGCGCGGTCATCGGCGGCCTCGGCATCGCCGGCGGCACCGCCGACGAGGACCAGCAGATCGCCGACGAGACGCTCGCCGCCCTCGGCTACGAACTGGAGTTCGCCGCCTGGGGCGTCTCCGGCGCGCCCGTCACCCACGCCGGAAAGGACGCCTGAACCATGGCGGACACGTTCAACTACCGCATCGACCACCACGGCAGCCTGGTCCGGCCGCCCGCCCTCCTGGCCGCCCGCGAGCGGACCGCCGGGGGAGAGGCGGACACCGAGAGCCTGCGCGCGGCCGAGCGCGCGGCCGTCAAGGAGGCCGTGGTCTTCCAGCGGCGGCTGCGCTCCACCGTCGTCACCGACGGCGACCTGCCCCGCGAGGACTTCCGCAGCGCCGTCCTCGACCACGTCACCGGATTCCGGCGGACCGGCGAGGAGATTGACGGGCTTGCGCAGTGGGTGGCCGAAGCCCTCCCCAAGGCGGACGGCCCGCTGGTCGCCGGATGGGCAGGCCTGCTCGGCGAGCTCACGGTCGTCGCGCCCAAGGTCGCGCTGCCCTCCCCGGCGTACCTCGCCGCCACCACCTTCGACCCGGCTCTGGCCGCCTCGGGCGGACCCGCCTCGGCCCGCGAACTCGGCGAGGCCCTGGCGGAGATCATTCACGCGGAGATCCAGTTGCTCGTCGCCGAGGGGGTGCGCCTGATCCAGCTGAACAACCCGCTGCTGCTCGCCCACACGGCCACCGGACCCGGCGCGACCGGCGCGCTCTCCTTCGAGGACGCCCTCGCCGTGGAAGCCCTCGCGGTACGGCTGGACGAGCGACCGGAGGGCGTACGGATCGCCGTCGCGCCCGGCTGGACCTCTCCCCGGGAGGTGGACCGCGCCCGCGCCGAGCGGCTGTACGCGGCGGTCCCCGCCGACCGCTGGGTGCTCCCTCTCGACCGGGGCACCGACGCCGAACTCGACCTGCTGCGCGCCCTCCCCGAGGACCGTGACGCCTGCCTCGGCGCGGTGGACGCGACCACCGCCGCGATGGAGGAGATCGACGCGGTGATGGCCCGCATCGACGCGGCGGCCGAGGTCAAGGAGCTGGAGGACATGGCGCTCTCACCCTCCCGGGGCTTCGCGGACGTGGCCTCCCGCCCGCTGCTGAGCGCCGAGGACCAGCACCGCAAGCTGGTCCAGGTGGAGACCCTCGCCCGCTACTGCTGGGGCAACGAGTTCTGACCCGCCCACGGCGGAGCGGGACCGGGAAACGCCCGCGGCGGCGGGGGCCGGGAAACGCCCACGGCGGCGGGGCCGGGGAACGCCCACGGCGGCGGGGACCGGGAACATCCCCCGGCCCCGCCGCCGCGCCCGCCCACGAAAGGCCCTACAGCACCTGCGCGAACGTCACCGCACGGTCCGTCAGCAGCGGCCGCACCGTCCGGACGATCAGCTCGTCGAAGTGGTCCGCCGCCGCGTGGGCGTCGAAGCCGGCCCGGTCGGCGTACCGCTCGTACAGCACGAAGCCGCCCGGCCGGTCCACCTCCGCGTGCACCTCGTACCCGAGGTTCCCCGGCTCGGCCAGCGTGTGCGCGCGCATCTTCAGCAGCGCGGCACGCACCGTGTCCTCGTCGGCGGGGGCACAGGTGTAGTGGGCGATCACGGCGAATGCCATGGTGCGGCCTCCTTCTTCGGCAGGGCCTTCGTCGGGGCCCTCAGCGGTGCCGATTCCAGCACAGTCGACGCGCGGGGGCCCGTGCGTGACGTGCAAGCAATGTCTGCCGCCGCGGGCCTGGTCACCCCCGCGGACTTGCTGTGTTGTCGTGACGACCACGCCGTTACATCTGTACACCGCGCACAGCAGCCGCGGTCGGACGGGAGCAATGATCCAGATGCGCACCATGGAAACCCTTCTCGGCGGACAGTGGGTGGCGGCCGACGCGTGGCTGGAGGTCCACGACCCGTCCGACACCCGCACCCCGGTCGCCCGGGTACCCGCGCTCGGTGCCCGGGAGGTCGCCCGCGCGTACGACGAGGCCGAGAAGGGCTTCGCGCTCTGGCGGCGCACCAGCCCCTTCGAGCGGTCCCGGGTGTTCCACGAGACGGCCCGGCTGCTCCGCGAGCGGGCCGCCCTGATCACCGACGCGGTGGTCACCGAGAACGGCAAGACCCTCCAGGAGGCCGGCGGCGAGGTCCAGAAGGCCGCCGACTTCTTCGAGTACTACGCCGGACTCGCCCGCACCGGTTACGGCACGCTCGTCCACGACGCCCGGCCCGAGACGCGCACCAGCTTCCACCACGAGCCCCTCGGCACCGTCCTCGCGATCACCCCCTGGAACGACCCGCTGCTGACCCCGGCCCGCAAGCTGGCCCCCGCCCTCGCCGCCGGCAACGCGGTCGTCCTCAAGCCGGCCTCCGAGACCCCGATGTCCGCGCTCCACCTGGCCCGCGCCCTGCACGACGCCGGCCTGCCCGCCGGGGTGCTGGGCGTGGTCACCGGCCGGGGCGGATCCATCTCCGCCCCGCTGCTGGAGGACCCGCGCGTCGCCGCCGTCACCTTCACCGGGTCGAACGCGGTGGGCGAGTCCATCCGCCGCTCGCTGGCCGACCGCAACGTCCGCTTCCAGGGCGAGCTGGGCGGCAAGAACGCCACCGTCGTCCTCGCCGACGCCGACCTGACGGCCGCCGTGAAAGCGGTGATCGCCGCGGGGTTCGGACAGACCGGCCAGCGCTGCACCGCCACCAGCCGCGTCCTCGTCGAGCGGTCCGTGTACGCGGAGTTCACCGGCCTGCTGCTGGACGCCGTCGCCGCCCTGCGGCTCGGCTCCCGGGAGACGGACAACCTCTCCGTCGGCCCGCTCGTCAGCACCGGGCAGCGCCGAAGCGTCCTCGCCGACATCGCACGCGCGGTACAGGAGGGCGCGACCGTTCTCGCGGGCGGTGACACCCCGAAGGACGACGCGTACGCCCACGGCTGCTGGGTCCTGCCGACCGTCCTCGGCGACGTGACCCGCGAGATGGCCGTCTGGCGCGAGGAGGTCTTCGGCCCGGTCGTCGTCGTCCGCGCCGTCGACGGCTTCGACGAAGCCGTCGAGGAGGTCAACGACTCCGGCTTCGGACTCGCCGCCGCCCTCTTCACCCGCGACCTGCGCGCCGCCCACCGCTTCGCCGACGAGGCCGACTGCGGGCAGGTCGCCGTCAACACCACGACCACCGGCTGGGACGTGCACCACCCCTTCGGCGGCTTCCGGGACTCGGGCTCCGCGTTCAAGGAGCAGGGCACCGAAGCACTGCGCTTCTACACCCGCGTCAAAACCGTCGCCTTCCACTTCGGTTCCTGACGCGCGGGCACCAGGAATCATCGGGCTCCACCCAGTTACACCCAGTGTCACCAGCAAGAAAGGAGGATGCCGATGGCAGACGAAACGATCGGCATCGTCGGAGCAGGCATCGTGGGCCTGGCGACGGGCCGCGAGATCGCACTGCGCCGCCCCGGCACCCGCGTGGTGGTCTTCGAGAAGGAACGGCGGGTCGCGGTCCACCAGACCGGACACAACTCGGGCGTGGTGCACGCCGGCATCTACTACGCCCCGGGCAGCCTCAAGGCCGACCTGTGCGTACGGGGCGTGGCCCTGCTGCGCGCGTACTGCCAGGACCGCGAGCTGCCGTACCAGGAGATCGGCAAGCTCGTCGTCGCCGTGCGCGAGGACGAACTCGGCCGCATGGAGGGCCTGTACGAGCGGGCCAGGAACAACCACGTGCCCGACCTGCGGAAGATCTCGAAGGACGAGATCAAGGAGATCGAGCCGCACGCCGGCGGCATCGCGGCCCTCCACTCGCCGCGCACCGCGATCACCGACTACCCCGCGGTCGCCCGCCGGTTCGCCGAGGACATCGAGGCCGCGGGCGGCCAGGTACGGCTCGACTTCCCGGTGGACTCGCTCACCGAAGTGACCGGCGGCATCGAGGTCGCCTCGGGCGAGGAACGCGTACGCGTGGACCGGCTGATCCTCTGCGCGGGCCTCCAGTCCGACTCCGTCGCCCGGCTGGCGCGGGACGACAAGGCGCCCAGGATCGTGCCCTTCCGGGGCGAGTACATGCTGCTCAGACCGGAGCGCACCGGTCTGGTGCGCGGCCTGATCTACCCCGTACCCGACCCGCGCTACCCCTTCCTCGGGGTGCACTTCACCCCCCGGGTCGACGGCTCCGTGGAGGTCGGCCCCAACGCCGTCCTGGCGCTGGCCCGGGAGGGCTACAGGCTCTCGGACGTCTCCGTGAAGGACCTCGCGCGGCTCGCCGCGTACCCCGGCGCCTGGCGGATGGCCGCCCAGCACTGGCGGACCGGCATCAAGGAGTACCGGGGCTCGCTCTCCACGAGGGCCTTCATGAAGGACGCGGGGGCGTACGTCCCCGGCGTCGGCGCCGCCGACGTGGTCCGCGGCGGAGCCGGCGTACGCGCCCAGGCACTCGACCCGGACGGCTCGCTCGTGGACGACTTCCGCATCCACCGGGTCGGCCGCGTCACCGCCGTACGCAACGCCCCCTCGCCGGCCGCCACGGCCTCCATGGCGATCGCCGAGCACATCACCGAGGCCGTGTTCGGCCCCGCATGACCGTCTGCGACCTGCCGGTTCACGCAACAACTGGTTGCGCTCCAGGGGTCTTAGCAAACGTCTCCACCAGCTCTAACGTCTGACGCACACCACCCCACCCCGCAACGGAAGAGGCTCCCCATGTTCGTCGTCGACACCCAGATCCACATCTGGAAGGAAGAGGCCCCGGACCGCCCCTGGGTCCCCGGAGCCCGCGAGCGCATCCGCCTCAACGGCCACCGCGAGGAGGCCTTCAGCTACGAGGAGGCGCTGGAGCTGATGGACGAGGCCGGCGTCAACCGCGCCCTCATCCTCCCGCCGTCGTGGGAGGGCAACCGCATCGACTACGCCCTCGAAGCCTGCGAGGCCCACCCCGACCGCTTCGGCATCATGGCCCGCGTCCCGCAGGACAACGAGGCCGAGGGCACGGCCATGCTGCGGGACTTCGCGCAGAACCCGCACATCAAGGGAACCCGCCTCACCTTCCACCGGCCGCAGGACCGCAACTGGATGATCGACGGCACCAACGACTGGTACTGGCCGATCGCCGAGGAGCTCCGCGTCCCCACGATGGTGCACGCACCCATCTGGAAGCGGGAGCTCGGCCAGATCGCCGCCAAGCACCCCGAGCTGAAGATCATCATCGACCACATGGGCATCATGGCCCGCTGCGTGGACGACGCCATCGGCTACTGGGTCTCCGAGACCGCCGACCTCGCCCAGCACCCCAACATCTACGTCAAGGTCTCGGCCCTGCCCGGCTACTCCACCGAGCCCTTCCCGAACAAGAACATCGAGAAGTACGTCCGCGAGATGGTCGACAAGATGGGGCCGCAGCGGTGCTTCTACGGCACCGACATCACCCGCCTGCTCGGTCACGGCATCACCTACACCGACACCATCGAACAGTTCACCAAGCACTGGGACTTCACCCCCGAAGAGCTCGAATGGATGATGGGCCGCGGCATCAGCGAGGTCCTCGGCTGGCCGGTCGAGGGCTGAGGGAACACCTGAGATGACGGACAGCAGCAACACGCCAGGCGTCGACGGCGGTGACGCCGTCGTCTCCGCCTTCAACGCCGTCGGCGCCGACTACCTCTTCTGCTCATCGGGGTCCGAATGGGCCCCGGTGTGGGAGTCACTGGCCCGGCGTCACCGCGACGGTGACCCGGCCCCCCACTACCTCGACCTCACCCACGAGACGGTCGCGGTCGGCATGGCCACCGGCTACGGCCTTGTCACCCGCCGCCCGCAGGGAGTCCTCCTGCACGCGGCCCCCGGCCTGCTCCAGGGCTCCATGGCGATCCACGGGGCGCTGCTCGCCGGCGTCCCCATGGTCGTCACGTCCTCGGAATCCAGCACCTACGGCGACGGCCCCGGGCAGGACCCGGGCGGCCAGTGGTACCGCAACCTCTCGATCGTGGGCGGCCCGCACGGCGTCGCCCAGCCCTTCACGAAGTGGGCCACCGAGGCCGCCAGCGTGCACACCCTGCCCACCATGATCACCCGCGCGGCGGAACTCTCCTGGCGGGCACCGGCGGGCCCGGCCTACCTCAACATCCCCCTGGAGATCCTCCTGGAGGAGTGGGACGGCCGTGGGGCCAAGCCGATCGTGGCACCCGGTTCCACCCACAGTTCGCCCGAAGAGGTCGACCCCGTCGCCCAGTTGATCCGCGACGCGAAGAACCCGGTGATCGTCACGGAGACGGCGGGCCGCGAGGCGGGCGGCTTCGAGGCGCTCCTCGCCTTCGCCGAGGCGTGGAACATCCCGGTGGTCGAACCCGACTCGGCCGTCTGCGGCAACTTCCCCCGCACCCACCCGTTGCACGCCGGCAGCGACATCGGCCCCTGGATGGACGAAGCCGACCTGATCCTCCTGGTCAACTGCCGCGTCCCCTTCTACCCGCCGAGCCGCCGCCCCTCGAAGGCGACGATCGTCGTCATCGACGAGGTGCCGCAGCGGCCGCACATCGTCTACCAGGTGCTCTTCGCCGACGCCTACCTCGAAGGCGACGTCGCCAACACCCTGCGTCAACTCACCAAGCGCGCAAAGGACTTCACCGAGGACCAGCGCGCCGGCGTCGCCCTGCGCCGCACCGCGCAGGAGGAGCGGTACGCCACCGAACAGGCGGCCGTCACCGCCGCCGAGGCGAAGGCGGAGGAGAGCGAAGGGGTGGATCCGGTCCTCGTCGCCGCCACGCTGCGCCGGCTGCTCGACGGGACCGGCGGGATCGTCGTGGACGAGACCATCACCCACAGCCGGATCGTGAAGCGCCACCTGCGCACCTCCGCGCCCGACGCGTACTTCTACGTGCAGGGCGGACTCGGACAGGGCATCGCGGTCGCCCTGGGCGTCAAACTCGCGGCCAGGGACAAGCCGGTGGTCCTCACGGTCGGCGACGGCGCCTTCACCTACAACCCGGTGATCCAGTCGTACGACGCCGCCAGGACGTACGAACTTCCGCTGCTCATCGTGGTGTTCAACAACCGCGTCTACAAGTCGATGAACCTCAACCACCGCAGGTTCTACCCCGACGGCGCCGCCGCCGGGACCGGCGAATGGCTCGGCACCGACCTGCACCGGCTGCCCCGGCTCGCCGCGTTCGCCGAGCCGTTCGGGATGCACACCGAGACCGTCGACACCACCGACGCCCTCGCGCCCGCGCTGGAGCGCGCGCTCAAGGCCGTCGCGGACGGGACCACCGCCGTCGTCGACGTACTCGTCACCCGCTGACCCAGGAGGCACCGCCACCATGACCGACCACCCCACCATGACCGACCACCCCACCACGACCGGCCGGCCCACCCCCGAGCCGGGCAAGGTCCTCGTTCCGGCCGAGGACCTGCGCACCTTCTCCGCCGCCCTCCTGGAGAAGGGCGGCCTCGACGCCGAAGCCGCCCGCACCACCGCCGACGTCTTCGTCTGGGCCGCGCTGCGCGGCGTCGACTCGCACGGCGTCGCCCGCGTCCCCGCCTACCTCGACCTGCTCGCCAAGGGCGTGGCCAACGCCAAGGCCGAGCTCACCGTCGAGTCGTCGACCCCGGCCGCCACGGTCATCGACGCCGACCACGCGCCCGGCCCGGTGGCCCTCACCGCCGCCGCCCACGAGGCGGCGGGCCGGGCCCGTACCAGCGGCATCGCCGCCGTCGCCGTCCGCCGCACCGTCCACACCGGCGCCATCGGCTACTACGTGTCGAAGATCGCCGAACAGGGCCTCATCGGCATCGGGTTCGTCTCCGGCATGCCCAACATGGGCTACACCGGCGTCAAGGGCGCCGCCGTCGCCACCAGCCCGCTCGCCATCGCCGTACCGGCCGACGCCCACGCGCCGCTCGTCCTCGACATGGCCACCGCCACCATCGCCCTCGGCAAGATCCGCCAGGCCAAGGCGAGCGGCACCCCGCTCCCCGAAGGCGCGGCGGCCACCGCCGACGGAACCCCCACCACCGACCCCGAACAGGCTGTCATGCCGCTCCCGTTGGGCGGCGCCAAGGGCTCCGGCATGTCGATCGCCTTCGAACTGCTCACCAGCGTGCTCGTCGGCGCACCGATCTTCGCCGCCTTCCACTCGGACGACCCGAAGGGCCGCAAGCACCGCCAGAACGCGCTGCTCATCGCCCTCGACCCGGCGGCGTTCGGCGACCCGGCGGCCTTCACCGCCGCCGTGGACTCCACACTGACCACCCTCAAGGGCCTGCCGCAGGCGGACGACGCCTCCGGCGTCTTCTACCCCGGCGAGCGGAGCGCGGCCCTGGCCGTCGAGCGCGGCGAGAAGGGCCTGCCGGTGGCCCCGAAGGTCTGGCGCGAACTCCGCGAGCGCGCCGCCGCGTTCGGCATCACCCCGCCGGAGCCGGTGGCGGCGGGCTGAGGAGCGGCGGCGGGGCGGGCGACACGGTACGGGCAGGATCCAGCACCGGCCCCGTGCCGATCGCCCACGAGGAGGCCGGGGAGGAACCCACTGTGCGGGGGCTCCTCCCCGGCCTCCCCTCGTCTCGGGCGATGCGCGGGTCCGGCCCGATCGCCTCGGGCGATGCGCGGGTCCGGCCCGATGGTCCGGCCCGTCAGCGTTCAGGCCTTGTGCCACGCGCCAAGGCGGCGGTCATCCGTCGAGAGCAGCCAGGAAACTCTCGGCCGCGTCCTCGACCCGGTCCCGGTCGCCCGTGGCGAGCAGGTCGAGCAGCAGGCCGCGGACCGTGGCGATCACGAGGGTGGCGGTGCGTGTCGCCACCGCCGGGTCGGTGTCCGGTCCCTGCGCGTCGCGGAGGGCGTTCATCCAGTCGGCCACGACGTGCTCGGGCTCCCGCCGGGGGCCGTCGCCACCGAACGCGACGGACTGGCGGAGGAAGGGGACGGCGAGAGCCCGATCAGCGGGGGAGAGGGGCGGTTGGGCAACGCCCACCGCACGCTCGCCTTCGCCGGCTCCGGAGTCCGCTCCTCCGTCGTACGCCTCCCTCCGGCCACGCACGGCAACGGCGACAACGGCTTCATCCCGGCCGCGATCGCTTTCGCCCGCGAGAAGGGCGCCGCCGCCTACGTCGGGGACGGTGCCAACCGCTGGCCGTCCGTCCACCGTGACGACGCCGCACGACTGTTCCGCCTGGCGCTGGAGTCCGCACCGGCCGGGTCGGTGCTGCACGCGGTCGGCGACGAGGGCGTGCCGATCCGGGAGGTCGCCGAGGTCTTCGCCGCACACCTCGACGTGCCCGCCGTCTCCGTCACTCCGGAACAGGCCGGAGAGTACGTCGGGATGCTCGGCGGCTTCTGGGGAATCGACGGCCCCGCCTCGGCCGGGATCACCCGCGACCTCCTCGGATGGCAGCCGACCCGCCCCGGGCTGATCGCCGACCTGAAGGACGGTCACTACTTCGCCTGAGCCCGGCCCGCCTGAAGCGGTGCCCAGTGCCGTGGACGGCGACGGGCCGGGTCCGTGCGGGGGTGTCCGCGTGGTCCCGGCCCGTGGCCGTCCGTCCGCTTCCCGCTCATGTCGTGACGGGGAGGGGGGTGTCCGGTTCTTGCGTCGTTCAGTTCTTGCGGGTGTTGATCTCTTCGGTGAGCTGGGGCACGACGTCGAAGAGGTCGCCGACGACACCGAAGTCGACGAGTTCGAAGATCGGGGCCTCGGCGTCCTTGTTGACCGCGACGATCGTCTTCGAGGTCTGCATACCCGCCCGGTGCTGGATCGCACCCGAGATCCCCGACGCGATGTACAGCTGCGGGGAGACCGACTTACCGGTCTGGCCGACCTGGTTGGTGTGCGGGTACCAGCCCGCGTCGACCGCCGCCCGCGACGCGCCGACCGCCGCACCCAGCGAGTCCGCGAGCGCCTCGATCACCGCGAAGTTCTCCGCACCGTTGACACCCCGCCCACCCGAGACCACGATCGCGGCCTCCGTCAGCTCCGGACGCCCCGTCGACGCACGCGGCGTCCGCGACAGCACCTTCGTCCCCGTCGCCGCGGCCGAGAACTCCACCGCCAGCTCCTCCACCGCACCCGCCGCGGCAACCGGCTCCACCGGCGCCGAGTTCGGCTTCACCGTGATCACCGGCACCCCCCGCGACACCCGCGACTTCACCGAGAACGACGCCGCGAACGCCGACTGCGTCGCCACCGGACCCGACTCACCCGCCTCCACGTCCACCGCGTCCGTGATGATCCCCGAACCGATCCGCACCGCCAGACGCGCCGCGACCTCCTTGCCCTCCGCCGACGACGGCACCAAAACCGCCACCGGCGACACCACCGCGACCGCCGCCGCCAACGCGTCGACCTTCGGCACCACCAGGTACTCCCCGAACTCCGACGCCTCCGACGCCAAAACCCGCACCGCACCGTGCTCACCGAGCACACCCGCCGTGCCCGCCGCACCCGCACCCAACGCCACCGCGACCGGCTCACCCAGACGCCGCGCCAACGTCAGCAGTTCCAGCGTGGGCTTACGGACCGCACCGTCCACGTGATCGACAAAAACCAGAACCTCAGCCATGGAACATCCACTTCCCGCGAAACCAGAGATCAAAGAGAAGGGCAGAGGACCTGTCCGGCCCACGCCCGGGACAACGCCGCCACGCGACGCCGCAAGGGGGTCAGATGAACTTCTGGCCCACGAGGAACTCGGCCAGCTTCCGCCCGCCCTCACCCTCGTCCTTCACGATCGTGCCCGCCGTGCGCGCCGGACGCTCCACCGCCGCGTCGACGACCGTCCACGCACCCGCCAGACCGACCTCGTCCGCACCGATCTCCAGATCGTCCAGATCCAGCGCCTCGACCGGCTTCTTCTTCGCCGCCATGATCCCCTTGAACGACGGGTAACGCGCCTCACCCGACTGGTCGGTCACCGACACCACCGCCGGCAACGACGCCTCCAGCTGCTCCGACGCCGTGTCACCGTCACGCCGCCCCGTCACCGTGCCCTCCGACACCGACACCTCCGACAGCAACGTCACCTGCGGCACACCCAGACGCTCCGCCAGCACCGCCGGCAGCACCCCCATCGTGCCGTCCGTCGACGCCATCCCGCAGACCACCAGGTCGTAACCCGACTTCTCGATCGCCTTCGCCAGCACCAACGACGTCCCCATCACGTCACTGCCGTGCAACGCGTCGTCCTCGACGTGCACCGCCTTGTCCGCACCCATCGACAACGCCTTGCGCAACGCGTCCTTCGCGTCCTCCGGACCCACCGTCACCACGGTGACCTCCGCGTCGTCCGCCGCGTCCGCGATCTGCAACGCCTGCTCGACCGCGTACTCGTCCAGCTCCGACAGCAGACCGTCCACGTCCTCACGGTCCACCGTCAGATCATCGGCGAACCCCCGGTCACCGGTCGCGTCGGGCACGTACTTCACAGGGACAACGATCCTCAAGGTCACGACGGCTCTCCTGCCTGGTGGTGTTCGTAGTGCCGAGATTATGGCACTCAGTACCCTCTGTAAAGGTACGCAGTGCCAGATCGGGGCGTCCGGTGCTACGTTGCGCGGCATGACCGATGCGCGCAGACCAGCGAAGAAGGCCCCCATGCGGGAGGCGCTCGCCGAGGCGGCGTTCGAGCTCTTCATGGAGAAGGGCTTCGAACGGACCACGGTGGACGACATCGTGGCGCGCGCCGGGGTCGGACGCCGCTCGTTCTTCCGCTACTTCCCGTCGAAGGACGACGTGGTCTTCCCGGACCACGAGAGCTGCCTCGCCGAGACGACGGCCTTCCTCGCCGCCGCGGAAGCCGCGGAGATCGAGGACGGCAGGGACGCCGCCGACCCGATCGGCACGGTCTGCGGCGCGGCGCGGATCGTGCTCAACATGTATGCGGCGAAGCCTGAATTCTCGGTCCGGCGCTACCGGTTGACCCGTGAGGTGCCGGGGCTGCGCGCCTACGAACTCTCCGTCGTGCGGCGGTACGAACAGATCTTCGCGGGCTATCTCCGGCACGCCTACCGCAGTCTGCCCGACGGGGTGCTGCGGGCCGAGGTGGCCGCCGCCTCGGTGGCGGCGGCGCACAACAACGGCCTCCGCCTCTGGCTGCGTTCGGGCGGCGAGGGAGACGCCTGGGCGGCCGTCGACAACGCCCTCGACATGGTGCGCGAGCTTTGGTCCACCCCGGCCGGACCGCCGGCGCGCGCCGTGCCGCCGGGTGTGTTCGAGGTGGGCGGCGCGGAGGGCGCGGAGGGCGCGGAGGGTTCCGAACGGGACGTGATCGTCATGGTCGCGCAGCGCGGGACCTCGATGTGGCGGGTCGTCCAGCAGATCGAGGCAGCCGTGGGGGAGAGCTGAACGCGACGGCTGCGGCAGGTGGAAGAGAGGCGGCGGCAGGCGAAATGCAACAATGGGCACTCAGTGTCTTTACCTCTAGGCACTGAGTGCCATATGGTGCGGACGCGCCCGCTGACGAGGTGCGGCGCGTTCGAGCCGAGCGCAGGGGGTCCCGACATGTTCCAGTCAGCAAGTGGCACCGCGCACAAGGTGGTCGAGGAGACGGGGCTGCCCTATCAGCGTTGTCGCTGGTGCGGGACGGCCTCCTTCCGCCGACTGCTCTGCCCGGTCTGCGCGTCGAGCGACTTCACCCCGGAGCGCAGCTCCGGTGACGGTGTCGTCGTACGGACCGCAGTCGTCCACCGTTACACCGAAGACGCCCGCAACGAGTCCCTGGTCCGCTTCCCGGAAGGGTTCGTCTTCCGCTGCCAAGTCGTCGGGGCCGCTCCGCACTTGGTGGAGGTCGGCGCCCGGGTGCGCCCGCTTCCCGCCGAGGGGCCGGCGGCGGGCGACGTGATCCTGGAGCTCTGCCAGCCACCCGCCCACCGCGACTGGTACTGACACCCCTGATGGCGGGCGTCCGGGCCGGTCCGGGCGGAACGGGACGGAACGAGGCGGAACGAGGCGGTCAGCCGAGCCTCTTGACCATCTCGGCGGCCAACGGTGCCGAGGAGGCCGGGTTCTGACCCGTGATCAGGTTCCGGTCGGTGATCACGTACGGCGCCCACGGGTCGCTCTCCCGGAAGTCCGCGCCCAGTTCCACCAGCCGGTCCTGGAGCAGCCAGCGCGCCTTCTCCGCGAAGCCCGCCTGGGTCTCCTCCGCGTTGGTGAACCCGGTCAGCCGGTACCCGGCGAACGTGGGGGAGCCGTCCGGGCGCTTCGCGGCGAGCAGAGCGGCCGGGGCGTGGCACACCACGCCGAGCGGCTTGCCCGAGTCCAGCGCGCGGTTCAGGAGGTCGCCGGACACGGGGTCGACGGCGAGGTCCTCCATGGGCCCGTGGCCGCCGGGGTAGAACACCGCGTCGTACTCGTCCAGCCGGACGTCGTCCAGGGCCACCGGCGTACGCAACTCGTCCATGCCGGCCAGCGTCGCGGCGATCCGGTCCGCGTTCTCCTGCCCGCCGTTGACCTCCGGGGCGAGGCTCGCCCGGTCCACGGTCGGTTCGACGCCGCCCGGGGTGGCGACCACGACCTCGTGACCCGCGGCCTTGAACGCCTCGTACGGGGCTGCGGCCTCCTCGGCCCAGAAGCCGGTGGGGTGCTTGCTGCCGTCCGCCAGGGTCCAGTGGTCCGCGCCCGTCACCACAAACAGGATCTTCGCCATGTCACACATCTCCGGGGTCGTGGGGGTTGCGTCGTGGGTTGCCGACCCCTCGACCGTAGGACGGACCCCGCCGATGACGCCAACCGGCGGACTCGGGAGGGCCCGGGTCGGCGGTTCGTAGGCGGGAAGCGCGGGGCCGTGGGAGCCGGCGGCCCGCCCGCTCCGGAAAAGTTCTTGCGTGCCGCGCGGGAGCCGTGCCACGCTGGCCGCGCCCTCTGCGGTGTACGGGTCCCTCCGGGCCCGCACGGACGGATCACGAAGGATTGAGCCAATTGTCCACGACGTCCCTCAGCGGCCGTCGTCGGTACTGAAGGTCTGCTCGGACCGGTACCACGCCACGCAGCACGGCGGCCCCACGAGGCGGTGCCCGGCGCACCGCCGCCTCTCCCTGCCCGGAGCAGGCACGACACACCAGCACGCGCGATTCCGTGCGCCCGTCACGGGCTGTGCGGGACGCGTTCCCTCCCTGTCACCTTCGTGAGGTCACCACCATCATGGACACCGACGTCCAGAGTTTCGCCGTCGTCAATCTCCAGCGCCGTCCCGTCGTCGTGGAGACCGGCGGATTCGTCGCGGGATTCGACCCCGCCACGTCCAGCCCGTACATCAACTACGCCACCCCGCTGCCCGGCGCCCGGCCGACCCCGGACGACGTGCGGGCCCTCGTCGGCGCCTTCCGCGGGCGCGGTCTGCTGCCCCGCCTGGAGTTCGCACCGGACGCCGCCCCCGCCGTCGAGCCGGCGCTGCGGGCCGCCGGGTTCACCGTCGAGGAGGTGCACCCGTACCTGGTCTGCACCCCCGCCACGCTGATCCCGCGCTCCAGCACGGTCCACACGAGAGGCCCCAACGGCGGCCCGGCCCTCCGCGTGGAGACGCCCGTCTCCGAGGAGGAGTTCGCGGCGGTCGACGCCGCGCTCTCGGAGTCCTTCGACGGGGCCTTCGCTCCCACCGCGCACGGCACCGCCCGGCTCCGGCGCACGCAGGAGAGCGGCGGAGGCGTCCGTTTCGTCCGGGCACCGGACGGCAGCTGCGCGGGCGGCGCCTCCTGCTCCGCCCCGGCGGTGGGGACCGCCGAGCTCGCCGGAGTCGGCACCCGCCCCGCCTTCCGGGGCCGGGGCATCGCCGGCGCGGTCACGGCCGCGCTGACCGGGGCGATGTTCGACCGGGGCGCCGAGTCGGTCTGGCTGGAGTTCTCCGGTGAGGGCTCACGCCGCGTGTACGAGCGCCTCGGCTACCGGTCGCAGGGCACCCGCCTGTACATGAGGCTCGAAGCCTGATGCGGGCCCCGGGGCAGGGCGCGCCGGCCTCCGCGGGCGGCCCCGCCCCGGACAGCGGGTTTCACGGGCCGGAAACCTCTCCGCTTTCGGGGGTACGGCCGGACCGTGCTTAGCTGGAGACATGATCGATGACTTTCTCGCCGAGAACGCACGGAACGCGCGGAACACCGGAGGCGCCGGGAACACCGGGCGCGCCGGGACCGTCGGGCAGGTGGCGCTGGTCGAGGAGGCGGTACGCGAGGCGGTGGCCGCGGAGATCATGCCCCGCCACCGCAAGCTCGCCGCCGACGACATCATCGAGAAGAGCGGGCCGCACGACCTCGTCACCAGCGCCGACCGGGAGGCGGAGAAGCACCTCACCGCCGCGCTGACCCGCATCCTGCCGGGTTCGGTGGTGGTCGGCGAGGAGGCGGTGCACGCCGATCCGGCCGTGTACGGCGCGCTGTCCGGGGACGCACCGGTGTGGATCGTGGACCCCGTGGACGGCACCCGCCAGTTCGTCCGCGGCGAGTCCGGATTCTGCACCCTCGTCGCCCTCGCCCACCGCGGTGAGCTCATCGCCTCGTGGACGTACGCCCCCGTGCTCCGGCAAATGGCCGTCGCGGTACGCGGCCGGGGCGCCACGCTCAACGGCGAGCCGCTGCGGTGCGGCTCGCCCGAACCCGGCGCCGTACTGAGGGTCGCGATGTCCCACCCCGACTTCACCACCGACGAACAGAAGCGTGCCCTGCTCGGTCTGCGGACCGAGGGCATCGAGGCCCGCGCCTGCGGATCGGCCGGGCTGGAGTACCTGGCCGTCGCCCGGGGCGCTCTCGACGCGCTCGCCTTCAACTGGGAGTTCGCCTGGGACCACGCGGCGGGGCTGCTGCTGGTCGGCGAGGCCGGCGGAACCCACGCCACGCTGTCCGGCGCCCGGTTCAGGCTGGCAGGCGACAACGACCTGCCGTTCGCGGTCGGCCGGGACGAGGCCACCGTCGCCCGCATCCGCGAGGCCCTGCTCAGCAACGTCTGACGCCACGGGGCGCCACGGCGCCACGGCGCCCGGCAGCGCGTCCTCGCGGCACCGCCCGCCCGCCGCACGTCCCCGCTCAGGCCCGCCCGCGCGCCAGTACCGCCCGCACGTCCCGCACCAGGTCCAGGGCCGTCTCCACCGCCCCCGGGCCGAGGTCGCGCAGCGCGGAGGCCACGCGGTCCGCGAAGCCGGGCGGAGTCTCCGGCAGCGCCGCCGCCGCGGCCAGCGCGCCCTTCTCGTTCAGGCACCAGGTGCGATGGTGCCCGTGCAGTGCCTGGGCGAGGATCCCGAACGCCCGCGACAGGCAGAGGGACACGTGGAGGGTGTCGCCCGCCGGGGCGGACTTCGCGGCCGAGCCCACCAGGAACTCCGCCTCCCACGCCCCGTCCGCCAGGGCTCGCCGCAACGGCTCCGGATAGTCCCGCAGTTGATGCTGAAGGGCCGTCAGGTCACCTGTGGGGTCCGCGAGTACGCGTCCGAGCGCGACCTCGCCCGGATAGCACGGCGACCAGAAGCCCAGCGGATGCCCCGGCTGTACCCCGACTTCGTACCGCCCCTCCCGGCAGTCGGACCAGACCGCCTCCACCCGGTCCAGGTCCCGCAGGATCCAGTCCACCGCGACGCCGCCGACCCGCAGCCAGCCGCCCCCGTTCACCCAGGGGCCCCAACTGCCCGGCCCCTCCACCGTCGCGGGCTCACCCTGGGCCTCGGAGGCGAGGGCGGTCAGCGCGTCGAGATCGGGCGAACCCCGGTAGTAGAGGCCCAGATCCCAGTCGGAGTCGGGGCGATGGGTGCCACGGGCCCGGCTGCCGCCGAGGGCGACGGCACGGACACCGTCCACGGCGACCAGACGGGCGGCCATGGCGGCGACGGCGGACACGGTCTTTTCCACGGAGTCGGTCATCGGATCGGAGGGTACCCACGCGTACGCCGCCCGCGCGCGGGAATATCCTGGTTCTCCTGCCCGCCGCCCCGCGAAGGAGTCCCAAGGTGTCGCCGATGCTTGACGCAGTCGTCGTGGGGGCCGGGCCCAACGGACTGACCGCCGCAGCCGAACTCGCGCGCCGGGGCTACGCGGTGGAGGTCTTCGAGGCGGCCGACACGGTCGGCGGCGGTGCCCGCACCCGTGAGCTGACCCTCCCCGGCTACCGCCACGACCCCTGCTCCGCCGTCCATCCGCTCGGCATCGGCTCCCCGGCGTTCGCCGGGATGCCGCTCGCCGACCACGGGCTGGAGTGGATCCAGCCGGAACTCGCCCTCGCCCACCCCTTCCCGGACGGCACGGCCGCCGTGCTCAACCGGTCGGTGGGGGAGACCGCCGCCTCGCTCGGCCCCCGGGACGCGGGCGCCTACCGCCGGCTCGTCGCCCCCTACCTCGGCCACTGGGAGACCCTCGCCCAGGACTTCCTGCGCACCCCCTGGCTCGGCCTGCCCCGCGACCCGTACCGCTGGGTGCGCTTCGGCCTCGACGCCCTCCAGCCCGCCACGCTGCTCTCCCGGCGCTTCCGCGACGACAAGGCCCGCGCACTCCTCGCCGGCCTCGCCGCGCACGCCATCGCCCCCACCTCCGGGGTGGCCACCGGCGGGATCGCCCTGCTCTTCGCGCTCGCCGCGCACGCCAACGGCTGGCCGGTGCCCCGGGGCGGCTCCCAGTCGATCTCCGACGCCCTCGCCTCGTACCTGCGCAGCCAGGGCGGCACCATCCGCACCGGCACCGAGGTCAAGCGCCTCGACGAGCTGCCGCCCGCCCGCGCGTACGTCTTCGATACCTCGCCGACCGCGCTCGCCCGGATCGCCGGACTCGGCAACGCCTACCGCCACTACCGCTACGGCGCCGCCACCTTCAAGATCGACTACGCGCTCTCCGGCCCGGTCCCCTGGACGGCCGAGGAGGCCCGGCGCGCCGGGACGGTACACGTCGGACCGACCGCCCCCGAGATCGACGCCGCGCTCCGCGCCGCCGTCGACGGCCGCGACCCCGGCGTCCCATTCCTGATCACCGCCCAGCCGAGCCTGGCCGACCCCACCCGAGCCCCCGAGGGACGCCACGTCTTCTGGGCGTACGGACACGTCCCGGCGCGCTGGGAGGGCGACGCCACCGAGGCCGTCGAACGCCAGCTGGAGCGCTTCGCACCCGGTTTCCGCGACCTGGTGCTGGCCCGGGCCGTCGCCGGACCGCGGGAGCTCGCCGCGCACAACGCCAACTACGTCGGGGGCGACATCGCCTGCGGCGCCTTCGCCGGCCTCCAGACCGTCATCCGCCCCAAGCTCGCCCGTGTCCCGTACGCCACCGCCCACCCGGCGGTCTTCCTCTGCTCCTCGGCGACCCCGCCCGGCCCGGGCGTCCACGGCATGTCCGGCCACCACGCCGCCCGAGCCGTCTGGCGCAGCCTGCGCGCCGCACGCTGATCCCGGGCGTCGGAATCCCGCGCGACCCCCATGTCGGATTTCCGCCAGCCGCGGGACCCCGCGTGACCGATGCTTGAAGCATGCACACCGACACCGAGCGCTGCGTGCGGGCCGTCCAGTCCAAGGACGCCCGCTTCGACGGATGGTTCTTCACGGCGGTCCTGACCACCCGGATCTACTGCCGTCCCAGCTGCCCCGTCGTGCCGCCCAAGGTCGAGAACATGACCTTCTACCCCAGCGCGGCCGCCTGCCAGCAGGCCGGGTTCCGGGCCTGCAAGCGCTGCCGGCCCGACACCAGCCCCGGCTCCCCGGAGTGGAACGCCCGCGCCGACTCCGTCGCCCGCGCCATGCGCCTCATCCAGGACGGGGTCGTCGACCGCGAGGGTGTCCCCGGACTCGCCGCCCGCCTCGGCTACTCCGCCCGCCAGATCGAACGCCAGCTCCTGGCCGAACTCGGAGCCGGCCCGCTCGCCCTGGCCCGGGCCCAGCGGGCCCAGACCGCACGGGTCCTCATCGAGACGACCGCGCTGCCGATGGCCGAGGTGGCGTTCGCCGCCGGGTTCTCCTCCATCCGCACCTTCAACGAGACGGTCCGCGAGGTCTTCGCCCTCGCCCCCGGCGAACTGCGCACCCGCGCCGAACGCGGCGGCAAGGCCGTCACCACACCCGGCGTGATAGCGCTGCGCCTGCCGTACCGCGCCCCGCTCAACCCCAGCAACCTCTTCGGCCACCTCGTCGCCACCGCAGTCCCCGGCGTGGAGGAGTGGCGCGACGGCGCCTACCGCCGCACCCTCGCCCTCCCGCACGGCCACGGCATCGTGGCGCTCTCCCCGCGCCCCGACCACATCGCCTGCCGCCTCCAGCTCACCGACCCCCGCGACCTCACCCTCGCCATCAGCCGCTGCCGCCGCCTGCTCGACCTGGACGCGGACCCGGTGGCCGTGGACGGCCAGCTGCGCACCGACCCGCTGCTCGCCCCCCTGGTGGACGCCGCTCCGGGGCGCCGGGTGCCGCGCACGGTGGACGGCGCGGAGTTCGCCGTACGCGCCGTACTGGGCCAGCAGGTCTCCACCGCCGCCGCCCGCACCCACGCGGCCCGCCTGGTCACGGCGTACGGGAAGCCCGTGGAGGACTCCGAGGGCGGGCTCACCCACCTCTTCCCGGCACCGGAGGCACTGGCCGGGCTGGACCCGGAGGCGCTCGCCCTGCCGCGCACCCGGCGCACCACGCTGACCACCCTCGTCGGCGCCCTGGCCGACGGCTCGCTCCGGCTGGACGCCGCCGACACCGACTGGGACGAGGCCCGCGCCGCGCTGACCGCGCTGCCCGGGTTCGGGCCGTGGACCGTGGAGGTGATCGCCATGCGGGCCCTCGGCGACCCGGACGCCTTCTGCCCGACCGACCTCGGCATCCGGCGCGCGGCCGAGCGGCTGGGGCTGCCGTCGACCCCGGCGGCGCTCACCGCACGGGCGGCCGGATGGCGGCCCTGGCGGGCGTACGCCGTGCAGTACCTGTGGACCGTCGACGGGCACCCCGTCAACCGGCTGCCCGAGTGACCCCGGCGCCCCCGACCCCGGCGCCCCCGGCCCCGACGGGCGCCCCGACCTCCGAACCCCGAAAGAAGCACCCCGTGAGCACCACCGTCCTCCCGCACACCAGGACCCACACCCTCCTCGACAGCCCCTACGGCCCGCTCACCCTCGTCGCCACCGACGGAGTCCTCAGTGCCCTGTACATGACCGATCACCGCCATCAGCCACCGCGCGAGACCTTCGGCGAGGAGGTGGACACCGGCTCCTTCGCCGAGGCGGTCCGCCAGCTGGGGGAGTACTTCGACGGGACCCGCACCTCGTTCGACCTGCCGCTGCACCTGGAGGGCACCCCGTTCCAGCGGACCGTCTGGGCGGAGCTCCAGCGCATCCCGTACGGCGAGACGCTCTCCTACGGCGAACTGGCCGGCCGGCTCGGCAAGCCCGGCGCCTCCCGCGCGGTGGGTCTGGCCAACGGCCGCAACCCGGTCTCGATCGTCGTCCCGTGCCACCGGGTCATCGGCGCCTCCGGAAGCCTCACCGGATACGGCGGCGGGCTCGACCGCAAGCAGCGCCTGCTGGCGTTCGAACGCGGCACGGAGAACGACACCCCGGCGCTGTTCTGAGGGCTGAGGACGCGGGGCTGACGGCTGACGGCTGAGGGCCGGGGGCAGAGGGCCCGGGGCACGAAGGAGCCCGGTGACCGTCTCGGCGGTCACCGGGCTCCTTCGCGTACACGCGCGTACGGGGACGTCAGCCGGTGAAGATCTCGGTCACCGTCCAGATCGCCAGCCCGAGCATGCAGATACCGCCGACCCGCTGGACGGTCTTGAGCGGCACCCGCTTGGCGATGAACCGGCCGGCCAGCAGCGCCAGCGCGGAGACGGACATCAGCGCGGCGGCGGAGCCGATCGCCACGGACCAGGCTCCGTTGCTCGCGGCGAGGTTGGCCGTGGTGATCTGGGTGAGGTCGCCCCACTCGCTGATGAAGACGGCCATGAACGCCGTGCCGTAGACCGGCCAGAAACCGGTGACGGTCTTGACCTCCTCGTCCTCGTCCTCGTCGTCGCCCCCGCCGCGCAGCAGCATGAAGGCGCCGAAGGCGAAGAGCAGTGCGGAGACCAGCTTGACGATCCAGTCGGGCAGCAGCCCGAGGAGACCACCCGCGCCGACCGCGATGGCCACGTGGACGATGAACGCGGACGACGTTCCGAACCAGACGTACAGGGGCTTCATGCGCGTGCCCATGGCGAGCGACGCGAACATCGTCTTGTCCGGCAGTTCGGCGAGGAAGATGAGCCCGAAGGCGGTGATGATCGCCAGGGGGTCGAGGTGCATCCGGGGTGGCTTTCTGTGAGAGCCGGGCCCCGGGCCTTCGCGAAGCGCCGCACGGGCTCTCGGAGGACCACTCGGCCCGGCACGACGCAGCACCCGCAGGGCGCGGGTGTGTCATACCTGACCGAAGGTCTCGCCCACCCGCCATGATCAACGGGCCCGGCCACCGGGAATCCGGGGATTCCAGTGTGTCGACGACCGGTTTTCGGGGCTACTCCCCTTCGCAGCCCTCCACACTACCCCACCCGCACGGCAGAGACTCAGCCGGCACCGCCCACCCCGCCCGCCGCCAGCCGTTCCAGCAGGGCCGGGAGCGCCGTACCGATCGGCTCGCGCACCACCTCGTCGGCCCGGTCGTCGTACGGGGTCCGTTCCGCGTTCACGATGATCAGCCGGGCCCCGTGGTCGGCGGCCAGACCGGCGAGCGCGGCCGCCGGATGCACCTGGAGCGTCGTACCCACCGCGACGAACACCTCGCACCCCTTGGCGATCGCCACCGCCTGTGCCAGCACCTCCGGGTCCAGCCGCTCGCCGAACATGACCGTCGCCGACTTGAGGATCCCCCCGCAGACCGCGCACGCCGGGTCCGCCTCGCCCGCCTCCACCCGGCGCAGCGCGTCGGCCATGGGGGAGCGGGCGTGGCACCGGGTGCAGACCACCTCGTGGGCGGTGCCGTGGAGCTCGACCACCTTGCGCGCGGAGAGCCCCGCCTCCTGGTGCAGTCCGTCGATGTTCTGCGTGAGGACCCGTACCGCGGTGCCGGACCGCTCCAGGTCCGCCACCGCGCGGTGGGCCGCGTTCGGACGGGCGTTCAACGCCGCGGCGGCGCGGCGCATCTGCCAGGAGCGGCGGCGGATCTCCGGATCGGCCATGTAGAAGTCGTACGTGACGAGCTTCTCGGCTTCCGGGTCCCGCGTCCACACCCCGTCCGGACCGCGGTAGTCGGGGATGCCGGAGTCCGTGGAGACGCCGGCACCGCTGAGGATCGCGACGAGAGTCATGCGGGGAGACTACGGAGCGGAAACCCGTCCGACGACCGGATTTCCCCGCGCGGACGGCCCGTCAGAGGACGGGCGGCACGCCGTCCTCCAGCTCGACCGCTCCGGTGCCCGAGTCGAGCGCCGCCAGCGCGGCCTCCACCCGGCGCAGGAGCGTACCGAGGAGGTGCTCCGGGAGGGCGGAACGCTCCACCAGCTTCCAGGACAGGAGTTCCTCCTCCTGGAGGACGATCGCCGCCAGCCGCGCCTCGCTCAGCACCCCGCCGTCGAACAGGTACGCCGCGATGGGCGGGCGGGCCGGGCCGCGTACCCAGTCCACCACCAGGAGCCGCCCCGGCTCCAGGTCGAGGCCGATCTCCTCCGCGGTCTCGCGCCGCGCCCCGGCCCGGGGTCCCTCGCCGGTGTCCGACTCGATCGTTCCGCCGGGCAGCGCCCAGCCGTCCCGGTAGTTCGGCTCGACCAGCAGGATCCGGCCCGTCGCGTCGCGGAAGAGGCAGGCCGCACCCGCCAGGACGCGGGGCAGACCTGCGATGTAGGTGGCGTAGTCGTCAGTTGTGGTCACCGCGCCAGATTAAGGGCTGTCCCGCGGGTGGTGTCCGCGCGTCGTGCGAGCTTCCGCCCCGGCTCCTTCCGACCCGCCGCCTATGGGCCGGTGGGGGGATTTCTGACGGGTTGTCGGTCATGCCGATCCCCTCCTGTGGATCACCTGTGGCATCCCTTGGGTGCCCCTCCCATTAGTACGACAATCGTTCCGGCTTCAAGGAGTCACGCATGTCCATCTCCGCCTCCACCCGTACGCACGCCCTCCGCGCCGGCACCCTCGTGGCGGCCGCCGGTATCGCGCTCACCTTCGCCCCCGAGGCCTTCGCCATCCCCGGCGACAGCGGCGATCTCAACATCGTGGAGATCCGCAACGCGGGTCGCGACGGCCGTGCGAACGGCGGCTCGATCTGCCAGTTCAGGCTCTCGGCCAACAACTTCGAGACCCTCCAGTCCGTCGCCTGGACCGTCACCGAGCTGCCGCTGACCGTCCCGCCCGGGAACGTGCTGGCCGGCACGCTCCCCCTCTCGCAGGGCAGGGCCCGCAGCCCGCAGTACCAGCTGCCGGACGGCACCTACCAGCTCCAGTGGGTCGTCCCGGGCAGCCTGACCAAGCAGCGGACCTTCGTCGTCAACTGCCCCGACGAGAGCCGCGGCGGCCGAGGCGGCGAGCGCAACCAGACGGCCGGCGGGCAGGCCGCCGACAACCAGGCCGCCGCCGGCACCACAGCCGCCGACGGCGTGATCGCCGACACGCAGGCCGCCGACACCAGCGCCCGTCCCTCCGGCGGTGTCCCCGCGGGCGGTGGTGGCGTCCCCACCCTGGAGACCGCGAGCTACGACGGCGACTCCGGCCCGGGTGCGGGCACCACCGCTGCCGTGGCGGCCGGGGTGGCCGGACTCGGCGGGCTCGTCCTGGCCCGCCGGGCGGCTCGCCGACGCGCCCGTGGCGAGGCGTAACACTCCGCGACGGCGGCGCCGAGGGCCGAGTCGCGCATGTCGTCTCACTCTGACGCTGTGCGCGACCTTCTCCCTCGTGGCAGGCATCGTCCACGTATGCGGTGACGCGTCCGACGATGCGACGGCGCATGCCGCCGCCCGCGGCTCCGATGCCGCGGGCGGCGGGTCGCCGCCGTTCCGGAGAGCTCCGCACCGCATGCCCGAGCGCATCCCCGAATCCCACCCACCGTTGAGCCCCTCCCGGGCGGTGAAGGTCGCGATCCCCGCCATCTACATCGAGGCCCCGCTCGTCGGCCTGAAGCTCGACGCCAAGGGCCGGCTTGGCGCCCCGCCCCTCAACCGGCCCAAGGTGGCGGGCTG